>JAQUYD010000003.1 GCA_028692035.1 Oscillospiraceae bacterium
TAAATTCAAGCAGGCACCGAAAACTAATCAGCATTATTGCTCGTTAGCGATACCCTGCTCGTTAACGAAAGCTCGCCGACGGCAGAAAATGGTGCATTGTATCAAAGTAGTGCAGGAAACACAAAAACGTCGCTTAAGTTTTCGCTTAAGCGACGTTTTTTCATAGGGGGGATTATCCCAGGCGCACGATAGCTTTCTAAATGCCATAAAAGGTCTGGGACATCGAATATCAGAAGTTTTTCATTCGGAAGTTGATGCAAAAATTCTTTTTTACTTCGGTTTGTGCAATGGGGCGGGATGGGCGACTAAACTTGACAAATCGCCGGTTGTGCTCATTGGCGCAGAAAAAATCGTCGAATTAAATTGGCTTGATGCCAAAAATATAATTGCTGTGCTTTATAGGGTATTTGTTTCGGTGAATCAATCACAAAAGAGGGCAGCGACCGCTGCCCTCTTTTGTGATTTCCGCCCTTTTTACGACGCGGTTTCCGCATCAGACAAGGGGATAATCAAGGCGTCGAAAATACTATGGGGCGTCCGCCCCTCGCGGTAATATGTAACGGCGTTGATGCGGTATCCAGAATAGACCCCAAACACTGGCGGCAAAACATTGACGCGCATCGGCGCAAGCGGTCCGTACTGTTCTTCAAACGCGGTTCTTTCCTCTTGCAGCCGCTCCATAATGGCAGATGGGTCTTCTGCTGGAAGGGACTCGATCGTTTTGTGTTCCGGCCTAGGATAATCTTGGGGGCAAGCCGAGCCAAGATAGTTCGCCGCAATTTCTGCGTTTTGTTCTTTTGAAAGGATCCCCGAATCGATAAGCCGTTGGCCCCAGTAGTGAGAAGCGCTCATGGTGGCGTCTCCCCTTAAAAAATATTTGTAAACGACAACATGATCCTTTCGGATCCCAGCCTCCAATTCGCAGTCCAAATGGTACCATACGCCATCAATCTTCACCCGGTTCCATGCATGATCCGTCAGCCCGCCCTCCACGGCATAGGTCAGACCTGGAACGTATTCTGCCTCCAGCCCCATCGCCGTCAACAGCATGAAAAGGGCGCTGGCATAATCTTCACAGGCGCCCTGGCCAAAGACTAGCATGCTCAACGACCGGTTTTCGATGTAATCCGGTATTCTGTCGCCGCTGCTGCGCAGGCGCCAGATATCGAATGCGACCGGCTCTGCAAAGGTCCCTTTTTCGATCAGGAAATCAAAGGCGGCCTTTGTTTTTTCGTACTCGCTCATATCCGGATCGTAAAACTGCTCAAGGCAGTCTGCAACAACGGTCGCAATATATTCGTCCGTCGTCGGCAGTTCCTGCTCCGGTGCGGACTGCGCCTGCTCCGGTGCGGAAATGGCGCCGGATTCCTCCAAATTCTCGGATACTGGAAACGAAGATGGCGTTACCGCCCCTTGTCCTTCGGCGCATCCGCACAAACAAAAAAGCAGACTTAGCACGGCGATAAAAGAGGTGATATAGCGAACCCGCTTTGCGCATCTCGGCGCAAGCGTTTTTTTAGCGCCACCGGTCAAAGATCTGTCTCTCACGGTGATAACCCTCCTCAAAATGGATTTTTCTGTGAAGCACAGTGTATCACTTGGTGTTCACTCCAAGTCAAGGTTTTTTTATCTGGCAAGGTCGGCCCGAAAAATCTTGTCCCTCTGACAGGTGCAATTGGGGGACTGCCTTGTTCTTTTTCGATATTCCTGGTATAATTAAAAAAATCCTTCTGCTGCTATCAACCGCCCTGCACGTCCTATGGCGGCTTTCGTCCCTGTTTTGCAAAATAGGCCCGGGCGCGGGGCGGTCGTTCCGTTATTTTTTTATTTTGGAGGGAGCATCATCATGGAACCGATGAAAAATCAGCTTTGGACCGATAAGCCTCACAATTTTTTGGGTCTTGCCCTCAACTTCACCCGCTATATTATTACAACAGAAAAATTTATCACCCGGAAAGGTTTTTTGAACATCCACGAGGATGAGATCATGCTTTACCGGGTCACCGACAAAAAACTGTCCCTCCCCCTCTCCCAGCGGATTTTCGGCTGCGGCACCATTACCCTGCACGCCAAGGACAGCGATACGCCCACCAAGGAGCTTCGTTCCATCAAAGGGCCCCGCGCCGTCATGGAACTGCTGGATGAGGCCGTTCAGCAGGCCCGGCAGATCAATCTGGTGCAGGGCCGCGATATGGTCGGCGCCTTAAACCAGGATCCCTGCGAAGACGACGGCGAAAATTGCCAGTTTGAATAATGCCGTTTTCGGCCAGATGAAAGGAAGTCGGCTTAATTGAAGAAAACCGCTCAGGCGGATTTTGGCGTTGGAAAGATCGGCACGCTGTTATTCTCGATGGCTGTTCCGGCTATTACTGCCCAGATCATCAACCTTTTATATAACATCGTTGACCGGATGTACATCGGCCACATTCCCGTAATCGGCGCCACCGCCCTCACCGGCGTAGGCGTAACCTTTCCGGTCATCACCCTGATCACCGCGTTTAGCTCGCTGATCGGTATGGGCGGTGCGGCCCGGGCGGCGATTTTTATGGGCCGCCGGGACAATCTCACGGCGGAAGAAATCCTGGGCAACTGCTGTGCAGCGCTCCTTTGTATCTCTGTGGTTCTCACCGCTGTGATCCTTTTGTTCTGCGAGCCGCTGTTGATGGCCTTTGGCGCCAGCACCATCGGGTACGCCGCCGGATACCTGCGGATTTACGCCGCCGGGACCATTTTTGTACAGACTGTGATGGGTCTAAACATGTTTATCACCTCCCAGGGTTTTGCCCGGGTAGGGATGAAAACCACCATCATCGGCGCGGCCTGTAATATTGTGCTGGACCCGATCTTCATTTTCGTTCTGGATTTGGGGGTACAGGGCGCCGCATGGGCAACAATCCTCTCTCAGGCTGTCTCCGCCGTGTGGGTACTGGCGTTTCTAACCGGTCAAAAAACCACCCTGCACATCCGCCGCGCCCATCTGCGGTTAAATCCAAAAATCATCGGCCCGGTGCTGGCGCTGGGGATTTCCCCCTTTATTATGCAGTCCACCGAAAGCCTTCTGTCCATCTGCTTTAATACCCAGTTGCAACGCTTCGGCGGCGATTCTGCCGTAGGCGCCATGGCGATTTTGACCAGCGTAATGCAATTTGGCATGCTCCCGCTAATGGGTTTGACCCAGGGGGCCCAGCCCATCATCAGCTACAATTTTGGCGCCCGCAACGCCGATCGGGTCAAAAAAGCGTTCCATCTTTTGCTAACCTGCTGCATGGTTTTCACCTGCGTTTTGTGGGCCGGCTGTATGCTGGTTCCCCAGGCGTTCATCTTGATCTTCAGCTCCGACGCGGCGCTGGTCGGGACCTCTGTCTGGGCGATGCGCGTTTACATGGGGACTTTCCTGTTTTTCGGCGCGCAGATCGCCTGCCAGCAAACCTTCATCGCCTTAGGCCAGGCGGCTGTCTCCCTGTTTTTGGCCCTGCTGCGAAAGGTGATCCTGCTGATCCCTTTGATTTTTATTCTGCCGCTGTTTTTTCAGGACAAGGTGTTCGCCGTATTTCTGGCGGAACCGGTGGCGGATTTTCTGGCCGTGAGCGTGACCGTACTGATGTTTACCTTCCGCTTCCGAAAAATCCTGGCGGACCTGCAAAACGATCCGCCCGGCCCCCGCCCCGGAGCGACCGCGTAGGAAACGCTTTTCTGTTCTCGCAAAAACGGCGCTTTTGGGAGCGCCGTTTTTTGTCTCTTACCCTGCACTGATTGTTTTTCTTTGATCCCGCGTGTATAATAAAGGTATTGATTGTTGCCTTCTATGCTTGACTGATAACTATGAGGAGGTTTTTTATGACTGCCAACGGCGTTTTACTGCGTTTTTCCTGCCAAAACGGAGAGCAATACGATAACATCGGCGCGTTTTGGGACTATATGGCCGGTTTTTACCCCATCGAAACATTAAGCGGAATCGGCTTTGGCTGGAAGGACGACAGCCTTTCCTACCTGATCGGCTGGGTGGATCAGGAACCGCTCTCTTTGCCGGAAACGCTCCAAGCCGATTATCCCCAGGCGCAGGCGGCGCGGATCGACCTGCCTGACAGCGGCTGGCTAACGTATGACTGCCGGACCGACGGGCTGGACGAGGCCTACGACCAGATTTACCGGGACGGCCCTTTGGATTACGAAATCGAGCGGTTTGACGGCAGCGGAAACTGCCGACTGCTGGTTTTTCGGGCGCCGAAAAAATAACACCAGTTCCATTCCCTTATAAATTGGAGGAAGCTATGAATATTTTGATTGTCGGGTGCGGTAAGGTCGGCTCCATGCTGGCTTCTGAGCTGAGCCGGATGGGCCATGATGTGGCGGTGCTGGACCGGGAAGAATCCCACTTTGCTTTGCTGGACTCGGATTTTTCCGGCTATACCCTCAGCGGCATCCCCATCGACCAAGACGTGCTCAAACGGGCGGGGATCGAAGGATGCGACGCCATTTTAGCCATGACCGAGGACGACAATGTCAACATCATGATCTGCCAGATGGCCAAGGAGCTCTTCCACACCAAAACGGTGCTGGCCCGGATCTTTGACCCCAAGCGCGAAAAGATTTTCTCCACCTTTGATATCCGCACCATCAGCCCGACCAACCTCACCGTAGACGTGGTACTTTCCGCCCTGTCCGGGTCTTACGAGGCGCGGCATACCCTGATTGGCAACGCCACCCTGTCCTATTACACCGTCCATCCGCAAAAGGAATGGATCGGCCGATACTTAAAAGATTTGAACCTGCCCGATACCCATCTGCTTGGCGCGCTGCATTTAAACGGCGATTTCACCCTGGCTCTCAACGACCAACAGACGTTGCAGCCTGGCGACCTGCTGATCGCGGCGCGGCGAATCGATTAAACTTGAAACGATGGAGAGATTGCGATGAAAGTGATTGTAGTCGGCGGCGGTAAAATCGGGTTTTACCTAACCCAGACGCTGCTGGAGCACGGGCATGACCCGGTGCTCATCGAAAAAGACCCTGCCGCTTGCCACCGGATCGCCAACAGCCTGGACCTACCGGTCATCCAAGGGGACGGCTCGTCGCTGGATACGTTGGAAAGCGCCGGCATCCGCGGGTGCGACGCGCTGATTGGCGTAACCGGGCAGGACGAGGACAATCTGGTGGCCTGCCAGCTTGCCAAACGTCATTTCGGCATTGGCCGTACCGTTGCGCGGGTGAACAACCCCAAAAATCTGTCGGTGATGAAACAGCTGGGCGTTGACATTCCAATCAGCAGCACCGACAATATCGCCCGGCTTTTGGAGCATGAGGTGGATACGGCGGTCATCAAAGAGCTGATGAGCTTAAACCGAGGCGAGGCTTCCTTAAGTGAACTGGAGCTGCCCCAGGATTACAAATTTCACGGCAAAACCTTAAGTCAGATGAATCTGCCGGTGGAATCCATTGTTGTCTCCATCTTCCGGGACGGCAGCCTGATCATCCCCCGCGGCAACACGCAGCTTTTAAGCGGAGACCGTATGGTTGTCATGTGCAAAAGCCAGGTGATGCACGAACTGTGCCGTCGGCTGGAGTTAAACTAGGGGGGACTTATGGAACAATCCGTCCAGTGGGAAGCGCTGGGCCCTTCCCTTTCCATCTGCGTCAGTCCCGCCCATAAGTTTGGGACCGATGCGTTTCTGCTCTCCGATTTTGCCGCGCCCCGGCGTAAGGATCTTTGTTGCGATTTGGGTACTGGCTGTGGCATTATCCCGCTTTTATGGTTCCGGGACCAGCCGCCCCAGCTATGCTATGGCGTGGACGTGCAAGCCCAGGCCGTCTGGCAGTTGGAACAAACGGTGCGGGAAAACGGCCTACATGGGCGGCTGCTCCCTCTTTTGGCCGATTTGAAAACCCTTTCCGTTCTTCCCTGCGGGCCACTGGATCTGGTGACCTGCAATCCGCCCTATAAAGCCCAAGGCAGCGGCATTTTAAGTGAAACAGCCGCGGAAAAAATCGCCCGGCACGAGGTGCTGTGTACCATCGAGGACGTCTGCCAGGCAGCCGGACGGCTGCTTCGCTTTGGCGGGCGGCTGTGTTTGTGCCAGCGGCCAGAGCGGCTGTGCGACACCCTGTGTGCCATGCGGGAGGCTGGAATCGAACCCAAACGGTTGCGCTTTGTCCAGCAGCGGCACGATACGCCCCCTTGGCTGTTTCTCGTCGAGGGAAAAAAAGGCTCCAAACCCCATATAACGGTGCAACCGCCCCTTTTGATCGAAGGGGAAGGAGGCTTTTCCCGGGAGCTGCTGGACATTTATCACAAACAGGAGAATCTCTAAGACAGGAAGGTGCCCTATGACCGGAACTTTATATGTGGTTGGAACCCCCATCGGGAATTTGTCCGATCTTTCGCCCCGGGCAGCGCAAACCCTGCGGGAGGTGGACTTCATTGCCGCGGAGGATACCCGGGTCACCCAAAAGCTGCTCAATCATTTTGAGATCAAAAAGCCCATGACCAGCTATTACCAGCACAATTTGCGGGAGCGGGGCGAAGAGATCCTGGCCCGCATTGAATCCGGCGAAAACTGCGCCATCGTCACCGATGCGGGTATGCCCTGCATCTCCGACCCCGGCGAAGATTTGGTAGGTCTGTGCGCCGCCCGTGGCATTCCCACCGTCGTGATCCCCGGCCCCTCCGCCGCGATCAGCGCCCTTGCGGTTTCAGGATTGCCCACCTCCCGCTTTTCTTTTGAGGGCTTTTTGAGCACCAACAATAAAAATCGGGCGGCGCACCTACGGGAGATTGTAAATGACCGCCACACCCTGATTTTTTTTGAAGCGCCTCACAAGCTAATCTACACCCTGCAGGATATGCTGGCGGTGCTGGGGGACCGGCGCGTCGCCCTGTGCCGGGAGCTGACCAAGCTGCACGAAGAGGTCATCCGCACCACCTTTTCCGGGGCCTTAGCGCAATACCGGGAAAAATCGCCACGGGGAGAATATGTCCTGATCGTCGAAGGGGCGCCGGAGCCGGAAAGGACCTCCCTATCCCTTGATGAGGCGGTCGGGCAGGTCAAAGCCCTGCGGGAATCGGGGATCTCTGTGTCCGATGCGGCAAAACAGGTGGCCAAGGAAACTGGCTACAAAAAAGGAGACCTGTACCGTTTGGCCCTGCAATAGCTGTTTCCGTCTTCATTGTCCTTTTTTCAATTTGCACCAAATCCGTCGCTTCGAACCGATTCGAGGCGGCTTCTTTTTTGCCTTTTTTTCGCATATTCTTTAGCAAAAAGGGGGCGGATTTTTTGCAAATTTTGCTTTTTTTCTCCGTTTTGGCCCTGATTTTTGTCAATGGCTGGACCGATGCACCCAATGCCATCGCCGGGATCGTCGCCACCGGCGGTATGCATTACCGCCCCGCTGCCTGGATGGCCGCCGCCTGCAACCTGATGGGGGCGCTGCTTTTTTGCCTGCTGGGCGGACAGGTCGCCAGAACCATGCTGCGCCTGTCTGACTTTGCCCTGGCGGAAAACGGCGGCCTTTGCGCGCTATCGGGGTGCTTTCTTGCGGTGGTCTTATTCGCCGCTGCCGCCTGGTTTTGGGGCATCCCAACCAGCGAAAGCCATGGGCTGATGGCCGGGATGTTGGGCGGCGGGCTGGCGCTGGGCCAAGATGGGGGAATCCGTTGGCAGGATTGGCAGCCGGTGGCGGCAGGGCTCTTTCTCTCGCTGGGCTTGGGGTTTCTGCTTGGTTTTTTGCTCTACCGGGCCGCCGGGCCAGCCCTTTCGAGCCTGCGGGAAAAGGCTCTTGTGCACTGGCAAAGGGCTGGAGCTGCTGCTGGAGCATTTATGCACGGCGGGCAGGACGGCCAGAAGTTTTCCGCCGTTCTGGGCCTTGCATGGGCATTGCTCCAGGATGGGCCCGAGGTTCCTTCGCACCCACAGTTTGCCCTGGCGGCTGTCTGCGCTGTAGCCATGGGGCTCGGCACCCTATGCGGTGGAAAACGAATCATCCAAAAGACCGCCATGGAGATGGTCCAGATCGATAAATCCCAGGGGGTGGCGGCAGATCTCTCCTCGGCAGGGGCTTTGCTGGCCCTTTCGCTTTTGGGCCTGCCCGTCAGCACCACCCACACCAAAACCGCCGCCCTGGCTGGATGCTCTGCCGCCCGGCTCCGAAGCTCGGTCAATCTTTCCATTGTCCGACAGATGCTGGCCGCCTGGCTTTTGACCTTTCCTTTATGCGGCCTGCTGGCATTTTTTCTAACCCGCCTGTTCCTGGCGCTTCTTTGATAGGAGCGCTTTTTTCTTGTCAAGATAGACCAAACTGCCGGAACCGAAGAATCAGGTTCTGTATAGAACACACCAAAATATTTATTTTTATGCATTATTTCTTGACTTATTAGAATAATTATGTATTATTATTTATAGTATTATAATATTCAGGATAATTATTCACATTTATTAGGAGGCCCGCACATGACCCGCGTATTCATTGACGGAAAAGAAGGCACCACTGGGCTGCGCCTTTTCGAGCGGTTTCAAAACCGGCCGGACATTACCTTGCTGACCCTGCCGGAAGAAGTCCGAAAGGATCCAAAGGCTCGAAAAGAGTTGCTGCACCAGGCGGATATTTCCTTCCTCTGCCTACCGGACGCGGCGGCCAAAGAGTCGGTGGTGCTGGCGCAGGGGTGCCACGGAAAAATCCTCGACACCTCCACTGCCCACCGAACCGCGGCAGGTTGGGCTTACGGCTTTCCGGAGCTGTCTGCCGGTCACCGAAGACAAATCGAGACGGGAAGCCTGGTGGCTGTTCCCGGCTGCCATGCCAGCGGCTTTATCGCGCTGGCTTATCCTTTGGTCAGCGCAGGGGCCGCCGGGCCGGACTATCCTTTTTCCTGCCATTCCCTTACGGGCTATTCCGGCGGCGGCAAAAAAATGATCGCCCAGTATGAAGCCTCTGAACGGGACAAGCTACTGGATAGCCCCCGCCAATACGGTCTTGGCCAGCAGCACAAGCACCTACCAGAAATGCAGGCGCTTTGCGGGTTGGACGCGCCGCCGGTCTTCTGCCCCATTGTCGGGGATTTCTACGCCGGGATGCAGGTCACCTTGCCTATTTTCCCGGCGCTCCTGCAAAAGAAATACGGGCGCAAAGAGCTGCACCAGCTGTTGGAGGCCCATTACGCTGGGCAGACGCTGGTCAAGGTTCTGCCGCTGGTGCCGCTGGACTACGCCGAAACCTGCGGCGGGTTTCTCCCCGCCGGCGCCATGGCCGGGAAGGATGGCATGGAACTGTTGGTCGCCGGCTGCGATGAGCGGCCGCTGCTGATCGCCCAGTACGACAATCTCGGCAAAGGCGCGTCCGGCGCGGCGATACAATGTATGAACATTCTGCTGGGGCTAAAGGAAACCTGCGGCCTGGTTTTATAAAAGGAGAGAGCAAAATGGAACAGATCAAAGGCGGCGTTTGCGCCGCAGCGGGATTCCAAGCTGCCGGGGTACACTGCGGCTTTCGTAAAAATAAGGCCAAACGGGATCTGGCCCTGATTTTCAGCCAGATCCCGGCGGCGGCGGCCAGTGTATACACCCAAAACCTGGTCAAGGGCGCGCCCCTTTACGTAACCCAAAAACATCTGAAGGATGGCAAGGCCCAGGCGATCATCTGCAACAGCGGCAACGCCAACACCTGCAACGCCAACGGCATGGAGATCGCCGAAGGAACCTGCGCGCTGCTGGCCCAGCAGCTGGGCATTCCAGCGGAAGATATCATCGTAGCCTCTACCGGCGTCATCGGGCAGGCCATGACGATGGAGCCCTTCCAGCGGGGCATCGGACCGCTGGTCGGCGCTCTGGGCGGCTGTTCCGCCGACGCGGCAGAAGCGATTATGACCACCGACACTGTGAAAAAAGAAACCGCCTATTCTTTTCAGATCGGCGGTAAATGCTGCCACATCGGCGGAATTGCCAAAGGCTCCGGCATGATCCATCCCAACATGGCCACCATGCTGGTGTTTGTGACCACCGATGTCGCCATCTCCCCTGCGCTGCTGCAAAAAGCCCTGTCGGCAGATATCCTCGATTCCTTTAACATGATCAGCGTAGACGGGGACACCTCCACCAACGACATGGTCAGCGTTCTGGCTAACGGTTTGGCGCAGAATCCGCCTATCGAGACAGAGGGCCCCGATTACGACGCCTTCTGCCAGGCATTGCACGCGGTGACCTGCGAATTGTGCCAAGCCATCGCCAAAGACGGCGAGGGGGCTACCAAACAGCTGACCTGTACCGTCACCGGCGCGGCGGACAAGTCCACCGCCCGGGTGGTGGCAAAATCGGTTATCTGCTCAAGCCTATTAAAGGCCGCCATGTTCGGGGAAGACGCCAACTGGGGCCGGGTGCTCTGTGCCATCGGCTACAGCGGCGCGGCGCTGGACGTTTCCAAAATCGCTGTCTCGTTCTCCTCCGCCGCCGGGCAGGTAGACGTCTGCCAAAACGGCGCCGGGACCGACTTTTCGGAGGACGAGGCCAAAAGCGTCTTGTCCAAAGACGAGATCAGAATCCTGGTGGATCTAGGCAGCGGCGGAGAATCCGCCACCGCCTGGGGGTGCGACTTGACCTACGATTATGTCAAAATCAACGGTGACTACCGCACCTGATAGGAGGAAACGCACATGCAGTTAACCAATTCGCAGCGGGCGGAGATTTTGACCCATGCCCTGCCGTATATTCAAAACTATCATGATAAGATCGTCGTCATTAAATACGGCGGCAACGCCATGGTCAATGAAGAACTCAAGCACACCGTCATGGGGGATCTTGTGCTGCTGTCCCTGATCGGAATTAAAGTTGTGCTAGTCCACGGCGGCGGGCCGGAAATTTCCCAAACGCTGAAACAGCTGGGCAAGGAAAGTCGGTTTGTGGACGGCCTGCGGGTCACCGACGAGGAGACGGCGCAGGTGGTGCAGATGGTGCTTGCCGGCAAGATCAACAAAAGCCTGGTGGGCCTTTTGGGCAATGCCGGCGGTAAAGCAGTCGGCCTTTGCGGCATGGACGGGCTGATGCTCACTGCAAAGCCCCTGGACACTCGCCTGGGCTTTGTGGGCGAGATTACCGGCGTCAATCCGCAGCCGATTTTAGATTTGCTGGAAAGGGGCTATATCCCTGTGATTGCCACTGTGGGGTACGACGCTGACGGCAATGTTTACAACATCAACGCCGATACCGCCGCCGCCCGGATCGCCAGCGTGCTGGGCGCCGAAAGCCTCATTTCCATGACCGATATCGCAGGGCTGTTACGGGACAAGGACGACCCTGCTACCCTAATCCCCGAAGTAAAGGCCAGCGAAGCGCCGCGGCTGATGCGGGAAGGGGTGATTTCCGGCGGCATGATCCCGAAGGTCGAATGCTGCATCGAAGCCATCCGTCAGGGGGTGCGGCGAGTATTTATTCTGGACGGGCGCATTCCCCACGCCATCCTGATCGAAATTTTAACTGACGAAGGGATCGGCACCATGTTCACCGCTTAAAAAAGGAGGGGTATCTATGGATATCATGCAACTAGACGAGCAGTATATCGCCAACACCTACCACCGGTTTCCCGTCGTTTTTACCAAAGGCAAAGGCTCCCTGATCTGGGATGAAGCCGGTAAGTCATACATTGATCTGGGCGGCGGCATCGCGGTCAACAGTTTTGGCATCGCCGACCCCGTCTGGTGCGAGGCCGTTGCCGGGCAGCTTTCCTGTCTACAGCACGTTTCCAACTATTACTACACTGCGCCCCAGACCCGCTTGGCGGCGCTTTTATGCGAAAAAACTGGCATGAAAAAGGTCTTTTTCTCCAATTCCGGCGCAGAAGCCAACGAATGTGCCATAAAAGCTGCCCGCAAATATGGCAACGACCGCTCCGGCGGCGCACGCAACACCATCGTCACCTTGAAAAACAGCTTTCACGGCCGGACGCTGGCCACTTTGAGCGCCACCGGTCAGGAAGCATTACACCAGCATTTCGGGCCCTTCCTGCCCGGTTTCATCTATGCTGACGCCAACGATCTGGAAGATATGAAGGAAAAGCTTTCTGATCCCGCTGTTTGCGCGGTGATGATGGAGATGGTCCAAGGGGAAGGCGGCGTCAATGTCCTGCGCAAATCCTTTGTGCGGGAGACCGCCCGGCTAGCGGCGGAAAAGGACATCCTGGTCATCGTGGACGAAGTACAGACCGGGAACGGCCGCTGCGGCAGCTTGTACGCCTACATGCAGTACGACATTGAGCCGGATATCGTCTCCACCGCCAAGGGGCTGGGGGGCGGCCTGCCCCTTGGCGCCACCCTCTTCGGGCCCAAAACGCAGGGGGTGCTCTCCGCCGGAATGCACGGATCCACCTTCGGCGGCAACCCCGTTTGCGCGGCAGGGGCTGTGAGCGTCCTTGAACGGATGAACCAGCCGCTGATGAACGCTGTGATGGCAAAATCGAAGTTTATCCTCCGGGCGCTCACCGGCGTGCCCGGCGTCAAAAGCATCAGCGGCATGGGGCTGATGCTGGGGATTGAAACCGAGGCGCCGCCTCAGGATATTGCGGCTGCCTGCCTAAAAAAGGGCGTGCTGGTACTGACCGCAAAAGACAAAGTCCGGCTGCTCCCTGCTTTGAACATCCCCATGGAGCTGCTGGAGCAGGCAGTCGACACCCTCAAGCAGGCCATTTTACACCCATAGACGGTTTCAAACCGGCAAAAGGGCGAGAGGAATCCTCCCGCCCTTTTGCTATGCCTATTTTCAGCATCCGGTCAAGACCTTGTTTCGCGATCCGGAAAGCCGTTTTTCTGATCGAACAGGCTGGCCTCCAGCATCGGATCGTCCCGCCAAGCCCTCCTGTCCGCCGTCGAAAGCTCCGGGTGGTTCTGCAGCAGGTCGTTTAACTGCCCTTGCAGCTGCCGGATCCTGGTGCGCATACGCTGCCTTTCATCCTCTTCCAAAAAGTCCTGGCTGCCGGGAAGGACCGCAGAATCACGCTGTGCAGGGCCCGTGCCGTCCCAGGAGGCCATGACATTTGGGATTACCGCTGCCCGCGTCTGCAAATCGCTGTACACCTGTACAATCCTGTTCCAGGTCTGCTGGCCGATGATCCCGTCAGCGGTCAGGCCAAACTGGCGCTGGAAAGCCAACACTGCACCGCGGGTGGCATTGCCGAAAATCCCGTCGGTAGACACGCGGGGGATGCTGGTGTAGGTATTGGCGATAAAGTTGAGATACCGCTGCATTTTCAGCACGTTGGCGCCGGAGGAGCCCAACTGCAGCGGCGTGCCCGGGTATGCGTCCGAGGTGGTGCTGGAGGCAATCTGATCCGCCACCTGGCAAAGCCGATTCCAGGTGGCCTGCCCCACCACGCCGTCGGCCGTCAGCCCATAATTGCGCTGGAAGGCCAATACCGCCGCGCGGGTGGCGCTGCCAAAGATCCCGTCGGACGCCACCTTGGGGATGGCGGGGTCATAGTCGGCAATATAGCTTAACCACGCCTGTAGGGTGCTAACGTCCCTGCCGAAATTCCCCACCTGCAGCGGCGTTCCGGGGTACGAGGGGCATTCCCGGCCAACGCCCGGAAGCTCGGCAACCAGTTCCAGATAGATCTTATACAGCTTATTCCAGGTGTTCCTCCCCACAACTCCATCTACCGTCAGATTAAACTGCCGCTGGAATATCCTCACCGCGTTTGCAGTGGCTGGGCCGTACACCCCGTCGATATTCACTGCGGGGATGGTCTCGTAAAACAGATTGATCGTGCTTAAATAAAACTGCACAATGGAAACGCCTACGCCGGTGGAGCCCTGTTGCAGGACATTGCCAGGATAGGAGCCCGCATCGGACGGGAGATTTTCGTTTTCCGCCCCCAGCTCCGCCAATTTGGTTACCGCCACATAGATGTAGGATACTTTATACCAGGTGGCCTTGCCGACGACGCCATCCTGTGTGAGGTTAAAGATGCTCTGGAAGGTCCTGACCGCGCTTTGGGTGGCTGTGCCGAATACGCCGTCCACGGTGACGCTTCCGATCAACGGGTAATTCTGCCGGATCCGGTTGAGCGACGCCTGCAAAATTCGCACATAGGTGCCGGAGGAACCCAGGCGCAGCGGCGTACCGGGATAGGATTGGGAAATTCCTTGGATGTTATTGGTCTCGATCAGCTCAATATTGTTGCCATAATAGTATTTTAAAATGCCCAGCGGCGTATAGCCCTGGTTGGCCAGATCCACCGTTCCCCACTGCTTCATCCCAGGGCAGGTAACCTGCCGCCCATCGCAGTATTCTGTGAAAAAGGGGCCGCGCGACCCGATGCGGCTGACATAGACATTGAAGATATCGTCTACGATCCGGCTGATGTTTTCAAAAATGTTCCGGCCTTTGACGAACTTTTGGTCGTATTGGGTGGAGCTGGTGATTTGGAAATTAAAGCCCTGGCTAGGATACCATTCGGTGTAAATGCGGTTCAGCGCCAGAGAAATCTGGGCATAGATGTTGGCGCGGATGGCGTTTTCCGGCCAGGTGGGATAAATTTCGCTGGAACAGACGTTTTTGATGTATTCCGGGAACGAAAGATAGACGTTTTCCGCGCTGGAACGGGGTGCGCCCAGATGCACAACAATCTGGCTGGGGATAGCCACGCTTTGCAGCACCAGCGAAGTCGCCTGCTTGGGCGGGCAATTTTCGACGCAGTCGGCCCGGACAAGACTGTGGATGGGTGTTTCAAAAATGAAATCCGCGCTATCGTCATAAGATTCCCGGTCAAAGGGAACCAGTTCGGCCTGCTGTAAGGTTGTTTCTGCCTCGAACACCTGCACACGCCGGATCAGATGGTTGGCAAAATTGAACGCCCTGATGGTAATGTCGTATGTGCTGTACGGAATGCCTTCGTATGTTTCATCTAAAGACAGCGCCCGGGGAAGGGTCTCCACCTCGATGGGCTCTGTTTTTCCGTCCCGATCCACCGCCACGGTACGAACCGTTTCTTCCCCGTCCGCGCCCGGTCGGGAAATCGTCACCGTGGCGTTTGTGATGGGGCGGCCCTGCCGCGCGGTAAAAAGCTGTGTTACAATGTAACCCTTGCTCATAAAATCCCTCCTGCATACTGAGTCATGTGGTCGTTTTACCTATTTTATGAATGGCGTGGAAAAGGTGTCACTCCTGCTGCGCCAGCCCCGCCTGCAAGCGGCCGATCCTAGGCGACCCCAGGCCGGTGCACAGATCCCAGCCCCTTTGCGCTTGATACAGGCGGCTTGCCCCCTCGGTGATGTCGATAAAATAAGGTTGCGGCTCCAAATACTGCCTGCCTCCGGCCAAGCGGTACAAATCTGCGGGGGACACGGTTCCGCTGTATTGCCGCGCACCGGCCAAGATAGCCGCCCAGGCAGGCGCCGCCAGACTGGTGCCGCCAGCCTTTCCCCACCCGCTGGAGCCGGACATGGGCATGCTTTGGTAAACTACGACCCCGTAATCTGGGTCGGCGCAAAAGCTGACGTCCGGCGTGCCGCGCATGCCCGCGCTTTTTTCCCGCACCCCTTCCATCCGTTCCTGCGCAGGGGGAATCGGGAAAAACAGGCTGGGGCCTCCTCCGCCGCCATACCAGGCAATCTCGCTGATACGCGCGCCGCCCTCGGACAAAACCAGGCTGGTGCCGCCAGCAGAAAGAACCTGCGGCGAAACGGAAGGGTACAGCGGAATCGCCGACTCATCTCCCGAAGCCGCCACAAAGCTGACCTGCGGGTACCTGCGGAAAATCTGCTCCTGTGTGGTCTGGTTGGCAAATTCCGTCCGCCCCCAACTCATGGATACCACATCTGCGCCGAGTTCGCCCGCCAAATCCACTGCCTGCATCAAATCCCCGATTCCCGCAGAGGCGGCGTAGATCAATAGCAGCTCTGCCCCCGGCGCCAACACGTGGGCCCATTGGGCGTCTAACGTGGCCTCCAACGCCCAATTGGGATCAGAAGCAGTTGGAACCGGGCCGATCCGCCGAATGGTGAGCGAGGTTGCCGGCAAGGAAAAAAAGCGGTTGAACACCTCTAAATCTGCCCGAATATTGGGCTGATTTCCCGTTTCAATCAGCGCGATCGTCTGCCCCGCGCCATTCATTTCTTCCGAAAAGCCATAGGCCGACCGAATCTGTTGCGGCGTATATCCCCCCTGAAAGGTTTCGCTTAAGGGACCGGCCAGCTGGATGAAAGGCCGGGCTTGCCGCGTTGGAAAAACCGTGCTGCAATCTTGCATCAAAAATCCCCCTTTACCCTCTTTTCGCATACAACGCCCAAAATATTTGAAGCGGCTGCCTGTAACCATCCTACCGGCAGCAAAACGACCGGTGGAAGCTTTTTTTGCGCTTCTCCCCGGTCGCCAGCTTTTCGTTTTGCCAAAATCGGCGGGCGCTTCATAACAACAGATAGAGGATGCCGAGCATTAGCTTTTTGTCCGCCCCGTTTACATACAGTACGATCAATGCGCCCAGCAGCAGCAATCCATCCTTCTGCGGAAGATGCAGTAGCATAGCGGGTCGGCCCCCGTTTATTTTTTTTTAGGACTTTCCCCGCCCCAAAAACTGCGCCGTTGGTAAGGCGGCTTTTGCGGCGGCGCCGGCGGCTGATACCGCTCCTCCGGCAGGGTCACCGCATCCGGATGAAACATCGGTTCTTTTTCCGGCTTGCCCGGCACAAACCCATCCGGATGATACGGTGGATGGGGCATAACGGAGGGCTCCTGCTGTTGCTGGCGCCAGGGATCCGCCGGTGGCGAACCCCCTTCCTGCGGTTGGGGCGGCTGCAAAAAATCCGTCTGCCAAAACCTTTCCGGTGAACCGTCCGGCGCCTCCGGCTTAGGATCTGCCTGTATCGCCTCTAAGGCAGCGGCCTTTGTTGCCTCCGGCTGACCGGCAAAGGAAAGCCCTATGTTCTCAATGGTCCTCGATATGTTTTGAAGCGAGTTCAATAGCTGTGCAGAAGACTCCTGTTCCGTACCGGCAGATTCTTCCCGCAGCGGCTCCATAGCCGAAGGCGGAAAGGCAAGGATCGCTGGGGAAAACGCCATCGGTTGTTCCGTCTGCGGGTTTTTCTTTTGTGGGTCCGCATATGCCGGCGGCTCCTGGGGCTCCCCCTGAGCGGATCGGGCCTCTGGCGGCGCCACTAACGTTTCCGGCTCCGGTTTATTTACAGGGCTGTCCGGTGGCAGCAGCGGGGCAAACGGTTGCCGCATCGTATCGTTTTCAGTTTTCGGCATCGCCGGTAGGTCGGCAGGCGGCCGCATTTCTTTTGATGTGGGCGGCGTTATCGGCTTTTCCCGCTGCGGCTCTTTACCGGGCGGCGCCGCCTTTGGAAATGGCTGCTGCCGCCGGGCAAGCTCCTGCAGCTGCCGCATCGCGTTTTCCCGCATATGCAAAAATTCCTCCCGGGAATATCCTCCCTTGTTCCACCGATCCATACTCATTGCTCCTCTCCATCGCCTGTCTTTTCTTCCGCCCCACCGGAAAAGCGCAGTAGCGGCAGCAGATTCGCCAGCCGCATAATCTTGATCACGTCTTCAGCCCGGGCGGCCCGCTCCGGGGTGAGATGGGGCTGCAACGCCCGCAGAAGCCGGATGTTTTTATCATCTGCTTGCAGCTGGGAAATGATTTTCAAGATCTGTTCAAAATCAGGCGTATCCGGTGTTTTTTCTTTGGGCGGTTCCTTTTTCTCCGCCGGGGCGGACTGCAATAGCCCGCCCAGCAGATCAAAAAGGCCGTCCATCCCGCCGGGGTCTCCGCCTGGCTCGCTTCCCAAAAGGCCGCCCAGCAGATCGGAGAGATCGCCCATCATTCCTTCTGCCTCCCCAATTCCTTCAGCAAACGCCCCACAACCCCTGAATTCATCAGCATTTCCAGTTTTTTCGGGTCGGAAAGCAACCCGTATATCTGCTCATTGACTACGATTCGGCCGTCCTGCATGATGCCGGAAAGTTTTTCCCTCAGCTGCTCTTTGGCGATCCCGGTTTTTTCGCTTGCCAGCTGCAGCAATTCCTCCAGCTTTTCTTCCTCAATGAAAAATTCATGCATTCTGCTCACCACCTATTCCAATTATTTTATTTCTATGATACATTTAGGGTATCTATTCCTGTCCGTTCGGGGTTTCCGGCTGCCCGGACAGGCTTTGAACCCACACCGGAGAAGGGAGGCTTTCTGATGCGAATCATCGTCATGTCCGACAGTCACCGGAATTTCCGCAATGTTCTGCGGGTAGTGGAAAAACATCCGGATGCGGATCTCTATATCCACCTTGGCGACGGCGAACGGGAGTTTGAGGATGTGCAAAACCTTTATCCCAATCGTCGTTATCTTTGGGTGGCCGGAAACTGCGACTTTGGCTCCGTCACCAAAAGCAGCGATCTGGTCAAGCTCTCCGGCAAAAACGTTCTCATTACCCACGGGCATACTTATTACGTTAAGCACACTCTCTCGGAATTAAAAACCGCTGCGCGGGTCTGCCGGGCCAATGTGGTGCTGTACGGGCACACCCACGTGGCTTACACCGAATACGACGGCGGCCTTTACATCATGAATCCCGGCAGCCTGTCGATTCCCCGGCAAGGGGGGGCCACCTACGGGATTTTGGATATCACCAGCCAGGGGATCATGACCAACATCGTGGAGGTGTAGCGGATGGAAACACTGCCTGTTTCCCGCGCCGTATGGTGCGGGAAACACTGGATTCATCTAAAAGAAGTCGATTCCACCAACGACTACCTCAAGGGGGGGGATTTCCCCGACGGCGCCGTTGCCATCGCTGACCGGCAGACCGCCGGAAAAGGGCGCCAGGGCAAAAACTGGGCCGGCGCGCCCACCGGCCAGGCGCTGTATCTTTCGGTGCTTTTTCATTCTATGAAAATCGGCGATATGGGGTTACTGCCTCTTTTGTGCGGACTGGCCGTCGCCCGCAGTCTGGGAAAAGGCGCCCGGATCAAATGGCCCAACGACGTGCTGATAAACAACAAAAAAGTCTGTGGCATCCTGTGTGAAAGCACAATTCAAGGCAGCCGGGTCTCCGCCGTTTGTGGGATGGGGATCAACCTGAGCCAACCGGCAGCTTTTTTTGAAGAAAATGGCCTTCCTCACGCTGCGTCCCTCTTGTCCGAGGCCGGCGAAACGCGGCCTGTACTGACTGCGGCCGCTATGCTGCTGGACGAGTTGGAACCGATCCTGGAGCAGTACCGGCAAGATGGGTTCGGCCCCCTTCTACCTGCCTATCAGGAGCGCTGTATCACATTGGGCCGGCAGGTCCAGGTGATCCGAGGGCAGGAAGCAGAGACCGCCCAGGCAGTCTCCATTGCGCTGGACGGCGGGCTGGTCTGCCAAAGCGACGGCGAAACATTTACCATCCGCGCGGGCGAAGCCTCTGTCCGGGGGATTTATGGCTACGCTTAACTGCTCTGCGGCTTTCACCAATTTTGCTCTCAGTGCAAAATCGACCGTTTAAGAAGCACAATCAACTATTTTTAACAATTGTCAAGCACTACAAAATAGGCTATAATAAGGATTGGAATCAAATTTCCGGCAAAATTTGCGGGACTTCCGCCACGGAGGGGTTCAATCATGAACAATCAGGAACCGGATTTTGAAAAGCTGATCGGGGAAACCATTGAAAAAGCATTTCAGTCCGGCGATTTTACACAATTAAAGAAAACGCTGGGAACGACTGTCCAGAACGTGATCCAAAAAACCGCGGTTTATGGCGAACAGATCAGCGCCAACATTTCCAACGCGGTCAGCGACGCGCAGAAAAAGCAGCAGACGCGCCAGGCGCAGCAGCCTCAGACGCCGGTGCAACGGGTTCCCTCCCGCTATACGACCCAATGGCAGGCGGCCCCTCGCCAGGTGCAGCGGGCCAAAATCCGCCAGAAGGTCAAACTGCCCAGCAAAACCGCTTCTACCGTTGGTATTTTTGCAGGGTTGCTTCTGGGGGTCTGTTTTTTGCAGGGCGCCTACCAAACGGCAACCGACATCCTGCACGGCCCCTTTAAGTTTTCGATGCTCCCTAGCCTTTTGATTTTGCTGCTGCTCATGACCGGGAGCTTCTGCTTTGCCGCGTATTGTACCGGAAAATTCCGTAAGCGCCGGTATCAACAGTACCTGTTGGCCATCGGCGGGCGGCAGGTCTGCGCCATCGGCGTACTGGCTGCGGCGGTTAAAAAACCTTCCAAATATGTGATCCGGGATTTGCGAAAAATGATCAAAAGCGGCTTGTTCCCCCAAGGTCATCTGGACGACGAGGAAACCTGCCTGATTTTGACCGATCAAGCCTATGAGCAGTACCGGGTCGGCCAGGCAAACCGCAAAGTCCGGGAGCTGCAGCAGGCCAAAATCCAGGAAAACCCTGATGGGTTGGACGCCGTCATCGCCGAGGGGCAGGGATGGATCCGCAAAATCCGGGAGGCCAACGATGCGCTGCCCGGCCAGGAAATCTCTGATAAACTGGGCCAGTTGGAAACGGTCACCGGAAAAATTTTCGTCTGTGTGGAAAAGCACCCGGAAAAGCTTCCCGAAATCCGGCGTTTTATGAACTATTATCTGCCCACCACGGTTAAATTAGTGTACTCTTACCGAGAGTTTGAAAACCAGCCGGTACAGGGGGAGAACATCCAGGCCGCTAAAAAAGAGATCCTGGATATTCTCGACACCGTCAACGATGCTTTTGCCTCGCTTTTGGACGGTTTGTTCCAAAACGACGCCATTGATATCTCCGCTGACATCAGCGTTTTGAAAACCATGCTCGCCCAAGAGGGCCTGACGCAAAAGGATTTCGGCGGACAATCCCACTAGTCAATTTAAAATAGGAGGAGAAACCCTATGGACGAAAATAAAATGGAAAACGCCCCTCAGCTCTCGTTGGATATGCAGGAGGCCCCATCTCTGACGCTGGATCTGGAAGTCGCCGCGGAGCAGACGCTGGCGCCCAAACCTGAACAGCCCCAAAACGCCGTTTTTGATGAGAGCACCCTGACCGACGCTGAGAAAAAAATGGTCGACGATTTTTCGCAGAAAATCCAGATCAGCAATTCTAATCTGGTCTTGCAGTACGGCTCCGGCGCGCAGAAAAAAATTGCCGATTTTTCCGAAAGTGCGCTGAACAATGTCCGCACAAAGGACATGAGCGAGGTCGGCGAGATGTTGACTAACGTCGTGGTTGAATTGAAAAAATTCAATGTGGACGACGATGAAAAGGGATTGTTTAGCTTTTTCAAACGCTCCGGCAACAAAATCTCCACCTACAAGGCGAAATATTCCAGTGCAGAGGCCAACGTAAACCGCATCTGCAATGTGCTGGAGGATCACCAGGTCCAATTGATGAAAGACATCGCCATGCTCGATAAGATGTACGAGATGAACAAGGTCTACTTTAAAGAGCTATCCATGTACATTCTGGCCGGCAAAAAGAAGCTGGCTGAGGTAGAGGCCACCGAGCTGCCTGCTATCCAGGAAAAGGCCCGTCAATCCGGGCTGCCTGAGGATGCCCAGGCCGCAAATGATCTGTCGGCCATGTGCAACCGGTTTGAGAAAAAGCTCCACGACCTGGAACTGACCCGTATCATTTCCATCCAAATGGCGCCGCAGATCCGCCTGATCCAGAATAACGATACCCTGATGACCGAAAAAATCCAGTCCACCTTGGTCAACACCATCCCCCTGTGGAAAAGCCAGATGGTCCTGGCTCTGGGTGTTGCCCATTCCCAGCAGGCGGCAAATGCCCAGAAAGCGGTTACCGATATGACCAACGAACTACTGCGCAAAAACGCCGAGACCCTCAAAATGTCCTCGATCGAAACTGCTAAACAGTCTGAGCGGGGCATTGTGGACATTGAGACCTTAAAAACCACCAACGAGTCCTTGATCTCCACTTTGGACGAGGTTATGCGCATCCAGCAGGAGGGCCGGCAAAAACGGCAGGAAGCCGAGGCCGAACTGCGCCGGATCGAGGGCGATTTGAAAAACAAGCTGCTGGAAATGCGGTAAAAAATTTCTTCCCTGTAGCGTTACAGCAAATAAAAAGGCCCTCTTCCCATGGGAAGAGGGCCTTTTAGATCAGCCTTTTAAATAATGGTCGAACCATTGGGTGATTTCCTGTAACCGACGGATCCTGTGCAGCGGCTTGCCGCTGCGGCTCAGTTCATGGTTTTCACCTTTGAATAAGCACATCCGCGCTTCTACCCCAAAGTATTTCAGCGCATAGTACATCTGTAAGCCCTCCGCCATCCAGCAGCGGTAATCCTCGTCGCTGTGGATAAACAGGGTCGGCGTTTTGCACTGATCCGCGTATTTGAGCGGCGAATGCCACCAGATCTTATCGTGATCGGTCCATGCGTCTGTGCCGATCTGATCTTTATTAAAATAATAGCCAATGTCGGTGGTGTTGGACTTGGACACCCAGTTGGAAATGCTGCGCTGAGAGGCAGCGCATTTGAACCGGTTGGTGTGGCCAATGATCCAGTTGGTCATAAAGCCGCCGTAGCTGCCGCCGGTAACGCCCATGCGATTCCCGTCCATCCACGGGGATTTTTCCAGGCAGACGTCTACAAAGGTCATGATATCATTGTAGTCGATGGTGCCGTATTTGCCCCGGATGTCGGAAAACTTGGTGCCCTTGCCGTCGGAACCGGTGGGATTGCAGAAGATCACCCCATAGCCCAAGCTGGCCCAATACTGCATTTCGTGGAAAAAGTTGGGGCCATAGGCGGTTTTAGGGCCGCCGTGGATATCCAGGATCACCGGATATTTTTTGCTGTCGTCAAAGCCCACCGGCTTGATGATCCAGCCCTTGATGTCATCCCCCGCCTCGTTTTGGAAGGTCAGCTCCTCCGGCGTGGAGATGGCATATTCTTTTGTCAAATGGGTGTTCAGGTGGGTCAGCTGGGTCTCTTTGCCGGACAAATCGGTTCTAAAAAGCTCAATGCCGTCGTTCCCACGGATGCAGAGGGTCAAGAACCCTTTTTCATACGGCGCGAATTCCACTACCATGCCCTTTTGCGCTGTGATGTGGCGGATACCGCCCTTTTTTACATCCAACGCGACCAGCTGGCAGCTGTCGTCTACTGTTTCCATAAAATAGACCGTATCCTTGCCATCATAATGCCAGGGGGAGGATGCGTTGCTCATTTTCACATCACTGCCCACCGAACAGCCGGTGGCATGCATATGGCTTTCATCCAGCACTTTGTATTCGCTGGTCTTAAAGTTGTAGCGGTAGAAATTCGGGTCTTGATTCAGCCCATACAGCTTCTGATCCGACCCCAGCAGCAATATCTCGTCGCCTGCCAGCGGCGTAATGCCGCTGTGGCCAAAGGGGGTCTCCATCGATACGTCCACAATGGTGCCGCTGGCCTGGTCATACAGCTTTAGCTGTGTGGGCGTCTCCTTTTTCTGCTCAAACCGATTGGCCACATAAATCACCTGCCGGCCCTGTTCCAACAGTTCCCAAGCCTTTACGTTGGTATACGGGTCGGTGATCGCAGCCGCCTCTCCATCTTTGTAGTAGTACAGCCGATCCCGGTGGCCATTGGTCACCCCCACGCCGTTGGACCAGAAAGGAAGTTGGTCGAACACATGATAGTCCGCTTCTTCTTTTAAAAGTTTTGCCGCCTTTTGGATGTCGCCATCCACCTGTTGTAGCGCCCATTCTGTTTTCGGGTTATAATCCGCCACAAAATAAAATTCCGACGGGGAAATGAATTTGACCGACTTGATTGCCATTTTTACCCGGAAAGCTTCCACCGCCTCCCCGCCGGTCAGTGGCAACCGGTAAAAGACTGTCAAAGGCAGGCCCTTCTCCAAATATTCCTGATCCGCTTTTTTCCGGATAGCAGGAAAGAAAATTTCCTCCCCTACCCAATAAAAATCGCTGACCTTGCCGGTGTCGGTCAGCCGGACCGGCTGTCCATCTCGCCAGAGGTACAGGTCAGATTCATAGCCGTTTTCCTCCAAATTGGCTTTTTTGACCAAGAATGCCGCCTTACCCCCTTTGCTGACCTTTAAATGGTTTAAAAAGGAAAACTTTGCAAAATGGTCGATGCCGATGGGTTTCACAAAAAGACCTCCTCCATGATGATAAACTACGCAGTTGGCTCCTCCAGGGATTCCAGCCGCTCCTTATGATGCCAGGAATAATGGACCATCCAAAGCATGGGCGCCGCCGCCAACGCCGCCGCCAGGACCGAAAGGCCCAGCTGCAAAAAATAGACCTCCCGGTTGGTCGGATCCTTTAAAAAGGTCGGGATAAAAAACAGCGCACTGGTAATGGTAATCTCCTGCTGCTGGCCGATGGCCACCACCAGTTCAAACGCCACACAAAGGTTGTGGCAGACGAAAACCGTTACCAAAATCCCCAGCAGAATGCCAATGACACTGCCCTTTTTCATCCGGCCCGCCATATACTGGTACCCCAAAAAACTCAGGATGGTCATCGCCACCCCCACCAGCATGGCCGAATGGCCGCTGGTATAGATCCCGATCCAAGCAGTCGCGCCGATCAGCAAAACCAGCAAGACAACGATAAAACCTTTCAGCGGGCTGTGATGTGAGAATTTTTTGCGCTGCCACTGGTCGGTCAGTTCCGCCTCCGCTTTCGCCCGGCAGGCCGGGCAAAGCATCCGGGCGCCGCCGTCAAGCAAAAAGCGGCGGATGTCCTTTGTCCGGCCGCAGCCGCTGCAGCAGGGTTGGTACGCCCTTTGCCTGGCAAAATCAATAATCTGGCGCAGAATTTCCCCGGCCAACTGCTGGGGATCCTGTGCCACCGCTGTATTCAGCCGTAGGCTGGCTGTAAAGTTTTCGTACACCGCCGCAGATACCGCTTCCTGTTCCTCTTTCATATGCTCCAAAAGGTTTTCCATCCCCGTCGCCTCTCCTGAGGCCGGCTTGGCCACCACATGGACCATCATCATTTTTTTGTCCGGTTGCTCCCGGACTGCGCATTCAAATCCCCCAACGCTGCCGAACAGCAGGTTCTGTTCTTCATAATACCGCATTCCCAGCTTAACGGCCAAAGGGGTTAGGTTGCTACCGTTTGCCATTGCTTCTCCTGTTCCTTTCCTGTCAAAATCAACGCCGGCCGCCGATATCGCCGCCTTTGTCCAGAATTTGTACGGTTGCACAAAATTCTGCTTCATCAGTGTTTCTATTGTAGCAGATTCCCCGCTTTCTGTACAGAAAAATAAAGGTTTTCCTGAAAAATGGGCTCATTTTAAACCTTCTGTGTTTCTGTTCACAAATAATTTACGCTTATCGTGGAAAATGCCACTTGAAATTAGGATTCTATCTGTTGTAAAATATGATCATGCGCCGTTTTATCCGTAATTTGTATAAAATACTGCGGCGAGCACGGAAAATTATTGGAGGTTGCAAAAAATGAACTTTAAAATGCGTGTATTCTTCTTTAAGACAGAGGGTGTCGCAGAAGAACTGATGGAACAGCTCTCCCGCGAATACCGCGTAAAAGCGGATCAGATCCCCCCTGCTTACCCAGTTGAAAACGAAAAGTTGATCCTGGTCTGCATTGACGACGGCGCTGCGAAACCGAAAAAAGCGCTGGTTGATTTTTGCCGGAATCTGGACAATGCCAGATGTCAAAACGTGGCCTTCAGCTCCACCAGCAAGGGTGGCGTAGAGGCTGCCAAAGAACTGTCCGACATCATCCGTTCCAACAACATCAATGTTGTTGACGAGCCGCACCTCATCCCGGTAAAATCTGGCCTGTTCGGGTCCAAGGTTACCGATGAGAGCGTTTCCGATGTCAAGATCTGGGCAAAACACATCATCGATATCATCCATCAGTAATCCAAGCATATAAAAAAGCGCTCGGTTTCGCCGGGCGCTTTTTTATATGCTTTTACAGGATTTGCGGCATTTTTTGCAATAAAATCCAAAAATACTTTATAAAAGTGATTGTTTTATGTGAAAATATTTTTTATACTGGTACCAAACGAATCCTGTTTTGAGGGAGGATCTTTTTTATGAACCGAAAGCTGCGTGATTTTCTGTTGATGACAGGCGGCACCATCCTTGTGGCCATCGGCCTGTACTATTTTAAAATGCCCAACCACTTTTCAACCGGCGGCGTTTCCGGCATTTCCATCATCCTCGGCAGATTGATCCCAGATCTTTCGACCGGTACAATCAACCTGCTGATCAATATGCTGCTCCTTTTGCTGGGCTTTTTGATTTTTGGGAAGGGCTTTGGCGTTAAAACCGCCTATTCCAGTATGCTGATGTCCGGCATCGTCTGGGTGCTGGAGCGGATTCAGCCAATGAACGCCCCCTTTACCAGCGAGCCGCTGCTGGAGCTTTTTTTTGCGGTGGGCCTTCCCGCCGTGGGTTCCGCCATCCTTTTTAACATCGGCGCCTCTACCGGCGGCACCGACATCATTGCCATGATTGTCAGAAAATTCAGCAGCGTCGATATCGGCAAAGCACTCTTTATCAGCGACTGTGTGATTGTCATCACCGCCTGTTTTGTCTTTGGTATGCAGACCGGGCTGTTTTCCATCATGGGTCTGGTCCTGAAAACGCTGGTGGTCGACATGGTCATTGAATCGATCAACCTGTCCAAATTTTTTACCATCATCACCAGCAACCCGGAACCCATCGCCAAATATATCAATGAAACCCTCAAGCGCGGTGCGACCATCGAGCTGGCAGAAGGATCCTATAGCCACGCAAAACGCTATATCATCCTCACAGCCACCCGCCGGCACCAGGCTGTGGCGCTGCGCAGCTATGCCCGCCAGGTGGATCCCCACTCGTTTATTATGATTACAAACTCCAGCGAAATCATTGGCAAAGGATTTCGCGAACATTAGATTCGATCAGAAAGCGCCGGAAAACCGGCGCTTCTTCTTTTTTTTGGCAGGGTTTTGTGGTATACTAAAAGTACCATTTAAACCGAACAAAAGGTTCCATCCGGTTCGATGGAACCTTTTGTATTGTTCTAGAATACCATATCGGGAAAAGGGGGTAAAAACATGGGGATTCCTTTCGGCGGAGAACTTCCGTTGTACCAACAATTGGCGGAGCTTCTCAAAGAGGAAATTCATGCCGGCCAATACAAACAAGGGCAAAAGCTCCCCACTGAGCTGGAACTGTGCGACCTATACCATGTCAGCCGCAATACCGTGCGGGGCGCCCTACAGCAACTGGAAAAGGAAAATCTGCTGCTGCGCCAACAGGGCAAAGGGACTTTTGTCAGCAAAAAAAAGTATAACCACCACATCATCCCCGCTCGCAGCTTTTCTGATATGTGCCGTGAAATCGGTTGCCAGCCGGACGCCAAGGTCATCAAATCGGTCATCAAGGATCCGACAGAGGAGGACGTTGCTTTTTTAGACCTGCGCCCCGAGGCGAAAATCATCGCCATTGAGCGCATTCGCTATACTGATGGCGTACCTGTCGAGCTGGAAATCTCCCATTTTCCTGAAACGTTTTCTTTTTTGCTGGATGAGGATCTAAATCACTGTTCGATGCTGGGCCTGCTGCGAGAAAACTACGGGATTTGGTTTACGAAATCCCGCATCTCCCTTGAGGTCACCTTCGCCTCCTACGAAATGTCCCACTACCTGTCTTTGCAAAAGGATTACCCGCTGCTGCTCATCAACAGCGAATTAAGCGACCAGAACGGAACGCCCGGCTGCCGCTGCGTCCAGTATGTGGTGGGGGATAAATTCAAAATGATCCTATAACCACGCGGAGCTGTTTTGCCTGTATGAGAGAGACTTTCTGTTTTTTGACGGTCGATTCTGAAAAGAGAAACCAGCAGTGGCCAATTGGATTTGCTGTTGGATCATAAGGAGCGGATCATGAACTATCAATCGATTTTACAAAGCCAACAGGCTTTTTTCGCAAGTGGCGCGACCTTGCCGCCGGATTACCGGGAAACGGTCCTGGCCCTGTTGGAGGGCGCGATCCAAAGCCGGCGGGAACAAATTGAAGCCGCGTTGGCGGCGGATTTGGGAAAATCCCGGCAGGAGGCGTACACCACTGAAATCGCCATTGTTCTGGGGGAACTGCGTTATGCCCGCCGGAATTTAAAAAAATGGACCCGCGCCAAAAAAGCGCCCGCCTCCTTGTCCCTTTGGCCGGGGACCCAGCAGATCAGCCCGGCCCCTTATGGATGTGTGTTGATCCTGGCGCCCTGGAATTACCCGTTCCAGTTGTGCCTTTCTCCGCTGGTCAGCGCGCTGGCGGCGGGAAACTGCGCGGTGGTTAAGCCCTCCGAGCTGGCGGGTCAAACGGCCCTAGCCATCTGCGCGCTGTTGGAGGAGGTTTTTTCTCCAGAATATGTCTCGGTCTGCCTGGGCGAGGCGGATACTGCCGCGGCCCTGACCGCTCTGCCCTTTGACAAGATCTTTTTCACCGGCAGCGGCGCAGTGGGTAAAAAGGTGCTGGCCGCCGCCGCAAAAAACCTGACGCCGGTCACTTTGGAATTGGGCGGGAAAAGCCCCTGTATCGTGGACGCTTCCGCTGATCTTCGGGCGGCGGCCCGGCGGATCATGTGGGGAAAAATCCTCAACTGTGGGCAGACCTGTGTGGCGCCGGACTATGTGCTGGTCCACCGGTCGGTCAAAGAAGCGTTTGTCCGCCAGTGCCGGGCCGCACTGGAAGAATTCCTCGGCGTCAACCCGCTGGCCAGCCCCGATTACGGGCATATTATCAACAAAGCCCATTACCAGCGGCTGTTGGGCCTTTTGGATGGCCGCAAGATCCTATTCGGCCGGGAAACGGATGCCCCGTCCCTGCGCCTGTCCCCCACTCTGGTGGATGAGCCTGACCTGGACGACCCGCTGATGCAAGAAGAGATCTTCGGCCCCATCCTGCCGGTTCTGCCCTTTGATTCATTGGAGCAGGCAGTTGGGATCGTCCTGCGCCACCCAAATCCGCTGGCAGCCTACTTTTTCGCCCGGGATAAAAAAGCGGTCGCGGCCCTGCGCCATTCTTTTGGCTACGGTGGCTGCTGTATCAACGACACAATCCTGCACCTAGCCTCTCCCCGCCTTCCCTTTGGCGGCATCGGCCAAAGCGGCATGGGGGAAAGCCACGGCCAATACGGGTTTTGGACCTTTTCCCACCGCCAGGGGTGTTACCGACGGCTGGGAGGATGGGAACTTCCGCTCCGGTATCCGCCCTATACGGAAAAAAAGCTGCGTTGGACTGAAAAAGTGATGAATTTGTTTTCATTTTAACAGTTTTTCCCGTGCATTTTTTAACAATTATACGTTTCCTACAAAAAAGAGGGGGCTTTTGCTGTTACTCTTCCGAAAATGCCTCTCTTGCCCAATTTTAGCATGGATTTTATTGTTTTTTTGGCTCATCTCCTGTAAAATGCTAAGGTGGAGATATTTGAAAGCTCTTTTCTGGGGGAAGCCCCGTAAGATAAAGAACATCTCTGATTTTTAATTTATTCTGGATCGGTGGTGATAAAATGGGACAGGATACAATTCAGGCAATCCGCGACGCGGAACAGAAAGCGGATCAGATCGAACAGCAAATGGCTGCGGAATGTGCCACAATTTTGGCGCAGGCCCGCAGCCTGGCCGAAAAAGAGACCGGTGAGATGACCGCCAGCATCCGCGCAGACGGCCAGCAAATTTTACAACGGGCACGCCTGCAGGCGGAGGAATCGCTGGCGCAGGCGGCAGTCCAGGCGGAGTCTGAGATCCAGACGATGCGGGCCGGCGCCGCCGCCAAAAAGGAAGAAGCCATCCGGATGATCCTATCCGAATTGATTTAGCTCACACGATTATCCAGAAAGGAGGCCTCTTATACTATGGCGGTACTGCAGATGAAGCGTATCAGCATCTGTGCATTGAAAAAAGACCGCAAACCGGTACTGGAGCTGTTGCAGCGGCGCGGCGCGGTAGAGGTGGATTCGGTTTTACCGGAGGACAGCGTGTTTTCCCACACCGATACCTCTGCCAATCGCTCTGTTTTCCAAAAGAACATGGCCGCGGCCACGGCTGCACTGGAGGTCCTGGACCAATATGCGCCGGAGAAAAAATCCTTGTTTGCCTCATTGGAGGGGCGGGAGTTAAAAACCGGCGAGGACTATGACGCCTTTGCCCAAAAGTACAATACGGTTATGGAAACGGTCTATCAGATTACGGCGCTGTCCCGCTCCATCTCGGAAAACAAATCGGAAATCCTCAAGCTGGAAGGCCAGCTTGAAGCGCTGCAGCCCTGGCTTGGGTTGGATTTTTCCATGCGTTTCAAGGGCACGGGCTGCACCAGCGCCTTTATCGGCACCCTGCCGGGCGGCATGGATCTGGAATCCATTCTGACCGGATTGTCCCAGCAGAATCCACAGCTTCCCCCCATCCATGTGGAGGTGATCAGTTCTTCGCAGAACCAGACCTGTGTGTTTGCCCTCTGCCATAAGGACGGCGCTAGCCAGGTGGAAGAAGCGCTACGCGCCATCGGCTTTGCGCAGCCTTCCAACCCCACAAAGCACTCTCCGGTACAGCGCAAGCAGGAACTGGCGGACCGCATCGCCCAGGCGCAGGCCGAGATCGAGCAGGCACAGCAGAAGATCTCTTCCTTTGCCGGTCAGCGGGCGGATATTCAGTTTTCCATCGACTACTTTGCCATGCGCTCGGAAAAATATGAGATCATCGGTGAGCTGGCCCAGTCAAAACGGGCGTTCGTCCTCACCGGGTACATCCCGGCCAAAAAGGCTGACGGATTGAAACGTGAACTGGAAAAGCGCTTTGACCTATCGGTGGATCTGGGCGACTGCGACCCGGCCGGCGACGCGCCGGTTATGCTGCAGAACAACCCGTTCTCGGCGCCGGTAGAGGGCGTGCTGGAATCTTTTGGCCTGCCGGGCCGGGGCGAGGTGGATCCCTGCTCGATCATGTCGATCTTTTACTATGTGCTGTTTGGGCTCATGCTGTCTGACGCGGCTTATGGCCTTTTGATGGTCTTTGGTTGCGGCTTTGCACTGTTAAAATTCAAAAACATGGAAGGCGGTATGCGTAAAACCCTGCAAATGTTCTTTTATTGTGGCCTTTCCACCGCTTTTTGGGGCTTTATGTTCGGCAGCTTTTTCGGCGACTTGGTGGGCGTGGTGGCGACCACCTTCTTTGGCCGGCCGGATATCGCTTTGGGGCCGATCTGGTTTGAGCCGGTCAAGGAGCCCATGCGGATGCTGGTTTTCTCCATGCTCATGGGCTTAATCCATTTGTTCACCGGCCTGGCCATGAAAGCCTACCAATACGCCAAGCAGAAAGCCTGGCTGGATATTTTGTACGACGTGGGATTTTGGTATATGCTGCTGATTGGGCTGATTGTTTTCGGCCTTTCCACCGAAATGCTGCCCAGTATTTTACAGCTGAACTTTATCCTGCCCGGCACCGTCGGCACCGCTGGCATCATTGCGGCAGGCGTTGGCGCGGTGGGGATCATTCTCACCGCCGGCCGGGAATCCCGCAATCCGGTTAAACGGATTTTAAAGGGCGCCTATGGGCTATACGGCGTGACTAGCTATCTGTCCGACGTGCTCTCCTACTCCCGCCTGCTTGCTCTGGGGCTGGCCACCGGCGTAATCGCCACGGTCATCAACTCCATGGGCAGCATGATGGGCGGCGGCATTGGCGGCGCCATCGTGTTTATTCTAATTTTCCTGGTTGGGCACACCCTAAACCTGGCCATCAACCTGTTGGGCGCTTATGTGCACACCAACCGGTTACAGTTCGTTGAGTTTTTTGGTAAGTTTTATGAGGGTGGTGGAAGGCAATTCCAGCCGTTTGCCGCTCATACAAAATATTACAACATCAAGGAGGAAACTTATAATGGATAATCTCGGTATTGTATTTGCTTTGTTTGGTGCGGTTCTGGCCGCTCTGATGTCCGGTATCGGCTCCGCCATCGGCGTTGGCATGGGCGGCGAGGCTGCCGCCGGCGTCTGCACCGACGACCCTTCTAAATTCGGTAAGGTCCTGATTCTACAGCTGTTGCCTGGCACACAGGGCATTTACGGCTTGCTGATCGCCTTTATCACCTTGTCTCAGATCGGCGTTCTCGGCGGATCCGCCGACATCAGCATTGCCAAAGGTCTGCTGTATCTGGCCGGCTGCCTGCCCATGGCTTTCGTCGGCTACTGGTCTGCGTTAAAACAGGCAAAGTCCGCCGTATCCGGCATCTCCTTGGTTTCCAAGCGCCCCGACCAGTCCGGTAAAGCTATCATCTTTGCCGCGATGGTAGAAACCTACGCGATTCTGGCGCTGCTGGTTTCCATTCTATCCATCACCGGCATCGGCGGCCTGAACATCTAATCGGCTTGCCTTATGAAGCAGATTCCCAATATGATAATAAGGAGAGCCGGCATATGACAGGATTAGAGAAAATCACCACCCAAATCATCGACGATGCCAAGGCCAGCGCCCAAAAGGCTAGGACCACGGCAGAGGAAGAAGCGGCTAAGATCCTGGCGTCGGCAAAGGCACAGCGGGAGGCGCAAGCCCAGCAGCAGTCGGAGGAAACCCAGGCGCAAGCGGCGGCGATCGCCGCCCATGCCCAATCCGGTGCGGCGTTAAAAAAGCGCCAGATCCTGCTGGCCGCCAAACAGCAAATTATCTCCGAAACCATCCAGGCCGCCCAGGAATCCTTGTTGGCCCTGGACGGAGACGCCTATTTCAGCCTGATTTTTAAAATGGCCGGTAAATTTGCACTTCCCCAGCAGGGCAAACTGATCTTAAATGATCGGGACTTAGCCCGTGCACCCAAGGACTTTGACGCACGGCTGAAGGCCGCCGTGGAAGCGATCCCCGGCGCCGCCCTTTCCCTGTCCGGCGAAACCCGCCCCATCAACGGCGGCTTTGTGTTGGATTATGATGGGATCGAGGAAAACTGTTCGTTTGAAGCTTTGTTTTATTCCAGCCAGGAGGCTTTGCAGGATAAGGTTCAAGAATTTTTGTTCCAGTAAGGAGGTTGGATGATGGCGAAACCCGATTATATCTATGCGGTAGCCCGCATCCGCGCCAAGGAGCTTTCATGCTTTGGCTCTTCCACCTTGGAGCAGCTGATGGCCTGTAAAACGCATGATGAATGTATCCGTATGCTAAACGAAAAGGGCTGGGGCAACGGCTCTGCCGGTCAAACGCCCGAATCCCTGCTGGAAGGCGAACGAAACAAAACCTGGGAGCAGCTGCGGGAACTGGTCGAGGATATGCATGTGTTCGACGTGTTTTTGTACGCCAACGACTATCACAACCTGAAAGCCGCGATTAAGGAAAGCTACGCGCCTTCCCATGGGGCGGATATCTACAATCCCAATGGAACCATCGACCCATTGGTGTTCCGGCAGGCGGCGGAAGCTCATGATTTTTCCGCTCTCCCCGAGCAGATGGGCGACGCTGCGGAAGAAGCTTGGAGCGCCCTGCGGGAAACCGGCGACGGGCAGCTTTGCGATGTAATCATCGACCGCTCCGCGCTGGAGGCGATCCTCGCCGCTGGCAAAGCCGCCGATGATCCGTTGCTGGCATTTTACGCCGAACATACGGTGGCTACTGCCAATATCAAAACCGCTGTCCGTTGCCAAAAAACCGGAAAATCCCTGGATTTCCTGCGGCGGGCGCTGGCCCCCTGCGACACCCTGGACGTTTCCCAGCTGGCTGCTGCCGCTGTGGAACCGGTCGGCGCGATCGGTGACTATTTGGGCCGTACCTGCTATGAGGGCGCGGCGGAGGCTTTAAGCCAATCCGCTTCCGCGTTTGAGCGCTGGTGTGACAACCGGCTGATCGAGATGATCCAGCCTCAGAAATATGCGACCAATACCATTGGACCCCTTGCCGCCTGGCTGCTAGCGAGGGAAAACGAGATCAAAACCGTCCGTATTCTTCTCTCCGGCAAACGAAACGGGCTTTCGGACGATGCGATTCGGGAAAGGTTAAGGGAAATGTATGTATAAGATTGCAGTTTTAGGCGACCGCGACAGCATTTATGGGTTTGCCGCACTGGGTCTGGATACCTACCCTGTCTACGACCCGACCGATGCGGTCCGGACGCTGCGGCGCCTGGCGGAAGGAAACTACGCGGTCATTTATATCACGGAGGCACTGGCTGCCGAGATTGATGAGGAGCTGGCCCGTTACCGCTCCCAGCAGCTGCCTGCCATTATCCTGATTCCCGGCGTGTCCGGCAATACGGGCAGGGGAATCGCCGGCGTGAAACGCTCGGTGGAGCAGGCCGTTGGCTCCGACATCATTTTTGGCAATGATAACTAACAAAAGAAGCAGGTGAAAATACATGAGCAAAGGTACCATTAAAAAAGTTGCCGGTCCTCTGGTCATCGCACAAGGAATGCGCGACGCAAACATGTACGACGTTTGCCGTGTCAGCGACCAGCGCCTGATCGGTGAGATCATCGAGATCCATGGCGATCAGGCGTCGGTACAGGTTTATGAAGAGACCTCTGGCTTAGGCCCCGGCGAACCTGTAGAGTCCACCGGCGCCCCTTTGAGCGTTGAACTGGGCCCCGGTCTGATCGGTAGCATCTTCGACGGCATCCAGCGCCCGCTGGAAACCATCATGGAGGTTTCCGGGAACAATTTGCAGCGCGGTGTAGAGGTTCCCTCTTTAAGCCGCGAAAAAATCTGGCATTTCACCCCCTGTGTCAAGGCGGGCGACCGGGTAGTTGGCGGCGATATCATCGGTACTGTGCAGGAAACCAAGATCGTCTCCCATAAAATCATGGTGCCCAACGGCATCATCGGCACCGTTCAGTCCATTGAAGAGGGCGATTTTACCATCACCCAGGCTGTGGCGTCGGTAGAAAACGAAAATGGCGGCGAGTCGGCCCTGACCCTGATGCAGAGCTGGCCGGTGCGAAAAGGCCGCCCTTATAAGGAAAAACTTCCGCCCGACATGCCCCTGGTCACCGGCCAGCGGGTCATCGACACCCTGTTCCCCATCGCCAAAGGCGGCGTGGCAGCGGTTCCCGGCCCCTTCGGATCCGGCAAGACTGTGGTGCAGCATCAGCTGGCCAAATGGGCGGAGGCGGACATTGTCGTCTACATCGGCTGCGGCGAGCGCGGCAACGAAATGACCGACGTTTTAAATGAATTTCCTGAATTGAAGGACCCCAAAACCGGCTATTCTTTGATGGAACGGACCGTTTTGATCGCCAACACTTCTGATATGCCCGTTGCGGCCCGTGAGGCGTCTATCTACACCGGTATCACCATCGCTGAATATTTCCGTGACATGGGTTACTCGGTGGCGCTGATGGCCGACTCCACCTCCCGCTGGGCGGAAGCGCTGCGCGAGATGTCTGGCCGTTTGGAAGAAATGCCCGGCGAGGAAGGCTATCCCGCCTACCTGGGCAGCCGCTTGGCGCAGTTCTATGAGCGCGCCGGCCGGGTGGTCGCGCTGGGGCAGCAGGGCCGTGAAGGCGCTCTGAGTGTCATCGGCGCCGTATCGCCCCCTGGCGGTGACATCTCCGAGCCGGTCGCCCAGGCGACCCTGCGGATCGTAAAGGTGTTTTGGAGCCTAGATTCGGCGCTGGCTTACGCCCGCCACTTCCCGGCGATCAACTGGCTGACCAGCTACTCGCTGTATGCCGACAGCACCGCCAAATGGTTCAACGGCAACGTCCATGAGGACTGGGCCGGGCTCAAGCAGCAGCTGATGCGCCTGTTGCAGGAAGAGGCCGAGTTGGACGAGATCGTGAAGCTGGTCGGTATGGACGCCCTGTCCCCCGCCGACCGCCTGAAGCTGGAGGCCGCTCGCTCCATTCGGGAGGACTTTTTGCATCAGGACGCGTTCCATGAAATCGACACCTATACTTCTTTGGAAAAACAGTACGCCATGATGAAGCTGGTATTGGTATTCTATCAGTCCACTGTCAACGCCTTGAAAGCGGGTATCAGCATCGAGGATCTGGTAAAGCTGTCCATCCGGGAGAGGATCGGCCGCTTTAAATACATGCCAGAGGACGAGATCGCCAAAGAATTTGACGCCATCGTACTGGAAATGAACAAAGAAATTGAAGAACTTTCCCAGAAGAAGGAGGACTTCTAATGCCAAAGGAATACAGAACCATTCAAGAGGTGGCAGGTCCTCTGATGCTGGTGCGGGGCGTGGAAAACGTCACCTATAACGAACTGGGCGAGATCGAACTTGCTTCCGGCGAGAAACGCCGTTGCAAGGTGCTGGAGATCGACGGCGGCAACGCCCTGGTCCAGCTGTTTGAGAACTCCACCGGTATCAACCTGTCCAACAGCAAGGTCCGCTTCTTGGGCCGTCCTATGGAGCTGGGCGTTTCCGAGGACATGCTCAGCCGCGTATTCGACGGTCTAGGCCGCCCCATCGATGGGGGCCCGGAAATCCTGCCGGAAAAGCGCATGGACATCAACGGCCTGCCCATCAACCCGGCCGCCCGGAACTACCCGCAGGAGTTCATCCAGACCGGCGTTTCCGCCATTGACGGGCTGAACACGCTGGTTCGCGGCCAAAAGCTGCCGATCTTCTCCGCTTCCGGTCTGCCCCATGCTAACCTGGCGGCGCAGATCGCCCGGCAGGCAAAGGTGCGCGGCACCACTGAGCCTTTCGCCGTCGTGTTCGCTGCTATGGGTATCACCTTTGAGGAAGCGAACTTCTTTATCGAAAGCTTTAAAGAAACCGGTGCTATCGACCGTACCGTTTTGTTTGTCAATCTGGCGAACGACCCGGCTGTCGAGCGTATCGCCACCCCACGTATGGCGTTGACCGCTGCGGAATATCTGGCGTTCGAAAAAAACATGCATGTGCTGGTTATCCTCACGGATATTACCAACTATGCAGACTCTCTGCGCGAGGTTTCCGCTGCGCGGAAAGAGGTTCCCGGCCGCCGCGGTTATCCCGGTTACATGTATACCGACCTGGCGAGCCTGTATGAACGGGCCGGACGGCAGAAGGGCAAAAACGGTTCTATCACCATGATCCCGATTCTGACCATGCCTGAGGACGACAAGACCCACCCTATCCCCGACCTGACCGGCTACATCACCGAGGGGCAGATCATTTTAAGCCGTGAGCTGTACCGTAAAGGCGTCACCCCACCTATCGACGTGCTGCCCAGCCTGAGCCGTCTGAAGGATAAGGGCATCGGCGAGGGGAAAACCCGCGCCGACCACGCCAATACTATGAACCAGCTGTTCGCGGCTTACGCCCGCGGAAAGGACGCGAAGGAACTGATGGTGGTCTTAGGCGAAGCGGCCCTGACCGATATTGACAAGCTGTACGCCCAGTTTGCCGATGCGTTTGAGGCGGAGTACGTCTCCCAAGGCTATGAAACCAACCGGGACATTGAAGAAACGCTGGCCATCGGCTGGAAGCTGTTGTCCATCCTGCCGCGGGCAGAACTCAAGCGAATCAAGGACGAATTCCTCGACGAATATTATGGCAAATAAGAGAGGGGGATTTTCTTGGCAAACACACAGGTAAATCCAACTCGTATGGAACTGACCCGCCTAAAGAAAAAGCTGTCCACCGCCATGCGCGGCCACAAGCTGCTAAAAGATAAGCGGGACGAGCTGATGCGTCAGTTTTTGGATATGGTCCGGCTGAACAAAGCCCTGCGTGAAAAGGTGGAGGCTGGCATCAACGCCGCCAACAAAAACTTTTTGTTGGCTCGCGCCGCTACCGACGCGCAGGTTCTGGACGTGGCGCTGATGGCGCCGAAGCAGGAGGTTTTTCTGGAGGCGTCTGACCGAAATGTTATGAGTGTCGAGATCCCGGTGTTTGAGTACAAAACCCGGACCGCCGACTTAAACGACATTTATTCCTACGGTTTCGCTTTCACCTCCGCCGATCTGGACGATGCGGTACTTTCTCTATCTGAGGTATTGCCCGATATGCTGAAACTGGCGGAGATCGAAAAATCCTGCCAGCTGATGGCCTCCGAGATCGAAAAGACCCGGCGGCGGGTAAACGCGCTGGAGCATGTCATGATTCCCGAACTGCAAACCAACATTAAGTACATTACCATGAAGCTGGATGAAAACGAACGAAGCACCCAAATCCGCCTGATGAAGGTGAAGGATATGATGCTGGAGCAGGCCCACCATTATTCGGACCGGGCCGCCCAATCGGATTGATCTAACACAATAAGAAAGGGGACCTGCAAAAGACAGGTCCCCTTTCTTATTGTGTGCTCCAACGTTTTTATTTCTCCTCTGCCAGCAAAAAAATTTTCAAAATCTCCTCGGCGTATTTTCGCCGCCGGTCGCTGCACTGGGACAGCATCAACGCGATGCTGCCTGACGCTTCTCCTGGCTCTTCGCCGAACAAAAGGAAATCAGTGGAAAGATGGATTGATCTGGAAATGCGGCATAAGGTCGGTAGGGACATTCCCTTCAGGCCCAGCTCGATATCCGAACAAAATTTGGGCGTTATTCCAATTTGTTCCGCAAACGTTTCCCGCGAAAGCCCCAAGAACTCCCGCTGCGCCCGTATTCTAGCGCCAATTTCTGCATAATTTGGCTCCATCCTTCTCGCCCCCATTTCCCATTTATGTTATTTTAACCCCCATAGAGTTGATTTAACATAAACTTTCAGGGTTGACGGGTTGGAACTTATAGGGTATAATAATTGAAACTATCCGGGGGAAGTGATGCAAATCGACGCACATCGGCAGCAGGAAAAACTGCTTTTAAAAAGAACGCAAAACCGCCGGCAGCTGCGGTATATTTGCATCATATGTTGCCTGTTGGCCGCCCTTTGGGCCGGATATAGCTTTTACACCGCCACACTTATCCATACGCTCCCCCTCTTCCTTTTGACGATCCTCGCCGCCCTTCTTGTGGCGGGTATCCCGGTCGGATGGCCTTTTTGTGTTACCTACCTTCTGCGGCGGGGATGGCGGCCGGAGCGGCTCCTTTTTTACCCCGCCGTATTGATTCTCTGTGTTTTTGCCGGTCCTGTCCTCCTACTGCGGGCTCTGTGGAAAAATCTGCAATAAGCAACTCCCATACGGCCATTGTTGGTTCCGACGCGCCTCGGTAGGCGCCGTTTGACCTTTACTAAACTGCTGACACAATGCTGTGTCATGCGGCTTTCCTTTGGTTTTTGGCGCAACCTTCAATCGAAAAATCCCCGGCTTTCGCCGGGGATTTTTGCGTTATCCTGCAATTTTAACCGGTGCCCGGCGAATCAACAGCCAGGAGAATATCCCGCAAAGAATTGCGCCGCCCAACCACAGGAGCGTTAAATTATAAGGGGACTGTGCCAGCCAATCGATGGTGGAAGGGAAAAACTTTCCCACCGCCGTGGTCACGCTGCTCGGCGCAGCGACCACCAAAAGCGGCAGTCCAAATACCAGCAAAGCAGGAACGGTGATGGACACGATGATCTTCCAGATTTTATTCATGCGGTAGTAGGCGCCGCCGATAAAATAACCGAGCAGACCCATCGCCCAGCCGCCAATAACCCGGCTAAGAACAATGCCCAGCCGCCCTACGAAATTGTCGATCCAGGGGTAGATAATTTCTGCAATGCCAACCGTTCCCAAGCCCATCGCCCGTCCGGTCCATTCGCCCAGTACATTGATCACGGCCGTTCCTGCCGAAAACGTCAGCATGAAGAGCGCCATTCCGCAAAAAACCGTCTTGCGAGAAACGCCGTTGGATAATCCGAACCGCGTCCCCGCTGAAAAAAAGATGATCCCCATTACCAGTAGCATCACTTCCGAAGAACATGAAAAACCATTCATGGTTACATCCCCGCCGCCGCTGAACACTATAATTGTAAATCCCAGCAGCATCAAGGCCAGCATCGCGCCATAAAACCCGATCAGCCCCCAATAGGTATTCTGCCAATACCATTTGAACATTTTTCCGATTTTCATCTTTTACCCTCCCCCTTATGCGTTGGTCAGCTGTACAAACAGCTTCTGCAGATCTAGTGCGGCGATTTCCAGCGTCGCCGGTACATTTTCCGGCTCGCCCAGCAGGCAGACGCTCTTTAATCCCCCTAGCTGATCCTCGCCCAGAATCTGTTTGCCGGCACAGAATGCGTCCACCTCCGACGCTTTGCCCGACACCATGTACCCCATCCGTTTGACCTCTTCGGCAGGCCGGTCCAATAGAATTTTTCCCTCTTTGATGATTACAACCTGCTCCACAATGTCCGCGATCTCTTCAATTAGATGGGTGGAGATGATGATGGTGCTTGGCCGTTCGCTATAGCGGTGGATCAATTCCCGGTAAAACATCTCCCGATGGTTTGCATCCAACCCCAGCACCGGCTCGTCGAAAAATACGTAGGACGCGTTGGAGGCCAGCGCCGCGATCAACTTTGCAATGGTCAGATAGCCGGTGGAAAGGCCCTTCAACTTCTTTTTCGTATTTAGGCCAAACTGTGCTGCCAGCTGGTTGGCATATTCCATATCAAATGCGGGATAGAAGTCCCGGCTCCAGCGGAACAACTGCCGCACAGTCGTCCCATCGGGGCAAACGTTCTTCTCGCCCATATAATAGATTTTTCCTTGTGCTTTGTCGTTTTCGGCTCCTGGTTCCCCGTCGATAGAAACCGACCCCTGGGTGGGATACAACCGGTTGCCCATCACGTTTAAAAGTGTGGACTTTCCGGCGCCATTACGGCCCAGCAGGCCGTAAATACGGTTTTCCCCAAAGGAAATGTCTACTTGATCTAAGGCAGTAACCGTTCCAAACTGCACGGTTAACCCTTTCGCCTCAATGCTGTTATGCATCTGCTTTTCCCTCCTCAATCATCTTGACGATCTCCTGCTGTGAAATATGAAGCTTCTGTGCCTCTTCCAGCAGGCGGACAATATACCCTTTGTAGAACGCCTCTTTTCGCTGCTTTAAAATTGTTCCAGCCGCTCCCTTGCTCACGAACATACCCACTCCTCTTTTTTTGTACAGGATCTCTGCCTCAGCCAGCAGGGCCATCCCTTTAAGCACCGTTGCGGGATTGATTTTGTAGGTTACAGAGATTTCTGTGGTGGACGGGATCTGTGTCTCTTCGCCAAATGCGCCAGACAGGACTGCGTCCTCGATCTGCTCGGCAACCTGCATGTAAATAGGGGTATCGCTTTCAAAATTAAATCGCACGATTCACACCCTTTCTCGTTGCATGGTTAACTACTTGTGTAACTAACTATACAACGTACGTTCCCATTTGTCAACCCTTTTCTGAAAAATTTAAATCGCCAACTTTTTGAGCGGCTCCAAACGCGAAAGCTAGATGGATCCGCTGGGCTGCCACGGCGCTGTCTGGGCCCGGACACTGCCTAATCTTGACATTGGTTATCCCATATGATATGTTATGTTAGGATAAGTTTGCACTGGTTAACTTTTTTGACTTTTAGCCGTTGGGGAGGTTTTTTGAATGACATTGGATCAGCTTCCAATTGGAAAGGAAGGGCGTATCCTCACCGTTGGCGGCGAAGGCGCCCTGCGCCGCCGGTTGCTGGATATGGGGCTTACGCCCCACACCAAACTGATGATCCGAAAGGTCGCGCCCATGGGGGATCCCATCGAGCTGCATGTCCGCAGCTATGAGCTGACCATTCGGCTGGACGATGCGAAAAAAATCGAAATCGAGGAGGAACCGGCATGACCTTTGCGCTTGCGGGCAATCAAAACTGCGGCAAGACCACCCTTTTTAACCAGCTCACCGGTTCCAATCAGCATGTGGGCAACTTCCCCGGCGTCACCGTTGAGCGCAAGGATGGGGAAATCCGCGGGCATAAAGGCACCATTGTTGTGGACCTCCCCGGCATTTACTCGTTGTCCCCTTACACCAGCGAGGAAATTGTGACCCGGGACTTTTTGATCAATTCCCATCCGGACGGCATCATCAATATTGTGGACGCCACCAATATTGAACGGAACCTGTATCTGAGCCTGCAACTAATTGAGCTGAACATCCCCATGGTCATTGCGCTGAACATGATGGATGAGGTACGGGCCAACGGCGGCACCATCAAAATCCGTAAGATGCAGGAGGCGCTGGGGGTGCCGGTGGTACCCATCTCTGCCAGCAAAAACGAAGGCGTCGCCGAGCTAATCGACACCGCACTGGAGATCGCCGCCAGCCGCCAAAAGCCCAATCGGATGGACTTTTGCTCCGGGCCGGTGCACCGCTCCATCCATGCGGTGGCCCATCTGGTGGAGGACCATGCCCAGCGCATGAATATCCCTTCCCGTTTTGCGGCAACCAAACTGGTGGAGGGCGACCAGATCATCCGTCAGGCCCTCAAGCTTTCGGAAAATGAGCTGGACATGATCGAACACAGCGTTGACGAAATGGAAAAAGAGCTTGGCACCGACCGGGAGGCGGCCCTTGCGGATATGCGCTATACGTTTATTGAAGAAGTCTGCGCCGAATCGGTGGTCAAAGGGCACCAGAGCAAGGAAAGCGCCCGCAGCGTTAAAATCGACAGCGTGCTGACCCACAAATATTTCGCCCTTCCCATTTTCCTCGGGATTATGATGCTCATCTTCTGGCTGACCTTTGGGGTTATCGGCCCGCTGCTCAGTAATTGGCTGTCCTTGGGGATCGACGCAATCACCGGTCTGGTGGACAGCGCCCTGGCCGCTTACGGGATCAATCCCGTGGTCCACAGCCTGGTGATCGACGGCGTATTTGCCGGTGTCGGCAGCGTGTTGTCCTTTTTACCCATTATCGTAGTGCTGTTTTTCTTCCTCTCTATTTTAGAGGACAGCGGCTACATGGCCCGGATCGCCTTTGTCATGGATAAGTTGCTGCGAAAAATCGGGCTGTCTGGCCGCAGCTTTGTGCCCATGCTCATCGGGTTTGGCTGCAGCGTGCCGGCCATTATGGCCACCCGCACCTTGTCCAGCGAACGGGATCGCAAAATGACCATCCTCCTAACTCCCTTCATGTCCTGCAGCGCCAAGCTACCGATCTATGCGGTGTTTTCTGCTGCCTTCTTCCCCGATCAGGCGGCGCTGGTTATGATTTTACTGTATGTACTGGGGATCCTCACCGCCATTTTGTGCGGATTAATTTTTAAGCATACTCTTTTTAAAGGCCAGCCGGTTCCTTTTGTCATGGAACTGCCGAATTACCGGCTGCCCAGTTCCAAAAGCGTGCTGCGGTTGATCTATGACAAAGCTAAGGATTTTGTTGTCCGGGCCTTTACCGTCATTTTTCTTGCAACGCTGGTCATCTGGTTTTTGCAGACCTTTGACGCCCGGCTCAATGTCGTGGATTCCAGTACCCAAAGTATGCTGGCCGATATCGGCCGCTTTATTGCGCCGGCTTTTATGCCTCTTGGCTTTAGCGACTGGCGGATTTCCACCGCTTTGATCACCGGCTTCACTGCAAAAGAGGCAGTGGTCAGCACGCTGGCAGTTTTAACCGGGACCAGTATCGCCACCCTGCCACAGGCTCTTGCGGGCCTGTTTACCCCCTTGGCCGCCGCCGCATTCCTGGTTTTCACCTTGCTGTACACCCCCTGTGTGGCCGCAATCGGCGCCGTAAAGCGGGAAATGGGCAGCGGTTGGCACGCGCTGGCCGTAGCGATTTTCCAAACCGGCGTCGCCTGGGTCATGGCTTTTTTGGTGTTCCAGCTGGGTAGGCTTTTTATTCACTGAAAAAGGAGGGCATTGGGAATGTCTTTGGCTGATGTCATCATCCTGGCCATCGTTGCTTTGGCGGCGGTGGGCGCATTTTTTTATTCCCGCCGTCACCCCTCCTGCACAGGAGGCACAGACTGTGCCTCCTGTGCCAAAAATTGTGCGAAGAAAAATACCCCGCCTGACCAAGGCCGTGACTAAATTTCATCTGTCGATACCGTCATCAAAAAGCCGCTCGGAAGTTTCCGAGCGGCTTTTTGATGGTTTTATCAGAAATCTCCCTCAATATGGGGCTTTACATCATCCGGCACCGCGCACACATAAACGCCGCCGGTGGTTTTCTGGTGTTCCTCGCCAGCTTCTTTCAACAATGCGGGATTTTCAAGCACCGTCACCGCTCCATGGGCGATGGCGCGAGCCGCGGCCAGCATCCCCTTCTGCCCCACGCTGGTTCCCCCCTGGGCCGCCAGCTGCCAGGAATGCCCCGAGGTTCCTATGGCATAACAGGCCGCGTTCAGCCAAGCAGTGGGCGCCACATAGCTGACGTCTCCCACATCGGTGGAACCAAACAGCGGCGTAGATGGGAACCGTAGGGGAAATACCACGTCCTGCAGCGGCTTCCCTGAAAACATCGGCACATATTCTTCCCCAAACTTAGCGCCATAGGCTTTGACCTTGGACTGTACCTCTGCCGGCGGATAATCCTGCTGGAAAGACCGGGCGATTTGGCGGTCTATTTCGTTAAATTCTGGGGCGCCGGTGGCCTCAAAGCTCTGCTGCAGCACGCCGCTTAACACCCGGTTGGGCAGATAGTCGCACATGCCATCCACCGGCAGGATCTCTGCCGTGGTGCCAGTCATCAACGCAGCACCCCGGGCGCAGTTGTCCACTCGCTCCCGCAGTTCCAGCGCCTGGCTGATCTTAGGCGAACGGATAAAGTAATACAGGGCCGCGTGATCCTGTACCACGTTGGGCGCGCCGCCCCCTGCATCCCGGTAGGCATAGTGGATCCGCGCCTCTTGGATCATATGCTCCCGCAGATAATTGACCCCCACATTCATCAGTTCGCAAGCGTCTAGGGCGCTTCGTCCCAGATGGGGCTGGCCCGCCGCATGGGTGGCGCGGCCATGAAACCGGTAGACCACGCTCACCGCCGCCAAGGAATGCTCGCCCATAATGGAGTTGTTGCTGCCCGGGTGCCAGGTAAACACGCCGTCCAACCCCTCAAACACCCCGTCCCGCGACAGGTAGACTTTGGCGCTGCCATTTTCCTCCGCTGGGCAGCCGTAAAAGGCGATGGTACCGGGCAACCTAGTCTCACGCATGTAATCTTTCACCGCAATGGCGGCCGCTGCCGCGCCAACCCCCAGCAGGTTGTGCCCGCAGCCATGACCAGCGCCGCCGGGCGTCAACGGTTCCCTGCGGTTGTATCCTGCCTTTTGGCTTAGGGACGGCAGTGCGTCATACTCGCCCAAAATGCCGATTTTAGGCTTTCCCAAACCATATTCTGCCACAAAAGCTGTGGGGATCCCCGCCAAACCGGCCGTGACTCGAAAACCCTCCTGCTCTAGTAGGTCGGTCAACGCCTTTGCCGATTTTTCCTCGTGAAAGGCAAGCTCCGCGTACTGCCAGATTTTTTCGCTGATTTCACAGTATTTTTTCTCATTTTTTCGCACAAATTGAGTTATTTTTTCCGCTAAACGCTCCATTTTTCCTCCACTTTCCCCTCAGCCGGGCCATCCACGCGAAAAGAGGCCCGACGCAATGATCCCCCGCCGAGCCCGCTGGCTTTTTATTTTACGCCGTCCAGCATCGGTTCCAGATCCAGCGGAACCGGGCAGATATATTTGCCGCCGGTGGCCTTTTGATATTCCTCTTTCGCCTGTTCCAGAACTTTCGGATCCTCCATAGCGCGAACGCCAGCATAGGCCAAAACCTTGGCCGCAGCCAGCATCCCCTCATGACCAATGCTGCACCCTCCCTGGGCGGTCAGCTGCCAGGAATGGCCGGGGGTTCCAATGGCGTAGGTGGCCATGTTCAGCTGCACCGTGGGGCAGACATAGCTGACGTCTCCCACATCGGTAGAGCCGGGGCTTGCCGCCGGGTCGAATTTCAAAGGCAGGATAATATCCATCAGGGCTTTGCCCGCCAATTGGGCTGCAATTTGGGGGCCATACTCTTTTTCATAGGATTCGTTCTTGGCCTTCAACTCTTCCGCCGGATATCCCTCTTGGAACCGGGCAGCCAGCGCCTGATCCGCCTGGCTAAAGCGCGGTGCGCCGATCTCTTCCATCCCCCGCTGCAGCAGGGCGCTAAGGGTCTGGTTGGGGATAAAATCGCACAACCCGTCGGTGGTGGTGATCTCCAGCGTGGTGCCGGTCATCAGCGCAGCGCCCCGGGCGCAGTTGTCCACCCGTTCCCGCAGTTCCATCGCCTGGGACACTTTAGGCGCCCGGATGAAATAGTACAGCGCCGCATGGTCCTGCACCACATTGGGCGCACCGCCGCCTGCATCCCGATAAGCGTAGTGGACCCTCGCCTCCTGGATCATATGCTCCCGCAGATAATTGACGCCTACATTCATCAATTCGCAGGCATCCAGGGCGCTTCGGCCCAGATGGGGCTGACCCGCCGCATGGGTGGCGCGACCATGGAACCGGTACAGCACACAGATGCACGCCAGGCTGCTACTGCCATCCACCGCGTTTTTACTAGATGGATGCCAGGTGAAGGCGCCGTCCAACTCATCAAACACGCCGGCCTTAGCCATGTACATTTTGCCGCTGCCGTCCTCCTCCGCGGGGCATCCAAAATAGGCTACTGTACCGGCCAGTCCATGGTCTTTCATGTACTCTTTAACGGCCATCGCCGCGGCCAACGACCCAACGCCCAGCTGGTTGTGCCCACAGCCATGTCCCGCATTTCCGTTTTCAAAAGAGGCCCGCTGCCAATTGCCGGCTTGCTGGCTTAAATCAAACAGCGCGTCGAACTCACCCAAAAAGCCGATGACCGGTTTTCCCTGCCCGTATCTGGCCACAAACGCCGTAGGGATCCCCGCAACCCCTTTTTCGACTGAAAATCCTTCTTCTTCCAAGCAGCGCTCCAGCGCCGCGGCGGACTGAAACTCCTGATAGCCCACCTCCGCATAGCGCCAAATTTCCTCACTGAGCGCTGTAAGTTTTTGCCGTTTTTGCTCGACGTATCCTTCCAGAATGCTTGCCAGCTGATCCAATTTTGCCACTCCCTTCAATCGTTTCATCTGTTTTTATTCTACTTTCCCTCCGTGAAAAAGTAAAGCTTTTCCTGTACCAGCACTTGTAAAAAAACGGTTTTTTTACTATAATGGATTTAATTGTTGTACGTTATCCGCCCTGCGAAACCAATGGCCGAGATTGTCTCTTGGCCGTTTTTCGTGCTGGCGTGGAGAGGAAGGGTATGTGCTTATGAAGGGGAACGGATTTGACAACCAAAAATATGTGCACCTACAGTCGGAGCACATCAAAAAACGTATCGCTCAATTTGGCGGGAAACTGTATCTGGAATTCGGCGGGAAACTGTTCGACGATTTTCACGCTTCCCGGGTGCTTCCCGGATTTGAGCCGGACAGCAAGGTCAAGCTGCTGCTCGAACTAAAAGAACAGGCGGAAATCGTCATTGTCATCAACGCCTCAGACATTGAAAAGAACAAGATCCGCGGCGATTTGGGGATCACCTACGATTTGGATGTGCTGCGTTTGATCGACGCGTTCCGCGGGATTGGGCTGTACGTCGGCAGTGTTGTTCTAACCCGCTACGCGGGACAAGCCGCCGCCGACGCGTTTATCAAACGGTTGGAACGGCTGGGCGTCCGGGTCTTTCGCCATTATTCCATCGAGGGGTATCCCTCCAACGTCTCGTTAATCGTCAGCGAACAGGGGTACGGCCGTAACGAGTTTATCGAGACCTCCCGGCCGCTGGTGGTCATCACGGCCCCGGGCCCCGGCTCCGGCAAAATGGCTACCTGCCTGTCCCAGCTGTACCACGAGTACAAGCGTGGCGTCAAGGCCGGATATGCCAAATTTGAAACGTTTCCCATCTGGAATATCCCGCTGAACCATCCCATCAACCTGGCTTACGAGGCGGCGACCGCCGACTTAAACGACGTGAACATGATCGACCCATTCCATCTGGAAGCCTATGGCGTCACCACTGTCAATTACAACCGGGATGTGGAAATTTTCCCTGTACTGCGGGCGATGTTCGAGAAAATCATGGGAAAATGCCCCTATAAATCCCCTACCGATATGGGGGTCAACATGGCGGGAAACGCCATTGTGGACGACGAGGTTTGCCGGGAAGCATCCCGGCAGGAAATCATCCGCCGGTATTACCAAAGCCTCTGCGATCGCCGCCAGGGCTTGTTGGAGGAGGACGTCCTTTACAAGCTGGAGCTTTTGATGAACCAGGCTGGGGTTTCCACCGCTGACCGGCCAGTAGTCAACGCGGCCATCGAGCGAGCGGAGGACACCGGTATGCCCGCCGCTGCCATCCAGCTGCCGGACGGGCAGATTGTCACCGGAAAAACCTCCGACCTGCTGGGCTGTTCCGCGGCGCTGCTGCTCAACGCGCTGAAGGTGATGGGTGGCATCCACCACGATATCCACCTGATTTCCCCCATCGTGATTGAGCCTATCCAAAAGCTTAAGACCAAAGACCTGGGCGGACACAATCCGCGGCTGCACACCGATGAGATCCTCATCGCCCTTTCGATCAGCGCCGCCACCAACCCCACTGCCGAACTGGCGATGAATCAACTTCCCCGCCTACGCGGATGCGAAGCCCATTCTTCGGTGATCCTGTCCCAGGTAGACGACAGTACCTTTAAAAAACTGGGTGTGCACCTGACCTGCGAGCCCGCCTATCAAACGAAGAAACTGTATCACAAATAAAAGGAGGCTGTTTTGATGCGAAAAAATGGATTTTGGACTGAATTTCGCCAGTTTATCGCCAAGGGGAATGTAATGAACCTGGCGGTCGGCGTGATGATCGGCGCCGCCTTCCAATCGATTATCAATTCGTTGGTCAGCGATATTGTGTCCCCCGTCATCGGCCTGTTTGCCAGCGCCGACATGAGCGACTGGTCGGTTGCCATCGGTGGCGCTCAGATCCGCTACGGCGCGTTTTTAACGGCGGTTATCAACTTTTTGATTATGGCGCTAGTGATTTTTTGGTTGGTCAAGCTGTTAAACAAAATTTTCTCCCTCGGCAAAAAGGCCAAACCGGAAACCCAACCCACTACAAAAAAGTGCCCCTTCTGTTGCAGCGAAATCGCGGCGGACGCCACTCGTTGCCCCCACTGTACATCGGAGCTAAAAGGGTGATCCTTTGTTTTATCCATCCGGCGTATGCAGTCAAAAAAGCCATCGGAGGCGTTTGCATTCGATGGCTTTTTTGACCGTGTTATCGCTTGGATTTCCATTTTGCAACACTATAAATTTTCGGATGTTGCACCAAACTTTTCTTTGTAAAATCCAATGGCCTTCTGAATGACCTGCATCGCATCCTCTGGGCCCAGCACCTCATCCACCGCCGTATCCTTATTTTCCAACGCTTTGTAAACACTGAAAAAATGGCGCATCTCATCGTAGATATGCCGCGGCAGGGAAAAGATGCTCTGATAGTCGTTGTAATGGGGGTCCCCAAAAGGAACAGCAATGATTTTTTCATCCCGGCGGCCATTATCCAGCATCTGGATCACACCGATGGGATAGCAGCGCACCAACGTCATTGGATGAAGCGGTTGGGCGCAAAGCACTAACACATCCAGCGGGTCGAAGTCGTCGCCATAAGTCCGCGGGATAAACCCGTAGCTGGCAGGGTAGTCGGTGGAGGTGTGCAGCACCCGGTCTAAAATGATGAGGCCCGTTTCCTTATCCATCTCGTATTTGTTTTTAGAGCCCTTGGGAATTTCAATGACCGCAATAAAATCTTTTGGGGAAATCCGCTTGGGGTCCATATCATGCCAGATGTTCATACCATTCCCTCCTTTTTGCTGTTGTTTATCCTGCCGCTTTCCCGCTTTCGCCTTCCTGCTCCTTTTCCAACCGCTCCCTCAACGCAATTTCCTGCGTTAAAGCCCGGATCTTCACATCCAATTGGGAAAGGCGGATCGAAAGGGAAAACGCTTTGAGAATCAAGATAAAAATAATTGCCAAAAAAATGAAGTTTACCGGTGACTGGATTCCAATCCTTTCCGCCGCCCAGTTGGCAATACCGGGAAAAACACTTAAAATAACCAAGGCTGCCGGAAAGGCCATCCAAAAAATGGAATCCTCAATCTGCAATTGTGATTTGCGGATTTTCCGCGCCGTATACCATAACGTCAGTACCGACACAATCATCAGTGCGATACGAAGAACCATCGACAAGGTTAATCCCCCCTTTTCCGAAACCACTGAATCAAAATAATCGAGGTACACATCCGGATCATGTACTCCGTCGCCCGCCGGAAATTAAAATAGCTTTCCCCGGCGATTCGCTCCCGCATCTGCACCTGCACCTCCTGCACGCTGGCGCCGCCGCGGATTAAATAAGCAATGGTGTCCGGCTCCGGTCCATAATTGAGGTTGCGGGCAAATTCCTGGATCATCGTCCGGTTGAACAGCCGCATCCCAGAGGTTGGATCTTTGATCGTTGCGCCGGTGGTGATTTTAATCGCCAATTGGATCATCTGGTTGCCCAGCATCCGCAAGCCAAAGGGCTTTTTCTCATTCTTAAAGCGGGAGCCGATCACCACATCCAAATCCTCCACCGCCATTTTTTCCGCCATCGCCCCAATGTAGCCCGGATCATGCTGCCCATCCCCGTCAAACTGGATCGCCATATCATAATCCAGCCTATCCGCGTAGCGCAGCCCCGCCTGAAAGGCGCCTGTCAAACCCAGGTTCACCGGCAAGTCCAAAAAACGGTAGCCCCGCTCCCGGCAGATCTTGCCGGTATGGTCCCTTGAGCCGTCATTTACCACCAGATAATCATACTGCGGATAATGCTCAACCAGGTTGTCCACCACCCGCTCAATATTTTCCTGCTCGTTATAAGCCGGTATGACGATTAGAAGCCGCAAATAGATCTCCCCTTCTCCGGATAAAATATTTTTGTACGAAAGAAAATGGATGAAAAACATACCGGAAAAGTGGCAGGCGTTCCATGGCCTTGGCCACGGAGACTGGGAAAAAAAGCCCCCCGGTAAAATAAAGAAAAAGCAAAAAGATGGTTGGAAGCCCATTCAGTACACCGGAAAACTGGTGCATAAACGCAAACAGCATCTGTTGAATGAGATAAATCGGCAACGTGTATTTTCCCAAATCCGCCATCCAGCTGTCCTTTGATTTTTCAAACCAGCGTAAAAAACACTGCGTCAGCAAGAAAGAACCCGGGATCCCCAAAAGCCCTTTGACATAGCCGTTTTGGATCGAATCCGGCCCCCACAGGACATAAATCAGGCTTCCCGCTCCCAATAGGCCGACGAATAAAAGCCATCGCGTCTGCCAAGCGGCCCTTTTCGTCCAAAAATCGGTTCCCGCTAAAAAGAAAACCAGAAGATACGCGCAAAACGCTCCAGCTGCACGATTCAAAAAGCTTAGTCCAAGCCAGAGGAATAAAAGTGTTAGCAGTACACACCCCCCCCCGCGGGGTATACTTTGATTTGCGTCCGCAAATCAAAAAGGCGATCAGTTCAATCACCATGAGAATCCCTACAAACCAGAAATGGTTCAAACTCACGATAAACGAACGAATCCAGGATCCATCCATTCCAAACGCGCAGCGCAGCGCCACATACAGCGGGACAAAAAACGCAACCGGTACCGCCAGATTGATTTCCCGGCGGAAAAGCCATTTCCAGTCGAAGGCGCCTTGGGGAAACTGGGAAAAGAACAAATAACCGCTGACGGAGAAAAAAGCTGCCATATGAAAGGTATAAATTCCATACCATAACACAGCGCCGCCAAAAAAGCGCTCTACACCGATCGTTTGCAAAGAATGGCCCAAAACTACCAGGACAATCAAAAAGGACTTCATCAAATCAAGCCAAACAAGCCTCTTTTTTGTCTCCGCCATTGGTTTGTCTCCTTTTCAATCGTCTCAAGCGATTTTGTTGCTGTTTTCGCTTTGCTTGTAAAAATGTTCAATGATCCCCGCAATCCATCTGGGCCAGAATTTACAGAGCATTTCGTAATCTTCCCTGCCGCGCAGGGACGCGCCGATGATCTCGCTCGTGGCCGATTCCCCGTGGATCCGGTGTTTCATCAAAGCCTTTGGCACATAGACAAACGCGCCTTTTTCCCGGCTCAACCGCTCCCATGCCTGCCAGTCCACATTGCTTTTAAAGTGCGGCGTGAAAACGGGAACCGGTAGGTTATCCGCCACATAGGTGACTGCCGGACAGCAAATCGGGCAGCCCATGGACAGAATGCGCCGGCGAATAAACCTGCTTTTTTGCAGCGGGCCAAAGCGCAGCGGCCACAGCATCAGCCGCTTGATTTTTAAAAGCCGGTTTTTCCACACCGTTTTCCCCCCGCGCAGCTCCCCGTAACCGGAAAACGCGATCAGCGGGCGCTTTGCCCCGTTGATCCCCCGCAAAATCCCTTCCAGATATCCCGGCTCATAGATATCGTCCTGATGTGCGATGGTAACCAGCGGGCTGCCAGCCTGGGCATAGCCGAAATTCCAGTCCTCGGCGATCCCTCTAGCGCCGGTGTTGATGAACAGCGGCAGCCCATATTTTTCGCAAAGGGCTTCGATCCCTCCATTCGGAGTGGAAGTCGATACAATCATTTTACTAGGAACTGTCTGCTTTTGCAAGGAACGGACACATTCTTCCAAATATCCGCTCTCTTTGTAGGCGCATATGACAAAGGTGTGGTCTGAAGCGGTATACATATCTCTATTACCCCTCGTTTAGATGATAGATCTTTTTCGCCGTGGACAGCGCCATCACCATAATTTGTATGGACAGCGCAATGATTTGCGCGTAACTCGCCCCGTTGGCACCAAAGCGGCCGATCAGGTCAGGCAAACAGATACAAATGGCAGAAATGCCCAGGATATTGCCAAGGAGCAATCCCTTAAACGCGCGGATTACGGTCATCAGCATATTTAAAAAGAGCATACAGGCGGTTAAAATCGTACAAACGGTCAACGGTATCAAAAAATCCTGGTATTGCAGGATTTTTTCGCCGTACAACAGGCGCAACCCAAAGGCGCCAAAAATTTTCACACCGGTCAAAGCCAAAAGGGCCAAAAGGCCGGTCAACCCCAAAAACTGCATTACAAGGCCGGTCAATTTCTTTCGCGCGCCCTGTTCGTAATACTGGGCGAAAGGCGTGGCCATGGGGATAAACAAATAAGCAGCCGCCACCTGTATAATCATAATGGGAGCGCCAACCGAAGAATAAGCCCCCAAAATCTCCGATCCAATGGCTTTTTCCAGATAGATTTTTGGTAAAGACAGGGTGATCGTGTACAAAACGCTGGATAACGCAAATGGGAAACAACGCAGCAGCAATTGCTTGACCTTGTCCCATTGAAACTGCCTGAGCGGGGCAATCAGGCGCCCCAAAAAGGTTCGGTCATAAAAGAATAACGTAATGCATACGGCAAGAAAAATGCCGGCCACCGCCCATTGAACGGATTGGGAAATTTTTAAAAATCCCACGAAACAGGCCAGAGAAAGGATCCCTTTTATCAGTTTGGAACCCCCGACCAAATCCAGCCTGCCGGCTTTCTGCCCAATCCCATAAAAGGTATCCTGAAACGTTTCCACAGCCCGATACAGCATATAGAGCAAAACCGTGATGGTCTGGGCAACGCTGTAGTGGCTAACAATGCAGACGGCGGCACACAAAAGCGTTGAGACGAAAACGGTGCATCCCTTGGCCGCAAAATACTCCTTTTCCACAAATTCCGGCCGCAGATCCGAAATTTGGTATGAAAGCATCCCATACAGTGCTGCCGTATAAAAAATATTGGAGACCGACATGGCCAACGATAAAAACCCTGCCGCCTGATAGCCACCCATCCGCAGCACCAATACTGTCGTCAGCCACTGACAACCTAAATTCGTAATCGATCCTGCGGAATTATATAAGATCCCCTTTTTCAGCGAAATTTTCTTTTGCACTTTCCTTTTCCTCGTTTCTCGCTGGCAAAAAGCCGGCCGCTAATAGGGAACGCGCAGATTCACTTTTTTCGCAAAATCTACAAATTTCTTTCTCTTCTCCGGCGGTTGCTTGCGCATCCATCGCTCAACCGGACCCGCGAGCCAAAAGCATACCGCCCACAAGCGGCTGGCCATCGATATTTTATGCGCCTTTTTCAGCAAAGGATAAATTTCTTTGTAGTAATAGTCCTTTTTATGGGCGTATACCGCATAGCCAACCTGCATGGCTTTCTTTTTGCGGTGTTGCTCCAAATCGAACACTGCCCCGAATTGTTCCAGTTTTCCAAAAGCGTCCAAGGTCATCTGGGTCCGGGCACATTTGGGACAAACACCGCAGTTTTTGCCGGAAGTCCAGCAAACATTCAAAAATTGCTGTGCCAACGGATAGTCCGCGATCTGCTGCGTTTTTCGCACCCGGCTATAGGTGGCGTCGGAGGAATAAAAGGTCACGTTATCGGTGGAAAAATTGGGGACCGTAAACAGATCCGCAAAAGAACAGTCCACCGACGGAACCACCTTGAATCCATCCAGATTGAAGCTGGACGCGTAATAATAGGTCCGGAACAGTTTTTGAAAAAACAAAACAATCCCACAGTGCCGGTAGGTGTGCACTTTTCCTTGGGGCATGACAATCTCATAGGCAAAATTGGTATCCACAAACAACAGCGGAAGCTCCGCGGCCTGCGCAAACCGTTTTGCGTTATCGTATTGCACCAGATTAACCGGACGGTCGGAAGCATCCATGACTTCCTTGCCATTGTCATACATGGCGTCTCCCACATGAAAGTAGGTCAAAAGATTCACCTTATGCCCCGCCAGATCGTTTTTCTCGTTCATTGAATACAAACTGGACAACGCGTCCACCCCGCAAGAGCATCCGGTGGCCACAGCACCTCCCTGGGGGGTATACGGTTCATCCACCGTTTGGCAGATGATCTTTGGCACATAAAAATCCGCGTCCGCTTCATGATTCGCGTCAAAAATGCAAGTTTCTATTTGGAACAGCAGCCGCTCGCTGATGGGGCACTCAAAGGTCATATCGTGATGGTAACGCATGGCAAAATAGAACAGCTCAACCAAAAAACCATCCCCGCGGTCAACGGTCAAATAGGGCTCGTATGTACTGTCAAACCAAAAGGCCAGTTCCTTCTTTTCCTGGTCGAACCAAACCTCGGTCGTGACTGTGGAAATCCCATTTTCCTGCGTTATGCGTGGTTTCTTTACCGTAATCATTTTTGCGTCTCCTTTTTCCCGGACTGCATCCTTGTTACCGTCTTTACCGCAAGCTGATACAGCCCCAGCTTTTTCGCAACAGGCACCATAACATATTTTACGCCTTTTTGAACCGCCGTCAGCTTTCCAAATCTGGAGATAGCCGCAAAAGCGCCGTGGTTCTGGTGGTATTTCCAAAAGGCGTTTCGGCCCGGGGCCGCCGGGCTGGGCTTTTCAAAAATCGGCTGGTAGCACGCATCCCACCCGCTGGCGGCCAGCTGCAAGCCCTGCGCCTGCGCCAACAGTGCCTGCCCCTTTGGGGTGCCGCACAGGATTAGCGACACCCCTGTGTCGTCATCCATTTGGGGCATTGCTTCTTCGATCCCCCAGAAATCCGCGAGCGTCAGATCTGTGCCCCTCTCCTTGCTGGCGTAGGGGCACTGGTGGCAGGAGGGGCGAAGATCATAATGGTCGAAAAACAAAATATAAAACGGATCCTTTTTCATGTCCCGCAAATGCCGCCCTTTTTCGCAGTCAATCCGCAGGCTGGCCCGGTGCCAACCGTACGTTTTATCGCGGAAATTCACGCTTTCCACCCGCCCCTTTTCCCGGCGGATCATTTCCAGGTATTCCCGCCATATTTTGGGGCTTGGTACCCCATGGCAGGCAATATCGCATAAATAGAGGCGGTCATATTCCCTGCCGAGGAACCGTTTCAATCCCGCATTTTGGCAGGGTGTGCCAGTAAACAGCACCGGTTTTCCCTCTTCCAACTGCTGCTTGACTTGCGGGTAGATCCGATTCATAGCGCTTTGGGTGTATTTTGATCCTCGCATCTCATCGCGTTCTTGCGCCGTCGTAGCCAGCCGGTGCACAACCCCAAATTGCTCGTCAAACGCCGCGCCGAACACAACGCCCCCCTGGCGAAGGATCGCGTCAGAAATCGCCGTAAAAGCCCCGCCGGAGGTGCTACTCTGCCGAACCGACAAATCGTCCGCTTTCATCCCATAGATTGCCTGGACCGGCTTGATCTCTTTCTCCTGCTTCATGGGGCAAATCCGGCGGCACAACCCGCAGGAAACGCATTTGTCCGGATCGACCCAGGGATAGGAAAAGCCCTCCGCATCCTCTTTCATGCTGATCGCGCCAACTGGACAGGCTTCTTTGCAGGCCGTACAGCCGCAGCAATCCTCTTTCCGCTCAAAGACCTGTACCGCTTTCTCCCTTTTCCGCTGCTCAACCATCTGGAACAAATAGTGCAGGGACGCCTCCCTTTTTCGCTGCAATATTTCCTCCACTGTCGTATAGTCAATGGCGGCCCGGCTTTTTTCAATGGATGTTTCATCCAACAGCCGGTCGGTAAGACCGCAGAAAGACAGTAGATTCTCCAAGCGGGATGCCATTGCCCCGCGGATCCGTTCTTTGGCGATTTCGGTGAAAAAGGGTTTGTGGAACAGAATAGAAAAGACCGTTCCGTGAAAGGAGTTTGTAAGGACATATTCTGCCCCAGCAAACAAGCCGACCCATTCTTCCGGACTGGTGTGAGGGCAGACCTCCCCGGCCTTTGCCCCCTTTTTCGGCTTTTTGATAAACCGAAGCGGCAGCTTCTCTTTTTCTGAAAGAAGCCGCGCAAACCGCATAAGCGAGTCGGAATACTCCAGCTGGTAAACCAGGATATACTGGCCGTCCAAAGGCTTTTTGCTCATCGATAGCCATTGGCTGGCCGACAGCAGCATCGTCGGATCCAAAACCACTTCCGCCTGTTTTTGCACCAAATCACGGATGATCTGGGCGCCCTGTTCTTCCCTCACCGAAAGAAAGCGGTAATCCTGTAACAGCCGCTGATAGGTTTCCCTGTATTTTTCCGGGATTTCCCGCAGGCCAAAACTGGCGGCATAGCTGCCCTTTTTATCCGGATCATCCACAAAATCCAGCAGATAGGTGGGCTCCAAATTGACCCGGCCGCAATTCCATACCTGGTCGCTGCCGGAAAGGAACAAATCATACCGCCCGTTTAGCTTCCTCACGGTTTTGGGGCCTACTGGCTCGCTCAGAACCATTTTTTCCCGAAACTTGCGAAAGGGTTCGGCAATGTCCTTCGTGTTCCCTTCTCCCCAAAAGACCATGTTGCATAGCTCTAGAACTGTGTAGAGCTGGCGATCTGGTTTTCCGCGTAACAGACCCCTCGTTTTGTTTTTGAACCAGCAAAGCAAATCCGCCACATTGTCCCGATGGTAATTGACAATTTCGCTGTCGTAACCTGCCGTGCGCAGCACTGTTTGCAGCGCGTATGCCTGCAAAACAGCGCCGTAGTTGTTCACCCCCTGGAAGGTGAGAGTCCCAATTTTGAATGTTTCTACCCCGGCTTCTTTTTGATTCCCCATTTTCTTCTCCTATCTGGTCGCAATCACCGCAAAGCTTTCCAGAAAAGCAATCGAAGTCACCGTCACGGTCACATACAGTAAAAGCGTTGGTGTCGATTCCTGTAATACAATCCCCTTGCCGCGGAACAACAAAAGAATCAACGGCAAAAACGGGATAAAATACCGGCCCTGTACGCCATTCACGACCGTGCTGCCAAACGAAGTCCAGGAAACGAACATCGTTAGGATCGCTAAAAGAATCCCTGCTGAAACAACCAGCAAAATCCAAATTTTTTGCCGCACCGTCGGGATGATCGCTTCTTTTTCCTGCTCGGTTGGAAAAACGGAAAGGAACAGGCATACAATTAAAATCCAAACCCAATATTGATGGATGCTCGTATCAAGCCAGCCCAAACTGCTGCCGACCAGCGAATTGACATAAAAATTGGTTTTTTCCACCACCGTTCGGATCAAAATCCCCACCGCTTCTCCTAGGTGGTTCAAGATCCATGTGAGACTGTATCCATTGTCGGAAGCGAGCATATCCTGAGAGCCCTTTTGCACCGTATTAATGATAATTTGCAAATAGAATAGGCCCGCGCTGATTACGCTAAGGAGAGACCAAACTGCGCAAATTTTCCATTTCTTTTTCTTCTCCCCCATTTTGCTCCAGGGAATCAAAACGCACATAAAAATCAAGACCAGATATACCAGCTTGCACGGCGCCAGCAATAAGGTCAAGATGGCGCATCCCCAGATATCTTTTCGGTCCACCTGCTTCTTTTGATAAATCAGCTGGAGCAGCCAAGCCGTTAGTAAAAAAGACAGCCCAATACACATGGTGTCGAAAGAAAAAGAAGCGGACAGGTGGAGCGTCATTGGCAGTAATCCGCCTATACAAAATACCAATTTCCCCACCGGAGTTTTTCGAATGGCCAAAAACGTCAATCCAACATAGACGCAGGAGGATAACAATCGGGAAAGAAACAGCATCGGCAACGTTCCCAGGCAGAGAAGCCGGGATAGCGCCAGCCCCACGATCTGTGGCAAATATCCCCAAAAAGGATAAGAAACTGCTGTTGTATCCTTGCTCTCAAGCGCCTGCCCCTCCTGGTCAACAAAAAAATCATACGGCTCAAAATAGTTGCCGTAATTTTCTTTTGTCGGGTTGGTAGAAAAGCCACTCATCACGCGGATATCTTCACTTCTTTTTACCATCGGGGGAACCGTATTCCCCTCCTGGCCTAAAAGCATATTGGAATAATGATACGCCGTGTTAAAGTGATTTGGCTCATCCGGAATGGAAAAAGTGGGGAAAACGATGTTCGACACCAGCCCCAAAAGCAGCGCCACCATGGCAAACGCATATTCCAAAGGCTTCTTCTTTCGGCATAAAACCCAATAGAGGCCTAAAACGGCGGCAACAATCACAACATAAATAAACAAAAACAGGCCCCATAAGAAAGAAAAACGGTCTTTGCCAAACAGTTCAAACGCCAAAACGGCCTGCACACTGTCGCCATTTAAATAAAGCGTTTGCCCCTTTTCGTCCAGCTCCTGTGCGTCCGGCGTACAGTAATAAAGCGTTACCGCATCCTTGGATGAGGATCCAGGGGAGGTAATCACCAGCTCAATGGAATCGGTGTGAATCGGCGAAATGGGTTCATCAAAAACAAAGTCGTAAAAAGTATTGTCCTCTAGCGAGACGGCAGGGATCGACGTTTCGTACCGGCACTGGTCGTTGTCATCGTAAACCGCAAGCACAACTGTGCCAGTGTTGTTGCGCGCATAGGTTCCAAAACGAAGCCGCACCCCATACACATCTTCCACGATGGGCGTAATCTGTGAGATATGGTCGGTCGAGCGGATTTCGCCAATGACGCTTACCGCTTCTGTTTGATTGTATTCCTGATTGTTCGGGATCCGTTTTGCCGCCTCCGGCCCAATTTTTTCACAGCCATAGTAAAGAAAGAAAAGGCTAATCATCAAAATCGAAAGAATCAGCCATCTATTTTCTCTTTTTTTAAAGAAAAGTTTTATATTTTCTTTAAAAACCATTCTTTCGCCTCCTCATTTTCTATCTCCATTTCACCGAAAAGTTGGGATTATCCATCGAAAAGTTCGGGTTATAATAGGGGTCGCCCGCTTCTAGCTCCTTTGCCCATCTCGTCTGGAAACGCCCCACCTCGCCGACAAACCGGGCCCGCTTTTCCGGGGTATCATCCCGTTTCCGGCTTTTGGATTCATAGTGATACAATTCTGCAAAAGGCGTAAACACGATCAAATAGCCTAGCTTGCGCAGGCGCAGGCAGAAATCCACGTCGTTAAAAGCAACTTCAAACGACTCGTCCAGCCCGTTCGCCTGCTCCCAAACGTCTTTGCGCACCATCATGCAAGCGGCAGTTACAGCGCTGACATTGCTGGCATAGATCAGGCGGCCCATGTAGCCATAGTCGTCCCGCGGCTGGTCGCAGCCTAAATGCCCCGCGCAGCCGCCCAAACCCAAAAGAACGCCACCGTGCTGGATCGTTTCGTTCGGGTAATACAGTTTTGCGCCCACCGCGCCCACATCGCTGCGTTGAGCATACATCAGCATTTCCTGGATCCAATCGGCGGAAATCACCTCCGTATCGTTGTTGAGCAGCAGAAAATAGCTCCCATTTGCAAACTGGATCCCAAAATTATTGATCGCAGAATAATTGAAGGGGCCATCCCAGGTCACAACGCGAATTTTGCTGTTTTTTTCGATCGTCTTGTAGTAGTCGAAGGTTCTAGGCTCACTGCTGTTGTTTTCTATGACGATGATTTCATAATTGGAATAGGTTGTTTTGCTCCGGATGGATAAAATGCATTTCTTCAGTTCATCCACATGGTCTTTATTCGGGATCAAAATCGAAACCAAAGGTTCGCCCTCTATCTCATATTGGATCCGGTAGATGGATAACGCTTTGGAATCGGTGACCTCTCCCTGCAAGCCAACCCGCTGTAAATGATCCCGCACCGCCTTTTTGGCCGCTTCAATCACATACGGCTTTGCCGAGATGTCCGATGCAACCGACTGGGGGTGGGACCGCCAAAAATACAACGCTTTGGGGATGTGCACAATTTTTTGCGCTTGTTCGGTTAACCGCAGCACCATATCGAAGTCCTGGCTGCCGTCGCACTCGCTGCGGAACAGGCCGACTTTGTCCAAAAGCTCTTTTTGAAACACTGTAAAATGGCAAATATAATTGTTCGCACGCAGATTATCAATAGCAAAATCCGGCTTAAAGTGGGTGTTGACAATGTTTTTCAGCGTCCCCTGAAAAATCACCTCATCTGTGTAAATAAAATCCGCCCCTTGCTCGCAGATCGCTCGCATATCCTCGTACAAAACGGAAGGATGCAGCAGGTCATCGTGGTCGAACAGGGCGATGTAATTGCCCGTCGCCATCTGGATGCAGGCATTGGTGTTGCCGGAAATACCCAAGTTTTTTTCCAATTTCTGATATTTGATCCGTGCGTCCGACTGCTGCAACCGCGCTACAATCTGCCCCACCTGCGCATGTTCGTTGTCGCTGCCGTCGGCCAGGCAAAGCTCCCAATCCGGATAGGTCTGGGCCTGTACCGACGCGATCATCTCTTTCAAGAAATTTTCCGGTGTATTGTACAGCGGTACCAGAATGCTGAATTTGACCTGTCGAGGAAAAACCGCTTTTCGCTGCGCTACCAGCTCTTTGGCATCAAACTTTCCGAATTCTTTTCCTTTTTTGTCCTGCGCAATCCGGCGTTTTACTCTCTTCCAGGTATAGGCCGGGCCATCACGCAAAACGCCCTTGACCGCCTTCCCGATCAGCATCGTTGCTTTATGGGATTTCAAAAAGCTCCTAAAAGCACGCAGTGGTTTGGTGATGCGCCATGCTGTTGACGCGATTGTCGCCTGGTATGCTTGGAGAATAAAATCGTACTCTTTTACCTTTTTAAAATACAACTGGCGGTACTCCTCCAGTTCCGCCTTGCATATTTCTAGTTCCTCTAACTTCTCCCCATTTTCCGCCAACTTGGCTTCTCTTTGCACCTCGTATGCCTCCGCCGCTTTTTCCACAGTTTGCCGGTGGAAAGACAACGCATAAGGGGTTAAAAAAGCTGGCTGTTCCTCTCCGGCAGTAAACATGCCTTGTGCCGCAAACAAACCGCACCAATAAGGCGGTTCATGCAAATTGATATGGGTCGGCTCTTCTGTATCGTCTGGGGAGGAACAAAACAGGAACCGGTCTGTTACGGCACAGAGATTGGCAATCGCCCGTTTCCCATCCTCCTCGGTCAGATGCTCCAGCACCTCCATGGAAACCACCAGATCATACTGCCCCGGCAGCGATTCCGGCAGCGGATCTGTCAAAGATCCCACTACGCAATAGGGGCGGATATCTGCCCGCACCTGGGAAACGGCGTATTCCGATATGTCAATCCCATACGCCGCAATCCCTACATCCCGTAAAGACGCAACCAACAGCCCCATGGCACATCCTGCGTCCAGCACTGTTTGGGGGTTGTACCTCTCCTTGATCTGAGCCGCAATATGATCCATCAGCGCCTTCAGCTCTTGTGACTCGCGATAGGAAATCGTTCCGTTGTCCACGCGATAATTTTGATAATACGCCTCATCGTACAGATTCTGCATGGTTTTTCTCCTCAAATTTGATATGCGTCACAGACCTCCTGGGCCTTGCCAATCATTTTGATCTGGCCATGATCCAGCCAAACCACTCGGTCGCACATTTCCCGGATCTGGTCCAAACTGTGGGATACGAACAACACGGTGGTACCGCCGCTCATCAACTCCAACATCCGCTGGCGGCTTTTGCGCTGGAACGCTTCGTCCCCCACCGCCAGGATTTCATCTACAATCAAAATTTCCGGATTCACAACGGTAGCGATGGAAAAAGCCAGCCGCATCATCATGCCGGACGAATAGTTCCGGATGGGCATTTCGATAAATTCCCCCAGCTCCGAAAAAGCTACGATCTCATCGTATTTTTGATCCAGGAACTTTCGGGGGTATCCGAGAATTGCCCCGTTGAGATAGATGTTTTCCCTTCCGGTCAGGTCAAAGTCAAAGCCGCTGCCCAATTCCAGCATAGGAACAATATTGCCATGGACTTCCACCGAGCCCGAGGTGGGCTTTAAAATGCCGGAAATCACCTTTAAAATCGTGCTTTTCCCCGCTCCGTTGCGACCGATGATCCCCAGCACCTCGCCGGGGTGCACCTGAAAGCTGACATCCTTCAGCGCCCAAAAATCTTTGTATTTCAGTTTCCTTTTTAGCAACGCCACCAGGTATTCTTTTATGCTCTGAATCCTGTCCTGTGACATGCGAAAGGCCATGGACACGTTTTTTACTTCTATCATTCTTTTCCCCTCATATATGCAGCACAAATTTATCCTGCGTCTTGTGGAAAAACAGCCCGCCGATCACCATGGCACCAACGGCAAACACAAGGCAAATCAGGTAAGCCTTTGGCTCCGGCGATATGCCCTCCATCACCACTGTCCGGGCGAACCGGATAAAATGATACATCGGGTTGAGCTTATAGAGAACCAAAAATCTCGCGGGAATAATGCTTTCCGGGTAGAAAATAGGCGTAGCATACATCCAGATCATGCTCAGAACGCTCCAAAGAAACTGCGTGTCTCTGAAGAACACCATCATCGACGACAAAATCAGCACCATGCCGGTACAAAAGCCGATCAAACAAGCCAGCGCAAAAGGCAAAAGCAGGATCGCCGGCGTCACCGGCGTTCCGGTAAGCAGCACCACCAGAATCAGCGGCACCAGAGAAAACAGCATATTGATGCCGGAGGACAACACCCGGGTAACCGGGTAGATGTACTTTGGCACATACACTTTGGTAATTAACGAAGCATTCCCCAAAATAGAGTTGATCCCCATCCCGCAGGATTCACTGAAAAAGTTGAACAACACAATACCGGTTAGCAGATAGACCGAAAAGTTGAGGATATTGCTTTTAAACAGGGTGGAAAACACCACATACTGCACCAGCATGGTCAAAAGCGGATTGAGAAAACTCCAGACAATGCCCAGCACACTGCGCTTATACTTGGTCTTGAAATCCCGGCTGACCAGCTGCTGGATCAAAAAACGGTACCGGGTAAAGGCATGGATCAGCCTGAGTCCAAGGCAGCTTTTTCCTTTTTTCTCATACGCGCACAGCCGCCAGCAGTACAATCCCAAAAGAAGCCCTGCACCAGCGGCAAAATACCAATAATACCGCCCAAACCACAAATCGGTCTGGCCAGTTGTACGCAGGCAAAGGGTCCCTTCCACCGGCTGCCCATTTTGATACAACGGGATCCACCCTTCGCTGGCAAGCTCAATGCGTCCGGTGGAAACCGAATTGCCATAATACAACGTCACCGCGTTGCCCAACGCACTGTCCGCAGAAGATACCTTCAACAAAAAAGACCGGCCGGCAGCATTTCCCAGCGGCGTGTCCAGTGGGATATCGTACCAGCTGTTCTCCTGCATCTGCGACACATCCAGCGAATAGGATCCGATCAGCGATCGGCCGCCCTGCCCCTCCAGTTCATACAGCGACAGATCCAGCGTACCGGTGTTTTCGCGGCCAAAGGTGCCGCACAACACCGAAAAACCAGTTAGACGGTCGCTTTGCACCGCAAACTGCTGTTCCAGTACCGTACCGGGAAGGATCTCTCCCACCGAAGCGGCGGCAGAAACAGAATCGGTATCATCCGTTCGGGTACACAGCTGCTCTTGGGCAATGGCGTAAAAAAGCACCGCCAGCACCGCGTAAACCGCCAACGCCAGCACACAGCCTTTTTGCAAGTTCCATTTCTTCTGCATTTGTTCACCCGTTTTCTATTCTTGGATTTCTTTGAGATACCGCTCCAGCGCGTCCTGCCAGGTGGGAAGCCGGGAAAAAACCGCGTCGTCCAGGCTTTTTTTGCTCAAGCGAGAGTTGAAGGGCCGTGCCGCCTTGGCGGGGTACTCGCTGGAGGGGATGGGATTCATGACTGCCTTGCAGCCGCCCAATTCAAAGATCCGGGCGGCAAAATCCGCCCAAGAGCAAACCCCTTCGTTGGTGGCGTGGTAAACGCCATATTTTTCGGTTGCGGCCATATCGCACAGCAGCGGCGCCAGATCCGCCGTATAGGTGGGGGAACCGATCTGGTCGCAGACCACGTTGACCTGATCCCGCTCACGGCCCAGCCGCAGCATTGTTTTTACAAAATTGTTGCCGTTTTTTCCAAATACCCAGGAAATCCGGACAATAAAGTACCGATCCAACAGCTCTTTTACCGCCAATTCGCCGCCCAGCTTTGTTTTACCGTAAACGCTCAGCGGCCCGGTGGGGTCGTCCGTCTCGTAAAAACGTTCGCCAGTTCCAGGAAACACATAGTCGGTGCTGATATAGACCATTTTAGCGCCGACCTTTTTACAGGCTGCCGCAATATGGCGGGCGCCGTCTACGTTGACCCGCCAGCACAGCTCCGGATCCTCCTGCGCACGGTCAACCGCCGTATAGGCCGAGCAATGGATCACCACATCCGGGGCGTAACGCTCAATAAACGCCAGAGTCGCCGCCTTGTCCGTAATATCAAAATCCTCAATATCCGCGCCCAGGCACTCGATCCCCCGCTGGTGCAAAACCTTCATCACGTCGTAGCCCAGCTGCCCTTTGACGCCTGTCACCAGAATTTTCATTCCAATTTCTCCTTTTATACAGTAGAAGGAAACCGGTATTGCTACCGGTTTCCATACATCTTTTTATAATAATTCTGATAATCGCCGCTGATAATGTGCTCCCACCAGGACTTGTTGTCCAAATACCAGCGAATCGTCTTTTGAATTCCCACGTCAAAGGTCGTGGTCGGCAGCCAACCCAGCTCCTCATGGATCTTGGTCGGGTCAATGGCATAGCGCATATCATGGCCCGGTCGGTCGGTGACAAAATGGATCAGGCTTTCCGGTTTGCCCAGTGCCTCCAGGATGGTCTTGACCACCTCTAGGTTGGTGCGCTCATTGTGGCCGCCGATATTGTAAACCTCGCCTACCCGGCCTTTGCGCACAATCAGGTCGATGGCCGCACAGTGGTCGGTCACATACAGCCAATCCCGGACATTTTCCCCCGTTCCATAGACCGGCAACGGCTTATCATTCAGCGCGTTGGCGATCATCAGCGGGATCAATTTTTCCGGAAAATGGTACGGCCCGTAGTTGTTGGAGCAACGGGAAATGCTGACTGGCAGCCCAAAGGTGCGGTGGTATGCCTGCACCAGAAGATCCGCCGAAGCCTTGGACGCCGAATAAGGGCTGGAAGTGTGGATCGGGGTCTCTTCGGTAAAAAACAGGTCGTCGCGGTCCAACGGCAGGTCGCCGTACACCTCGTCGGTGGACACCTGATGGTACCGTTCAATACCGTATTTACGGCAGGCGTCCATCAGAACGCCGGTGCCCAGAATATTGGTCTGCAAAAAAATGCCCGGATCCACTACGGAACGATCTACATGGCTTTCCGCGGCAAAGTTGACCACCACGTCTGGACGCTCCTTCTCAAATAGGGCATAGACCGTTTCTCGATCTGCAATGTCCCCTTTGACAAAGGTAAAATTCGGATTTTCCATGACCCCTTCCAAGGTCTCCAGGTTGCCCGCATAGGTCAGTTTGTCCAAGCAGACAATCTGATCCTGTGGGTATTTGTCCAGCATATAGAAAATAAAGTTGCTGCCAATAAAGCCGGCGCCGCCGGTGACAAACCATTTCATATTTATTTCTCCTTATAAACGAAATCTACATCGCAGTCCCGCAAAAGCGGCGCCTTTTGATCCTTTTCGGATAAAATCGGGGCTTCCACCCGCCAATTGATCCCCAGTTCCGGGTCGTTCCAAAGGATGTTGCGATCTGTCGCCGGAACATATAGGTTATCTTCTTTATACAAAAACTCCACATCATCGGTCAACGTCACAAACCCATGCCCAAACCCACGGGGGATCAAAAGCTGCCGCTTGTTTTCGGCCGACAATTCCACCGCCACCCATTTTTTGTAGGTGGGAGAGCCTTGGCGCAGATCCACTGCCACATCCAGCACCGCACCGCGGCCACAACGGACCAGCTTTGCTTGGGCAGCGTCGCCTTTTTGAAAGTGAATGCCCCGCAGCGTCCCCTTCTGGGCGGAATAAGACTGGTTGTCCTGTACAAAATTGTAATGCAAGCCCGCCTCTTCCATATTGCGGGTGGACCAGGTCTCCATAAACCAGCCCCGGTGGTCGCCGAACACCTTCGGCTCCAAAATATAGACGTCTAAAACCTCGGTTGGAATGACGTTCATGCCAATATGCTCCTTTTAATAGATAATTTTATGTTCTGCAACTTTTTTCAAATGTGCGCCGTAGGCAGATTTTCCATACCGCGCTGACGCCGCCAAAAGCTGTTCCTCGCTGATCCAGCCATTCCGATAGGCGATCTCTTCAATCGCGGAAATCTTGATCCCCTGCCGGTTTTCGATGACCTTGACAAATTCCGTCGCATCGGACAGCGCGTCCACTGTGCCGGTATCCAGCCACGCATAGCCGCGGCCCAAAGTCACCACGTTCAGCGCCCCCTCCTCCAGGTACATCCGGTTGAGGTCGGTGATTTCCAGCTCACCCCGATGGGAGGGCTTCACCTTTTTTGCCAGTTCACAAACCCGGTTATCATAAAAATACAGGCCGGTAACGCAATAGTTGGATTTGGGGTGCTCCGGCTTTTCTTCGATAGAAATGGCTTTGCCATTTTTGTCAAACTCCACGATTCCAAACCGCTCCGGGTCGTCCACATAATAGCCGAACACCGTCGCCCCCGCTTCCCTCGCCGCCGCTTCCCGCAGATGGCGGGTCAGGCCGCTGCCATAAAAGATGTTGTCCCCCAGCACCATCGCACAGCGATCGCCGTCAATAAACTTCTCGCCGATGAGAAACGCCTGGGCCAGCCCGTCGGGGGAGGGCTGCACTTCATAAGACAACTGCACGCCATACTGGGATCCGTCGCCCAACAGCCGCTCAAAATTGGGCAGGTCCTGGGGGGTGGAGATGATCAAGATGTCCCGAATGCCGGCCAACATCAGTACGGACAGGGGATAGAAGATCATGGGTTTATCGTATACCGGTAAAAGCTGCTTTGAAGTGACCAAGGTCAAAGGGTATAACCGCGTGCCGGAACCACCGGCCAAAATAATGCCTTTCATATTGTTTTCTCCTTTATCCAAATAAAAATCCGGCGATTTTTTTAGTCGCGCCGTATTTCACTGTCCGGTTTCGCAATTGGAACAAGCGCCGCCCCAGCCATCCCGTTTCAGACAGGCGCCCGTAGCCCACCGTCAGCTTTTGCTGGCCGGAGGATAAACGATCCCGGAACATATTATAAAAACTCTCAGATTGCAAAAATGTTTCAGCCAGTTCCTTTTGATATCCTTCCACATCCAGCAAACGCCGCAGCAGGTACCGCGGGGAACGGACAAATTTGGCCCCCACTGAATTGTCACCGTGCTGCCGGTACAGCATGGTGGCCCGGTCCAAAAGAACGATCCGCCCCAACGCGCTGGCCGCCAACGCCAGCCACCAGTCGTGCATGACAAAAAAGGAGGGTTCCTCCCGGATCAGATCGCCCAGCGCCCGGTTATACATGACGGTACAGCCGGTTACTGTGTTTTGGGCCAGTTCATAATGTAATGCTGTCCGCTGCCAGTTTCCATTCACCGCATGGCGGTAGGATCGATCCAAAACATGCAATGCGCCGTCCACCACTGTCAGATCGGTATGGACTAAGATGGGGGTCTCGCAGTGATGCGCCGCCTCCGCCTTCTGCATGGCCGCCAAGGTGACCTCGACCTTTTCCGGAAGCCAAACGTCATCCTGGTCGCAAAGCATCACATAATCATCCCGGTACGCCAGCATCATCTGAAAAAAATTGTGCTTGGCGCTGCCGGAATTTTGCCGGTTCTGCAGCGCAACCACCTGCCCTGGATGGCTCTGCGCATAGGATTGGACGATTTCCCAGGTTCCATCATCTGAACAGTCGTCGCAAATGTACAACGTAAAGTCCCGACAGGTCTGCCCCAAAACCGATTCGATCTGCGCGGCAATGTACGAAGCGCCATTATACGACGCCATCAAAATGGAAATCAAAACATCGCTCCCTTAAGAAAATCAGCCACAAAAGGGCGCAGTTATCCCTTTTTTACTACATGGCTATTTTAACCGATCGTAATATAAAACACAAGCTTTTACTCTCTTTTTCTCCAATCTTTCCAAAAACTTTTCAAATGGCGAAAAACCTTGTGAAAATCGCTTTTTTCAAAAAAACAGCAACTATCAATCGGTTCCATCTAAGGGCATGACGGAAGATTGCCAAGCTGTAGCGGAGCAATCCCAGGTCAGACGCGGGGCCCTCCCCCATGAAAAAACGCGGCGCACAAACTGTTCTATCAGAACAATCTATGCACCGCGTTTTGGCTGGGCTGGCTGGATTCGGACCAGCGGAATGACGGAGTCAAAGTCCGTTGCCTTACCACTTGGCGACAGCCCAATATCCAATGGTAGCTTTGCCCGAACGACCTTTTCGTATGCAGGCAGATATGAAAAAAAGGCAAGCTGCCTTTTTTCTTTAAAATGGGGTGGATAGTCGGATTCGAACCGACGGCCTCCAGAGCCACAATCTGGCGCTCTAACCAACTGAGCTATACCCACCATATTTGGCGCGCCAAAAGGGACTCGAACCCCTGGCCTATTGCTTAGAAGGCAATTGCTCTATCCAGCTGAGCTATTGGCGCATATGTAAACAGCAATCGGATGGTAATGGAGCGGGTGATGGGAATCGAACCCACGTAACCAGCTTGGAAGGCTGGAATTCTACCATTGAACTACACCCGCAGGCTTTGGCGACAGATGATATTCTATCAAACTCCAGCCCGTTTGTCAATGCCTTTCAGCCATATTCTTGCACCAGCCCTCCCTTATTTTATCCCTTTGGCCACATTGATACGCAAAAAAAGGCAGGAATAATCCTGCCTTTTTCCTTCTATGCTCAAGCCGACACGATTTCGATCTTGCCGTCTTTGTCCACCGCTTTGATCAGCGCCACCTGCTGGTTGACCTGTTCCACCAGGAGGGTACAAATCGGATCCTCCACCTGGCGGCGGATCACCCGGCGCAGATCCCTGGCGCCGCTCTTGTTGCCATAAGCTTCTTTTGCAATAATCGCCAGCACCTTTTCGTCCCAGCCAAAGGTAATCCCCTTTTCCTTTAAGGGTTCCACCAGTTCCCCAAGCATGAGCGCCGCGATTTTTTCATAATTTTGTTCGTCCAACTGCCGGAAAGTGACGACCTCATCGATCCGCCCTAAAAACTCTGGCCGCAAAAACTGGGACAATGCCTTGTAGGTGTGGTCTTTTCTGGCCTGGGCCTCATTCTTCGTAAAGCCGACGGTGCTTTCCTTCCATTCGCTGCCCGCGTTGGAAGTCATGACAATGACTGTATTTTCAAAAGATACTGTCCGGCCGTGGGCATCGGTCAATTTGCCCTCGTCCAGGATTTGTAGCAGGATGTTCATGACATCCGGATGGGCTTTTTCGATCTCATCAAACAAATTCACCGAATAGGGCCGGCGGCGGACTTTTTCCGTCAGCTGCCCGGCCTCGTCATAGCCCACATAGCCGGGAGGCGCCCCCACAATCCGGGAGACCGAATGCTTTTCCATAAATTCCGACATATCCAGCCGGATCAGCGGATCGGTGGAGTCGAACAATTCCTGTGACAGCACCCGGACCAGCTCTGTTTTGCCCACGCCGGTGGGGCCGACGAAGATAAAGGACGCTGGGCGGCGGCGGGCAGAAATCTGTACCCGGCTGCGGCGCACCGCCGACGCCACCAGCTCCACTGCCTCGTCCTGGCCGATAATCTTCTTTTTGAGGACCTCCTCCAGGCGGGCCACTTTGTTAAGCTCCGATTCTTTGATTTTGCTGGCGGGGATTCCCGTCCAAAGCTCGATGACCTTGGCCACATCCTCACCGGTCACGGCAACGCCTAGGGCTTTTGGCTCCAGCTCATCGAGCCGGGCCGCCAGCTGCATTTGATCCGCCCGGATTTTTGCCAGCTGCTCATAGTCCAAATGCTCCGGATCGTTTTCCATTTCCTCCGCCTGTTTGCGGAAAGCCAGCAGCTTTTGGTTTAATTCATCGTACTCGGCCATCTCTTTATTGCGCAACGCCGCGCAGGAACACGCCTCGTCCAGCAGGTCGATGGCTTTGTCCGGCAGGAACCGGTCGTTGATGTACCTCTCGGACAGCACCACCATACTGCGGGCCATCTCCGGCGAAACCGTGACCCGATGGTACTTTTCATAGTAACCCCGGATGCCGTCGATCACTTTCACCGCATCCTCAATAGACGGCTCGTTTACAGTCACCGGCTGGAAGCGGCGCTCTAAAGCCGAATCCTTCTCGATGTACTTGCGATACTCGCCAAAAGTGGTGGCGCCGATCACCTGGATTTCACCCCGGGACAGGGCGGGTTTCAGGATATTGGCGGCATTCATAGAGCCTTCAGCGTCGCCGGCTCCCACCAAATTATGCACCTCATCGATAAACAAAATAATATTACCCAGGGAGCGGACCTCATCAATTAGTCCCTTGACCCGGCTTTCAAACTGGCCCCGAAACTGGGTGCCAGCCACCAAAGCGGTCATGTCCAGCAGGTGGATCTCTTTATCCTTGAGTTTAAGCGGTACCACGCCCGACGCAATGCGCTGGGCAATCCCCTCGGCAATGGCCGTTTTGCCCACGCCAGGCTCGCCGATCAAGCATGGGTTATTCTTGGTGCGGCGGTTTAAGATCTGCACCACCCGATAGATTTCCTCATCGCGCCCGATGATATTGTCTAGCTGCCCATCCCGGGCCTTTTGGGTCAAATCGGTACAATACGCCTCCAAAAATTTGCGTTTGGGCGCTTTTTTCTCCTTTGAGTCCGAATGCTTAGCCTTTCTGCCCGGTGGGTTCTGGGGCTCCTGGCCCGGTTGCCCATTCATTTTACCGAACATGTTCTGCAAAAACGGGAATGTTTGGGCGCCGCCGGGCACAAAATCAGAATCGTCCGAATCCTCATCCGGCTCCAATCCCATATCCATTTCCTCGCCGTCGCCGTCTTCGTCCATCATCCCCATCAGCTGATCGTTCATATTTTCAATTTCGTCGTCGGTGATCCCCATTTTTTCCATCAGCTCATTCACTGGGCCGATTCCCAATTCCTTTGCGCATTGCAGGCAAAGCCCCTCGTTGATGGTCTTGCCGTTTTCCATTCGGGTCATGAAAACCACTGCGACCCTTTTTTTGCACCTCGAACACAACATACTCATTGCCAAAGCTTACACCTCATAATATATCGTTTAAAAGCAGCTGCCGATTCGTTCATAACTTTTGATTAAGCCCCATTATAAAAAGCAAATGTGAACTGGCTGTGAAAAAAACTTCGCGCAGAAGAAAACTTTAGTGGCCCACGATGGACTGCAAAAACTCCTGCCCGATAGCGGCGTATCCTGAAAAATCTGGCACCGGCAAAGACCCCAGGGCATTCTTCTCCAAAAACAGACGCAGTAACCAGGTGTTTTCCAACGTCTCCCGGTTCAAGTATGGAATACGATCGCCGGTCAGCGCCAACACAAGGCTTGCGATGGTGACAATCAGGTACAAATACAGCACCCCTTCCACCGCGCCAACGCAGCCGCCCAACACCGAGTTGATTGGCCCTACGATGGGAATATGGCGCAGCCCTGTAAAGCCGCGGGCTACCATGCGGGTCAGAAACATCAGCAGAGAAAAAAACAGCAGAAAAAAGACGGTGGAAAACAGCGCGATGCAGGTAGGGCCCACCGTCTGGTCCACAATACCGACCGCCAGCTGCTCCACACTGCCGGTTAAAGATGGCAACGTTAAATCCGCGGGCAGGCCCGCAAACTCCAGGGCATTGAGCAGATAGGACGGGATGCTTTCCAGCACCGCTGACAGCGACTGCAAAAAGCCCGCCGCCGAGCCTGACGACAGGATCTGTTCCGAAATTTTATCGGTCAGCCCCTGGCGGATAAACTGTTCAAAAACATAGGTTGCGGCCACGCCGGAAAGGGCATTGGCCAAAAACAGCGACACAAAAAATCCCACCAGCTGCACCACGGTGCGCACAAATCCGCGCCGGGCTGATAGCCGGATATAGGCGATTACAAATAGTAGCGCCGCCAGATCCAAAAGCAGCGGCAAAAATTGTTCCATCTCATCCCTTCTCTCTTTTTTATGGGGTGCGATCCCTTTTTTCAAAGCAGCCGGGTCCTATCAGGAAAGGGGCTCCTGACAAAGCGCGTCGGGGGTCACATAATATACATACCCGCTGCCCAGCGCCAGGAAAAGCACCTCTGTATCCGGCGCCACCTCTTTGATCAGCTCCCCTTTGGCATCGTAAATCTCGATGCGGTTTTCTGAAAGCAGAGCCGTACGGTTTTTGCAAACATCAATCGCCTCTACCTGGGACGAAAGCGATACGGTCGCCCGCTCCTCTCCGGAGCCGCCCAGCAAAGACAGTTGGATCGATTTGAACTCTTGATAATCGCCCAGCAAAAGCGCCGAAACCTTTTCCCCCTTGCTACAGAACATCCGCAGCGGTTCATCCTGAAAAGAGACAGATGCCTTTTCTTTGCCCGATTCAGAATAATAATAAGCTGTCTGGTCGGTCAGCACCTGCAATTCACCGTTCTGGTAGTCTAAATCATGGATGGTTTCGTCCACATACTGCTGTTGCAGAAAAGGGCTTTCCGCGTCGAGCCGGTACAGGGTGAGGCCACTGACCAGATCGCCGTTTTGCACCTGCACCGAAGATACGGCAACGGCGTCCCCCCCCGGTGCAAACGCCGCCCCGTACAGATAGCTTTCCGCCGATTTCCAAGAAAAAACCGGTTCTTCCAAAGAACTGTCATAAACCTCGATCTGCCCCAAAAAACGGGGTGTGTTGGTGATGACAGCCAAATCGTTTTGATCAGACAATACAGCGAACAGCACCGGGAATTCAAAGGTCATCGTCTGAACCGTTTTGGTTTTGCTCTCTACCCGCAGAATTTTTGAAGACGGATCGTATAAAAGGATCCTGCTGCTGGAGCATTTCATCACCGGATTGGGATAATCGTGCTGCACCTCGCGCAGCAGTTTTCCATTTTTATTATAAATATGCAGATGCGTATCGGTCAGAACCAGCAGTACATTGCCCATGGCCGCCGTCTGGCGGACGGTTGCGCCGGAAAACTCCAACGGGTATCCGCCGCCCGACCCCAGCTCGGCAATACCGCCGGCCAGCTGTTCGGCCAAGCTTGTCTGTTTGATTTTCTCCCACGCGAACCAGCCGCCAAAAAAGATAGCCAAAACCAGCAAAAAAGCTCCCAGCCGTTTCAGATTCTGCCGGCGGTTCCGCTTTTTTCGCAGCCGCTCAATGTCTTCCAGCTGACCCATTTTGACCCATCCTTTCTGTTTTTGTTTCCGCTTTTTCGGACAGCGCGCATTTTCCTGCGCGTTCTTCGAAAAAGCGGCCCTTTTCATGCCTGCAGCCCTATGCGCTTACGCCCATCCGGCGGGCCGCGTATAAAACACCTCGTCCAGATATAACCCGCAGGCTGGGGCGGTTATCCCCGCCAAAGAGCGGTCCCGCTCCTCTAGCGCCCGGCGCACCTGCTCCATACCGAGTTTGCCTTCATTGACCCGCAGCAGCGTTCCAACGATAATCCGCACCATGTTGTACAAAAAGCCGTCTCCCTCAATCGTCAAGATAACGAGGTCCCCCTGCCGTTCCACTTCACAACGGTAGACGGTACGCACCGTATTCTCCTGGTCGGTTTTGGAACTGCAAAAGCCCCGAAAGTCGTGGGTTCCGCACAGCATTTCGCAAACAGGCTGCAGCTGCTCGAGCTTTAGCGCCTGCCAGTATTCCAGCGCACGACCCCGATAGAAGGGGTTTTTGCCGTCCGCATTCCAAATGAGGTACCGATAGCGTTTTCCTACGCAGCTGTATCTGGCGTGAAAATCCGGCGGCACCTGACGGCACTCCAGCACGCCGATATCCTCTGGGAGAAGGGCGTTGAGGCGGCGCTTGAGCGCATACAGCGAGATTTCGCTCTCGGTGCGAAAATTCATGCAGTAGCAGTTGGCGTGTACCCCCGAATCGGTGCGGGAGCAGCCCTTCACATCCTCCCTGCGGCCCAAAACCGTTTCCATAGCGTCCTGCACCACCTCGGTCACCGACAGGGCGTTGGCCTGAACCTGGGAGCCGTGGTAAGCGGTGCCAATATAAGAAAGCTTCATTAAAATATTGCGCATCCCCGCTCCCCTTTCCATCCATCTGTCCCATCTAAACGAAACTGTTTTTTAAAATAGCCTTGGCGCGAAAACGTTCACCGCGACCACTGCGCTAATGCAGATCACCGTCATCAAAGCGGCCACGCCGTCCTGCCAGCTGTAATGCAGCTGTTTCATGCGGGTGCGGCCTACGTCGCCGCGGTAGCAGCGGCACTCCATGGCCAGCGCCAGCTCATCCGCCCGGCGAAAGGCCGAGACGAACAGCGGGATCAAAATCGGCACCAGCGCTTTCGCCCTCTGCATGATGCCGCCACTTTCCAGGTCGGCGCCGCGGGCCTTTTGAGCGCTCATAATCTTATCCGTTTCCTCGATTAACGTCGGAATAAACCGCAGGGCAATGGTCATCATCATCGATAATTCATGCACCGGGAAATGGATTTTTTTCAGCGGCTTCATCAGCCGTTCCAGCCCGTCGGTCAAGGTGATCGGCGAGGTGGTATAGGTCAGCAGCGAGGTACCCGCAATCAAACAGATGATCCGGATCGTCATGACCACCGCGGTCAAAAGCCCCTGACGGGAAATATGGATGATCCCCCATTCAAACAGCGGATCGCCCTGGACAAAAAACATGTTGAGCACCGTGGTGAAAATAATAATGGGGATCACCGGCTTTAAGCTTTTGATAATCATGCGAGGCGGAATACCGGAGAGGGTGTAGGCGAAGATCAAAAACAAAATGCCCACACACAACCCAAGGGGGTTGGACACGGTAAACAACATAATAATGTATCCCACCGTCAGTAGGATCTTCATCCGCGGATCCAGCCGGTGCAACACCGACTTGCCCGGAAAATACTGTCCGATGGTAATGTCCTTAAGCATTGGCGCCACCTCCCTGCCCCAGAATTTTTTCTACCGCCGTTTTTGCCTGTTCTACGGTATAGACGTTTGCGGGAACCGGCCAGCCCTTTTCGCTCAATGCCAAGAATACCCGGGATACCTGCGGCACCGCAAGGCCCATAGATTCAATCTCCCGGCTGCGGGAAAAAACCGTCTCCACATCGTCGAACATGGCCACCCTGCTGTGATTCATGACCAGAACTTTTTCGGTGTACTTGGCCACGTCTTCCATGCTGTGGGACACTAGCAAAATGGTATTTTTCCGTTCCTTGTGGTATTCAACAATCTGGCCCAGGATTCGGTCGCGGCCTTTGGGGTCCAGCCCGGCGGTAGGCTCGTCAAGGATCAGCACCTCCGGGTTCATGGCAATGACCCCGGCGATGGCCACCCGCCGTTTTTGGCCGCCGGACAGTTCAAAAGGGCTCTTTTCCATGTGGTGGGGCTTGAGCCCCACAAACAGCGCCGCTTCTTTCACCCGCTGGTCGATCTCTTCCTCCGAAAGGCCCATGTTTTTGGGGCCAAAGGCAATATCCTTGTAGACCGTATCCTCAAACAGTTGGTATTCCGGGTACTGGAACACCAACCCCACTTTGAACCGAATGCGGCGGATTTCTTTGGGTTTTTCCCAGATGTCTTCGCCGTCCACATAGATGTTTCCGGAGGTGGGCCGTAAAAGGCCATTGAAATGCTGGATCAGGGTGGATTTGCCTGATCCAGTATGGCCGATGACCCCGATCATTTCCCCGGATTCAATTTCTAAGCTCACATCAGAGACCGCCGCTTGCTCGTAGCTGGTTCCCTGTGAATAGGTATGGGTCAGATGCTCTGTTTTAATGACTGACATGATGTTCCTCCAACAGTTTTTCAATGGCCTGGACGCATTCTTCTTCAAAGATGATGTCGTCCGGCAGATCATACCCGTCCTGCCGCAACAGCCAAGCCAGCTCGGTCACCTGCGGCACGTCTAGCCCGACGCTTTTGAGTTGTTCCACATGAGAGAAAACCTTGCGGGGCACGCCGTCGAGAATGATTTTCCCGTTGTCGACCACGACCACCCGGTCGCACTGGGCGGCTTCGTCCATATAATGGGTAATCAGTACCACCGTAATGCCAAATTGCTCCCCCAGCTGCCGGATGGTGCGCAGCACTTCCCGCCGGCCCTGGGGATCCAGCATCGCGGTGGGTTCGTCCAAGACGATGCACTTGGGCCGCATGGCAATAATGCCCGCGATCGCCACCCGCTGTTTTTGCCCGCCGGAAAGCTGGTGGGGAGAATGCTCCCGGTATTGATACATGCCGACTGCTTTTAACGATTCGTCCACCCTGCGGCGAATTTCCGCCGGCTCAACCCCCAAGTTTTCCAACGCAAAGGCGACGTCCTCCTCCACAATGGTGGCTACCAGCTGGTTGTCCGGGTTCTGAAAGACCATACCCGCCGTCTGGCGGACGTCATACAGCCGCTCCTCGTCCTTTGTGTCAATGCCGCCGACATAAACTGTGCCGGAGGTCGGCAACAGGATGGCGTTAAAATGCTTGGCCAGGGTGGATTTGCCCGACCCATTATGCCCCAACACCGCCACAAATTCCCCTGGCTGGACATCCAGCGATACGTCATCCAGCACCACCGGCGGCAAATTTTTCTCTTCGTAATTCTCATATGCAAAGGATACATCCCTTGCCGATAAAATCGGTTCCATGTGATATTCCTTCTTTCTTAGCTAGGGTTAGCGTTCCCACACGGCGGTGGACCCACAGGGCAGCGAAAAACCGGAAGCCGTAACCGGAAGCCCAATTTCAGCTGACGAAACCCGCCCGGCCCGGCCGCGCCCCACCGTAACGCCCAGCAGGTATTCCATCACTGAGGCCGGAAGGCCGGTCGTATAGGAGTTGAGTAGGAAGAAGAGCGCATCGTCGGAAAGCACCTGCGCTGTCAGCTCCAGTAACTCGTAAATCTGATCCTCCAGCTTCCAGATTTCGCCGCTGGGCCCTCGCCCGTAGGACGGCGGATCCATGAGGACCCCATCGTACCGGCTGCCACGGCGGATCTCCCGCTCCACAAATTTTTTACAATCGTCTACAATCCAGCGGATGGGCTTGTCCCCCAGGCCGGACAGGGCGGCATTTTCCCGCGCCCAGGCGACCATCCCTTTAGAAGCGTCCACATGGCAGACCGAAGCGCCCGCCTCGGCGCAAGCCAAAGTGGCCCCGCCGGTATAGGCGAACAGGTTCAGCACCCGTACTGGACGGCCCGCCGCCCGGATCTTCTGGGCCATAAAATCCCAGTTGACCGCTTGCTCCGGGAACAAACCCGTATGTTTAAAGCCGGTGGGGCTGACCTTAAAAACCAACGCCCCATACCGGATCCTCCATTCGTTTTTATGCAAGGAGCGGTTTTGCCAGCTGCCCCCGCCGGCGCTGGAGCGCAGATACCGGGCATCCGCCTTTTTCCAGGCCGGATGCTCCTTTTGTGTATTCCAGATGATCTGGGGGTCTGGTCGGATCAGCAACACGTCCCCCCAGCGCTCCAGCTTTTCCCCGCCGGAGGTATCAATAATCTCATAATCGTTCCACTGATCGGCAATTCTCATGGCAAGCCCTCTATTTCTGTTTTGCTTCAATGGCGGCGGCGATGATCCCGGCAATCTCTTCGATCTGGGCATGGTCGGCGCCTTCCACCATCACCCGCACCAGCGGTTCCGTTCCGGAGGGGCGCACCAGTACCCGCCCCTGGTCGCCCAGCCGGTCGTCCATCTCCCGGAACAGATCGTCCAGTTCCCACAAGGACGCTTTGAGCTCATCGTCCGCCCGCACATTTTTAAGCACCTGCGGATAGGTCGTCATCACCTGGCGCAATTCGTGCAGCGGCTTTTGTTCCCGGGCCAAAACGCCCAGCAGATGCACCGCCGAAAGCTGTCCGTCGCCGGTGGTCATATCGTCAAAAAAGATGATGTGGCCCGACTGTTCCCCGCCTAGGCAATAGCCGCCTTTGATGATGGTATCCAGCACATACCGGTCGCCCACCTTTGTGGTTGGCGTCTGGATATCCTGCTCTTTTGCAAAATGGAACAGCCCCAGGTTGGACATGACCGTTACAACCAGACCGTTGTTTTTCAGCGTCCCGCGCTTTTTCATGTCTAGGGCGAAAATGGCCATTAGCACGTCGCCGTCTACCAGCGTCCCGTCTCGATCCACCGCCAGGCACCGGTCTGCGTCCCCGTCAAAAGCGAAGCCCAGATCGCACCCATGGGCCCTGACATAAGCCTGCAGCCCCTCCATATGGGTGGATCCGCAGTCCCGGTTCACGTTTACGCCGTTTGGCTCGGCGTGCAGCACATGACATTCGGCCCCTAGCCGCCGAAAAATCTGCGGCGCAGTCACGCTGGCGCAGCCATTGGCGCAATCCAGCGCAACTTTTATGCCCGAAAGGGACCCCTGTCCCAGCCCAACCAAATAATCGATATAATCGTTCACCGCTTCAAACGCGGTGGTGACCATGCCGATCTGTTCCGGCGCCGCTTTTGGAGGAACCCGCTCATTGTCAATGATGATGGCCTCAATCTCCTCTTCTTCCGCATCGGAGAGTTTAAAGCCGGTGCCGCTAATGATCTTGATGCCGTTATCCATAAACGGATTGTGGGAGGCGGTGAGCATAATGCCCGCGTCGGCGCCCAGCCGCCGCACCAGATAGGCCACCGCCGGAGTTGGCACCACGCCCAAAAGCTGCACATCGCACCCCACTGAGCAAAGGCCCGCCGCCATGGCAGATTCCAGCATTCCAGAGGACAGGCGGGTGTCCCGCCCAATCACAAACCGCGGTTTGCGGCCGACCTTTTCCCGAATGACCGTACCCGCCGCCTGGGCCACTTCCATCGCCAGGTCAACGCTCAACTCTTTATTGGCAACTCCGCGGATGCCATCTGTCCCAAACAGTTTCCCCATACCTTTGCTCCTTTATCAGAAATCCAGTTTTAGCTGGTCGTCGCTCTCTGTTCCCGGGGCGTTCATGCCCAAATGGCGATACCCCGCAGGGGTCACGCAACGGCCTCTAGGCGTCCGGCTCAAAAAGCCGACCTGCATTAGGTAAGGCTCATATACGTCCTCCAAGGTCACCGCTTCTTCCCCGATGGCCGCCGCCAAGGTCTCCAGCCCCACCGGGCCGCCACTGTAGTTGCGGATGATGGTCAACAGCATCCGCCGGTCAATGGCATCTAACCCCAATCCGTCGATCTCCAGCCGATCCAGCGCCTGCCCGGCAACGGATCGCGTAATGGTGCCGTCCCCCATGACCTGGGCAAAATCCCGCACCCGTTTCAGCAGCCGGTTGGCGATTCGGGGGGTGCCGCGGCTGCGCTTGGCAAGCTCCAAAGAACCATCCCGGTCGCAAGGGATATTCAAAATCCCGGCGCTGCGCCGGATGATCTGGGCCAGCTCCTCAGTCGTATACAATTCCAGCCGCAGGATCACGCCAAACCGGTCTCGCAGCGGCGCGGTCAGCTGGCCGGCACGGGTGGTGGCGCCCACCAACGTAAAGTGGGGCAGGTCAATGCGGATGGACCGGGCCGACGGCCCTTTGCCGATGATAATATCCAGCGCATAGTCCTCCATGGCCGGATACAGCACCTCCTCCACCGCCCGGGACAGCCGGTGGATCTCGTCGATAAAGAGGATGTCGTTTTCCCCCAGGTTGGTCAAAAGCGCCGCCAGATCCCCCGGTTTTTCAATGGCGGGGCCGGAGGTGACCCGCAGATTAACATTCATCTCGTTGGCGATAATCCCCGACAAGGTGGTCTTACCTAATCCAGGCGGGCCGTACAGCAGCACATGATCCAGCGGCTCCCCCCGCATCCGTGCCGCCTCGATGTAGACCGACATGTTTTCCTTGGCCTTTTCCTGGCCGATGTATTCCTGCAGCGTTTTGGGGCGCAGGGACCCTTCGATCTCCGAATCCTCCCGCTCGTACTCCGGCGTTACGATCCGGTTTTCAAAATCCATTTCTTCTTCCACGGTTCCCCGCCTTTCTTCCGCTTACGGACGTTATGACCTTCCGGACGCCACCGCTTTGAGCCCACGGCGAATCAATTCCTCCACCGGCAACGACGAATCCAGCTTTGCCATGGCGGCGCCTGCCTCCGCCTGGGTGTAGCCCAGCACCACTAAGGCGCTGATCGCCTCCTGCACGCTGGCGCCAGCCAGCGCCGCCGGGGTCGGGATATCGTCCATCCCCACCCCTTTGGAAATCTGCTCCTTCTGCACCTTGTCCTTCAGCTCCAAAATCAGCCGCTGGGCCAATTTAGGCCCTACGCCCTGGGCCTGTGTGATGGATTTTACATCCCCCATGGCCACGCAAAGGGCAAATTTCTCCGGCGACAGATGAGACAGGATCGCCAAAGCGGCCTTAGGCCCTACGCCCGAAACCGTCAACAGCATTTTAAAACAGTTTAGCTCCCCCAGATCGTAAAAGCCATACAGATCCATGGCGTCCTCCCGAACTAGGAAATGGGTGTACAGCATCACTTCCGACTGCGGGGCCAGCTTCGAAAGGGTATTGTTGGTGGTTTTCAGCGCAAAGGCCACGCCGGCGCACTCCACCGCGGCCATCCCCTCTTCCATATGGACAAGCTTGCCTCGCACACTGTAAAACATCGCGTTCCCTCCTGTTACTGATACTGTTTCAGCCGGTTCATCAAAGACCCGGACGAGTGGGCATGGCAGATGGCAATGGCCAGCGCATCCGCTGTGTCGTCCGGCTTTGGAATGGCGTCCAGATGCAGCAGGACGCGGGTCATCTCCTGCACCTGCTTTTTTACCGCCTGACCGTAGCCCACCACCGACGATTTCACTTGCAGAGGCGTATACTCAAAGAGTTCCACTCCCTGCAGCTGCGCCGCCAGCAGCACTACTCCCCTAGCCTGGGCCACATCGATAGCCGTTTTTTGGTTGTTTTGAAAGTATAGCCGCTCCACCGCCATCGCCTGCGGGTGATATTTGGCCAGCAGCACTTCCATCTCTCGGTAGATGATCTGGAGCCGCTGGGGAAACGGCATTCCCGCGGGGGTGGTAATCGCCCCGTAATCTACCGTACGAAACCGACTGTTCTGATATTCCAATAATCCGTAGCCAACAATGGCATATCCGGGATCGATCCCTAAAATCAGCATATTTTCCGCCTGTTTTTGCGCGTAATATGGCGCATCCTGTTCCTGCGCTGCCGGACCGCAGGCTGGGCAACCGCTCTGGTTCTTGGCTTTCTTTGAACGTGCCCCGCGAAAGTCCGGCAAAACCGCATAATCGTGATTATTATAGCACAAACAAATTTTCGAGACAACATCCCGGCCGGATTTCCCAGTAAGAGACAAAAAGTTCGGATTTTGTTCAAATTTTTTCAAAATCTTCTTGCTTTTTCATAGACAATCGGATATACTATTTTTTGTTATCCCGTTTCGGACGATTAGCGCAGCTGGTAGCGCATCCGCTTGACGTGCGGGAGGTCAGGGGTTCAAGTCCCTTATCGTCCACCAGGGGTGCTGTTCCTGCAATAGTGGGGGCGGCATTTTTTTACCTATTTTTTTGGTTTTGAGGCAAAATGCCATTTCAAAAAGGCGCCCGGAAAGAATTTTCCCGGGCGCCTTTTTTCTGTTGTTTGAACGCCCCTGCTTGGCCGAACCCCTGCGTCTTTCGATCTGCTATTCCATTAGATCGGTTCTGTCGCTGCTCGGTTTAAACTGGGATTCATACAATTCCTTGTAAATGCCGCCTTGGGCCAAAAGCGCTTCATGAGTTCCCTTTTCCACAATGCGCCCTTTGGTGACAACCGCAATTTCATCGGCGTTTTTGATGGTGGACAGCCGGTGGGCCACCACGATGGTAGTGCGGCCCTGGCACAGCTCGTCCAACGCGTTCTGAATCAGCGCCTCGGTGGTATTATCCAGCGCACTGGTAGCCTCGTCCAGGATCAGGATCGCCGGATTTTTCAAAAATACCCGGGCGATGGATAGCCGCTGCTTCTGCCCACCGGAAAGCTTAATGCCCCGCTCGCCGATGTTGGTCTCGTACCCCTCGGGCATACTCATGACATAATCGTGGATATTGGCCCGTTTTGCCGCTTGGATGATCTCTTCACCCGAAGCGTCCAGATCCCCATAGGCGATGTTTTCCCGGATGCTACCGTTAAACAGGAACACATCCTGTTGCACAATACCAATATTTTTCCGGAGGGATGCAAAGGTGATCTCATCAATGGGTTTGCCATCAATGCGGATCATACCGCTGTCCAATTCGTAGAAATTGGGGATTAAATGGCAAATTGTGGATTTTCCTCCGCCGGAAGGCCCCACCAGCGCCAGCTTTTCGCCGGGCCGGATGGTGAGGTTGATGTCATGCAGCACTTCTTTGCTATCGCCATAGGTGAAATTCACCTGTTCAAAACAAATCTCGCCTTTGACGTCGGTCAATTCGCCTGCGTCAGGCCGTTCCTTTTCGATCGGCTGGTCGATCAGCTCACAGAAGCGCTGAAAACCGGTCATGCCATTTTGGTATTGCTCCATAAAGTTAATCAGCTTTTTGACCGGGTTGATAAACAGGTTGACAAACAGCATAAACGCGGCAAAGTCCCCATAGCTGATTGTCCCCCGGTAGGTAAAAACACCGCCGGCCAAAATCACCACCACATTAAACATGTCGGTGATAAAACCGGTACCCGCAAAAAACTGGCCCATGGCTTTATAGGACATTTCCCGTGCTTTGACAAATTTTCCGTTGCCCGACTGGAATTTTTCCTCTTCAAACGCGCTGTTGGTAAACGCCTTGGCAACCCGGATACCGGAAATGCTGCTCTCCAAGGTGGCGTTGACCACCGCCACCTTGCGCCGGCTCTCCATAAAAGCCACATTCATCCTTTTGCGCATGGCCAAGGAAAACCAGACCAGCAACGGGATGAACAAAAAGATGATCACTGTCAAAAGCAGGTTGATGCTGGAAAGATAGACGAAAGAGCCAATAATCATGACCGAAGAGATGAAGATATCCTCCGGGCCGTGGTGCGCCAGCTCCGAAATGTCCTGCAGGTCGTTGACCACCCGGGACATGATGTTGCCGGTTTCATTTTCATCAAAGAAGGAAAAAGGCAGCTTTTGCAGATGGCGAAACAGATCTCGGCGCATATCTGCCTGCATATACACGCCCACCATGTGTCCATAGTATTGGACGAAATAATTGAGAAGCATTTTGATAAAATAAATCGCGACCAGCGCAATGGAAAAAATCAAAAGCAGCCGCATCTGCCGGTTGGGGATATAGTCGTTTAACATATTTCGGGTGATGATTGGATAAAACAAGTCGCATACCGAAATGAAAAACGCGGCCACCATATCCCAGAAAAACAGCTTTTTCTGGGGTTTATAATACTGAATGAAACGCCGGATCATAAAAACACATCCTCCTTTTGCTACGAACCTTTTGAAGTAAGCTGCTGCAAACAAAAATATCATAGCACAAAACAAGGATTTCGGAAAGATCTTTTCCAAATATTCTCCAAGAGGAGCCACGCAGCCGTTTGCCGCTTATTTTATCAGCTGCCAAAACGCCTCTACCGTTGGGGCCAGCAACTCGTCTGGATACTCGTAATCCGCCGTGTGAAGCGGCGGATGCCCCGTCCCTGCGCCGATGCCAAAAAAAGCGCCGGCGCAATGGTGCAGGTAATGGCCAAAGTCTTCGCTCCAGCGCATGGGCTGCTTTAGCAAAACGCCGCCACAGCGCTCCAGCACCTTGGCAGCGCAGGCTGGGGCATTTTCGGTGGCAGGAAAAACGTCCTGTTCGGAGATCTCAAAACCCAATCCGCAGTCCGCCGCCAATTCTCCGGCACGCTCCAGCACCAGGTGGCGCAGCCGGTCAAGGTCGTCATCATGTTCCCCTCGCAGCGTTAGCCAAACTTGTGCGCTGGCCGCCGCCGCGCCGAACGCCTTCTCCCCCATCTGTACCCCAATCACCGTGCATAAGCTCATGCCCCGAAACTGCGCCGGATCCGCCAACGCAGGCAGATCGCAAAGGAACCTGCCCACAACAGGCGCGGGGGAAAGCCCATGTTCCGGATAAGCCGCATGGGCGGCCCGGCCGGTAAAGCGCAGCGTGACCCCGCGGGAAGCGCACGCGAAGGTGCCAGGGCGAGTCGTCACCTGCCCTAAGGGCACGCCGGGTAGATTGTGGGCGCCGTATATCTCATCCACCCGCTCCTTTTGAAACAGCTCGCAGCAGCCCACGGCGCCGGCGCCGGTCTCCTCTGCCGGCTGGAACAGCAAAAACACATCCCGGCCGACAAAACGGCTCTCTAACTGCAGAGCCACGCCGCAAAGTGCGGCGGCGTGGCCGTCGTGGCCGCACAGATGGGACGCGCCGCCATCCGGAAGCGCCAGCGCGTCATAATCGGCGCGCAGGGCAACCGATGCGCCCGGCGCGCCCGGTTCCCGGTGGGCGGCGTAAAATCCGCTCCCGCAATCTACAAGCGCAAGCGAGGTATTCTCCCGCAAAAACGCCTCTAGCCTGGCGCGGGTTTCTTTCTCCTTGCCCGATACCTCTGGACAGGCGTGTAACGCCGCCCGGAGCCGCTGGATTTTCTCCTGGTTTTCTTGATCCATTTTTCTTTCCTCCCACGCGATACTGCCCCCATTATACGCCCGCCAAAAACCGCTGTCCAGATCCCGCCCGCCATTTTACACGTTGACTTTGGGCGTTCCCTCCTTTATACTATGGATCAATTCATCCGCCGCTTTTAGAACGCGAAACCAGCAAAGCCCCATATGCCCATCTGGAAAGGAAGGATCCCATGAAAAACATCCTGGTCGTCGTCGGCAGTAGCCGCAAAAACGGCAATACCGATCAATTGGCGGATGCTTTTATCCGCGGGGCCGAAGCCGCCGGCCACAACGTGAACAAGGTTTTTCTCGGCGCCAAAAAGATCGGCGGCTGCCTGGGCTGCAATGCCTGCCGCTACGGAAAACCCTGTATTCAAAAGGACGATTGGGCCGAGACCGTCCCCCTGCTAGAAAGCGCCGATTTGATTGTGTTCGCTTCCCCGCTATATTTCTGGACGGTCTCGGCCCGCCTGAAAGCTTTTATCGAACGGTTTTACAGCATTGCCCAAGAGGATCCAGACCCGCCGTTGGGCAGGTACGAATGGTATCCTCAAAAAGACTGTGCACTGCTTTTAACCGCGGCGGACGATCTATTCTGGACCTTTGAACAGGCTGTGTCCTATTATCGGTTCACATTGGTCCGCTACATTGGCTTCCGCGATCGGGGGATTTTAACAGCGGGCGGCTGCGGCAGCACCAACGGCCGGCCCTGTATTGAAAAAACCGGCCATCTAGACCGGGCCTTCGCCTTTGGGCAGGGCATCTACGCTGCGAAAAAATCGGATCTAGTACCTGAATTGGAGGTAGAACCATGGTAGAAGTGGTAGCCGCCCTCATCTGGAACAACGACCGTTTTTTGATCTGCCAGCGCCCAGCCCATAAGGCCCGGGGGTTATTGTGGGAGTTCGTCGGCGGCAAGGTAGAACCCGGCGAAGCCCAAAAAGCGGCGTTGATCCGCGAATGCCAAGAGGAATTAGCGGTCGCTGTATCCGTGCAGGACGTTTTCATGGACGTAATACATTCTTATCCCGACCTGACCGTTCATCTGACCCTGTTCAACGCCAAAATCGAATCCGGCACGCCGCAACTATTGGAGCACAACGACCTGCGCTGGATTACGGCCCAGCAGATCGATCTGTACGATTTTTGCCCTGCGGACGAGCCGATTTTGCTGGCGCTCAAATCTGCCCCGGCGCCGCAGGATTGACAACGGAGGGGGCCGTCCCCATTTTCAAAAATCGAAATGAAAAAGGAGCCTTATGAGGGCTCCTTTTTTGCGTATTTCTTAAGAACGGGACCACTGCACGCCTTGAGGCGTGTCCTTTAAGGTGATACCCATACCGGCCAACTGGTCGCGGATGGCATCGGCCGTTTTAAAATCTTTGGCCTTTCTGGCTGCCTGGCGCTGCTCGATCAGGGCTTCTACGTCGGCGTCCAGCGTCTCTTTTTTTCGGTTATACAAGATGCCTAGCACGCCGGCGATGGCGTCAAACTGCTCGGCGGCCTTCTGGGCCAGCGCCTTGGAGCGGGGGACCTGCAACGCCGTGTTGATATCCCGGGTCAAATCGAACAGGGCGGTCAGGCCGTCTGCGGTGTTGAGATCGTCGTCCATGGCGGTGACGAATTTCTCCTGGGCCTCTGCAATTTTTTTGAGGAATTCCTCTTCCCCTTCGCCCGGCACGTCCAAACCGTTCTCCAGCGCGAACTCCAGCTTCTCCCGGCAGTTGTACAGCCGCTCCAGAGAATTTTTGCAGGATTCGATGACCTCCAACGTGTAGTTGAACGGGCTGCGGTAATGGGACTGGATCATCATCAATTTAATGGTCTCGTATCCATATTTTTCCGCCACATCGCGGGTGGTAAAGAAATTCCCCTTGGACTTGCTCATCTTCACATTGTCTACATTGATGTAGCCATTGTGCATCCAGTAATGGGCATATTCCTTGCCGGTGCAGCACTCTCCCTGAGCAATTTCGTTTTCATGGTGGGGAAAGATCAGGTCCTGCCCGCCGCAATGGATGTCGATCGTTTCTCCCAGGAACTTCCGGATCATGGCGGTGCACTCGATGTGCCAGCCGGGCCGCCCCTTCCCCCAAGGGGATTCCCAGTAGGGCTCCCCTTCTTTTGCGGCTTTCCACAACGCAAAGTCCATTGGGTCCTCTTTCTGGTCCGCCACATCAATGCGGTTGCCCGCGTCCAATTCCTCGATGGGCATATGGGAGAGCTTTCCGTAGCCTTTGAACTTTTTGGCCCGGAAATAAACATCGCCGTTTACCTCGTATCCGTAACCATGGTCGATGATATCCTGAACGATCTTGATGATCTCGTCCATGGTCTCGGTTGCTTTGGGGTGGATGGTCGCAGCCCGAACGCCCAAGCCCTTGGCGTCAATCCAATATTCGTCGATATAGCGCTCGGCAACCGTTTTGTAATCGCTGTGCTCCTCGTTGGCCCTCTTGATAATTTTGTCGTCAATATCGGTAAAATTCTGCACAAAGGTCACTTGATAACCCCGGTATTCCAGATAGCGGCGCATCGTATCAAATACGCAGATGGGCCGCGCGTTGCCAATGTGGATATAGTTATACACAGTCGGCCCGCAGGCGTACATCTTCACCTCGCCGGGGGTCATGGGGACGAATTCTTCTTTTTTTCGGGTCAGGGTATTATAGATTTTCATATTTTACTCCTTTCCGCCCAAAGGGCCGGCTTTCAAAAAGAAAACCGCCTTCGGGCCATTACGGCCGAAGGCGGTTTGAATACCGCGGTTCCACTTCGATTTCTCACTCGATCGCGCCCTGTAACGGAGGCATTCCGCAGGCCGATACTCCAATTTCCCGGCCCGTGCTGGCAGGCGCATTTGGCCGGATCCATTTCCCCAAAAGCATTTTCAGCGGATCATGCTTTCTCTCTGTCAGGCGGTTTCCGGTTACTTTTCCTGGTCGTCACATTTGTATGTGATAATAAAAATAGCATGATTTTTCCCTTTTGTCAAGGGCCAACGGACCCGCCAGCTTCGACTGCCTCCAAAGAACGCCTATTGCATATCGCTTAATACCGCGCGGTTTTTCCATAGATAGTTGCAGCCGCTGATGACCGTCAGCGCCAAGGTCGCCCACATCAAAACCAGATTGAGCCCCGCCAGCGCCGAAACACCGATCAGCAACTCCTCCTCCAGATACATCTGTAGAATCGTCGCCGCCACCCAGATCATCTGGGACACCGTTTTCATTTTGCCAAAAATATCCGCTGCAATCACAATTCCTTTGGGCGCCGCGATTAGCCGCAGGGAGGTAACGATGAACTCCCTGGCAATGATGACAATGATCACCACTGCCGGCGTAACCCACAGCTGCACAAAGAGGATCAACGCCGAAGTGACTAGAATCTTATCCGCCAGTGGATCCATAAATTTGCCAAAATCAGTAATCAGGCCCCGTTTACGCGCAATTTTTCCGTCCAGCATATCGGTAAAAGACGCGGTCACAAACAAAACCAGCGCCCACAAATAGTGGCTGGAAAAGGGCCATACCATGGCGGCGACAAAAAACGGTACCATGAGCATCCTCAGGCAGGTCAGCTTATTGGGCAAATTCATAAAACAATCCCCTTTGAAATTTTATTTCGGCCGCCGCGTTGTTACAGCGCGCTGCCCAGCAGATCATAATCTAACACATTGTCCACATGGACCGGCAGGTATTGGCCCACCGCCAGCTTTTTCTTGCTGGTAAAAAAGATTTTGCCGTCAATGTCCGGCGCGTCCGCCGCGCTACGGCCAAAATAGCTGGAGGCATAGCGGTCATACCCTTCCACGACCACCTCCAGATCGGAGCCCACCAGTGCCTGGTTACACTCCTCCATGATGCCCATTTGCAGTTCCATAATGATGTCAGCCCGGCGCTGGCGCACCTCGACCTCCACCTGGTCGGTTCGCTCTCCCGCGGGAGTCCCTTCCTCCGCCGAGTAAGGGAAACAGCCCAGCCGTTCAAATTTCATTTCCTGCACAAACTGGCACAATGCTTCAAACTGCTCTTGCGTTTCCCCCGGAAAGCCGGTGATCAGGGTGGTGCGCAGGACGATACCCGGCACCTTTTCCCGGATTTTTTCCATCAGCGCCGTCAGCGACGCATGGTCTCCATGGCGGTTCATTTCCCGCAGCACCTGCTGGTCACAGTGCTGCAGCGGGATATCCAAATATTTCACAATTTTTTCTTCTCCGGCCATCACTTCCAAAAGCTCGTCGGTGATTAGATCCGGATAAGTGTACAGCACCCGGATCCAATGGAGCTTTTCAATTCCGGCCAGACGGCGCAAAAGCGCCGGCAGCATGGGCTTTCCATACAAATCAACGCCGTAACGGGTGGTGTCCTGCGCCACTACGTTTAGCTCCGTAACGCCGTGATCTGCCAGATGTGCGGCTTCCGCCACGATTTTGTCCATCTCCCGGCTGCGGTAACGGCCGCGGATCATCGGAATGGCGCAGTAGGTGCAGCGGTTATCGCACCCCTCCGCAATCTTCAGATAAGCGAAGAACGGCAGATTGGAGATGATCCGGTCCCCCTCCAACGGCAGCGCCTCTTTGGGTCCAAACCGGCGCACCTTGCCGCCTGCCAGCGCCTTCTCAATGGCATCGCAGATGTCGTCATTGGAGCCGATGCCCAAAATCACATCCGCCTCCGGGATCTCTTTTGCCATTTCCTGCTGGTACCTTTCTGCCAGGCAGCCGGTCACGCAGATAACCTTGATCCGTCCTTCCTTTTTCAAGGTGACGAATTCCAGGATATTTTCAATGGATTCCTGTTTAGCGCTTTCGATAAAACCGCAGGTGTTGACGATTACCACATCACAGGTGCCGGAATCGGTATGGATCTGGTAGCCGCGCGCCCGCAGCTTGGCCAGTATGATTTCCGCGTCTACCTGATTCTTCGAACATCCGAGGGACACCATTCCCACTTTGATTGCCATAATTTACTCCTCTGTTTCGCTAAAATTCCGCAGTGCCAAGCGGATCTGCTCATAATCGTAGCCCAAACGCAGCAATCCGTTCACCGCTTTATTCCGCCCTTTGGGATCGCCATCCACCAGATAGCGGGCGTATTTGCGGCGGATCAGCCCATCCAGCTGTTGTGCCGCTTCGTCGTTTCCAAAGGACTCTTCCATTTCCTCCAGCACCTCGTCGATGAGATCCCGGCTGAACCCTTTTTGCATCAACCCCTGGCGGATGCGCCGGGGCCCATGCTTTTTCTCCCGCCAAAGCATCGCGGCCCAGCGGCGGGCATAAGCCGCGTCGTCTATCAGCCCCAACTCTACCATCCGGTGGGTCACATCGGCGGCAATCTCTTCCGGGACCGACTTGCAAAGCTTATCAAACAGTTCTTTTTCACTGTGGCTGCGGGCTTCCAGCAGGTACAAGGCCCGCTCCCGGGCTCGCCGCCGGTCGCAAAGCTCCCGGATCTCATCCAGCCGCTGGAGACTGATCTCCTGCCCTGCGCGTAGGCCCGTTTCCGCCAGCACCTCAGCGCTGACGGTCAAGGCATATTCGTCCTCCACGAACAGATGATATCCCTTCCGTTTGGCCTTTTCAATGGCCGTGACTCGGAGCATTATTCATCCACTTCCACATCGATGTTCACCGCCGGAGCGCCTTTGGGCGCCGCCGGTGGATCGGCGGGCTCCAGCGCAGCGGGCTCACCCTCCCCGGGCACTGATTCCTTCTTAGGCGCAAGGGTTTTTCCGCCGCGGGCAAAGCTCAGCCGGTCGGCGTCCGCCCGGATCAGCTTGTCAATTTCGTCGGTAAAATCCGGATGCTCCTTCAAATAGATCTTGACGTTGTCGCGGCCCTGCCCCAGGCGTTCACCCTTATAGCTGAACCATGCGCCGGATTTGTTGATGATGTCCAGCTTGACCGCCAGATCCAAAACCTCTCCCGCCCGGGAGATCCCGGTACCGTACATAATATCGAACTCTGCCTCTTTAAACGGCGGCGCCACCTTGTTTTTCACGATCTTGACCCGGGTGCGGTTGCCGATCATTTCCGTTCCGTTTTTCAGTTGCTCGATCCGGCGCACTTCCATCCGCACAGATGAGTAAAATTTCAGCGCACGACCGCCGGGCGTCACCTCTGGGTTTCCATAAACCACCCCGACTTTTTCGCGCAGCTGGTTAATAAACACCGCCACCGCATTAGATTTGGAAACGATACCCGTAAGCTTACGCAGCGCCTGGCTCATCAGCCTTGCCTGCAGCCCCACGTGCGTATCACCCATTTCGCCTTCAATTTCAGCCTTGGGCACCATGGCCGCAACCGAGTCCAAAACAATCACGTCGATGGCGCCGGAGCGAACCAGCGCTTCGGCAATTTCCAGCGCTTGCTCGCCGGTGTCCGGCTGGGAAACCAGCAGCGAATCGATATCCACACCCAGCGCCTTGGCATATACCGGGTCTAGCGCGTGCTCCACATCGATAAACGCGGCCTCGCCGCCGGCTTTTTGGGCTTGGGCGATAATGTGCAGCGCAACGGTGGTTTTGCCAGAACTCTCCGGCCCATAGATCTCCACGATACGCCCGCGGGGCACACCGCCGATCCCTAGCGCCAGATCCATGGAAATAGAGCCGGTGGAAATGGCCTCTACATTCAGCGTGGCGGTGGAACCCAGCTTCATGATTGCGCCCTTTCCAAATTGCTTCTCAATTTGGCTGATCGCCGTTTCAATCGCCTTTTGTTTATCTATCATGTCCTTGCTCCATTCCGCGCCTGCAGGCGCCATGCTTTTGGGATTTTAGCGGCGCGGACAACGATTTCGTCAAAGTCCGCCGCTCTTTTTCCGCGCCGCCACAAACCCCTGGTTTTCGCTTACGCTATGAATTGATTATATCTTATTCCGCTTCGAGATGCAACCGATTTGCGCAAAAAATCGAACATATATTCTTTTATTTGTCTCTTTCTCGGCCATCTAACTAATTTTGGTTGCGAAATTGGCGCCGCTGTATTATAATAGTAACAGTTTCTAACCGTGCATTTTTTATTTTCAAACCGGCGGCACAACTGGGCCGGCAATGACATGAAGCCCCCTTTTCAAAGGAGGCGATTTTGCGCGAAAAGGATTGAAGGTATGAAAGACAATACATTATCAAACGGTTATTCCCTGGCGGACAAGGTTTTTAAAAAGCTGGAGGAGGAAATCCTCAACGGCGCCCTAAAGGCTGGTGAAAACCTCACGGAATTGCATATCTCCGCCCGGCTAGGCGTAAGCCGAACGCCGGTTCGGGAAGCAATCCACCGGCTGGAGCAGGAGGGGCTTGTACAGCTGACGCCCAATAAAGGCGCAGTGGTTATTGGCGTCAGCGAAAAAGACTTGCGGGATATTTATGACATCCGCATGAAGCTAGAGGGATTGGCTTCCCGCTGGGCCGCGGAACAGATCACCGAAGAAGAAGCCAAATCCCTGCGGGACATTCTGGAACTGCAGGAATTTTACACTTCCAAAGGCGATCTGGAACAGCTGCGGAACCTGGATTCCCAGTTTCACGAACGGATCTATGAGATCAGCGGCAGCCGGACCTTGCGGCAAACCCTGAGCAGCTTGCATCATTCGGTGCAGCGGTACCGGAAGATGTCCTTTGCGACCAAGGGCCGCGCCCAAAAGGTGATGGGGGAACATCAGCGGATTGTTGACGCCATCGCCGCCCACGACCCGGATACTGCGGAAAAAGCGACCTTTGACCACATTGAAAAGGCGGCGGCCAACATGCTCAAAAATCTCGGATTATCAGATGGGGAAGGTGCGTAATCTTCTCCCCGCAGCCCGGTTCAGACAAAGAAAAAGGCTTCTGCCAATTGGGCAGAAGCCTTTCTTTTGTTGGATAAGTATACCTTATTTCTCGGAAGGAGCGCCAACCGGGCAAACGCCAGCGCAAGCACCACAGCTGATGCAGGTACCTTCGTCGATCACGTATTTGCCGTCGCCAGCAGAAATTGCGGAAACGGGGCACTCTGCCTCGCAGGCGCCACAGCTGATGCACTCGTCAGAAATTACATATGCCATTGTCAATCCACCTCCATATCATTTTGACAACATTGTATCACGTTCCGGGAAAAAATCAACCGTTTCCGACGATTTTTTCTCCCCGTTTACAGAATCTTTACTCGATGATTTCCTTGAGCGCTTCCATTTCTTTTTTGTCCACTTTGATGCGCCCGTCCCGCAGCAGATGGACCTCTTCCTTCGGATAAATCCGTGCCGGCGCGTCGGCGTTCGCATCCAGCCGGACCTTTAAAAGCCCGGACAGAAGGTTCACCTCCACCACCTTGCCCCTGCCGTCGGCAGTGCCCACCAGCGCGCCCACCTTTGGCGTAGTGCGCAGCAAATCCTCATATGCTTCCTGCTCGTATTTTAAGCAGCACATCAGCCGCCCGCAGGTACCGGAAATCTTCACCGGATTTAAGGACAGGCTCTGCTCCTTGGCCATCTTGATGGACACAGGCTGGAATTCCCCTAAAAAAGAGGAGCAGCAAAACGGCCGGCCGCAAATCCCCAGGCCGCCCAGCATCTTGGCCTCGTCCCGAACGCCGATCTGCCGCAGCTCAATGCGGGTACGGAAAATTGAAGCCAAATCTTTGACCAGCTCCCGGAAATCCACCCGTCCGTCCGCGATAAAATAAAATAAAATTTTATTGTTGTCAAAGGTATATTCTACGTCTACAAGCTTCATATCCAGCTTGTGGGCGGCGATTTTTTCATTGCAGATTTTGGCCGCACTGACCTGTTTTTCCTGGTTTTTGCGCACCTGGGCAAGATCTTCCTCTGTCGCCTTGCGGATCACCTTTTTTAGTGGCTTCACAATGTTTTCATCATTGACCTGCCGGTTCTCCATCGCCACCTCGCCGCATTCCACGCCGCGGGCCGTCTCCACAATCACGTTGTCTTCCTTTTTGACCTGAATGCCGGCGGGGTCAAAATAATAAACCTTGCCAACCTGTTTGAATCTTACGCCAATTACTTCCGCCATGGTTCCTCCATTCTATTTCTCGAAAGCGCTGCCGATCCCGGCGCCAAGCCAGGTGGTCAACAGCGGCATACCCATATTTTGGCGGGCATATTCCATGCCCTGTTCTATTATACCAAGGACTTGGCCCGCCTGCAACGGAAGAATCCGGTATTGCCGGTCCTTTTTTGCAAAAAAGGAATCTTTTGTATTCTGCGCCAACAGTTGCCGGACCTGTTCTAAGCATTGGAGCAGGCCCTCCCGGTCGCTTTCAAAGCCGGACAACACCTGCAAAATCCCAAACCAATCGGCTTTCTCCATCTTTTCACACAATGCGGCCGCCTTGTCCATAACCGCCGCGTACCCTTCGTCGGCCAGCAACCGTTTTGCCCTGCCGACATTGCCGCTGCTTTCCATCGCCGCCAACCGCGCCTGCTGTTGTGTCAGCGCCGGGACCTGCTCCAACAGGGCTTTTTCGGCCAGTTCCTCCCCTGGGGCTTCCAGGGTCAGCGCCACCACCCGGGACCGGACCGTTTCCAACAGCTTAAACCGGTTGTCACAGGTCAAAAGAAACAGCACGCCGGCAGGCGGCTCTTCCAGCAGTTTAAGCAGGGCATTTTGCGCCCAAGCGGTCATATATTGGGTCTCGCAGAGGATGTAGATTTTGCGCGGGGCTTCGTTGGGTTTTACCCACGCGTCCGCCCGCAGCCGCTCCACCTGCTCTTTTTTGAAAGATTTTTTCCCCGGTTCCGGTGCGATCAGCTGCACATCCGGGTGGATTTCCTTTAAAATCTTTCTGCAATGGCGGCACCGGCCACAGGGAGCGTCCTCCCCTTCGCACAAGGCGGCGGCGGCAATCAGCCTAGCAAATGTCCGGCGGCCGCAACCCTCTTGCCCCTCCAATAAAATCCCATGCGGAAAGCGCCCGTCTCTTTGATAAAAGACGAGCGCCTCTTTTGCTTTGCTATTTCCGTAAAATTGGTCTAATAACGACATTTCGTTCTCGCCCCGGGACTACAGTTTCTTAAACTGCTCAACATCCAGCACAAAGATTGTGGCGCCGCCAACGGTGACCTCCACCGGGAAGGACGTGTACATTCCCACGCCGTAAGACGCAGAAGAAGGTACCATCTGTTTTCTCTTTTTGCTGTGTTCGCCAATCACGCTGATCGCTTTCTCTACGTTTTCGTCCTCGGTACCGATTAAAAACGTCGTGTTGCCGCTCATCAGGAAGCCACCGGTCGTAGCCAGTTTCGTAACCGAAAAACTATTTTTGGTCAGCGCGGAAGAAACCATAGAGCTGTCATCACTGGAAACAATCGCAAGAATTAATTTCATACATAGCCCTCCTTTTTCTAGCGGCAAAATCTTGCCTTTGGTTTATTATAGCACAATTTTCCGGGAATTACCATAGGTTTTTTCATTACAAACCTGTAAATTTTGTATAAATGCGTAAAAGCCTATTGCATCCGGCGCTTTTCCCGGATCGCCAACGCTATATCGACCAATTTGCCAATCAAAGGCCGATAGGTATAGTTCCATTCGCCAGCAAATTCGTCCAGCTGGCCGTTAAACCCTCTTTTAAACCGGTACAGCCCATACATATGCCCGTTCTCGTCCAGGTTGCCGGAAACCCCCTGGAAATCGTACAGGGTGCAGCCGGTCTGCACCGCCCAGCGGATCATCTCCCACTGCATTAGGTAGTTTGGCATCACATTGCGGTACAGGTTATCCGACGCTCCATACACATAGCAGGTCTTGCCCGCATAGTTGGTGGCGATGGCCCCGCAGACGGCGTTCCCCTCATAAAAGCCCATATATAACCGGGCATGCTCGCCCAGCGCGTCTAACATCCGCTCAAAATAGCTTTTAGGGCGGACGCGGAACCCGTCCCGCTCGCCGGTGGTTTGCATAATGCGGACGAAATCGTCCAAACGCTCTTTGCCCACCACCTCGATCTGCACCCCATGCTTCATGGCTACCCGCACGTTATAGCGGGTCTTTTGGGTCAGATTTTTGAAAAGCGCCTCTTCATCGCGTCCTTCTAAAAACAGGTGGTAGTTAAACCGCGCCTGGATGGTCTCAAAGCCTTCCGGCCCCGCAAACAGGGTAAAGCCCATCTCCTCCATCGTCCGCGCGACGCCCGTATCTGCAGCCAGAACCTCCGGATCCCACTTGAGCTGGTAAGCGTGGTGCTTTTTAGCCAGCAGATCCAAACCGCTTTTCAGCTCCTCCAGCAACGGGCGGTTTTCCAGGTCGCAGACCGGGCCCCGCGGCGCATACAAAAGGGCCGCGCCGATGACCGGCACCTTCTGCACCAACACAGCGCACCCGGCGGTGATTTTTCCAGCGGCGTCCCGCACCACGACCACTTCGCCCTGCCAGTTGCTCTTCACCTGGAACCAACGGGTGGACTGGGTAAAGCCGCCCCGAGGATGGGTTTGGCAGAACGCCTCATATTCGTCGTACTGTTCCGGCCGCAAAATTTCTGTCATATGCTCACTCTCCTGTGCCCGGCCCGCCGCCGGATGGTTTTTTCTTTATTATGCGCAAATTTCGCTGTAATACTTTTATACCCCGGTACCCGAATGCCTTTTCCGCCAACAGCTTTGGCAGATCCTCCTCCTGAACCAATCCGTCCAGCGCGCTGCCAAAGGCGGGGATATCCGTTTTGCGGGGCGGCTGGTTGTACGGGCAAACATCGTTGCAGATGTCGCACCCCCATGCCAGGCCGCCTTTGTACACCTGCGCCTGCTCCCAAAGGGTCAGCTCCCCCTTTTTTTGGGTAATATGGGAACGGCAGCGGCTTTGATCCACTCCTGCCGGGGACAACGCCCCCGCCGGACAGGCTTTTAAGCAGCGGTCGCAATCCCCACAGCCGGGCGCTGCCGGCATTGCCGGCGCCAGCCAAAGATCGGTGACGATTTCGGCGATAAACTGATAGGTGCCATAGGCCGGGCTGATCAGAAGGCCATTCTTTCCCACAAAACCCAAGCCTGCCAAGTGGGCGGCGGATACCTCACGGATCGGGGAATTGTCGGTAAATAGCACGAAATCCCGGCCCGGCCAGATGTTTTTCATCCGCCCCACCGCAGGGTTTAATAATTCCCCGGCCAGCAGGTGGTAATCCCGCGCCCATGCGTACCGGGAAATGTTGTGCGCCCGCTCCCCCGCATAGTACCCCAACAGGCAGACAATCACCGATCGGGCGTTTGATGGCAGCTTGGATTTGGCGCGGCATTCCAGCAGCGGGAGGGTATCCGCAAAAGAAGCAACACCCCAATGAAAAATCCCGGCTTGTGCCAAAATTTCACCGACACTGGCTTTCTCATCCATCGGCTTGCCCCGGCCAAACGGCGATCAGCCCTTTGGTCAAAATCCCCTCGGCTTCAAACATCTCCTCATGCTCGGTGCGGATGTTGCCCTCAAAATCGCTGTGCGCCAGATCCCAGGTTTCCCATCGGATCGTAAACCCGCAATCGAGAAAATATTGGCGGGAGTGGCGAAATAACATGTCGTCATCGGTCTTAAACCGAATTTCCCCACCGGGCCGCAAAAACACCTTGTATTTTTCCAACTGCCGGGGATGGGTCAGCCGCTTTTTAAAGTGCCGGGGCCGGGGCCAGGGATTGCAGAAATTGATAAAGATCCGCTCCACCGTGTCCCGCTCATCCAGTATCTCGCCGATCCGCTCAATGTCATAGGCCGCCAGCAGCACGTTGTCCGGCGTTCTGCCCGCCTGGGCAAACAGTTGGTCGATCTTGCGCCGGCCCACCCCCAGCATATTGCTGCTGATGTCTACCGCAAGCAGGTTCAAATCCGGATTGGCCAAGGCGAATTGGGAGGCGAATCCTCCCTTGCCGCAGCCCAGCTCCAGGCATAAAGGCTGAGGCCGGACAAACACCTGCTGCCACTGTCCGCGGCAGGATACCGGGTCCTTACAGTACAACGGGCTGGCGTCCAGCTCCGGCGCCGCCCACTTTTTTTTTCGCATCCGCATGGATTTTCGCTCCTTTTTTCACGCTTCTTTTACTTTAGCACAGTTTTCCTGTCAGAACAAGCAGATCAATTGTGTTTCCCCTTTGTTCGTGCTATAATTTTAAAAACAGCCGCCGTTCGTCTGCGGCAATCTTTGGGGGCTGCCCCCAGGAGGAAGGAACGACTATGTTAAAAACCAAAAATATGACGCTGATCCTCATCGGGATTATGCTGTTCAGCCTTTTGCTGACAATCGTGGGCATCACCCTACCGATCAGCCGGAAATCGGACAAAATTCAAGAGGCTGGCAGCCAGAGTATGCTTTCAAGCGATGCCATCGCCATTGCCATGGGCCATTACAGCGCCACTTCCCTGCGTCTGCTGCAGGAGTACCCCAGCGAGTCCGCCGCCTACCGGAGCCTGTGCGGACTGCTGGAGCGGATGCGAGAGCATTATGGCTTTCAAGATGTGTACACGGTAACGCGCAACAACATGGGCTATTTCTATGTTCTGGATTCCCAGTATGTCCAGTCAGAAATCAAAGGATACCACTCCATCGGTTCCGATTTTTCCTTTGACCTATACGGTAAGGAGGTCAAGCAGCTGCTCGATGATATTTATGACGGCAACAGCACCGGCGGCTTCGTGCAAAAAGCGATCCAGTCTGAGGACGGTACGTTTATCGTCGTCGCGGCGCCGGTAATGGATGGAGACAAAGTGCTCACGGTCCTGTGTATGGACATCTCCTTAAATGATATCCAGTTCCACAAGCTGTGGTTTATCAACTTCAACTATGTATCCTGGATTTGCGGCGCCTTGTTTGTCCTATCCGCTGGGGCCCTGTTCTACCTGCATTACCATGGCAATCAAAAACGGCGCAAGGCCAAAGGGGTCGCGGAGTCCCCCGTTGAGGACGAAGCGGGGAAATAGCAGGAATTTTTTCATCGATATCCAATCAAAAAAGCAGGGGTACAAATCCCCTGCTTTTTTGATTGCTCCGTCATAACATTTCCATTCGCCGTGTTCCCCGCCACCTGCGTGGCACTGGGCCGTACGGCCTAAAAATGAGAATACGCGCCTGCCCTTGCCGCATGGATAAAGATCCTCCCTGCCTTTTGGGCGGTGGCGCTTCTACTCTTTGACCAGCAAGGCTGCCACCCGCTCCCGATCCGGGGTAACCACCGCTGTTTTAAACTGATCGTAAATCACCTTGCCCGGCTTTGCACCGGCGGGTTTTTTGACATTTTTGATGATCGTATAATCCACCGGTACCAGCGCCGAATCCCGGGCCCGACTGTGGTACGCGGCGATGACCGCCGCCTCCTCCTGCGTCCGCTCAGGGATCTCGCGGCCGTCGGCCACTACTACCGTGTGGGAACCGGGGATCTTTTGGGTATGGAACCACAAATCATAGTTGCGCGCGTCTTTCAGGGTCAGCCGGTCGTTCTGGACGTTATTGCGCCCCACCAGAATCGTGAACCCATCGGAGGAACGATATTCGATCGGCAACAGCTTTTCCGGTTTTTTGTTCTTGCCTTTATAATTTTTAATGTAGCCCGTTTCGCTCAATTCTTCCCGAACCGCCGCCAATTCCGATTCCCTCACCGCTCGGGCCAAAGAGTCGAATACCGTATCCAGATACTGCAATTCCTCCCGGCTTTGGGCAATCAGCTCCTGCAGCTTTTTTTCCGCCGTGTCCAGCTTACGGTACTCCACATAATACTTCTGCGCGTTTTTCGCCGGTGTCAGCGCCGGATCTAGCGGGATATCGATCATCGCCAGCGCTTCATCATAAAAATTCTGCGCCTGCAGTACGGTCTGCCCTTTCTCCATCTGATGGAGGTTCGCCTGGATTAAGTCGCCGTTTACCTTCAGCTTTTCCCGCTGGGCGCACTCTTTCAGCTCTTCCTCCTGAGCCGCGATCTTGCGGGAGATCCGGTCGGAGGTGTTGGCCAACAGCCGCAGCAGATCATGGGATCGCTGCTTCATCCGGTCCATCAAATCCCGCTCTGCATAAAAACTGTCCAACAACGCGGAATAGCTTTTCTCCTCCCGGGCGACCAAAGCCCCCCGATACTGGTGGATCGGCAAAAAGGAAAAATCCCGCGGCTTGCCGGTGGGCTCCAACAGGATGGTCGGGATACCGCTATGCTCGCGAAGGCGCAGCTGCAGCATGGATAGCCACTCGCCCAGCCGCTGTTTTTGCTCTCCGCCCATTTCGCCCGCCCGAACATTTTCACCGCGAATCGCATAATGTTCCGCTTCCCGGCAGGTCAGTGGGGACATGCCCAACACCGCCGCCAACAGCGCCTTGGAAATGTCCTTGTCCCCCTGAGCCACGACCTTCTCCACGACCTGGGGAATCTCCGCCTCCAGCAGATTCAGCTTATCCGGCTGCTGCGGCGGCAGCTGGTAGGTCATACCCGGCAGGACCTGCCGCACACTGGACATTTCCAGGTCGATCCGCTTGACCGCGTCAATAATCCGGCCGTTCTGGTCAATCAGCACCAGATTGGAATGGCGGCCCATGATCTCCACCGCCAGCGTCAGCTCCACCAAATCTCCCAGCTCGTTGACCGACTCGAACACCAGATGCAGGATGCGATCCATCCCCATCTGCTCAATTCGTACCAGCCGGGCCGACCCCAGATGCTTTCGCAGCAGCATGCAGAACATCGGCGGCTGCTTGGGATTCTCCGGCGCCTGCTCGGTAAAATGGATACGGGGACTGCCTGCATTGGCCGAAAGCAGCAGCTTTCCCGCGCCGCCTTTCCACCGCAGGGCGATGATGATCTCTTCCCGCGTCGGCTGGTGGATCCGATCCACCCGGGCATCCAGCGCTTTCTCGGCCAGCTCGTGGCGCAGTTGATATAAGAACATGCCATCTAAAGCCATTTCTTACCCCTTTTCTTCGCACTTCCTGCAAATTTCCTCTATTTCTTCCGCCAATCGGTAATATTTTTCTGTTTTATCACGGTTTGTATTCGATTTTTCCAGTCCAGCCCCAATGGCGCGGACCGAATCGGCCTGCCGGTTTAAATAGGCCAGCGCCGCAGGGGATGGATCCTGGGGCAGCAGGCCCACCCGCGCAAACAGATCTGCCACTGTTTTCTGCTCGCCGCTCCAGCGCACCTGCATCACCGTATAAACAAATCCTTTGGCCTGGGCAGCCCGCTCCTGCAAAATCTCATAGCCCCGCTGGTATAGGCCGGCCCGCAACTCGTGAACCTTGGTCATGGGCTGCAGTATAAACCGCTGGGTCGGGATTTCCCACCTGGCTTCGTCTAAAATGTGCAAAATCATATCCCCGCCCATCCCGGCAATAATCACGTCGTCTACTTGTTGGGAAGCAAGCCCTTTCAGCCCGTCCCCCAACAACAGCTGTACCCGCTGGGTAAGACCGTATTTTTCCAACGTTTCCGCCGCTTTTTCCAACGGCTGCCGGTGGATATCGCATGCGTATCCAAATACCGCTTTGCCACTTTGCAAAAGGCTGGCGATCAGATAACCGTGATCCGTTCCCACATCGGCCACCCGGACGCCGGGCCGGACCATCTCTTCCACCGCGGCCAGGCGGTCGTCTAAAACGATCATCCGTCATCCCCCCTTCGTCTTTCCTATTGTACGCTAAAACCGTCAGAAGGACAAGTACCGCCTTTGAGCCCTGCCGGACCGCCCTGCCCTCCCGTTTTTCGCTCAAAAGCTGGGCCTCATTCAAAAGGCCGGACGGATTGCTCCGTCCGGCCTTTTCATTCCGCCAGTGGCGCTTCGGTATGGACATAGGTCTCCAGCCGTTTTGCCGCCAAAGAACTGACAAAAATCGCCGCATATTGTAACACGGTCAGCAATAGGATCCCCCAAATGCTCCCACCGGGCGTTTTCGGCATCAACATGACCAACAGGACGCCGGCCACCCGCCCATAATCCAGGAAAAAGCTTTTGACGGTGGAAAATTCCGCCGATTCAGTGCTGGTCGGGCAGGTTTTCTGCACAACGCTATAATAAATGCCATTGCCAGGTGAAATTAAAAAGTTGTTGAAAAACGCGTTGATCCCGCTGAATAACAGGATGGTCGCAACATTCATCCGCACAAACAAAATCAGGGTGCACACCAGCATGGTGGTAACGCCTCCTGTCATGTACCGGACCCGGTTGGAGGGCTTGAGCCGTTTGCCCAACACCCAATAGGCCAGAATCGAGAATAAGCCGGTCAAAAGTGTATTGGCGCCGATCAGCGCTTCGCTCTGGATCAGCTCAAACAGCAGGATATTCAGATAAAACGCCAGTGTTCCCTCCCGAATGCCCTTTAAAAACTCTGCGCAGACCGTTTCCAGCATCAGCGGATTGCGGAAGGTTTTTTGAAACCCTCGTTTCAGGCTGACCTTGACGTCGATCATTTGATCCTTTGGAAGCTTTTTCAAGTAGAATACCGTGACCACTGCCACCGCAATGGACAAAGCAAACATGATGTAGTATCCCAGCAGGCCGCCTTCCATTACCCCTTCGCAGGCGGAAATGATCCCGCCGGTGAGGGTCGGCATCACGAGATTGACAATGCCGGTGCCCATCCCGATGACTGACAGGGAAACGTCCCTGTTTTCATCAGTGGTATAAAGCGGAACCTTCATGCTGTATCCCATCCAATAGTAGCCGCCCGCCCAGGAGACCAAAAACGCAATGACCGGCATAAACCATACTGCCGCGTCCATCACGCAAAGGAAAAACGCATACAGAAAAATAAAGGTGAAAAAGCCCAGCCGCATCGCCTTGGTAGATCCCTTTTTGCTGGCATAATGCATGGCCAGCGTCGTGCCGATGGGGTTAAATACATAGGTAATGAGATTGTACTGCAAAGTAGTATCCGCGCCGCCAGTCAGCCGGAAAAAGAGCGTATTGATAAATACCGTTTGCAAATTGTTGAAGATCAAAAAACCAAAATGCAGCAGTACAAAAGTGCGGAACGTACCGGTCAACCGGTCCAGGCCCAAAATTCCGCCAGCCCTTGCCAAAAAACGCTTCCACCCGTTTTCCATCTGATCCCCCTGCTTTCCTGTTGTGATCCGTCTTCGCCGGTTTTGTCCTAGGACATTATAGTACGAATCCTCTTCAATTGCAACCTGAAAAAAACAAAAAAACCGCCGTGAAATCACGGCGGTTTCATCATTTGCAATAGGGTTTGTGAAAACGATTAGTCTTCGCCTTTCATTTTCGCAAAGCATTCGCTGCAATAGACGGGTCTGTCGTCTCTGGGTCTAAAGGGAACCTTTGCCTCTTTGCCGCAGCTTGCGCAAACGGCGGTGAACATTTCTCTTTCAGGTCTCGCATTGTTTTTACGGGAATCGCGGCAAGCCTTACATCTCTGGGGCTCGTTCACGAAGCCTTTTTCCGCGTAGAACTCCTGCTCGCCAGCAGTGAAAATAAACTCCGAGCCACACTCTTTGCAAATAAGGGTTTTGTCCTGGTACATGTCTTTTACCTCGCTTAATGAATTAGAATTTGCCCATCGACATACCGCATCGACATTGATAAACAACGCTTCGCCTGATATTCCAAGAGGCATTATACCCAATAGCCTGATGACAGGCTAACGGTTCAAAGATTACCGCGGCTTTGTACCTTCCGCAGTTTCCGGCGGATGCGCTGCAACGCGTTGTCCACCGATTTTTCAGGGCATTTGAGCTTTTTCGCCATTTCCTCGTAACTGAAACCTTTCAGGTAAAGCTGGAGCGTTTCTTTTTCTAAGGGAGATAAAAGCGCGATGACCTGTTCCCGCATCCGGCGGGACTCTTCTTCCAAAATAACTGCTGCTTCCGGCCCTGATTGCCGCCAATCGGACGGCAAACCGGAAAGTTCCGTTTCTTCCAACGGTACTGAATCGTTGAGCGGGCGGCTTTTGTCCGCATTCTGGCGGCGCACCGCCGAAATCAACTGGCGCTTGATGCAAAGCCCGGCAAAAGCGGAAAAGGATATGCCTTTCTCTGGCCGGAAGGAGCGAATTGCCTTCAGAAGACCAAGATATGCCTCCTGTAAAAGGTCGTCCCGTTCCATGCCCGCCGCCCGATAACTGCCGCACAAGCGAACCACCAAATGGTCATAATGGGCGATCAAACGGTTAAGCGCCCCGTGATCTCCCTCTTGCGCGTCCATCCAAAGCTGCTCATCAAATCCGGTATTTTGGGGCAACCCACTTGCTTTCTTCATAGGCACACGTCCCAAATGATACTTCAATCCAGTTTCTTTCAGTGTATACCGCCGCGCTGCAAAAGTCAAGAGAAATAATCGCGCGGCCAAAAGGAAAGGCCCGCATTATTTTTCCCTCTCCAATGCGCTTTTATTCAGTCGCCGGCGCCGGACCGGCAGTTCCCCCTTTTTTCTTTTCCCGGGTTACATCTACAACCCAGCGGTTGCCGCATAAGCGGATCAGCCCCGCAGCGCAGGTGAAAATTTCAGAGGACCGCAGGCACAGGTACACCGCCCAAATCGGCCAGTGAAACACCAGCCCGGACAAAAATCCTAGCGGCACCGACAAGCCCCACATGGCGCCCACGTCGCAGATGAGGACAAAGCGGCTGTCACCGCCGCCCCGTAGGGTGCCAAACATGTTGATGTTGCCCATGGCCTGGAAAATGCAGATCACGCACATCAGGTTCATGATGGAGTAAGCGATTTCCTTGGTGGAATCGGCCACATTGTAAAAATCGATCATAAAACCACGCAGCCCGAAAATCATGGCAGAGGCCAGCAGCCCCAACCCCAAACTGATCACGATGAAGGTCTTCGACTGCGCCCGTGCCTTTTCTTTCTCCCCGGCGCCAATGCTGTTGCCGGTCATAACCGACGCGGCGTTGGCCGCGCCCCAGATAAAGAAAGAGGTCATCTGAAACACAATGTCGCAGATGCTGTTGGCGGCCACTGCCTCCGCGCCGATCCGGCCCAGAACTACTGCGGCCATGGAATTGCCCAACGACCAGAACAGCTCGTTGCACAACACCGGCGCGCCGTATTTCATAAACAGCTTGAGTACGGCAACATCCACCCTGCACCAGAAATCCTTGAGCCGAAAACGGACCTTTTCATCAAACCGGAACAGGAACACCGTGATGATAGCCAGTTCCACCAGCCGGGCGATCATGGTCGCCAACGCGGCGCCTGCCACGCCCATCTGTGGCATCCCAAATTTACCAAAGATCAGACAGTAGTTGAACACCACATTGACCAGCAGCGACGCAATCGTGCTGTACAGCGCGATTTTCACCGTTCCCACCGTACGCAGAATACTGGTGGTCGTAATGGTGAAGGCGTTGGCCAGATAGATCACACCGCAATAACGCAGATAGCGGATTCCTTCGTAAATGATCGCTTCGTCGTTGGTAAAAATCCGCATCAACATCTCTGGGAAGAAAGTGGCGCCAACGGCGAATAGCAGCGCAATGCCCATCGAAATACGGTAGGTCAGGCTCATAACCTTGCGGATTGATTCGGTGTCCTGCCGCCCCCAGTACTGGCTGGTCAGAATGCCCGCGCCGCCGGTCAGCCCAAAGTTAATCATCATGAAAATAAAGCCAACCTGGTTTGCAAGGGAAGAAGCGCTCATCGCCACCTCGCCCAGCTGGCCCAGCATGATCGTGTCCAGCATACCGACGGCTGAGGTCACCATATTTTGCAGTGCAATCGGCACGGCAATGGCCAACACCGTTCTGTAAAAATTTTTGTCTCTGACAATCAGACTCATAAATCCTCCTCATATTCGCTTTTGCCTGTCATTTCAAAAAGAACAGGACTTCCGCCGAAGCTGAAGTCCCGCCTCAACTGTTTCTGGTGTACAGTGAACAGGCAGATTTCGCATTTTTATTATAAACCTTAGATCAGCTCCAATGTCAAGAGCGGCATCAAAAAAGCGCCCAGATGATCTGGACGCTTTCACAATGGCCGCGCTACACCTGCTGGATCTCTTCCTCCAGAACCTCTTCTTTTTCCGATTCACTTCGCGTCACGTCCTTAATCCACTTGCCGGACAGAATCCGGAACACACAGGCGACGGATTTGAAAATATCCCCGGAGCGCAGGCACAGGTACACCACCCACACCGGCCAATGAAACACCAGCCCGGCCAGCCAGCCCATCGGCACCGAAAAGAACCACATGGAGGTCACATCAAAAATCAGCACGAACCGGCTGTCGCCGCCTCCCCGCAGGGTGCCGAACATATTCACGCTGGAAATTGCCTGGAAGATGATTAGGATGCACATCATATCCATGATAGAATATGCAATGGCGCGCGTCTCTTCCGTTACCTTGTAAAAGTCGATCACCGGTCCCCGGATCGCGAACATCACCAGCGATGACAGAAGACCAAACCCGATGCTCACCACAAACAGCGTCAGTGATTGGTTACGGGCCCGTTTGTATTTGCCTTCGCCAATGGTATTGCCCGCCATCACGCCCGCCGCCTGACCAACGCCTTGGTTGATAACCGAGGTGCACTGGAAAATCACTTGGCAGATGCTGTTTGCAGCTACAAAGCCGGACCCCATGTGCCCCATGATGACCGACAGCATGGTGCTGCCGATAGACCAGAGCATCTCGTTGCACAGCACCGGCGCGCCATAGCGCATATAAATCCCCAGGACTTCCCGGTCGATCTTCTGGAAAATATCCCGCACCTGAAAGCAGATTTTTTTGTCAATGCGAAACACATAGACAACGATGATCGCGCATTCCACAACACGGGCGATAACGGTGGCGATGGCCGCCCCGGCAATTCCCATTTTGGGAAATCCAAAATGCCCGAAAATGAAGCAATAGTTGAAAAATACATTCACAAAGAAGGAGACGACATACATATACAGCGTAATCTTAACCGTTCCCACTGTGCGCAGGATACTCATGGAAGTCATGGTAAAACCGCTGACCCAGTAGGTGAACGCAATAATCCGCAGGTACAAAGCGCCCGCCTCGATGACGGCCGGCTCTTCGGTGTAAAAGCGCATCAGTACATCGGGAATGGCCAGTGCCAGGACGGTAAAAACGGTCGCCAGCGCCATCGAAATCTTGTAAGCCATGCTCATGACCTTCCGGATGGACGCAGGGTCTTTTCTTCCCCAATACTGGCTGGTCAAAACGCCGGCCCCAGCGGTAAGCCCCAGGTTCATAATCTGGTAGATAAATCCGATTTGATTTCCCAGGGCAGAGCCGCTCATTGCCACCTCGCCCAGTTGCCCCAGCATGACCGTATCCAGTAGGCTGACGGCAACGTTAATCAGATTTTGCAGCGCCAGCGGAATGGCAATTGCCGCCATTTTTTGATAAAACTGTTTATCTTTTACCCAAAAACTCACGGATTTTCCTCCTCTTTCTATTTTAACCTTTTCTTTTGAATCATTTCAGTTGTGTTATCGTTTCATAACATTATAATATGAGTTTGATAGATATGCAAGTCTCTCCACCGCTAAAAATAAAATCGATGTAAAATAGACGGGGGAATTGCGTTGATGGGTAAAATTCTTTCCTTCTCGGCAAAAAGCTCTTGATTCTTTTTGATTTTTGTGTATAATATATTAAGTGACGCCGGTATGATGGAATTGGCAGACGTGCTGGACTCAAAATCCAGTGGTAGCGATACCGTGTCGGTTCGACCCCGACTACCGGCACCAGAAAAGAGTCTCGATACGCATTATGCGTATGGGACTCTTTTTTTGTAAAAACAGGCATAACAAAAGGGCCGCCCGATTGGACGGTCCTTTTGTTATGCCTGTTTTTAATTGCTCATTGTAAATTTGCCCGTAAAAATTACTAATTGTTGGCTAAAAATTCATCCCGCTGGCGATTCCATTCCGCCATATACGCTTCCAGGCCGCCATCTTTTAGCTTTTGGACGAATTCCTCGTATGTTTTTTCCGTATCATCGCCAAACATGCCAAGGTTAAAGGAGGTGCCATACTCTGTAATCAGCGCGGAAATAACGGCCCATTCTGCGGAAACAGGATTGTAGTCGAAGTTAAAGCCCCAGTAAGGCCACTCCTCGTCCTTCACCTGGGTCTCTTTCAGGTGCTGATTCGCTGCATTGATGCGTTCATCATCTGTTGCCGGCCACGGGAAATTCGCATGACGGATGCCCCAGGCCCAGCTGTCAAACTCATAGTCGCCAGCCTCTTCGCCAGGAGAAACGGTGTTGGTCGCTTCGTTATAGATATAGTGTCTTCCCTCAATGCCGCCGGCCAGCAGCATATAGGTCTCATAATCGTTCTTGATAAAGTCCAGCAGAACCGCAGCCCTCTCCGGATTGCGGCAAAAGGTGGTAAGCGCCATACCGTCGCCTACATAGGAGTCCCGCAGGGCGCGGTAGTTCTCCGGGTAGATGTCGAACAGTTCCACGTTCATGCCCTTGGCGCGCAGGTTGGAGATGGTGGTGATGCCGTTGTAATAGTTGTTGTACGCCGTAGCAGATTGGCTGTTGGTAAACAACGTGGTAATCGAGTTGGTATTAGAGATTGCATCGGACGGCCAAACGCCGGCCTTTGCCAATTTTGCATTCTCTAAAACATAGGTCTTGTACTGCTCGGATGTGTGCAGGAAGAAAGGATTCTCGAATTTCGGGTCGTCCAACTGGCTGTAATAAACATAGTCAGACGCCTGGTTGTTAATCAGGTTGAAACGATAGCGCAAACCGATATCGTACAGGGTGGCGGAGGAAGAAGCGTAGAACGCATACATTCCGTTGGAAACCTCGTTGGTTCCAATGGCCAGCAGCAGATTGTAAAAATCTTCGTAGCTGTTGATTTTATCTGCCGTGTAGCCATATTTTTCCGCGATGTCCATATTTACCGCCGGGCCCCTATCCGGGAAAATCGCGGCGGTATTCCGGGGCACCATGTAGATTTTGCCGTTGATGTGGGTCTCTTTCCAAGCCGATTCTGGCAGAACAGACCAGGTCTGCGGCATATACGTTTGAATAAAGTCCTCGGTCAGCTCCATAAAGCCCGCTTTGTTGACCTGCTCTTGATAGTAGCACCAGTTGGCTGTGTAGATCAAATCCACTGTATCGCCGCCTGCCATTACTAGCGGGTATTTGGTTGTCCGTTCCGAAGAAGGGATAAAATACAACTCCATCGTGGTGTTGATCGCAGCTTTGGTTTTTTCATTGACCTGCTCCAGCACCTCGTTCATGGCGTTGGGCTCGGATGCCGTTACATAAACCACAACGTTCTCTTCTTTGCTCAAATCAAGGTTTGCGTAAGGATTGTCGCTGTCCACCGGGGCGGAACCGGCGCCGCTTTGCGTAGAGCTGCCACTCACCGGCGCGCTGGAAACAGCAGAACCGTTGCAGCCGGTCAACACCAGGCTCAGCAGCATGACCACCGCCAAAAGCATTGCAATTTTTTTCATTGTTACCCTCCGTTTTTGTTCGCTGAACGCGAATCATTTGGTTGAAAGGAAGTCTGCCTCCATCCGGATAAATGAAACATCTGAGACACAGAAAGGGCCTGCGGCTGCCAAGGCCGGCATACCGCCCGTCGCCGCACGCAGCATGTGGATCTGTGGTAAATTTGTTTCAAGAGGCCAGCACAGGAACGCCGGAAATCCTTTCAGCACATTTTGGAAATGTTTGGTGCATATGTGTCCCATTTGAAAAACAATATTTTACAAAACTGGGATCACATGTTTATTATATTGGGATTTCTTTTTCAATTCAATACAGTATCCTGTTCTTTTGTACATAATATTGTTGGCATTTATGGAAAACCCTGGATTTGTTTAGTGTTTCCCGGCGGCTTTCTCTCTTCTGGCAAGTGTCCGCTATTCTCGCCCAAAGCCTGCCCTGATTTTATAACTCAACCGCTGCGAAAAAGCGGAAAATCTGTCGTTGCCGCAACAAAAAACAAAAGATCCCTGCGGAATCTCCGCAGGGATCTTACAACACATATTGAGTAAAATACCGATTAACCTTTTACTGCGCCGATGGTCAAGCCTTTTACGAAGTATTTCTGCACGAACGGATAGAGCAGCAGGATCGGGCCTGTGGTGATACAGGTCATCGCCATCTTCATGGACTGCTGCGGCAGGTTCGCAGACTCATCGTTTAACAGGTTTACTTTACCCATGGACACCAGCTCCTGCAACGCCTGGATGCTGGACAGCATCTCATGCAGGAAGTACTGCAGGTTCTTCATGTTGTTCTTGTTCATGAACAGCATACAGTTGTACCAGTCGTTCCAGAAGGTCAAAGCGGCGAACAAGCTCAAGGTCGCGATCAGCGGTTTCGCCAGCGGGATCACGAGCTTCCAGTAAATGGTGAAGTCATTGGCGCCATCAACCTTCGCGGACTCGATAATCTCGAAGGGGATACCACTCTTCATAAAGTTTTTCGCCAAAATCATCTGCCAGATGGAGAACAACATCGGCACAACCAGCGCCATATAGTTATTCTTAAAGCCCAGGTAACGGGTACACATCAAATACCACGGAACCAGGCCGCCATTGAACAGCGTGGTGAAGTAGAAGAAGAAGGAGAATCCGTTTCTCCACGGAAAGTCTCTTCTGTGCAGAACATAACCGGTCATGGTGGACATCAGCACAGAGCATATGGTACCAATGATGGTGGCAATAATGGTGTTCCGATACGCAAAACCAATTCTTTCCGGGTTTTCCAAACAGGTTTTGTACGCCTCAAGCGTCCACTCGCCCGGCCAGAAAGAGTAACCGTTCCGCATAATATTCGCTTCCGAAGTGAAGGAGTTCATCACAACCAACAGGAACGGAAGGAAGCACAGCATACCCCAAACGAAAACCAGAACATAACCCAACAGCTTAAATGTGGCCAAGTCCACCTGGAAAATCTTGTTTCTTTTTTTCATGCGATTAACTCTCCTTTCTGCAAATTTTCGATTAGAACAAAGTATAGTCCGGCTCGATCACTTTAACAATCTTGTTGACAATCAAAATTGTTACGAAGCATAGGCACGACTGATATAAGCCGGCCGCCGAAGACATACCGTAATCGTTCGTTTGCATCAAGGAACGATAGATGAAGGTATCCAAAATGTCCGCAGCTTTCAAAATAACCGCGTTGTTACCAACCAACTGATAGAACAGGCCGAAGTCGCCACGGAAGATCTGGCCGACTGCCAGCAAGCCCATAATGACCATGGTCGGGATCAAGCTCGGCAGGGTGATATGGCGGATTCTCTGCCAGATGTTAGCGCCGTCGATGGAAGCGGCCTCGTACATACCCTGATCGATACCGGCAACAGCAGCCAGATAAACGATACAGTCATACCCTACCATCTTCCACATCTTGAAGAAGACAAGCAAGACCGGCCACCCGTCCGCGCTCGCGTAGAAGTTGATTCTCTCGGCGCCAAAGAACTCGATGATATGGTTGAAGATACCATATTCAAAGCCAAAGATCGCCTGGAAAATCGCTTGTACCACTACCCAAGAAATAAAGTAGGGCAGGAACATAAAGGACTGGAAGATTTTTTTGAACACTTTGTTGGTCAATTCGTTGATCATAATCGCGAAACCAACTGCCAGCAGCATGCCCAATACGATGAACACGATGTTATACAGCAGGGTGTTTCTGGTCAACGGCCAGAGCTTGTTGGACACGATGAGAAACTTGAAGTTGTCGAACCCGACCCACGGGCTTCCGTAAATACCATCGACATAGTTGTACTTTTTAAAAGCCAGTACGATACCAGTCATGGGTATGTAGGAGAAAATGATTACGTAGGTCAGTGCAGGCAGCAGCATGGCCAGAAGGATTTTGCAATCCCAAGCAGTCTTTAAAAAGCGTTTAAACTTCGACGGCTTCTGCCATTTTACTTCGGCAGCCTGCGGAGCTTCCCTTTCTACAGTTTGCGCTGTGTTTGCCATTGTGTAACCTCCCCGAAATAGAAATGAACCGGAAATCCCGCCTCTTTTACCCGCGCACACTTTGTCTATTTTGACCAAGTGGATGCCGTTTCGCGGACAGTTTATATAGAGATTTCGATTGCATGAATAAATTATACTTGCTTTTTCCCAGCAGAAATCTTAAAATAGTTGTGATTTCATTAAAGATTTTGTCATTTATCTGTGACAAATTACACAAAATACGGTTGTTAAAATTATCGTTTCCAGTAAAAAGGGAGAAAAAAATGTTAAAAATTTTAATTGTTGATGACGAAGCGCCAACAAGAATGCGAATCATCAAGGGAATCGACTGGGAGGAGTTTAATATTTCCCAGATCATTCAGGCCGAGGACGGGGAGGAAGCGCTGCATTTGTGCGATACCTTTATTCCTGATATCCTTCTGACGGACGTGCGTATGCCCAAAACGGACGGCATTGAGCTTGCGACCCGTCTAGCGCAGCGCTTTCCGGGAATCAAAACGATCTTTGTCAGCGGCTACACAGACAAGGAATATTTCAAAAGCGCCATCCGCCTGGGCGCCGTAAGCTACATCGAAAAGCCGGTGGACCTGGGGGAGCTTAGGGACGTGTTGAACGAGACCATCAACGCCTTAAATACCGACCGTTCCACCGCCCATAAGGTCAAGGCTTTTGAGCAGAGCCGCAACCTGCAAAAACTCATGGAGGTCGCGGGCGAGCTGTGCCAGCCCAGCTTTTATAACGAACAGCTGCTGGAGGATCTGGTGCCGGAAATCCGCAGCGCCTCGCTGTTCGTAACGGTGGTGGCAAAAATCGCCTTCTCTGCCGGCGGCTCCGACTTGAGCTCTTTTATCCCCTTTATGTTCCAAAGCATTTACGAAATTAGCAACGTGTACGATGCGCCCAGCCTTTCCCCCTTGTGCGCCTGCAAAGGCAACCATATTATCATCCACCTGGCGGGGCAATCCACCGGCTCTAATTTTACCGATTATAAAATGATCGATCAATACTGTAATTTTGTGGTGGATAGGCTGTCCGGTTCCGGCATCAATTCTGTTGTGGCCGTGGGGTCGGTGGTCAGCAGCTGGAAGGAGCTGGCCCGCTCCTATGAAACTGCGGTCGTTGCAGTACAGCAATCTTTTTATCAGGAGAGCGACAGCGTCTGCTACTACAAAAAGACCGGCGCCAGCACTTATCAGTTCACCCCCGAGCAGGTGGAGATTTTCTCCCAGACGCTCAAAAAACAAAACCGTAACCATGCCCTTTTATATGTGCACAACCTCACCGGCGAGATCAAGCAGTTCCAGAACACCTTAGTCAGCAATGTGCTGCGCCACTATTACGCCTTGATCTGCGAGCTGATGCGTTTAGCGCAGGACGAGCAGCTCTCCCTGTATGAAAAAATCGGCAAGGAGCAGGACGTGTGGGTCCATATCCAAAATTTTTCTTTCATCACCCAGCTGGAAGATTTCCTGATCCAGGGCATCAACCAGTACTATGATTCGCTCAACGAAGGCAAATATGGCAATGCCACGGTGGACCGGATCGTCAAATTCATCAAAAACAATTATGCCAACCCGGATCTGTCCATCACCGCGATCAGCGAGTACACCAACCTGTCCCCCACCTACATCTGTCACCTGTTCAAAGACACCACTGAAATGACCATCAACAACTTCATCCTCAATTACCGGATGCAAAAGGCCCAACAGCTTTTAAAGGACCCTGTCTGCAAGGTCAAAGACGTGGGCTTTCTGGTGGGATATCGAAACGGGAATTATTTTTCCTTCCAGTTTAAAAAATTCATCGGGCTCTCCCCGTCCCAGTTCCGGGAGAAGACGCTATGAGATGGATCAAACGTTTTTTTCACTATTGCCAGAACCGCTTTCGCTATTCCAATTTTTTCACCAAGATGGTGGCGCTGTTTCTGGTGGCAGCCTTTCTCCCGCTGTTCTTGTGTTCCATTTTGTTCGTGACGGATACCATCCAAACCTCCGGCGAAAACACTGCTGCCTCAATCCGCAACAATTTCCAGCAGACCTATACCGTCCTCAACAACCGCTTTTCCCAGATAAAAAAATGCGCAGACCTTCTTTTAAATGACGCGGGCACCAACGACTTTTTGCGCAACGGAACGCGCGAGACCACTTTTTGGGAGCAGCGCACCTTTAAATCCGACATGGACAACACCATCGCCTTTATTGAAAGCGCGCAGGATATCGGGCGGCTGCGGGTCTATGTGGATCCCGACTATTTTTATATTCTGGACTCCTATCATTACTACAGCATGGACTTTCTAAACAGCCAGCCCTGGCTCGTCCCGGTTCGCTCCTCCCAGGGGCGTTCCATCTGGCTTTCCTCCCGGGAAAACGATCTTTTGGACCAGGCGCAGAATGTGCTGACCAATCACAATACCTTATCCTATTTGGTAAAGGGCGTCGATCTGACCAATATGCAGCGGACCGCCGTCGTTTACCAGCTGGATTTTTCCAAATCGGAGCTGGAGCAGCAGCTGCAAAGCTCCCTGGTCCTCAATGGCAGCTGCGCGTTTGTGGTGGATCAAGACGATCAGGTGATCGCCAGCGCCGCTTTGGGGGTGGCGGGCGAGCTGCCCGAATCGCTGGCGGATTATACAGGGCAGGAGCGTGTCACCATTGGCGGGGCCCTTTACCGGGTCAGCCGCGCGGATTTTGACGCGGCGCCCTGGTCCTTTGTCTCGCTGGTGCCGGACGAGAGCCTCTTCTCCTACTCTGATCTGGATCAGGTCCTTTTCTTCATTTTGCTGGCCTTTATCGCCGGTACGATCATTTTCACTTCTACCCTGCGCTTTTCCCGCCGGGTAACCCAGAAAATCCGCTCGGTGGTAGATGGCATGGAGGCGGTACGGCACGGCGAATTCCGCAACCTGCCTGCCACCGGCACCCACGATGAGATCGACGAGCTGGTCGACCACTATAACTACATGGTAGACGAGCTAGAGCTGCTGGTCGAGGCCAAGTACCTTTCCGGCGTGGAACTAAAGGCCGCGCAGTTGCGGGCTTTGCAGTCCCAGATTAACCCCCATTTCCTCTACAACACGCTGGAGATGATCAACAGCTACGCCTTTTTGGAAAACCCCCAGAAGGTCGAACAGCTGGTCAGCGCCCTTTCCCGGTTTTACAAACTGAGCTTGAACCATGGCAAGGACATTTACCAGCTGTGGCAGGAACTCAAGCTGGTGGAGGCCTATTTCCAAATCCAGGAGATCCGCTATCCCGGCTGCTTAACACTCCAGATCGATGTGCCCTCCGCCATGATGCAGTACGCCATCCCCAACATCACGCTGCAACCGCTGATCGAAAACAGTATTTCCCACGGCATTATGAGCAAAGAGGACAAGCACGGCCGCATCACCATCCTCGGCAGGGTACTGGAGAACGCCATCCAGCTGCAGGTGATCGACGACGGTGTGGGGATGTCGCCGGAGGCGGTGGCGCAGCTCAACGCCGGCAAGGTGCCGGAGGATGCGGAAACCACCGGCAGCCGCTATGGTATCTACAACATCAACGAGCGCATCCAGAACTTTTATGGCGGCGCATATCATCTGTATTTTGAAAGCGTCCCGGGCCAGGGCACCGTCGTGACCATTACCCTGCCGCCCAACTAGCCGGTGCCGCTCAAACCCCGGATGGCACGTCCCGCGGCTGAAACTCTTTTTGAGTCTTTTTCACAACCCGTAGACACCCAAAAAGCAGAGGCGGTTGCCTCTGCTTTTTGGGTGTTGTTGTATGTTGTTCCCTCATGGAGGAAGAAGTGGGTCAAATGCTGAACAGCAGCTCTCCGTAGGTGGGGAACGGCCAATAGCGCTCCGCCGTGTTAAGCTCCAGCTCGTCGGCCACCGCCCGCAGTTCCTGCATGGCGGCAAAAATCACGTCATGATAATAAACGGCACATTTGCCGATTTCATCAAAGTTTTTGGCGCCCAGCAGCGCTTCGTCTAGGGCGTTGGCCTTGCCGAACAAAGAGGCGCTCAGAGAAGACAGTTTGCCAATGAGGGCCTCCTCCATTTCGCAGGTGGCCGTGGGACAGGCCGCTTTCTTGGCAACCACCGTTTCGCTAAGCTCTTTTACATAGGCGCTTACCGCCGGCAGGATTTCCTTGCGGGTCAACTCCAGCATGGTCAGCGCTTCAATGCTGATGACCTTGCAGTAGCCCTCCATTTTGATTTCATACCGGGAATGGACCTCTGTCTCGGTAAAAATACGGTGCTTTTGGAACAGCTTTACGTTCTTTTCATCGGTCAGCTGTGCCAGGGCTTCCGGCGTGGATTTTAAGTTCAGTAGACCCCTCTTCGCCGCCTCTTCCTGCCAAGCCGCCGCATATCCGTCGCCGTTGAAAATAATCCGCTTGTGCTCCTTGATGGTTTTCTGCAGCAGGGCGTGGACAGCGCCGTCCAAATCGGATGCGCTTTCCAGCTGGCTGGCGAATTCGTCCAGCACCTCGGCCACGATGGTGTTGAGCACCGTGTTGGGGCCGGATACGGATTGGGCGGAGCCCAGCATCCGGAATTCAAACTTGTTGCCGGTAAAGGCAAAGGGAGAGGTACGGTTGCGGTCGGTGGAATCCTTGGCCAGCCGTGGCAGCACATGGGCGTACCGCAGCAGGCCCGAATCGGCTTTCTCATAGGTCTTGTCGTTTTCGATGGCGTCCAGCACAGCCATCAGCTCGTCGCCCAGGTACATGGACACGATGGCAGGCGGCGCTTCGTTGGCGCCCAAGCGGTGGTCGTTGGCAGCGCTGGCCACCGAAATGCGCAGCAGGTCCTGATGGTCGTCCACCGCTTTGATCACCGCGCACAAAAACAGCAAAAACATGGTGTTCTGATTGGGCGCGTCGGTGGGATCCAGCAGGTTGATCCCCGTATTGGTGGTGATCGACCAGTTGTTGTGCTTGCCGGAGCCGTTGATCCCCGCAAAGGGTTTTTCATGCAGCAGGCAGGCCAGGCCGTGGCGCTCCGCTACCTTCTTCATCATCTCCATCATCAGCTGGTTTTGATCCGCCGCAATGTTGGTGGTGGTGTAGACCGGCGCCAGCTCATGCTGGCCGGGCGCCACTTCCTTGTGCTCCGTTTTTGCGGAAATGCCCAGCTTCCACAGCTCGTCGTCCAACTCCTCCATAAAGGTCTTTACCCGGGGGTTAATCGCCCCAAAATAATGGTCGTCCAGCTCCTGCCCCTTAGGCGGCTTTGCGCCAAACAGGGTGCGTCCAGTAAAGCACAGATCTTTTCTTTCTTTGTATAACGCTTTGTCCACCAAAAAATACTCCTGCTCGCAGCCGATGCTGGACAGCACCCTCGTCACATCCTCATGGCCGAACAGCCGCAGGATCCGCAAGGCCTGCTTGTTCAGGGCCTCCATGGAGCGCAGCAGCGGGGTCTTTTGGTCTAGCGCCTCGCCGGTGTAGGCGGAAAAAGCGGTGGGGATACACAGGGTATTATCCTTGATGAACGCGTAAGAGGTGGGGTCCCAGGCGGTGTAGCCCCGGGCCTCAAAGGTGGCGCGCAGCCCACCGGAGGGAAAGCTGGAGGCATCCGGCTCGCCTCTGACCAGCTCCTTGCCGGAAAATTCCATAATGACCCGTCCGTCGCTGGTGGGGGAAATAAAGCTGTCGTGCTTTCGGCCGTAACGCCGGTCATAGGCTGGAACCAGTGGGTGTAGTGGGTAGCGCCCTTTTCGATGGCCCAGTCCTTCATGGCGTTGGCCACCACGTTGGCTACCGACGGGTCCAAACTGCGCCCTTGTGCGATGGTCCGGTTCAATGCCTTGTAGGTCTCCTTGGGCAAGCGTTGGTGCATAACCGCGTCACCGAATACCAAGCTTCCAAACATTTCGGGGATCTCCTTCATCATCGTTACCTCCTGATTACAAACCAATGTGTTTTCACAAAACCAAAGACCGCTACGAAAAAGGCGCCATGGACTTTTGTCCACAGCGCCTTTGCCGTTTTCCGATGTTCGCATTATAATCCCAGACAAAAGCATTTGTCAACCCATTGGCGCAATTTTGTTTTTTAGCACAAAAATAGGCATTTGCACGCAAAAAATTTTGATCTCCGCTCATTTTCCTCGCGCAAAATTTTGTATACAATCGTCGGTTTTTTTCTTGACATCCAAAAGGTCATTCTCTATAATAGTAACGTTGAATGACGGTGTTCATGAAAACGGCAGCATTGGGACGCCGCTTTTGTGGGCACCTTCACTCTTTTTTACGGGGTTTTCGGGCCCTGATTATGATCTTTCGCCGCATTCCGGCAGAACGGAGAAGCTTTATGTTAACTGCAATCGTTGGGATCAACTGGGGAGACGAGGGCAAAGGCCGCATGGTAGACCTTCTCTCGGAGGATTACGATATTGTCGCCCGCTATCAAGGGGGCAACAACGCCGGCCACACCGTGCAAAACCACCTGGGTAAGTTTGTTCTAAACCTGTTGCCTTCCGGCATTCTGCGCCCTGACGTGGTCAACGTCATGGGCCCCGGCATGGTCATCGACCTACAACATCTGTGCGGTGAAATCGACCGGATGCGCGCCGCAGGGATCCAAATCACCCCCGACAACCTAAAGATCAGCGACCGGGCCATCATCTGCCTGCCTTACCATGTGCAGCAGGACGGTTTGGAGGAGGATCGTTTGGGAGATGCCAAATACGGTTCCACCCGCCGGGGCATTGCGCCGGTGTATGGGGACAAATATTTAAAAAAGGGAATCCGCATGGGCGATCTGTTGGATTTTGCGTCGACCAAAAAATGGTTGCCCCGCATCGTCGAGTGGAAGGATCTGTTTATCCACGACGCGTATAAAGCCGACCATCTTTCTTACGATGCCCTTGTCGAATGGCTGGAAACCTACGGTGGGCGCTTAAAAGAGCACGTCTGCGATCTGGGCGTCTATCTGACCGAACAGATCCAAAAAGGCAAAAAGGTCCTGTTTGAAGCGCAGCTCGGCGCTTTGCGGGATATCGATTTTGGCATCTACCCCTTCACCTCTTCCTCTTCCACCATCTCCGCTTATGCGCCCATCGGCGCCGGCATCCCCGGCAAAAAGCTGGATCTGTGCATCGGTATTATGAAAGCCTACTCCTCCTGCGTAGGCGAGGGGCCTTTCACCTGTGAATTCTTCGGCAAAGAGGCCGACGCCCTGCGGGAAGCGGGCGGCGAATACGGCGCTGCCACCGGGCGGCCCAGAAGGGTCGGCCCCTTTGACATTGTGGCCTCCCGTTACGGTGTTCGAATGCAGGGCGCAGACGAGTTGGCCCTGACCAAAATGGACGTGCTGTCCTATTTAGACAAAATCCCTGTCTGTGTGGCCTATGAGGTAAACGGCGCCATCACCCATGAATTCCCCTTTGGCGACCATCTGACCGGGGCGAAACCGGTCGTTGAGTATGTGCCCGGCTGGCATTGTGACATCAGCGCCTGCCGCAAAAAAGAGAACCTGCCGAAAGAGGCCCTGGACTATGTATCCTATCTGGAAAAAGCGGTGGGCTGCAAAATCCGGTACGTTTCAGTCGGCCCCGACCGCGACGCCTACATTGATATGGAACAATAAAACCAAAATCGACCCCTTTCGCCGGCGCTTTTTCAAAAAACCGCCGGCGAAAGCTGTTTAGAAGGGAGGGCTCGCCATCCATCGTATTTTGCTGGTCTGTTCCAGCCAAAAAAGCGCCCAGGCACTGGAGGAACTGCTGGCCGGTTTCCTGCAGGCCGAAGTTGTCCGGGCCTCCCAGCTGCAACAGGCGCAGGAGCTGCTCGCGCAGGACGTGTTCCGGTTGGTAATCGTGAATCTCCCCTTCCACGATGAAAATATGGAGTCCTTTATCGCCGGCGCCGCGCAGTCAACCTCCAGCGGAATTCTTCTGTTGTGCCCGCAGGAAACGGCGGACCAGATGCTAAAGCGTTGCCTGCCTCACGGAATTCTGGTGGTCCCCAAGCCCATCTCCCGGCCCCTGTTCGTCCAGTCGGTCTATCTGGGGCTTTCCACCAGCGCCCGGCTGGCGGGCCTTTTGCAGGAAAACCGGATGCTGCACTCCAAACTCGAAGAACTGAAACTGGTAAGCCGGGCCAAGGCGGTGCTGATCGAATACCTGAAGCTGACCGAACCGCAGGCCCATCGCTATGTGGAAAAACAGGCTATGGATCTGGGGCTGACCCGCCTGCAGGTGGCGCAGAACATCCTGAAAACCTATGAGTCCTAATTGTTTTTACGAAAAAGAAGAATAGATAAAATCCAATAGGAAGGAATGGAAAATGATGACCAAGTATATCTTTGTAACCGGCGGTGTTGTGTCCGGGCTCGGCAAAGGCATTACCGCCGCTTCTTTGGGGCGCCTGCTCAAATCCCGGGGCCTTAAGGTGGCCGCCCAAAAATTGGATCCCTATATCAATGTGGATCCCGGCACCATGAGCCCTTACCAGCACGGCGAGGTGTTCGTCACGGAGGATGGCGCCGAGACCGACCTGGATCTGGGCCATTATGAGCGGTTCATTGACGAGAACCTAAATAAATTCTCCAACCTGACCACCGGAAAGGTTTATTGGAATGTGCTGGCCAAAGAGCGCAACGGTGATTATCTGGGCGAAACGGTCCAGGTAATCCCCCACATCACCAACCAGATCAAAGAATTTATTTACGCCGTCGGCAAAAAGACCGACGCGGACGTGGTCATCACCGAAATCGGCGGCACCACCGGCGATATCGAAAGCCAGCCCTTTCTCGAGGCAATCCGCCAGGTTTCTTTGGAGGTTGGCCGCCAGAATTGCCTTTTCATGCATGTGACTTTAGTCCCTTATATCCAGAGTTCCGGCGAGCATAAATCCAAGCCCACCCAGCATTCCGTGCGGGAGCTGCAGGGTCTTGGCATCATGCCTAACCTGATCATCGCCCGCTGTAACGAGCCGCTAGAAAACGAAATCAAACGGAAGATCTCTTTATTCTGTAACGTCCCGCTGGACTGCGTCATCGAAAACCGCACCATCCCCGTGCTGTACGAGGCGCCCCTGATGCTGGAACAAAGCGGCCTTTCCGATATTGTCTGCCGCGAGCTGGGCCTGGATTGCCCTGCCCCCGACTTAAGCGAATGGATGCAGATGCTTGCCCGGGTGCGCGGCTGCAATAAAAAGGTGCGGATCGCACTGGTGGGCAAATACGTCCAGCTGCACGACGCATACCTGTCGGTGGCCGAATCTCTGCGCCACGCGGGCTACGAAAACGAGGCGGAGGTTCAGATCAAGTGGGTGCTGTCCGAGCTGGTCACCGAGGAGACCGCCGCAGAATATCTTTCTGACTGCGACGGCATTCTGGTTCCCGGCGGCTTTGGCCAGCGGGGGATCGAAGGCAAAATCGTGGCCGCCAAATATGCCCGGGAGCATGACGTTCCCTATCTGGGCATCTGCCTTGGAATGCAAATCGCGGTGATCGAATTTGCCCGCAACGTGCTGGGCCTGACCGAAGCGGACTCCAGCGAGTTTAAGCCCACCGGCCCCGACCCGGTCATTGACCTGATGCCCGACCAGCAGGGCAACCTGCCCAAAGGCGGCACCATGCGGCTGGGCGCTTATCCTTGTAAAGTCTATCCCGGCACCTTCCTGGAAAAAGCTTATGGCGACGCGCAGGTGCAGGAGCGCCACCGCCACCGTTACGAATTCAATAATCGCTACCGGGAAGTGTTCCAGAAAAACGGAATGATCTTTTCCGGCACCTCGCCGGACGACCGGCTGGTCGAAGCGGTGGAGCTAGCCCGCGACACTTTCTATGTGGGCGTCCAGTTCCATCCGGAATTCAAATCCCGCCCCAATCGCGCCCATCCGCTGTTCCGCGAGTTTATCAAAGCGGCGGCCGACGGCAAAAAATAATTTTTAAAAAGCCCCGGCTTTCTGCGCCGGGGCTTTTTCATCTCTATGTAAAGCTGATCAAGATCCTTCCCCCACATTTGAAAAAACTGGCAAACTCTCACCAAATGTGCTATATTGAATTTAAATGCCATTGATCACTGTATCATATCCCTCGACCGCCGGCACTTTAGAGAAAATATGGAGGTTTTACCGATGCGCATCATGGAACTGACCGAAAAACTGAAGGAAAATATCAGCAAAGCCATTATGGGAAAGGACGAGCAGATCGAAAAGGTGCTGCTGTGCCTGTACAGCGGCGGCCACATCCTGCTAGAGGATATCCCCGGCACCGGTAAAACCACCCTGGCCAAAACGCTTGCCCGCTCGCTGGAATGCAGCTTCAAGCGGATCCAGTTCACCCCGGACCTGCTGCCGTCAGAACTGAGCGGCATCAACTACTACAACCAAAAAGAGCAGGCGTTCCAGTTCCGGCCCGGCGCCATCTTCACCAACATCCTCTTGGCCGATGAGATCAACCGCGCCACCCCCCGCACCCAGTCCAGCCTGCTGGAATGTATGGAGGAACGCCAGTGCACGGTGGATGGCGTAACCTATCCCATGGCGCAACCGTTTTTGGTCATCGCCACCCAAAACCCGGTGGAGATCCAGGGGACCTTTCCACTGCCGGAGGCGCAGCTGGACCGCTTTTTTATGCGCCTGTCCCTGGGGTATCCCCAGGCTGACGCGGAGCAGGCCATGCTCACCGCCTACCGGGAACAGTCCCCACTGGACGCTTTGGCCCCTGTCTGTTCCCAGGAGGATATCCTGGATGCGCAGCAACAGGTCTCCCAGATCCGGGTCAGCCAGCCGGTGGCCTCCTATTTGGTGGCGCTGGCAAACGCCACCCGCCGGCACGAAAAAATCCGCCTGGGCCTAAGCCCCCGAGGGGTGATCGCGCTGATGCGGGCTTCGCAAGCCAAGGCCGCCGTCCTGGGCCGGGATTATGTCCTGCCGGATGACGCAAAGGCTGTCTTTCTGGACGTTTGCGCCCACCGGATCATCTGCCGCGGGTACCAAATGGGCCAGGCGGACGCCGCCGCAAAGGAGTGCCTGCGTGAAGTTTTAGCCAAAACGCCGGCGCCGGTAGAACAACAATAAACAGACAGCGCTTTTTACAAGGAGAGTCCTATGGAATTTGTCGCAATTCTTTTTATGGTGATCGTTCTTTTGGCGGCCCAGCTTGTTCTGTTCGCCAAAAACAGCTTTCGCCATTTTGATTACAGCTGCTCGTTCACCAAGGACGAGGTTCTGGAAGGTGATGAAGTGGGGCTGGTGGAAACCATCTCCAACCGCAAATGGTTGCCGCTGCCCTGGCTAAAATCAGAGCTTTCCACCTCCAAATGGCTGGAGTATGCCGGTTCTCAGTCGGAGGTGATCGGGGAGCTGCGGTTTGTCCCCAGTTTTTTTGCGCTGAAAAGCTATCAAAAAATTTCCCGCACCTGGCGGGTCAAATGCCTAAAACGGGGCGTTTTTGAAATCGGACGGGTGGATCTGGTGGGCTCCGACCTGCTTGGATTCTCCAGCTTTTCCTATTCGGCCAAGGTCGGCGCCCGGCTGACCGTTTTGCCCCGCCCGCTGGAAAATAGCGAGCCTGCCCGCCCGCCGCAGTATTTTGGGGGCGACCTGGTCGTCCGCCGCCAGCTTTTGGACGATCCCTTTTTTATCGCCGGTGTGCGGGAATACACCGGATTTGAGCCCATGAACCGCATCCATTGGACCGCCACCGCCCGGGAAGGCAAATTGATGGTCTTTCAAAATCAGTATACTTCCCGCAAAAACCTGGCGATCCTGCTCAACGCCCAGCCCCGGCCCGGCCATTCAACCCGGATGGACGGCGACAGCGATTTCGAGGACTGCGTCCGTTTTTGCGCCTACCTGTTTGGCGTGGCCGCAAAGGAGGATGTCCCCTTTCGTTTTCTGTGCAACGGCGCCGACTGCGCCACCCATCTGCCGGTCCGAACCGGCGAATCCTGGGGCGAAGCGTTTGCCCTGGAGCAGACCCGGACGCTGGCCCGGCTGCAAGCGGATAACGCCCAAAAGCTGCCCTTATTTTTGCAGGAGGGCGCGTCGGCCCTCTCCTGCACGGAACTGATTCTTGTCAGCACCTATGTGGACGACGCCATCCAGTCCTTCGCCCGGGAGGCTTCCCGGGCCGGCGTCAGCGTGTCGGTCTTTGTCCGGGGAGCCCTGCTGTCCGGCGATTATGATGAGGACGCCTATTTCCTTTCGGTGCTGCAACCCAGCGGCAAAAAAGAGGAGGATACCCAATGAAACAAAAAATCCCCTCCTTGCTGCGGCTGGCCGCCTTGTTAGATGGCCTGCTTCTTTCCTATCCCGTCCTCGCCATCCTGGAACTCTCCTTGTTGGGCCGGCTGGAAGCCGCCTCTTCCCTGCTGCGGCTGGGTATTGTCCTGGCAGGTGGGGCGCTGGGCGGCCTTGTCGGCTGGCTGCTGGACCGGCTGAAAAACCCGCCGGTGCGGGCGGTGGTTTTTTTGTTGGCGGCAGCGCCCGCCGTGGCTTTTTGCGGCACTTTGTTGTTCCTGCTGGAGGGAACGGTCTTTCATTGGGCGCTGGCCACCCTGTGCGCCGTGTTTTACCTGCTAGGGATATTTTTTGCCACCCAGCCCTTTGATGGGATCATCGGCACCAGCTTTCTCTCCTTTGCCATGGTGGCTTATGTCCTGGCGGCGGTCATCGTCTGGTTTTGCAGCGCCTATTTCCACATGCCCTGCGACTCTGTCCCGCTGATTGCCCTGTTCTTATTCTTTATCCTGCTGTACGCCATCCTCAGCAACCAGTCGAACATCGACCGGCTGATGGGCCGGCGGCATTACGATCTTTCTATGCTCCCCGCCGGGATGCGCCGGTACAACCTGCTATTGATCTGCGCCGGTTTTGTCCTTGTGTTGCTGGGCCTTCTCTTCCAACGGCAGATCCTTGCGGTGGTGCAGTTTGGCATCCGGGTGGCTGGCTCTCTGTTGTACATTTTCGTGCTTTTATTCCAGTTTATCACCTGGATGCTGAACCGCCCCGCGGATCCGGACCGTCCCCTTCCCAAGGTGGATGCAGCGCCTGTTTTCGGCACGGCGGAGGAGTCGGCAACGACCCCTTTTGTTAACGCGGTTTTCCAATGGGCGGCGGTGCTTTTGATTTTGCTTCTTTTGTTTTCTGGTCGCCGGCAGATCTGGAGCGCCTGCAAAAAAACGGCGTCGTTTATCTGGCGGATCTTCCGAAAACTGTTCACCCGCACTGATGGGCAGCCGGGCCCCCGCACCGCCGACTCCGTGTATTTTTCGGATATCTTAGAGGATCTGGAGCGGATTCCCGAGGAGAAACCCAGCGCAGGAGAAGGCGTTTCCTCCCTGCGCGTCTGGCGCCGGCGTTGCCTTGCATTTTTGGGAAAGCCGGCCCACACCGCGTCTTTGCGGGAGGGCTATGCTTTAATCCTCGCCTGGCTGCGCATTCACGGCGCGCCGCTTCTCCCGGCGGATACGACGCTGGAGATTCTCAACAAGGCGCTGGCCCGGATGCCGGAGAGCCCCTTTTCCCAAGTGACCGAAAGCTATAACAACATCCGCTACGGCGAAATGCCCCTGCGGGAGGGGGATTACGAAAGCTTGCAGCAAACGCTGCGCCTTTTGATCCAGACAAAATAAAATCCGGCCGGAAATCCAGTCAAAACTGGCTGATTTTCGCAGAAAAACCGGGGGATTTCTTTGCTTTTTACGGCGAAATTTCCCGGTTTTTCTGGTTTTTTTGCCCGATTTTGACTTTTTTCCCTGTCAAGCTTATAATGAATTTACGCAAAAAATAATTATTTACGCAAAGGAAGCTTGGCATGAAGGTAAAAATTACCGATGTGGCTTTGGCCAGCGGCGTTTCCATCGCCACCGTCTCCCACGTCATCAACCATACCCGCTATGTGTCCCCCGAAACCACCCGCAAGGTGGAGCAAGCCATTGAGGCGTTGGGGTACTCACCGGACCTTACTGCCCGCAATTTTAAGCGGGGCCGCAAAGGGTTCGTTGGTATGCTGGTCCCGGACCTGTCCTACAGCCGCTCTTCCCTGATTTTAAAGCAGTTGGAGGAGGTGCTGGCCCCCTCCCGGATCCATCTGATCGTTTCCAACACCAAAGGGTCTGTCCCGCAGGAAACCGAACAGGTAAAGCTCTTGGCCTCCGGGCTGGTGGACGGGCTGGTGGTTCAGTCCTCCTGCGTGGATTATCAGCAGATTGCGCCCTGCATCCCTCGGGATTTCCCCATGGTGTTCATCGACCATCCGCTGAAAAACTGCCCTTATCCGACGCTGGTGGTCTCCAGCTATACCGCCCTGTACCAGGGGGTGGAGGACCTTATCCGCCAAGGGCACACCCAGATCGGTTACATCGCCGACCAGGCCCATATCGCCTATTCCATCGAGCGGTTGGACGCCTACCGCGCCGCCGTGCGAGATTACGCGCTGCCCATCGGCGATTCGCTGATCGCCTACGCCCATCCCAAGGCCAAAGCTGCCTATTTGTGCACCCGGGATTTGATTGAGCGAAAATGTACGGCGATTGTAGTCTCTAACAACGCCATTGCGCTGGAGACGCTGAAATATTTAAACGTACACCATCTGCAGGTAGGGGACGACGTGGAGCTGCTGGGCTTTTCCGGCAGCGACTGGTACGGCTACCGCACCGAGCAGATCGCCCAGGTATCCCAGCCGACCGAAGAGATGGCGCGCATGGCGGGGCAGCAACTGCTGGAATGGATCGAAGCGCCCAGCGCCAACGCCCGCACCACCGTGCTGCATAGTACCTACATCCCCAAAAAGCAGGAAAGGGAGTTTTATGATGTTTGATCTGATCGCTGTCGGCGAAATTTTGGTTGATTTGATTGAAGAGGGCTCACTGCAGTTTTCTGGTACGGTTGGCGGCGCACCCTGCAATGCCCTGGCCCAGGCCGCCAAGCTGGGCAGCCGCACCGCCTTTATCGGCATGGTCGGCGACGACGCCTTTGGCCGGGCCTGCGCCCTTCAGCTGGATGGGCTGGGAATTGACCGGGCCCATCTGTACATCACCGGCCAGGCGGACACCACTCTGGCCTTTGTAACCCTGGACGAAAACGGTGACCGGCACTTTACCTTTTACCGCCGCCCTGGGGCGGATACCCTGCTGACGGTCAAGCACATTCCCTTTGACCTGATTGCCCAGAGCCGGGTTTATCTCTTCGGCGGCGTGTCCCTTTCCAAAGACCCGGCCCGCGCGGCGGTGTTTTATTCCCTGTTTAAGCTTTCCGGCGCGCCGGTTTTAAAGGCTTTTGACCCCAATCTGCGCCCCGCCCTCTGGGAGGATCTGGAGGAAGCCAAGGCTCTGGGCCGCAAAGCCATGGGGCTATGCGATATTCTCAAGCTCTCAGACGAAGAGGCAGTGTTTTTCTCCGGCCATCAAAACCCGCTGGAGGGCGCCCGGGCGTTACAGGAGGAATTTCAGATCCCGCTGGTGCTGATGAGCATGGGCGCCAGAGGGTGCGCCATCCTGCTGGACGGCGACTGCTGCCATCTGGACGCCTGCCCGGTGCAAGCGGTGGATACCACTGCGGCGGGGGACTCCTTTTTCGGAGCGTTTCTGCACCGGCTGTTAAAAAATCCGTTTAAAAAGTTGGAGGAGCTTTCCCCCAGCCAAATCGTCGAGGCCGCCCAGTTCGCCACAGCCGCCGCGTCGGTGACCGTTTCCCGCAAGGGGTCGATCCCGGCGCTGCCCACCGGCGAAGAGGTGCAGGCGTTGTTAGGGCCGGATGAGGCATAGCCCTTGATGCGCATTGTATATTACATTTTCCAATCGCTGGACTGTTTTTGCAGCTGTGCCATATGGCTGTATATCCCTTCTTCACCCATAAGTTTCTGCGGCGCGCCCTGCTGGGCTACTGTGCCGCCTGAGAGGACAACAATCTTGTCCGCGCCTGCAACGGTTCTCATGCGATGGGCGATAATCAGCACCGTTTTATTCTGAATCAGCTTTGAAAGTGATTCCTGAATCACGGTTTCATTCTCTACATCGAGAGAGGCAGTCGCTTCATCAAGCAGAATAATCGGCGCATCCTTCAGAAAAGCACGAGCAATGGAAATGCGCTGACGTTCACCGCCTGATAGTTCCGAGCCGTTTTCGCCAATCATCGTATTCCACTGCTGCGGCATTTTCTCTGCGAACGCATCACAGTGGGCAAGCTTAGCGGCGGCAATTACTTCCTCGTCGGTTGCATTCTTACGCCCGATACGAATATTTTCCATCACGGTATTGTTAAACAGCGTAACATCCTGAAAAACGATGGAATACAGCTTCATCAGCGTTTCGGGTTCGATTTTTGAAATATCCATGCCGCCGACTGTGATTTTGCCGCTTTCTATATCCCAAAACCGTGCGGCAAGGCGGGAAACGGTGGTTTTTCCGCCGCCGGACGGGCCGATCAAAGCTGTGACTTCGCCTTGCTTTGCGGTGAAGGAGACATCGCGCAGAACCTGTTCGCCGCCATTGTAGGAAAAAGCTACATGGTCAAACGCAATATCGCAGCCGTTGTTTGTCAGCTTTTCCGTTCCACTTTGAACTGGATAGCTCAGGATTTCGTCCATGCGCTCACACTGGATGTTCGCGCTAATTACAGCGGCGAGATTCTGAAGCGAGGTCATCATCGGGTCATAGAGACGGGAAACAAGAAGCAGAAACATAAAAAAGGTCAGCACCGAGAGGCTGCCGTCCACAAGCAAAATTCCGCCGACAAGAGCAACCGTTGCGATACCGAGCTTGAGTAGCATCTGCGAAGTTGAAACAAACAGTGCAGTGCCAAGCTCCGCTATTATGGCACGGTGTTCAATGGCCTTGATTTTTTGGTCAAGACCGACAAGATATTCCGCTTCAGCATTGTTGGCGTGCAGATCACGCACCGATTCAAGGCATTCCTGAATGCCGTCTGCGCACGCCATCTTTGCTGCCATCTGCTTACGGCTGAGTGCATTTTGCACCTTGGAGGAAAACGCGACAATACAAAACGAAACAGGCAGCACCCAAAGTGCGGCAAGCGCCATACGCCAGTCAAAGAAAAACAGGCTGACGGCGATAAGGCAGGTGGAGATGATCGAGCCGACAAGCTCGGGGATCCAGTGGGAGGATGCTGTTTCGAGTGTTGCGCAGTCTGCCATAATGGTACTGGTAAGGTCGGACAAATCCTTCTTTCCGAAAAAGGAAAGCGGTAATTTGCGCAGCTTCTCGGCAAGGGTAACACGGCGGATACCGCTTTCTTCATAGGTTGCAAAAAAGGTCGCGTTATACTGAATATAGGTTGTAAGCACAACAAGCGCAAGGCAAATGACGATACCGATGGCATAGAAAAGCGTCTTTCCGCCCGGCACACCACCGTCAAGCAGGTCGCCGATGAGGAAATAGAGCAGTGACACGGGCAGCATCAGAACAAGATAGGAAAAAGTGCAGGAGGCAAACGCCTTTACCATATCCGCAGCGCCCTTTTTCGAAAGTGCGTATTTATGTTGTAAAAATTCAAGCATTCAAAACACCGACCTTCCATGCGGCAGCCTTGTTGTACTGCTCCCACATATCCGCATATAACCCCGGCTTTGCCGTCAATTCTTCATGCGTACCGCTATCATATACTTTTCCGTTTTTGATGACATAAATGCGGTCCGCTCCGGCAACGGTAGAGAGCCGATGGGCAATCATGATGACCGTTTTGCCTTCAGACAGCTTGGAAAACGCCGCCTGCACACGGACTTCGTTATCCGGGTCGGCAAATGCGGTGGCTTCGTCCAGAATCAGAATCGGTGCGTTTTTCAACATCACACGGGCGATGGAAATTCGCTGCTGCTCACCGCCGGAAAGATAAACACCCTTTGCTCCGATTACGGTATCAACGCCGTTCGGCAATTTTTCAAGAATATCGTCGCACTGTGCGTCGTGCAAGGCTTTCAGCACCTGCTCCTTTGTTGCATTCGGTCTTGCCATACGGACATTTTCAAGAACGGACCGCTTGAGCAGCTTGGAATCTTGAAACACAAAGGAAACGGTGTTCATCAGCTCTTCCTTGCTGACGTTCTTTACATTGGCACCGCCGATTTTGACGGCACCGTCCGTGACATCCCAGAAGCGGGCGATCACACCGGCAAGAGTGGTTTTACCCCCTCCTGATGGACCGACCAATGCGATATGCTCACCGGGACGAATTTGAAGGTTGATTCCGTCCAGTGCGTTGTTTTTTGCTTGCGGATATTTGAAGGTCACATGTTCAATCGTAACCGAATTATCCTTCGGAGAAAGAGGATGCGCCGGCTCGGGCAGCGGCTGCATGTTCAGGATGTTGTCGATACGCGCCAATGCGTCAGCAACAATCATTTTGTTTTCGCTGGCATACATAATCTTATTGAGCGTAACTGTGATAATCGGTGTAATAATGATATAAAACAACAGGTTAAGGAGAAACTCGTTTGTTACGCCGTCAGCCGTAAAGAACAATGCCGCTGCAATCAACACGGCAAACACCGCATTGATAACGGTGGTATAAATCGTCATCGGCGTGCGCAGGTCTTTTGTATAAGAAATAACCCACTTCTGATAATTGTCTATGGACGCTTTGAAACGCTTGAAGGAGAACACCGACTGACCGAAGGTCTTGACAACCGGAATTCCCCTTACATACTCGACGGCTTCATTTGACATTTCAGCAAGTGCGTTCTGATACTCTTTCATTTTTGCTTCCATGCGTTTACCTGTCATGGCACCCATCATCAAAAATGCAATAACGATGGGAACGAGGCTTAAAAGTCCAAGCCGCCAGTCAAAGGCGAGCAAAAGAACGAGCAGGCCGATAGGCGTAGCGATGGCTCCCGCCTTGTCGGGAAGCTGGTGCGCAAGATAGGTTTCGGTTGCGGCGGAGCTTTCATTGACTGTCTTTCTGATTTTTCCGCTTCCGATGGAATCCATAAACCCAAGCGGCAGCGTTACAATATGGTGCATCGCCCGCGAACGGATGTTGGCCTGCACACGGAACGCTGCAATATGCGAACACATCAGCGCGCCGATGTAAACAAGCATTGCGCTTACGGCAAACAACACCGCCATCCAGCCGTTGTGCGAAAGGTTCTGTGCCTGCCCGAAATCCGGTGCAACATCCAGCACCTCTTTGATGATTTTCCAGATGTACACAAACGGTAAAAGCGCCATCAAGGCGCTGACTGCCGACAAAATCCACGAGGATATTGTCAGGATTCTGAATTTTCCGGCATAGTCAAACAGCTTTGACAGATCCGATTGCTTCTTCATATATAAGTCCCCTTTCATTCAACAAGGGCCGCACCAAGCGCTCTACATTTTTCGGTTGCTTCATCATCCAGTGTGTCATTGCATATTACGCGCTATCGCCGGCAAACACAGCGTGCGCCATTGCTTCTGTGTTGCCTGTCCCGCTCCAATATACTACTGCTACTTTACTCATATGGTATTTACCAACCTTTCTCATCTATCATCAGACGGCTACGATGAGCCGCTCAATGGACTTTCCTTCGGCGAACTGTTCTCTGTAAATGCGTGTGCATTTTTTATAGTTTTCAAAGCATTTGCGGGCATACTGTTCGTCACCGTAGACCTTCCAACAGCCGACGCATTTGCATCCCTCGTTCCTGTGCTCGATAAATCCCCGCACGTCCTCCGGAGGATAGCCGAGAAACAACCCGATTTCGTGGGGGAACTCGTCATTTTCCTTGAATCTGCGAACAAGTTCGGCAATACGGCTGCTCGGATTATCCCCACGGTACCCGAACCGCAGAAGGATCTGTAAGCTGATTTCATTCTGCATATCCGCTTCCAGCTTTTTTGGGCGATACAGATAAATCAAAGCGTGGTTTCCCTTCGTTTTTACAGGTATCATCCGAATACCTTTCCGGGCATAATTCGCATTAAACCTGCGGATTTCCGCCCAAAGTTTCTCCCTCGAGCTGTATTTGCATGGAAACAGATTTGCAGTTTTCAATCCTGCGAGCGTCGGGGAGCATTGTTCAATAATCATCTGCTCGGACATCATGCACCTCCCGCGGTATGCTCCTCAAGAATCCCTTTCAGAGCCGTCATAGAACTGGAATGGCTGCGTGCAATCACAGTATCGAGCCCCTTTATTTCGCTCAGTGCGCTGCGCACCATTTTATGCGACATCGTGCTTGTAAACAAAACCAAAAGGTCGGGGCTGCCTATTTTATTCTGAAAACTGCCCGTCATTTTCGTAAGTATCTTCGCCCAGCAGCGGTATTCGGCACATATGTCCTTGTACTGCCGTTCCATACGCTCATTGCCTCCGACAATTACGACACTCATACTTCATCTCCTTTGCAATTCAGTTAGATTAGGCTAACTAAATGGGCTAAAATAAAACGCATGAAGCGTTTCTATCCACATCATTATAAATAAAGATAAGGGTCTTATCCGCTCCGAAAAGACAGAATAAGGCTCCAAAAAGACAATTTTAATCCGGCAACAGATTGGTCCATGCTTTTCAAGTTGATTGCGATTGTTGATGCATTGTGCAGCGGTACTGAGGTTGCCGGGGACAACACTCCGGTAACGCCACAACCCAATCAGCATCAGATTCAAGCCAATGATAAATCGGTAATTCCTGTGAGGATCTTCAATGCAAATTACCGCCAACCATACTGGATATATATTCCACCTTGGAACGGCGTTCTTCAGAATGCAGCTTGCGCTTATTTTCTTCCTTTACCACTGGACAGGCGCGGGCCAGAGTTCCGGTTTTATCAAACACGATGGTATCCGCCTCGGCAACGGATTCTAAAAACTTACCGCCCTTAACTGAAATGTTGTAAAAGCTACCCTCACGCATGGCAGGACAGTACGCAAGAGGCATAGACCGCTTGAGCGCACAGGCAGCGGCGGCACGCCGGCAGATCCTGCACAAGCGCACGCCCACATCTTTTTTACTGTCTGTTACAGAAACAGCAGGCTGATTCCGGCCTGTATAACGGCCAACAGCGGAGCTACAATAAACGGCCACAGCAGAAAATGCTCGGGAAGTGCCAGCTTGACCATCCAGTTTTTCAGTTCATAGCCCGGATGATCTTCTGTACCTGGAATCACGATGTGCTGTTTCATCGTCTGGAATAGCACAATATCCAACAAAATAAAGTCTGTCAGGCTTGCCATCATCCATTCTGTATATCCCATTAGAAACAGCGTCCGAAATGCACTTTGACCTGTGTGTGATGCGCTGACCGCACCGTATAAAAGCAGCAAAATGCAGGCAATACACATCACACCGGCGCCGATGTGCTTTTCTCGGTTCGTCTGAGGTTGCACAGCCGCTTTCAGAATCGCTTTCGGATAGGAACCCATCATATAGCGCGGACTTAAAAACATGATCACGCAGGCAATCAAGTTGAAAATCGCCGCCATAACGAGCCCATCCAATATCGTTCTTGTCCAATCCATAAAGTATGCTCCCTACCGTAATCATTCTTTCTATTCTGCATCCTTCAGCGCTTCGACCATATCAATTTTGCGGTTCTTTCTTGCAACCATCAAGCTTACAATCATCGAAACGCCGAAGGTCAAAAGAATACTGAGCGAATAGGTCAGCACGCCGAGGGTGATTTTCATTTCGTATTCCGGTGCGAGTGCTGTGAGCAGATAGTTCAGCACGACAATGCCGAGTGGCAGACCAATCAGCATACCAAACACTGTCACCCACAGGTTCTGGCTGACCAGCAGGCCCTGTATCTTTTTATCCTTGAAGCCCACAACCTTGAGCGTTGCCATTTCACGGTACCGCTCGGTATAGCTCATCACACCGAGATTGTACAGCACCACGATACCGAGTATCACCGCCGCAAGAATCAGAATAGAAATCATCAGATTCATAATTTCAAGGAAGGTGTCAAAGGAATCCATGATCATCTGCTTTGACTGCACGCTTTTGATTGCGGCGTCATCGGCTATATCCGTCTTGTTTACATCGGTATATACCGAATCGATTGCATAGCTGATTCCCACGCTCTTGGCGTATGCGGGCGAAATCACGATATTTTCCGAGGACGAACGGGTGATGCCCGCCACTTTGAGCGTGTAGGTATCATCCGAGCCGTAGGGACTGACGGTAAAGCTGTCACCGACCGAGAGATTGTTTTTGTCGGCAACGCGCATACAGATATACGCGCCGTCATCACCGATCGGAATGAAACGGTTGTCTTTGTCGAGAAAACGCACCTTGTCATGCTCCGCATCGAAAATATCAAGAGCCACTGCCTTATCGCCAAGCTGAACGCCGATTGTCGCACCCGTGTCTCCGCTGTATTTTTCGACTATATCATTTCTTTGCTCAGGCGTAGCATCCTCTGACAGATAAATACGGGAGGTGTAGTTCATTGTGCCGTCGTAGCTTAAATCAAGAAAAGCATCCATGGTGTCCTTCATACCGAGCGCGCAGACAATAATCATCATACACCCAAACACGCCGAGCAGGCTCATTGCTGTTCGTGATTTGTGGCGCATGATATCGCGCAGATTCCAGCGCGTGCCGAACGAAAGCTTGTGAAACCACGATGTTTTTTCAAGCAGCAGATTTTTCATTTTTGCGGGAGTATCGCTGCGCAGTGCGTCGGCGGCGTTGCCACGGAGCATTTTCTTCACCGAAAGATATCCGATCAGCGTCAGGACCGCCACAATACCAACGAGAATCAGAACGCAGAACCACGGCAGATACAGCTTCCACTGCGGCATATCGAAATAGGTTCCCATTGAGCCGTTCGGATTCATAATAAACCATGCGACAAAAAAGCCAAGCCCGATACCGATTACGGAGCCGATCAGCCCGATCATCAGCGCATAGGCGGTGTAGTGGCGGGTGATGCGCTTATCCTTGAAACCAAGCGCCTTGAGGGTGCCGATCTGCGTTTTTTCCTTTGCCGTCAGCCGGTGCATGGTTGTAATCATGGTCAGAACGGCAATCAGCAGAAACAAAACGGGTAACACCGAGCCCATGGTTTTTCCCTCGGTTGCCTCACCCTCTGCCTGCGCATAAGAGATGACCTCATCCTTTGTCAGAATCAGAGAGGTTTTGCCGAGCGCTTTGTCGGCAGCCGCGGTGAAATCCGCTTTTCCCATTTCGGAGATTACATGAATCTGCGGGTAGAACGCCATTCCGGTTGCATTTTCATATAAAACGGGGGAAACAAATGCAAAACCGAAGGTGTTGTAATCCGGCATGAGCTGCGACTCATCGCGCACGCAGATAAGATACTCGCTGGATTTTACAAACCCTTTTACCTTGCCGACGATTTCCATGCCGCGGTAGGTCAAGATCATTTCATCGCCGACCGAAATGGCATTTGCATCGGCATATTTATCCGACAGCCAGATTCCGTCTGTGCTGTCTTTATCATATTTATCGCCGCTGATTAAATACATCCCCGATACCGCTTCATTTTCGGTGACGGTCAGCGCAAGAGCGTTATCGGTGCCTTTGATATCCGCATTGACCGAAAGAAAACGCGAAGCATCCTCTACACCGCTTATTTCGGATATTTTATCAAGCTCCGCATCGGTAAATCCAGATTCGCTGATAATGCGATAATCCGCAAATCCTGTTTCACCAAAAAGATAACCGGTATCCTTTTCGATGCTGTACCATTCCATATTGAAGCCGACAAACACGCCGACTCCGAGGGCAATCATAATAATCATCGAGATAAACTGCGCCTTATATTGCCCCATTGTGCGCCATAATTTGCGAAGCAGCATACGATCGCCCCCCTTTACCAGTCAATCTTGTCGGCGGAAACAGGATTCGCTTGTTCCTCGCAGGATTTGATTTTACCGTTTTTCACACGGATCACAACATCCGCCATACGGGCGATATTCTGATTGTGCGTGACAATGACAATGGTTTTCCCGTAATCCCGCGCCATCTTTAGCAGCAGCTTTAACACAAGCACGCCTGTTTCGGAATCAAGTGCGCCGGTCGGCTCGTCGCAGAGCAGTATTTTCGGATTTTTCGCAAGCGCACGGGCAATGGAAACACGCTGCTGTTCGCCGCCCGATAGCTCGGACGGGAAGTTTTTCAAATGGTCAGAAAGCCCGACTTCTTCAATCATTTTCGTTGCGGAAATCGCATTCGGCGCAATCTCCTTGACGAGTGTGACATTTTCATGTACCGTCAGAGTTGGAATCAGATTATAAAATTGAAATACAAAACCGACAGTTTCTGCCCGGTATTCGGCAAGCTCATCGCCGGACAGTGTGGAAATATTCCTGCCGCCAACCATCACCTTGCCGTCCGTCGGACTGTCAAGCCCTCCGAGAATATTTAAGAGGGTGCTCTTCCCCGCACCAGACGGGCCGAGGATAACCACGAATTTTCCCTCGTCCAGCTTCATATTCACGCCGTCCAGCGCGTGAAGCTCGTGATCGCCGCTGTGATATACCCTTGATACATTTTGAAGCTCTACGATTGCCATTGCTTTTTTCCCCTTTATGTATTCTTGTTACAGCCTTTGTATGTGGTTATATTAGGCATTGCTATTTGTGCCATTCTTCCTCAGTCAACCGGCTTTCCTTACACAGGACGCGGCTCACGCCGATTTTACCCAAATCGTGATATACCATCAGATCATTTTGCATTCTATCATCACCCCTCACGCAAAAGCTTTTTTGAGAATTCATTTTGCTTTTTCTCCGTTTCTGCATTCTCCGGGCGTTATACCCATTACATCCCGGAACGCTTTTGCGAATTTGCTGCCGTTATCGTAGCCAAAGCGGTTTGCAATATTAAGGACGGTGTAATCCGTTCTTTTTAACAGCTGTGCAGCTGATTTCATCTTCTGCAAACGGATATATGCGTAAACAGACATGCCGTAAACACCCTTGAAGCAATTTTTTAAGCTGTGTCTCGGAAACATGGAACAGCGCCGCAAGCTGTGAAATCGTAATCCGGTCAGATAAATGTGCCGCAATAAACTTGCACGTTCTTTTGGCCAACAAAACCTGCGACGGCGTATAACTATGCTTTGCCGTTTCGGTGGAATCTGCATCCATGCCGCTTAAGAATAAAAGCAATTCCAAAACCTTAATCTTGAAGTACCCTTTGCGAATACTGTCCCTCACGGAATAAAGCTCCGAAAAAATATGCTCAATATAGTCTGCGGAACGCGCAACAAAGCATTGTCGCTTGTTGCAGAATTTTTCAGATAATGCGGCAGGGCTGACATTAACATCATCCAAAAAGCAAGACAGGCACGCAGGCGCTTTTTCCACATCAATCATAATGGTGATTCCATGATAATGGCTTGTAGGGAAAAAAGAGTCATGCCCGGCGGCGTGTTTATTGCTTATGGACATATCGCCGGGTTCCAGATACAGGTACTCATCTTTGAAGCTACATTCAATTCGTCCCTCACGGCAATGGTTGATTTCAAGTATATCGCCAATTTTGCCCCTTTCAATATTACAAGCGGCTGTGTGAACATCATTATAAACCAAATGAATTCCCTCAAAAACACGGTACGAACTCATCACGACATCGCCATCGCTTTCCGTGATACGATAAACGGCGGAATCTTTATCACGGGAAAGGATCTCCACGCGGTCTCCGTAAACCTGTTTTTCCTGTTCTGTAGCTGTCATCTGTTCTCCCATCCTACCGTGAAAAAAATCCCTTTTTCACGAACAGCTCTGATTTGACCGATTTCAATTTATAGCCCGTATTGGCAATGATTTTACTGAGCTTCTCCTCATCGAGCACGGTATCAGACAGTATTTCAGATTCGCCCTTTGCATGAGAGGTCTTAATTTTTCTGATTTCAAAATTCTGACGGATACAGTCGTTGATATGTGCTTCGCACATTCCACACGCCATGCCGTCTATTTTTAGCATTGTTTTGATCATTTTTCATTCTCCGTTTTTCATGCAGAATAGTTAGTGGTAACTAACCAATCTGCATATTAGCACTTGCTAACTGATTTGTCAAGCAATTCCGCTCTTTTTCACAATTTATTATGGATACAATGAAGGGGCATGCGAATCGAAAGTGTGAAATGGAGAATAAAAAGAAAAAGCGTGAAACCTCAATGAAGAGATTTCACGCTTTTTCTTTTTTGCAATGCTTATCTAAGTGTATTTGAGCATACTTCCTTATCCGCACTCAGATAATTCTCTCAACTTTTTGTTTGAGTGAAATTATTCCGCTTCGTTCGCTTTTTCGCAATCGCAGCCAGCATGGTTTTCACAGCCGCAGGAGTCCTCGTCGCCACAGCTGCCGCAGTAACAGCCGCTGTCGTCGAACTCATAGCCCAAATCCGCCAAAAAATCCTCCCGGATCTCCTTCGCGGCCTTTTTGCTCTTCAAGTATGCGCAGACGGCCACAATCGCGCCGCCGATCGCTACCAGCGCAAACAGGAACGATAAAAAGTTATTGCCTTTTTTCACAATCGTTTCCTCCTTCCGGTCCGTTCTCATTGACGCCGGATCGGATATCCGGCTTTTCTTTAGTATATACTATTTTTGACAAAATAACAATCTATTTCACCAAAAGGGATTTTCCGTCCATCTCCGCCGGCTGTGGCAGGCCCAACATCTCCAGCATCGTGGGTGCAAGATCCGCCAAGCGGCCGCCCTCTTTGAGGGTATGGGCCTTATCTCCCACCAGCAGCAACGGCACCGGATTGGTCGTATGGGCGGTAAAGGGGGACCCGTCCGGCTCGTACATCTGATCCGCGTTGCCATGGTCGGCGGTGATCAGCGCGCGGCCGCCCATGGACAAGATCTTTTCCACAACCCGGCCCAAACAGGTATCCACCGCTTCCACCGCAGCGACCGCCGCCTCGAACACGCCGGTGTGGCCGACCATGTCGCAGTTGGCAAAGTTTAAAATGATGACGTCGTATTTTCCGCTGTCCAGACGAGCCAGCAACTCGTCGGTTACCTCGTAGGCGCTCATCTCCGGCTTCAGATCATAGGTGGCCACCTTGGGAGAGGCGATCAGCGCCCGATCCTCATTTTTGCAGGGAGCTTCTACGCCGCCGTTGAAGAAAAAGGTCACGTGGGCATACTTTTCGGTTTCGGCGATCCGCAGCTGGGTCAGGCCGTTATCCGAAATGTACTGGCCAAAGGTGTTGGCCAGCGACTGGGGCTTAAACGCAACGTGGATGTTCGGCATTTTCGCATCGTACTGGGTCATGCAGACAAAGTGCAGCGGGAAAAAGCCGTTCTTGCGCGGAAAACCGTCGAAATCCGGATCCACCAAAGTGCGGGTGATTTCCCGGGCGCGATCGGGCCTAAAGTTAAAGAAGATCACCGAATCGTTGGCGCTGATGCGGCCCGCCGGGTCACAGACCACCGGTACGACAAATTCGTCGGTAACCTGGGCGGCGTAGGAAGTTTCCATGGCGCAGACCGGGCACTTAGCAGTTTCGCCCTCGCCGTAAACCATGGCGGCATAGGCTTTCTCCACCCGCTCCCAGCGGTTGTCACGGTCCATCGCATAGTAGCGGCCCATGACGGTAGCGATTTTGCCCACGCCGATCTCCTTCATCTTGGCCATCAGCTCTTCTACAAACTCTTTGCCGGAGGTGGGAGGCACATCGCGGCCATCCATAAAGCAATGGACATAAACCTTTTCCAGCCCCGCCCGTTTCGCCAGCTCCAGCAGGCCGTACAGGTGTTTATTGTGGGAATGGACGCCGCCGTTGGACAGAAGCCCCATCAAATGCAGGGCGGCGCCGTTTTTCTTACAGTTTTCGATGGCGGCGCACAGCGCCTCGTTCTGGAAAAAGTCGCCATCCGCAATGGATTTGGTGATGCGGGTCAATTCCTGGTACACGACCCGGCCTGCGCCGATATTGGTGTGGCCCACCTCCGAATTGCCCATCTGCCCGTCGGGCAGGCCCACGTTCATGCCAGACGCGCCGATCAAGGTATGGGGGCAGGTATCAAACAGTTGATCCAGGTTGGGGGTCTTGGCCGCATGGATCGCGTTGCCGTAATCGGCCGGATTGTGGCCAAACCCATCCAAAATAATCAAAGCCAGCGGTTTTTTCATGATTGGTCCCCTTTCTATTTCTGCGGGATTCTTATTTGGAAGCCGCTTTTACGATAACGGAGAAATCCTCTGCCTTTAAAGACGCGCCGCCGATCAGGCCGCCGTCCACATGCTCTTTGCCCAACAGCTCTTCGGCGTTTTTGGCATTCATCGAGCCGCCATACTGAACGGTCAGCGCCTGGGCTGCGTCATCCCCGTAGAGCTTTGCCACTACGCTGCGAATAAAGCCGTTGACTTCGTCCGCCTGGTCGGCGGTAGCGGTTTTGCCGGTGCCGATGGCCCAAACCGGCTCATAGGCGATGATGATCCGGGACAGTTCTTCTTTGGAAACGCCGCCCAGCGCCACCTTGGTCTGCATGCCGCAGATCTCCTCGGTGATGCCCTGCTCCCGCTGCTCCAGCAGCTCACCAACGCAGAGGATGACCTTCAGCCCCGCATCCAGCGCGGCACGGACTCGCTGATTGACGGTCTGATCGGTCTCGCCAAAATACTGGCGGCGCTCCGAATGGCCGATCACCACATATTCTACGCCCATCTCCGCCAGCATATCCGCGGAGATTTCGCCGGTGAAGGCGCCGGATTTCGCCCAATGGCAGTTTTCCGCGCCCACCTTGATGTTGGAGCCTTTTGTGGCCTCCAGTGCAGCCTCCAGATTGGTATAGGGCACGCAGATTACAACGCCACAGCCGGCGTCTTTTACCAGAGGCTTGAGCTCTTCGATCAGCGCCTTGGCCTCGGGACGGGTTTTATTCATTTTCCAGTTGCCGGCGATGACCGCCTGTCTTTTTGCTTTATTCATGATTTTCTCCTTTTATCTTTCGATTTCGTTAGTGGAAAAAGCGGATCCGCCGCTTTTTCGTTCAAAAGAAAACGGGCACGGTTTTTTCCCGTGCCCGTTGGTTGCTTTCGCGCAGGAAAAGAACGATCTTTTCTGATTGCGGTCTGAAAACTATTTATCGTTTACGCAGACGATACCAGGCAGCTCTTTGCCTTCCAAAAATTCCAGAGAAGCGCCGCCGCCGGTGGAAATATGGGTCATCTTATCACCGAAGCCCAGGGTATTGACCGCTGCCGCAGAGTCGCCGCCGCCGATGATGGTGATCGCGTCGGTCTCAGCCAAGGATTTGGCAACCGCGATGGTGCCTTTTGCCAACGTCGGGTTCTCGAACACGCCCATCGGCCCATTCCAGACAACCGTCTTGGCAGATTTTACTTCGTTTGCGAACAGCTCGGCGGTTTTCGGGCCGATATCCAAGCCCATTTCGTCCGCAGGGATCTGATCGGCGGCTACAACAGCGACCTTGATCTCGCCGTCAATGGGATCCGGGAAGGACGCCGCCACCACACAGTCGACCGGCAACAGGATTTTAACGCCCTTTTCATCGGCCTTTTTCAGCATTTCTTTGCAATAGCCGATCTTCTCTTCATCAAGCAGGGATTTGCCCACACCGTAGCCTTTGGCAGCCAAGAAGGTGTAAGCCATGCCGCCGCCGATGATCAGGGTATCGGCTTTGGTGAGCAGGTTCTCGATGACGTTGAGCTTGTCCGCAACCTTTGCGCCGCCCAGGATGGTGACAAAGGGTCTGGCCGGGTTCTCAACCGCATTGCCCAGATATTTGAGCTCTTTGCCCATCAGGTAGCCAACTGCCGCCTCTTTGACGAAAGCGGAAACGCCAACTGTGGAGCAATGGGCGCGATGCGCCGCGCCAAATGCGTCGTTCACAAATACTTCGCCGTCCACCAAAGCGGCCAGCTCTTTGCTAAACTCTTCGCCGTTTTTGGTCTCTTCTTTGCGGTAACGGGTATTTTGCAGCAGCACCACATCGCCATTTTTCATGGCGGCAACCGCTGCTTTCGCGTTCGCGCCTACGACCTCGTCGTCCGCCGCGAATACGACCGCTTTGCCCAGCAGCTCGCCTAAACGCGCTGCAACGGGAGCCAAGGACAGCTCCGGCTTCGGCTCTCCCTTCGGCTTGCCCAAATGGGAGCACAAAACGACTTTTCCGCCGTCCGCAATCAGTTTCTTGATGGTCGGCAGCGCCGCCACAATCCGGTTCTCGTCCGTGATGACGCCGTTTTTCAACGGTACGTTAAAGTCACAGCGAACCAATACCTTTTTTCCGGCGACGTTTAGATCGTCAACGGTTTTTTTGTCCAGATAGCCCATAGTTCTACCACCCTTTCATAATATGTAAAGAAGTTGCGCCGATTCATGCGGATTGTTAATCCATGAACAATCCGTACTTATTCTATCGGAAACGCGGTTCTTTTGCAAGACTTGGAGCGCCAAAAAATAATAACAAATGGTGAATTTTTCATCGTTCCGGCTAAATGCCCAATTCTTCCTCCAAAATATCGCAGGCTTTTTCCATAAAGATGGCGCAGGGGCGTTTGCCCTGCTGCTGCACCTGGGTTAAATCGTATTTTTTCTGCCCGATATTCCCCATCAGCGTACGGCATTGGCTGGAGCCAAACGCCTCTTCAAAGCGGGCGTTAAGCGTTCTTACGATCTCTTTCAGTGCATTTTTCTTTTGGGCGTCGGCGCCGTCAAAGGGGCCGTAGGACAGGCCGGCGATCATGATCATCGCCGTTACCACGCCGCACTTTTCCCCTAGGCTCATGCCGCCCCCAAGGCCCCCGGCCAGCGGCAGCAGCGTCTCCGGCGAAATGCCAAAATCCGCGCAAAAAGCGTTCAGAACCACCTGACAGCAGTTGTTTTTGATTTGCAGTTGATAATCGATTTTTTCCTGTCTCTCCGGTTTCATGTCCGCTACCCCCTTATTTCCTGCGTTCGCCCATAATCATACATCCTGCCAGATTGGGACCCGCATTGATGGTGATGGAAGCGCCCGCTTCCGCCATATGTACCGGCGTTTTTCCAAAGGACTTTGCCAGAACCTTTTCCAGCTCTTCGCCTACCTCGTCCTTATTGGCACGGATGGCGAAAAACGGCGTGCCGCTGCCGCGCCGCCGCCTTTGGGCGATCTGCGCCAGCTTTGGCACCACGGCTTTGTCCCCCCGAACCTTCTCAATAATCTTGATCTCTCCATTGATGATGGACATGATCGGCCGAAGGCCCAGCATGTCGCCTACAAAGGCGGCGGCCACGCTGATACGGCCGGATTTCTTTGCAAAATCCAGATTGTAGACCGAAAAATAGGTCTCCGCCCGGGAAAAGTAATCCGCCAAAAAGGCCAGGATCTCCTCGTAGGATTTCCCCTGCTCCGCCTGTTTCGCCGCCTGCACCACCGCGTAGCCATACGTATAGGTATAGCACAAGGAATCGATAACGGTGATCTGGGTCTTTTCCGCCAACTCCGGATATTCCTCGGCAAACAGGTCCCTGCCCATATTGGCCGCATTGAACATATTGGAGCCTTTGGAATTGATGGTCACGTTGATGATCTTACGGTACCCATCCTCCGCCGCGTGCCGGTACACCTCTGCATAGCGGGTGTGGGGAATGTGGCTGGTGGCCGGGATATTGGCCGCATCGGTCAGGCGTTTGTAAAACTCCCGGTTGGTAAAATCCACCCGCTCATGATAGTTTTTTCCATCGATGGCGATGGGAATTGGCAACACCTCGATTCCGCATGCCCGGGCTTCTTCCTCCGGGATATCGCTGGCGGAATCGGTGATGAATTTGATTTTTTCCATGTATTTATCCTCCATGCGCATTAACGCCCATTCCCTTCATCCGGCCAGATATACCGGGACAGGTGCCCCTGATTCTCCAGCGCCGGAAACCCCCACTGGCGCAACGTCTCGTACACGCCCACCGCAACTGTATTGGACAGGTTGAGACTGCGCAAGCCGCCTTTCATCGGCAGCCGCAGACATGTATCCGGATTGCGCAGCAACAGTTCCTCCGGAAGGCCCTGATCCTCCCTGCCAAATACCAGATACGCATGGTCCGGGTAGGACACCTCGCTGTATTGATGGCGCCCCTTGGTGGTAAAATAGTAAAAAGGGCCCTGGTTTTTGGCGAAAAAATCCGCCAGCCCATCGTAGTAGCTGATATCCAGATAGCGCCAATAGTCCAGCCCCGCCCGCTTGAGCTTTTTATCATCCACCGAAAAGCCCATGGGACCTATCAGATGCAGCCGCGCGCCGGTTGCGGCGCAGGTTCTGGCGATGTTCCCTGTATTCTGCGGAATCTGCGGTTCCACCAAAACGACATTCAGTACAGCCAAAAAGGGCGCCTCCTATTGCGATTTTCAAAATATCTCATAGTACATTAAACCAAAAAATCCCCTGTTAATCAAGTGCTTGTGGAAAATTTGCGGCAAAAGGGGTTTTCACTGATAAAACGAGGAAGCGCCAGCGGCCTCTACAAAAATCAAAAAAATCCGCCGGACAAGGGCCCGACGGTTTTTTCTGCAGCGCTATTTCATCATGTAGGACATATTACCGGCCAAATCTTCCATCACCTTCATCGCCCTGCCGGCGCTGCGTTTGAGCTTTTTCACCGTGCGGCGCTTTTTGCCGGAAAACAGGTAGACAGCGGTGCCCGCCGCCAGGGCCACGGCGGCCCCTGCCGCCAGAGAATTCATTCCTTTGTTCATCACGAGGTTCCTCCTTCAATGGGTTTTACTAGGATTATTCCCCGTGGCCGCCCTATCATACAGACAAGTGCCGGCTGGAAGAGAAACCCTCTGGCAGCCAAAAAAAGCACAGCGCACAGCCCTTTGGGCGGTGCACTGTGTGAAAACAGCTTTGGCTATTTTTCGCGCCTTTCCCGTGCTGTTTGCAGGCGGGCACGAGGCGTAGTCCCACGGCCGTTTTTACAGCAGATGAAAATTCTGCGGCACCTCTTTTTGCATTAAAAAAGGCATAGCGGATTCCAGCATGACCCCAAAGCGGGTATCGCTTCCATAGGAAAAAGTGGTTTTAATGGCGATCTCCACAAAACGGGAAGCACGGCTCATGGCAATGGGCAGGCTGTCCCCAATGAGGAAAGAGGCGGTCAGCACCGCCGCAAAAATGTCGCCTGTGCCGGGATAGGAGACCGGCACATAGTCGCAGGGAACGCACCAGTAGTAGTTGTGTTCCCAGTCATATCCAATATTGGCCATACTACCCTCTGCCAATGAAACGCCGGTGACGACGATCTCCCGCGGGCCCTTTTCACTGAGTCGGGCCAACATGCTTTTGGCCCTGGCGCGGGTCAGGGGCATGGGGTCATACGCCTCTCCCAACAAAATGCATGCCTCGGTGAGATTGGGGGTGATGACGTCCGCCGAGCGCACCAGCTCCACCATCCGCCGGCGCATCCCCTCGGTGACGGTCCGGTAGGGCTTTCCGTGATCCCCCATGACCGGGTCTACTACTGCCAACGCGTCCGGATAGGCCCGGAAAAAGGCCAGGCAATGGTCGATCTGGGCTTCGGAGCCTAAAAAGCCGGAATAAACGCAGGAAAAGTCCAAGCCCAGCCGCCTGTAATGGGCGAGGGCCTGGGGCAGATAGTCGGTCAGGTCCTGAAAGGCCACTTCTCCAAAGCCGCCGGTATGGGTGGACAGGATGGCGGTAGGCACGGGGCATGCCTGCACCCCCATGGCGGACAGAATCGGCAGGATCACGGTTAAAGAGCAGCGCCCCACGCCGGACAGGTCGTGGATGGCCGCAACGCGTTTGTTTTGCATATCCATAAAAGCAACCGTCCTTTTTTCTCGATGGAACCAGTATAGCCCGAACTGGGGCGTTTGGCAAGGGAGTGTCCAAAAGAAAGATTTAATGGTATAATAAAAGATATGAGAAAAAGAACAGAAGAGACATGGAAAAAATGCCCGAAATGCGGAAAAATAGAAAACCAGATCAAGGCAGGATATAATGGATCGGGAAGCCAACGCTGCAAGTGTAAGGAGTGCGGTATATATTATACGATCAACCCGAAACAGCATGAATATCCGGAAGAAACCAGAGAACTGGCGATCAAAATGTACTATGCAGGAGTAAGCGGACGAAGCGTAGGAAAAATATTGCATATGAATAAATCCAATGTAATGAATTGGATAAAAAAAGAGCGGCAAAAAGGAAGTTGAAAAGTGGAAAGCCTCTGCTGGCAGTACAGTTGAACTGGATGAACTGTACTGGTTCCTAGAGTGTAAGCCTCACACCGAAACCCGGGAAAATGTCTATATCATGACAATGGTTAGCAGAGGATCACGACAGATTGTAGGTCATGTGGTCAGCAGGGACAAAACGGCCAAGACAATCCAGTGCATGGTTGATGCGGCTCCTGATTCAGAATACTATTGCACTGATGGGTACAGTGGATATCTGGATGTGGTATTTCCAGGAAAACACATCTTCAACATCCACAACAAAAGTGACACATTCACTGTTGAAGGTGTCAATGCTGATTTGCGCCATTATATCCCTACACTGGCAAGACGCAGTAGATGTTTTCCTCGCAAATTACAGAATCTTCAGGCTGTTCTTGCTGTTTTTGTTCGAGCTTACAACCGTTTCGGCTTTGAGAAAACTCGTTTCTTCTCCCGCTATCCCAACTCCTCTCCTCCCTTTTCTCTTTTTGACTTCTTTTAACTCTTTAGTTTGGACAATCCTTTTGGCAAATAAAAGTTGCGGAGATGGAATAGGACGTGTTATAATGTCCGTGCATAAGGAATCAGCGCACGTCCCCATCAGGAAATAGGCGGAGAGGAGCAGTCAAATGATCAAAGCAGTTGTGTTTGATATGGATGGCATTATGTTCGATACGGAGCGGCAGGCGCACGAGGCTATGCTGGTGATCGGAAAGCAGCTTGGTATGCCCGGCATTGATGAGTTCAGCGTGGAATGCCTAGGCGCCACCAGCGCCAGCATCGCGGTGAATTTTGGCCAGCGCTATGGCCACATGATGACCTCGGAGGAGTTCTGGGGGAAAACCCGCCAGTATCGCAAGGACCTGGGTCAGCAGGACAACGTGCCGCTGAAAACTGGGCTGATTGAGCTTTTGGATTATCTCAAGGAGCATGGCTACAAAATCGCAGTGGCCACCTCCACCAACTATGAAAAGGTCATGCACAATTTCGATGTGACCGGCGTACAGGGCCGGTTCGACGCGGTGGTCTGCGGGGACATGATCCAACGCAGCAAGCCCGCGCCGGACATTTACCTGAAGGCGGCGGAGCTTTTGGGCGTGGCGCCGGAGGAATGTATGGCGCTGGAGGATTCTCCCAACGGGATCCGCTCCGGCGCGGCGGCGGGAATGTACACCGTTATGATCCCGGACATGATCCCCGCAAATGAGGAGCTGTTGGCCATCGCCTCCAACAAAGTGGACACCCTTCTGGAAATCATGCCGCTTTTGGATAAGCTGGGCGCGCCGGAAAAATAGCAGCACGCAAAAAAACGAATCAAAAGCGCCGCGGAGGGGAACTTTCCTCCGCGGCGCTTTTTTAATCCTAAGAATCCGATACAAAAGGACCTTTCCCCTTCGCATCAAACGCAGGAGACGTTTATTTTTGATCCGGGTCTTCCCAAGGCATTTTTTCCGGAGCGGGTTTCGCTGACGGATCATCATATTGCTGTGCCGGGCCCTGGTAAGGCGCCTGTCCCGGATACGGCCCATAAGGTGCACCGAAGGTTCCGCCCTGGGGCTTGGTTACAAAAATCAAAACTGTAAAAAGGATACACATCGGCACCGCTAGAAAAATCCCCAGTACGATTCCGCCGACCATGCAGGCAAAGAACCCGCTGATAGCCAAGCCAGTCCGTTTTTTGACCAGTCCGCAGATCAGCGGCACCAGCCCCAGCAGCCCGCCTAAAACCACACCGACGACCAACGCAAGTCCAATATAACTATAATGCACGCTCATTTTTTTCTCCTTTCTCACCCTTTTGGGCCAGATAAACCCGAGGGACCCGTTTACCAATCAGACACATCACTTCATAATGGATGCTCTTCTCGTCCTGGGCCAGATCCTCAATGGGGACGCAGCAACCGCCATCCCGCCCAAAAACGGTGACGATATCCCCCGGCTGAACCCCCGGAATCCGGGTGACGTCCAGCATCAGCTGATCCATGCAGACGGTGCCCACCACCGGAGCAAGGCTACCCCGCACCGCCATGTGGGCTTTGTTAGAATGGGTGCGGCGGTATCCGTCGGCATAGCCGATGGGCACCGTTGCCAACACCGTCCCGGCCGGGGCGGTATAGGTGCGTCCATAGCTGACCTGGGCGCCCGCCCCCACCTGCTTGACCATGGCGACGGTGGATTTGAGATCCATTGCCGGGATCAAATCCATCAGTCCGGCGCAGTCTGGCGTGGGATTTCGGCCATACAGGATCACGCCGGGACGCACCATATCCAAATGCATCTGGGGAAAGCGCATGGTGGCGGCGCTGTTGCAGCAGTGGTGCAGCACAAAGCGGACGCCTTTTTTCTCCAGCGCCGCCACCCCCTGCTGAAACCGCTGGAACTGTTCAAAGGTAAACCGGTCTGAATCCTCGTTGGCCTCGTCGGCACAGGCAAAATGGGTAAAGACGCCGGTGCAGGCCAGACCAGGCAGCGCCACCGTCTCGGTGATTTCCTCCATCGACCGGTCGAAATGCGCCGGATCGCACAAAAAGCCCAGGCGGCTCATTCCCGTGTCCAACTTGATATGGCAATCCACCTCGACCCCAGCCTTGGCCGCTTGGGAGGAGAGCGCCCGGGCATAGTCCAACGAAAAAACCGTCTGGCTGATCCGGCTGGCGCACAGCTGTGCCGCCTGATCCGCCGGGGTAAAGCCCAAAATCAGAATCGGTTTGACGATTCCGCCCTGGCGCAGATGCATGGCCTCTTCGATGTTGGAAACGGCAAACCAATCCGCTCCCTCCTCCTGGAACACCTGAGAAACCTGCTGGTCGCCATGGCCGTATCCGTCCGCCTTGACCACCGCCATGATCCTGCAGCCCGGGCCCACCTGACGGCGGATCTGCCGGAAATTATGGGCCAGTGCATCCAGCCGGATCTGCACCCATGTTCGTTTGAGAAAATCCATCATTCCACCCTCTTTTGATGCAGAAAAGGCGGCCCGCTTCGCTTTTCGGCGAGGAGCCGCCTTTCGTTTTGATTCGATCCGTTAAAATTCGATTTTATGTTCCAAAAAGCCGATCAACGAGTCAATCGATACCCGCTCCTGCGCCATGGTATCCCGATCCCGGATGGTCACGCAGCCGTCTGCCTCCGAATCAAAATCGTAGGTGATGCAGAAAGGTGTGCCAATTTCATCCTGGCGGCGGTAGCGCTTGCCGATGGAACCAGCGTCGTCATAATCCACCATAAAGTGCTTTTGCAGCATGTTGTAGACCTTGCCCGCCTGCTCGCCCAGCTTTTTGGACAGAGGCAACACGCAGGCCTTAAAGGGCGCCAACGCCGGGTGCAGACGCATGACGATGCGGGTATCGTTCTTTTCGGCGTCCACAACCTCCTCGTCATAGGCGTCGCACAAAAAGGCCAGCGCCACGCGGTCGGCACCTAAGGATGGCTCCACCACGTAGGGCAGGTAATGCTCATTGGTCTCTGGGTCAAAATACTCCAGCGTTTTCCCCGACGCGGTTTGATGCTGGGTCAGATCATAGTCGGTCCGGTCCGCCACGCCCCACAATTCGCCCCAGCCAAAGGGGAAACGGAATTCAAAGTCGGTCGTCGCCTTAGAATAAAAGGACAGCTCCTCTTTCTCGTGGTCGCGCAGCCGCAGGTTTTCGTCCTGCATTCCCAGATTTAAAAGCCAATCGTGGCAGAACTTGCGCCAATAGGCAAACCATTCCAGATCGGTGCCGGGCTTGCAGAAAAACTCCAGCTCCATCTGCTCAAACTCCCGGATGCGGAAGATGAAATTGCCGGGGGTGATCTCATTGCGGAAGCTTTTACCAACCTGCGCCACGCCAAAAGGGACCTTTCTGCGGGTGGTGCGTTGGATATTGGAGAAATTGACAAAGATGCCCTGGGCTGTTTCGGGACGCAGGTAAATTTGGCTTTTCGCGTCCTCCGTAACGCCCTGGAAGGTTTTGAACATCAGGTTGAAAGAGCGAATATCTGTGAAATTCTGGCTGCCGCAATCGGGGCATTTGATGCCGTGCTCTTTGACGAATTCCTGCATACGGCCGAATTCCCAACCCTCGGGAGAAATGCCGGCCTGCTCTTCAATCAGCTTATCGGCGCGGTGGCGGGTTTTGCAGTCACGGCAGTCCATTAGCGGATCGGAAAAGCCTCCCACATGGCCGGAAGCCACCCACACTTGGGGATTCATCAAGATGGCGCTGTCCAGCCCCACGTTATAAGGGGATTCTTGAACAAACTTTTTCCACCAGGCCCGTTTCACATTGTTTTTGAACTCCACGCCCAAAGGGCCATAATCCCAAGAGTTGGCCAACCCACCGTAGATTTCGGAGCCGGCATATACGTAGCCGCGGTTTTTGCACAGTGCGACGATTTTTTCCATGGTTTTTTCCGTATTTTTCATATTCCTGCCTCCCTATTTTTAAAAGGATCTGCTATCTTTTTATTGTATCCGGTGCAGACCCACAAGTCAAGAAGCGGCTTTGGTCTCCTATGCCAAACCTTTTATTTGGTTGACAAATTGTTTTGTCTATTCTATAATAAAATTCTTAAATATATGGATCTATCGGGGTGTAGCGCAGTTGGTAGCGCGCTTGCTTTGGGAATTGGCGCGAAAATAGTATAAAATTGAATATCGGGGTGTGGCGCAGTTGGTAGCGCGGGTGGTTTGGGACCATCAGGCCGCAGGTTCGAACCCTGTCACTCCGACCATTTTTCCTTGAAAAACCGCTTTTTAAGCGGTTTTTCTGCGTTTTAAGTTTGGGTTTCAGAGTGCCATCCCAAATTGCTTTGTCCAATTTGGGGTGGAAAAAGTTTTAGGGCGGCGGAGAAAATTCCGCCGCCCTAAGCGCAAATCCCTAACCCATCCCTAACGGGGTAGAAAGCGCAAACTTTGCCGTTCATTCGGCATCTGCGCCATGAAAACAACGGTTTTCACGTGCATAGCCAGTTGAATAATTCCTTATGTCACTTTTATTTTGCGGCGCATCACTTCTTGGGCTTGAATTTCGCACTATAAGCTTTTGCATCATCGTCATCAGTTAGCCAGCCGTATTTCTGTAGGAAATCAAGTTTCTGGTCGTCAGTCTCATGGCGATCCTCGACCCTTTTGCCCAATATAGTTTCATTTTCTCGGCCATTAAAGAAACGGCTGGATTCGCCTTCCCTGTAGGAAACCGGCTCCCCATCTTTGATGTACTTGCCGCAATATACGTTCTTATAGCCATGATAGACCTTTTCTTCACCAACCACCCCATCCAGTAGACCGCTGGCCAGCTTTGCAAGTAATCCTTTTTCTTCCTTGCTTCTTCTCATGATAATCTGCCCTCCTCGCAAATGGTTATTTTAATGGAAGAGTGGACATTTATGTCCGCGCTTGCTATAATAATTATAAATATCAATGGTTGTAGAGTCAATAGAACGGGTTGCGGCATTTTTTGCGTAAATGTCCGCAGATGGGGAGGAAGCATGAATGGGGAACAAAACAGCTCGAAAGATACCTGTTAATAAAGAGCGTTTTATGGAAGTATTGTGGTTAAGGAATTGTAGCATCCGAAAACTTGGGGATGCCTATGAAGAAATTGAACGCACCGAGAAAACAATTCGGCGTTGCTTAGATAATGGCGAGATGCCACCTGATTTGCTGGATAAGATTGCAAAGTATCTTAATGTCCACCCAGACTACCTATCCGGTGTATATGATGACAAGGCCAGACAAATTGAAGATTCGTATTTACGCGCACTCTCCCGCTCGTTTATAAAACCGGAGAAATACCCATATCTACTAAAAGCTAAAAACGAAATAGGTTATACAACCTATTTCGAAAACATATTAACCATGAACGATATCAGCATGGATCTGTTTCATACACTTCCTCCGATGGAGCGAGTAATGTTCCGACAAGAGATGGTCGTTGCGATTTTGCGTGTCATCGCCAAGTATTTCACCCATGACTCATTAGGGAATGATTTATCAGAAACATTATCTTACTGTGAATCCTTTGTTGGAGATTTCGATCCATTCTCGTATTTTGCAGCATTGGAAGGTATCCGAGTGCCCGAGGAGAAGTTCGATAATTTTTATGAAGATGATACAATGGTAGACGTTGAAAAACGAATGACCGAAAAGTGCGGAGATCCCAAACAGAAATAGGCCAAATAAAATATTGGCTGTATAAGAAAACGCAGGGCGGCGGGGTTCGCGCCACCCTGCCCGGTTGTTTTACATCGCCTGTGCAAACGGAATAATCTTAAACCCACTCTCCTGCGTCGGTTCCGGCGGCTCCGGTTCTGGTGCGCTCGCCGCCACGCCCTCCATAAACCCGCCGATCTTATCCGCCGCTCCCTGCTGCATCTGGTGGGTCACATGGGTGTAGGTGTCCAAGGTGAACCCAGCTGAGTAGTGTCCCAGCATACTGGCCAGGGTCTTGGCATCCACGCCGCTTTGCATGGCGAGAGTGGCGAAGGTATGCCCTTACGGTATAATTACGACAAACCGGAAAACCCAGTAAATACAGTGGTTTGAAGGTTATGAGCCTGCTTTTTCATCCTTTTCCAAATCGTGAAAAAGTCGCTGAAAAACGTAATAACCGGTGGGATGTTTCATTAACGACAAAACGCAGCGGCGTCCGGCAACATCCCAAGTCGGACGCCGCTGCTGCCGTTAGGAGGGCATGACGATGGCAACAACAAAGAAAACCGCGACCGAGAAAATCACCAACATCAAACTCACAGACCTTTTCCCCAACCCCAATCACCCCGTCAAGATGCGGGATGATGACAGCTTCCGCGAGACCGTTCAGAGCGTCAAGGAACGCGGCGTACTGGCTCCTGCAATCGTCCGTCCTCGTGAGGGCGGCGGGTATGAGATCATCGACGGCAGGCGCAGGAAAGCTGCCAGCGAGCTTGCAGAGCTGCCCACGTTGCCCTGCATCATCCGGGAGCTGGACGATGACGCCACTACGATCACCATGGTAGACTCCTGTATCCAGCGCGATGAAATCCTCCCCAGCGAGAGAGCCGCCGCCTACAAAATGAAGCTGGAGGCCATCAAGCATCAGGGCCAGCGCAACGACCTCACCTCCCGACAAGATGGCGGGAAGTCCGAGGAGGCGGCAGATACGGTCGGCAAGGAGACCGGCGACAGCGGCAGGCAGGTTCAGAGGTACATACGCCTCACAGAGCTGACCCCGGAGCTTCAGCAGATGGTCGATGAAAAGAAGATCGCCATGACCCCCGCCGTGGAAATCTCCTACCTCAAGCCGGAGGAGCAGGTCATGCTCGTCACCACCATCGACAGCGAACAGGCCACCCCCTCTCTTTCCCAAGCGCAGCGTATGAAAAAGCTCAGCCAGTCCGGGGAGCTGAATGACGACACCATGCTCGGTATTATGATGGAGCAGAAAAAACCGGCGTGGGACAAGGTAACGCTGGGCGGCGAAAAGCTCCGCAAATACTTCCCCAAGAACTATACGCCTCAGCAAATCGAGGATACCATCTACCGCCTGCTTGACGCATGGCAGAAAAGGCAGAGTGGCAAGGCCGCGAAGCCGCAGGAGACCGAGCCTCTCGACAAGGCCGGATAAAAACAGAATACACAATCGACGACCGGGCAAAGGATTTCACTTCCTTGCCCGGTTTTGTCATATCTACAAGTAATTTGGAGGCATCAATTATGTTCAAGTATCAGAATAATCGCTTTAGCCCGGAGCGCAGACAAACCGGGCTTGTGTGCTATGGAGGCACCGTTATGGACAGCGCCCTGACAGCCTGTGCCATCAGGCATCGGCTGGGCTATATGGTCAGCGTATTCCCCGGCACCATGTGGCGGGACAGCGGGCATGAGGGCCGCATGGAGAGCGTCAGGTTTTTCTCCGGCTTTGACCGGCGCTGCGGCACAAATGAATACTATGCGGCGCTCTATCTGCTCACGTCCGGCTTAGACCTCTATCGCCGTACCGTGAGCTGCTTCACCCAAACCGGCATCCGCTTCGACCGCGCCCGTCTCCGAGGTATCTCTATTCAAGACTATGACCTGATGGGCGCGGCAAAGACTATCTACTACGGCACCGCAGACCTGACGCTGGACGATTTGGCAAGCTATGAGATCATTGACACCGAGACCTTTCAGCTTATCGCAAACGCCTTGCTCATCGTCAGATACGGCCCCGATGTTCTGCAAATCGTTAGCAGACGCTACCAATCAAGGGTATAAGCTCAATAATACGAAAGGAACTCTCGCACATGACAAACGCAATCACTATCCCGCAGGACAGCCGCAGTTTTACAGACTGCGGCTTTTTTTGTGCCCAAAATCAATTTCATACGGTCAGCTTGAGCGGAGGGAAGGATTCGACGGCCATGCTCCTGCTGATGATCGAGCGTGGTATGCCTATCGACCTTGTTCTCTATGCCGACACCGGAATGGAGTTTCCCGAAATGTATGAGCATCTTCAAAAATTGGACGATTACATTCTCCAAGAGCGTGGCCTGCATATCACGACGCTGCGCCATCCTCACGGTTTTGAATGGCTGATGTTCGACGAACCGAAGCAAAAGCCATCCAGCATTGAAAACCGCTTGCGGCTTGGCGTACCCACCTACGGAAACGGTTGGCCGGGAATCAAGGTGCGTTGGTGTACGGGGCAGCTCAAAACCCACCTCATCAGCAAAGAGACAAACCGGCTTAAAAAGGAGAAAAACGCCCTCCACTATGTCGGCATTGCCGCAGATGAATCATGGCGCTGCAAGCAGGACAAAAGCAAACGCTACCCGCTTGTGGAATGGGGAATTACAGAGGCCGAAGCTCTGTAAATCTGTTATAATCGCGGTTTTGACTTTGGCGGACTATATGAGATTTATCACCGCTGCTCCTGTTGGTGCTGCCCATTCCAACGCATCGACGCTCTGCGGCAACTCCGCAAGCATCACCCGGAGTTGTGGGCACGTTTGCTGGACATGGACAAGCGGGCGTTGGCGCAGTTCGGTTCCACTCCGCTTGGAGGCTTCAAACAGAATTGGACAGTTGATAAGCTGGATGCCCGCTTTGCAGCCGAGGACGAAAAGGCATCAGAAAAGTGAGGTGAGGCGCTATGGCTGTATTCCGGGTAGAAAAGAACCGCAATTACACGGTCATGTCCAACTACCATCTGCGGGATCAAAGCCTGTCCCTAAAGGCCAAGGGCCTGATGAGCATGATTTTGTCGTTGCCGGAGGGCTGGCATTATTCCACGCGCGGCCTCGCCGTTATCTGCAAGGAGGGCGTCGGCGCGATCAGCGCAGCCGTAAAGGAGCTGGAGCTGGCCGGATATGTGAAGCGCAATCAGCTTCGCGGCGACCACGGCAGGCTGGCAGATATAGAGTACGTCATTTATGAGCAGCCGCGCACCGATTCACCGTGTACGGAAAACCCGCGCACGGTAAACCCGGATACGGCTGAGCCGGACACGGATTCTCCGTGCTCGGAAAACCCGGCAGGAATAAATATAGATATAAGAAACCCTGAAAGAATAAAAACGGATATATCTATTACTGACACATCAAATCCTTATCAATCCTATCCTGCGGAGCCGTCCGGATATGATGGGATGGGATATGAGGAAGCAAGAGAGCTTGTCAAAGAAAATATCGAGTACGACTGTCTTGCCTCCGACCCCAAGGCGAATCGTGAACAGCTTGATGAAGTGGTAGACCTCATCACGGAAACGCTCTGCTCACGGAAAAGCACCATCGTCATCGCCGGTGATGAATACCCCGCGCAGATGGTCAAGGACAAGCTGCTGAAAATAAACAGTATGCACATCGAATACGTCTTCGACTGCCTCGACCAAAACACCACCTACGTCCGAAACATCAAGAAATACCTGCTGGCGTCGCTCTTTAACGCTCCCAGCACCATGGGGAGCTACTACTCGGCGCTTGTGCAGCATGACTTTTACGGCGACGGCCAACGCGGAAAGTGATTTCTGTGTTAGCCTTTTTTGTTGCCCGGAAGGAGGTAATCACACGCACAAGATCAATCTGCATCGTCTGGTGGTCCCGCCTTAGCGCGGAGGCCATCGTCTTAACTCAGCTAAAACTCAGGAAAGGAGGTCGGTCTGTTGCAGGAAGAAGTGGAATCCAGAACGGTCACGCTTACCGTCAGCGCCGCCAAGATGACCGGGCGCGTCTTCAAGGCCGCAATCGCAAAGTATATGCAGCACAAGAAGGAAAAGCAGCAAGAAAAAGTCCGCGCCGGTCCTGTCAAGCCGCAGGGCAAGCAGACAGTCAAGGAGCTGATCGGGCAAAACCAGGGCGTCACCAATATCGAGGTCAGCGACAAGGGCATCAAGGACTTCGACCGTATTGCCCGAAGATTCGGCGTTGACTACGCCATCAAGAAAGACCGCAGCGTATCGCCGCCCAAGTATCTGATTTTTTTCAAGGCACGGGACGCCGACGCATTGACTGCTGCTTTCACGGAATATACGGCAAATGCCGTGAATCGTGAAAAGAGGCCGTCGCTCTTGCAGAAGCTCCGCGAGATGAGGGCGCTTGTGCCTGAAATCAAGCCAAACAAGGTCAGGAACAAGGACAAGGGGCTGGAGCTATGAGAAAACCCATCAATATCAAGAAGCTCATCATTCCCAATATCCCGTATGTGTTCATCGCCCTGCTCGGCACAAAGGTCGGACAAGGCTGGCGGCTGGCCGTGGGCGGAGATTTTTCCGCTACTCCAAGAAATATCTTGCCGAGCACGAGAGCGACATCATCATCCACAAGGCTTCCAAGAAAGCGTTTGACGAGCTGGGGCTGAAAAAGCTGCCCACCGTCAAGAACTTGCAGGCCGAGTACGCGGAGCTGCTTGCTGGGAAGAAGGAGGCTTATGCCGAATACCATTCCGCGCAAAAGGAAATGCGCGAACTGCTTATCCATCGGCAAAACATCGTCCAGTTTCTCAACCTTGATATGCCTGCGGTTCAGAAAGAAAAAGAGCATGACAGAGGTTAAGCTGTCATGCTCTATAAGCGCCGGAACGGTGCGTAGCCAACTCCAGAATGGAGCTGTTCAAAGGGGTTTGGGGGCGCTGCCACCAACAAGCAAGGGCGGTTTTCGCGTGAGCGAAAATCGCCCGCAATGAGGCCGTGGGGCCCTCATTGCCCTGCTTGCAAAGTATGAAATCTCCGACTTGGGGTCTCAGCGGCTTTCTTCCGACATTCGGTCACCAATGAAGATCGTTCGGAAC
>JAQUYD010000013.1 GCA_028692035.1 Oscillospiraceae bacterium
GTAGTGTAAAAACACCCCGTTGGCATCCACGAAAATACGACCATGTTTTTGGGGCATCCGACCCCCGAAAAAGCCCGATGCCACAGGCTTTTCAGCCTGTGGCATCCTTATTGGGCATACTATTTGGCGGAGATGGAGAGACTCGAACTCTCGCGCCGGTTTCCCAGCCTACGCCCTTAGCAGGGGCGCCTCGTCACCAACTTGAGTACATCTCCGAATTGGTAAACAAATACAATATAATATTATGCCAGGATGGAAAATTGGCGGAGAGGAAGGGATTCGAACCCTTGGCTCTTGCGAGTCACTGGTTTTCAAGACCAGCTCCTTAAACCGCTCGGACACCTCTCCATCCGTGACGGAAACCATTTTAACATAACGTAAGGCCAAAGTCAAGATTGTCCGGACAAAATCCTGGCGCGGCGTTCCCGCAAAATACATTGCATTGTTCACATAGAACAGTAGAATTTCGATGGAAAAAATGGTATGATCATTTTTAGTCTTTCAACGTAACCGCACCCCAAGGGAGGAATGTGCCCCATGGCCATCAATAAAGCGATGCGCGCTGCACTAAAAGCGTTGTCCTATCCGGATATCGACATCAAAAAAAACTATAAAATCGAGCGGGAGCTTGTAAATCTGACCTCGAAGCGGATTATCAAACCGCCGCTTTACCGCGTTTGGGATCACGAGATCCCTTGCGGGGACCATCTGGTGCCGGTGCGGATTTTTACTCCTTCCGGCGGGCTTTCCTATCCGGTGTTGATTTTCTTTCACGGCGGCGGATGGGTCACCGGGAACATTGATAGTTACGACGGCGTCTGTACCGATATGGCCAGCCTGACCCAGCATGTCGTCATTTCGGTGGATTACCGGCTGGCGCCAGAATACAAATTTCCCGCTGCGCCGGAGGACTGCTACGCGGTCGCCCGGGAGATTTTCTTAGACGATTCCCTGCTGGGAACCCGCCCGGAAGAGCTGGTTTTGATCGGCGACAGCGCCGGCGGGAACCTGGCGGCGGCTGTTTCTTTAATGGCGCGGGACCGGGGGGAGTTCCTGCCGTCCAAGCAGATTTTGATCTACCCGGCGACGGCTGCGGACCATAGCGAAACCTCTCCGTTTTTATCCGTACACGAAAATGGGACCGACTATCTGCTGACCTCCAAGCGGGTTTGCGATTATATGGACCTTTACCGTGCCAGCGAAGCGGATTTGCACAATCCCTATTTTGCGCCGCTGGAAGCGGCTGATTTCCGCAACCAGCCGGATACGCTGTTGATTACCGCTGAATATTGCCCCTTGCGGGATGAGGCGGAGGAATACGGCCATCGGCTGATGGAGGCTGGAAACCGGGTCATGATCCGCCGGATCCCAGACGCCTTGCATGGCTATTTTTCATTGCCCGCAGGGTTTGTTCAGGTCAAGCGGACCTATGAGATCATCAATCGTTTTTTGAAAGGATGAGAGGAAATGGGCAGCGTATCCGAGCCCAAGTGGAGTAAGCTGGACAATGCGGCAAAGATCTTTCCTTCCACCAGCAGCAAAAAGGACCCGAAGGTGTTCCGCTTTTCCTGCGAACTGACGGAGCAGGTGGACGGGCAGGTTTTGCAGTTTGCGCTGGATCGGACCATGGAGAAATTTCCTTTTTATCGTTCGGTGCTGAAAAAAGGCTTGTTTTGGTATTATTTTGAGGATAGTACCCGCCGCCCGGTGGTTCAGCCGGAGGTTTTGCCGCCTTGCGCGCCGATTTACAGCGCCGACCAAAAGGGGCTTTTGTTTCGCGTCAGCTTTTACGCGCGGCGGATCAATCTGGAAGTGTACCATGCCATCTCGGACGGGACCGGCGCGCTGCACTTTTTGCGGACGCTGACCTATTACTATCTGTTGGAGCGGCATAGCGCTGATTTTTTGGCGGGGCCACCCGCGTTTGATTATGATGCGTCCCAATCGCAAAAACGGGACGACAGCTTTTCCCGTTATTATGAGAAGAAGCCGAAGGCATATCAATCCAAAGCGGTTAAGGCGTACCATCAGTATGGTGAACGGTGGCCGGATAACCGCATTTCCATTGTGGAAGGGCGGATGTCCGTCCAGGCGTTACTGGCGCTTTCGCACCGGTATCACGCCACATTGACGGAGTTTTTGACCGCGCTTTTGATCCTTTCGATCCGGCAGACCATGGGCCTGCGGGAAACGTCCCGGCCGGTGGTGATCACCATTCCGGTGAACCTGCGAAACTATTTCCCCTCGGACACGGCCCGGAATTTCTTTAGCGTGATCAACCTAGGGTATGATTTTTCCCGGCAGGCCCCCTCGTTGGAAGAGGCTGTCGTTTTTGTGCGGGAGCGGTTTCAAGCGCAGCTGACTGCCGATAATCTCAAAAAACGGATCGACGAACTTTCCGCGCTGGAACACAACCTGCTCACGCAGCTGGTTCCCCTGATTCTCAAGGATCCGGTGCTCCGGGTCGCTGATTATCTGGCGGAGCGGGGGATCACCGCCGCTTTTTCCAATGTGGGAAAGGTTGCAATGCCGCTGGAAATGGCAAAATACATTGATAGCTTCCACGTTTTTACCTCTACAGCGCGGCTACAGGCTTGTATGTGTTCCTTCCAGGACCATTTTACCATCAGTTTTTCCTCTCCGTTTGTCAGTACTGATGTCCAGCGCGCTTTTTTTCGCCAGTTGACGGCTGAGGGGATTGCGGTGGAGGTCATGTCCAACCAGGAACAGTTTGTTTTATAAAAGGGAGGGCTTTTTTGTGAAACGCTGTGAAAAATGCGGTGTTGCGGTTTGCGGCGATCCCCGCGCCTGCCCCCTGTGCCAAGGCGATTTGGTGGGGGAGGGCGATGCCGGCGCCGGCGTTTTCCCGTCATTGCCCGCTGTCCCCAATCCCCACAAGGGCCTTTTGCAGCTGATCGGGCTGGCAACGGTCGTCGCCGCTGCAATCTGCATCGCGGTCAACCTGAGCCTTCCGGCAAGCGGATGGTGGTCGGTTTTTGTGGTAGCGGGGGTTGTCAGCTTTTGGCTGACCTTTTGGGCGGTCGTGAAAAAAAGGGGGAACATTCCCAAAGCGATCCTCTGGCAGGTGGGGCTCATTTCCTCCCTCGCCCTTTTGTGGGACTGGTGGACCAGTGGATCGCTTAAATGGTCCATTGATTTTGTGCTTCCGCTGCTTTTGTCCGGGGCGATGGTCGCCATGGCGGTGATTGCCCGGGTTATGCGGTTGAAAATTCAGGACTATATCCTTTATCTCATGTTGGACGCGTTGTTCGGCCTGATTCCATTTATTCTTCTTTTGTGTGGCGCTTTGCGCATCGTTTATCCGTCTGCTGCCTGTGTGGCGGTGAGCATCATCTCGCTTGCGGCCTTGTGCCTGTATGAAGGCAAGGCAATGAAAAATGAGATTTGCCGCCGTCTGCACTTATAAACAACAAAGAGGTGTTTTGAATGGGGGAATCTTATTTTGACGGGGGCCTTTTGCAATTGATCGGCTGGAAGATTCTGGGCGGTCTGGTCACGGCGTTTACACTGGGGATCTGTTATCCGTGGGCTTTTTGCATGGTGTACGGATGGGAAACCAAGCACACGGTAGTCAATGGACACCGTTTGGTTTTCGATGGATCTGCGGTGCAGTTGTTTGGCAATTGGATCAAATGGCTGCTCCTCACAGTGATTACCTTGGGGATTTACGGATTTTGGCTGGGGATCGCCCTCCGAAAATGGAAGGTTAAGCACACCCATTTTGCCGCATAGGAGGCAGAATAGGCGCACATGGAAACAGGATTTTTGTGGCGTCAACGTCAAAAAGCAAAACGGCAAGGGGATAAAAGTCCGCTTGCCGTTTTTTCGAAAGAGATCCCCGAAAAAATTTGACACCGCCTGTTAGAAAAGGTATATTAATAAATAGGTACCTTATAAAAATTCTGCCGCCATTTGTAGTTTGGCGGGCAGCAAGCTGCTTTTGAATGGAGGAAAATGATGAAACCTGTGATCCTGATCGCGCCGGACGATGGCTTCAACCCCATGTTTCAGGCGCCGCATACGATTATCAGCGGCAACTACACCAAATGTGTTCTGGAGGCGGGCGGCATTCCCCTTGTCGCTTTTGATGTCAACTGCGCTGCCGAATATGCTTCTATGGCGGATGGCCTTTTGCTTACCGGCGGGGCTTCTGACATCCACGCAGGCAATTACGGTGAGATTTACAAAGACGGAATGATGGGCCCCAAGCATCCCCTCAACGAGTTGCGAGACGACATGGATTTTACGTTGCTGCGCGCTTTCATGGCGGCGGGCAAACCGGTATTGGGCATTGGCCGCGGCTTGCAGATCGTCAATGTGGCGCAGGGCGGCTCCCTTTACATGGACCTTCTCCAGATGACAGGGCAGGATCATGAGGAAAAAAACCATGCCATCCTAGCGGAGCCGGATTCCTTTGTTTCGGGCTATGGCGCCGGGGAGGAAGTGGTTAGCCGCCATCACCAAGGCATTAAGGAACTGGGGCGCGATTTGCGCGTCTGCGCCAAGTCCCCCGACGGTTTGGTCGAGGCCATCGAACACACGGCACTGCCGGTGTTCGCCGTGCAGTGGCATCCAGAACAGTCCCGGACCGCTGCAGACAACAAGCTGTTCCAACGTTTGGTGACCCTTTGCAAAGGAGGCGACCGCTGATGAAACCGATAATCTGTATTGCACCAGCCCCTGCTGTGGATCCGATGTTTTTTAACGATGGATGGATGGTCAATAAAAAATATTTTCTGGGCGTCACTGCTGGCGGCAGCGTTCCGGTTATGGCCACCGATATTGAGCTGGTGGACGAATACGCCCGCCTGTGCGATGGGCTGGTTTTGACCGGCAGCGCCATGTATATGCCTTCGCCGGAATATGCGGCACAGGCAAAAGCAATCGAAAAACAAAAGAGGGATCCGTTGGACGCCCAGCTGTTTTATGCATTCCAGCGGGCTGGAAAGCCGGTGCTGGGCATCTGCCGTGGGCAGCAAAACATCAACGTGTTCCTAGGCGGGACCCTGGCGAAAAAATTCAAGCTCACCGACGGGGTGGAGCACCTGATGCACAAGCATGAAATTGTCGCGGAACCCGGTTCCCTAATCTGCGAGCTGTTTGGGGAAACTTTCATCACCAACAGCCGCCACAACAACCGCATCGATCAGCTGGCCGATGGGTTGAAGATTACAGCCCGTTCCCACGACGGCGTGATCGAAGCCATCGAGCACGAATCTGCCCCGATTTACGCGGTGCAGTGGCATCCGGAGCGGATGCGCGGTGATCTGCCGGATCCTTTTGACGGGCCGGATACGACCGTCCTGTTCCAAAAATTCAGCGAGATCTGCTTGGAATACAAAAAATAACTGCGGATAGCAGATTTTGTAGCCGTATAAAAACACACCCGCCTGATTCTCAAAAGGCGGGTGTGTTTTTTCATGTGATACTATGGCAAAATCGTCTGCATGTTGCGGATTTGCCAGCCTTCAAAGCTTAAAACTGGGTGGAATTGCGCGGGAAACAGCCGAAAATCTGCCCACAGGCGATTTTGGCACCGGCATTTCCAGCCGGCTGGGAAATGAAATCGTCCGGCATCGCATGGATGATCACCACGCGGCCAATGATTTCTCTGACGGTAAACCGGTTGGTAAAAACAGACAGATAAGCGTATCCGTGGTTTCCAAACAGCGGGGGCAGGTCGCCGGCGTGATAGGGGTGCGGTTGGCCGCCGGGGTTGTAGTGTCCGCCGGCATCAGCGAACGGGTCTTCTGCGTTCCCGCTACACTGCGTTCCCTCGTGGATGTGAAACGCAAAGATACCGGGGGGATCGTCGGGAAGATGAAATACTTCCGCCGTTACCAGTACGCCGGCTTCTGTTTGCGCAAACCGAACCGTACCGCGAATGTTTGGATAGGCGGGGCTGCCGCCAAGCTGGGCTGTTGCAGATAAAGCGCCTTTACAATAAGCCATATTGAAAACCTCCTGCTCATAAGTATGCAAAGAAACCGGCGAAAATCACACGGCCAGGCGTTTGATGCAGGAGATTTTATCAATAGAGGGGCTGGTCCCGGTATTTTTCAAAGGCATTTTGGGCGCTCCGTCCGCCTGGCGAGTTTAACGAATGGCGTCTTTCATGGACTTTACATATTCGCCGATGGGCCCCGGCGCGTTTTTACCGTGGATTTCCAATAGCTTGACGATGGCGGAACCGACGATCACACCGTCGGATAGGGCTGCCATTTTTTTGGCCTGCTCAGGCGTGGAAATACCGAAACCAATGGCGCAGGGCGTTGCTGTGTTCCGGCGGATGACCTCGACAATCGAAGCGAGGTCGGTTTTGATTTCATTGCGGGCGCCGGTTACGCCAAGGCTGGAAACAAGATACAAAAATCCTTCCGCCTCTTTGGCGATCATGGCGATCCGGTTTTCCGAAGTGGGGGCGATGAGTGAAATCAAATCCACGCCGTACATCCGGCAGACCGGCTGGAATTCGTCTTTTTCTTCAAAGGGCAGGTCGGGCAGGATCAGCCCGTCGATTCCCACCTCCCGGCAGGTGGACAGAAAACGGTCGGCGCCATAGGAAAACACCACGTTGGCATAGGTCATAAATACCAAGGGAACCGTCACGTCGCGCCGCAGCTCCCGCACCAGATCAAAGACCTTGTCAGTCGTAACGCCGCCGTTTAAAGCGCGCAGGTTTGCCCCTTGGATGGTGGGGCCCTCGGCGGTGGGATCAGAAAAGGGAATGCCCAGCTCAATGAGGTCGGCGCCGTTTTTCACCGCGGCGCGGACAGCAGCAGCGGTGGTCTGTAAATCAGGGTCGCCACAGGTGAGAAAGGCGATAAACGCCTTTCCGTTTTCAAAAGCGGATCGAATGTTACTCATGGATATCCTCCCCTCTATAACGGGCGATGGCGGCACAGTCTTTGTCGCCCCGTCCGGACAGGTTGACTACAATGATTTGATCGTTTCGCATGGTCGGCGCAAGCTTCATGGCATAAGCGACCGCATGGGCCGATTCGATGGCGGGGATAATGCCCTCGCTCTTTGCTGTATATTCAAAGGCGCGTACGGCTTCGTCGTCGGTGATCGGGACATATTCCGCCCGGCCGATGTCGTGCAGATGGGCGTGCTCCGGTCCAACGCCAGGATAGTCGAGCCCGGCGGAAATAGAATAGACGGGGGCAATCTGCCCGTATTCGTCTTGGCAAAAATAGGATTTCATACCGTGGAAGATCCCGAGGCTTCCGGTGTTAACGGTGGCGGCGGTTTCAAACGTATCGATTCCCCGGCCAGCTGCCTCGCATCCGATGAGGCGAACGTTTTTCTCTTCAATGAAATGATAAAAGCTTCCGATTGCGTTGGATCCACCGCCTACGCAGGCGATCACCGCGTCGGGAAGGCGCCCTTCCTTTTGGAGGATCTGTTCTTTGATCTCCTTGGAGATGACCGCCTGAAAATCCCGGACGATGGTGGGGAACGGGTGGGGGCCCATGACAGAGCCCAGGCAATAGTGGGTGTCGTCGATCCGGCTGGTCCATTCCCGCATGGCGGCGGACACGGCGTCCTTGAGCGTGGCGGTTCCTGTTTTGACCGGGATGACCTCAGCGCCCAGCAGGCGCATACGGTAAACGTTAAGCGCCTGGCGGATTGTGTCCTCCTCGCCCATAAAAACAACGCATTCCATACCCATCAGCGCTGCTGCGGTGGCGGTCGCAACGCCATGCTGCCCGGCGCCGGTTTCGGCGATTAAACGGGTTTTTCCCATCTTTTTTGCCAAAAGGGCCTGGCCGAGGACATTGTTAATCTTGTGCGCGCCAGTGTGGTTGAGATCCTCCCGCTTTAGGTAGATTTTTGCGCCGCCCAATTCTTTGGTCATCTTTTCAGCGTAGTACAGGCGGGAGGGCCTGCCCGCGTATTCGTTTAACAATTCGGTGAGCTCCTGGTTGAAGGTGGGGTCATTTTTAAAGTGGTTGTACGCCTGCTCCAGTTCGATGACGGCGTTCATCAGCGTTTCGGGGATATACTGCCCGCCGTGGATGCCAAAGCGGCCTTTTGGATTTGTCATTGTATCGCTTCCTTTCCGTCCGCGCTTTTCACTGCACGGACAAACGCTTCCATTTTTTCAAGATCTTTTACTCCGTCGGTTTCAATGCCGGAACTGACGTCTACCGCATAAGGGTGCAGGGTTTCGATTGCATCCCGGACATTTTGTCGGCCGAGCCCTCCAGCGAGAAAATAGGGCCGGTCAAATTGCCGGATGAGCCCCCAGTCAAAGGCGGATCCTGTGCCGGCGCCGGAATCTAACAAAACGTAGTCCGCCGTACAGGTTAGGGCTGCGGCTACATCCGCCTGCGAAGCGATGCAAAACGCTTTGATGGCGGGCTTTGGCGTCAGGCTTCGCAAGAGGCGGATATACGATTCGTCCTCGTCCCCGTGTAGCTGCGCCAGGTCGCAGACCCCGTCGTTTAGCAGTTTGGCAACGGTGTGGGGCGCTTCGTTTACAAATACCCCTGCGGCCAGAATCTGGGGATGCAATTGCTTTTTTAATTCTGCTGCTTTTTGTGGCGAAAGATACCGCCGGCTCTGCGGCGCAAAGACGAATCCGATATAGCTGGGCAGTAGCTCGTTGGCGGCTTGGATATCGCAGGCTCTCGTCAGCCCGCAAAGCTTGATTTTTGTCATCGCTCCCGCAGCTCCAAAAGCTTTGCTTTTCGGTCGGGCGCGCACATGAGGGCTTCGCCGATCAGGACGGCATCGACCCCGGCAGCGCGCAGGCTTTCAATGTCCGTGGCGCTGTGCACGCCGCTTTCAGAAACGAAGAGAACGCCGGGCGGGATCAGTTCCCGCAGGCGAAGACTGTTGGCGGTGTCCACCGTAAAGTCCTTGAGATTGCGGTTGTTCACGCCGATGATTCTGGCTTTGGCGTCCAGCGCCATGCGGATTTCGGTTTCATCGTGGGCCTCCACCAGAGCGGAAAGGCCCAGCTCGTCGCAGATGCCGATGTATTCCTGTAGCTGCGCTCCGGTCAACAGGGAGCAGATCAGCAGAACAGCCGACGCGCCGAGCAGCTTTGCTTGGTAGATCATGTATTCGTTTACCGTAAAGTCCTTGCGTAGGCAGGGGATGGAGACGGCGTTTGCAATTTCCCTTAAAAATTCGTCGCTGCCCAAAAACCACTTTGGTTCAGTCAATACAGAGATGCAGTCGGCCCCCGCCGCCTCATATTCCCGGGCGATTTGCAGATACGGAAATACCGGTGCAATCAACCCTTTGGAGGGGGACGCTTTTTTGCATTCGCAGATGAACGCAATGTCCGGCGTTTTCAGGGCGTTTTCAAAATAAAATCCGCCTTTGGGCAGGACGGCTGCCTGCCGCCGGATTTCTGCGAGGCTTATGGCCTTTTCCGCGTCTGCCGTGCGCGTTTTCGCATGCGCGGCGAGCTGGTCTAAAATGTTCATTCGCAATCCTCCGGGCAGTTGCTGATCTCGATGAGCTTTTGCAGGGTTTCCAGCGCCTTGCCTGAGTCGATCAGCTTTTCCGCCAGATGGATTCCATCCTTCATCGTTTTGGCCTTGCCGCCGATATATAGCGCCGCGCCTGCGTTCATTAAAACAGCGTTTCGCCGATGGCTTTTTTCTCCTTTTAGAATGGCCAGCGTGATGTTTGCGTTTTCCGCCGGGGTGCCGCCTGCCAGGTCGGATTTTTCACAGCGGGCAAATCCGAAATCCTCCGGCGCAATGGTGTAGGATTTGAACCAGCCGTCCTGAAACTCGCAAACCGTCGTCGGCGCACTTAAGGATATTTCGTCCAATTTTTCCTGCCCGTAAACCACCATTCCCCGTTTCACGCCAAGGCTGATGAGCACCTGCGCCAGCGGCTCCACCAGATAGTCGTCGTATACGCCTAGCAGCTGCATTTTGGGGCTTCCTGGGTTGGTGAGCGGGCCAAGGATGTTGAACACGGTGCGGAATCCCAGTTCCCGGCGGATGCCCCCGACATATTTCATGGAGGCATGGTATTTCTGGGCGAAGAAAAAGCACATGCCCACTTCGTTTAAAAGCTCGATACAGCGTTTGGGGCTTTGCTGGATATTGACCCCCAGCGCTTCCAAACAGTCGGCGGTTCCGCAAAGGGAAGAGGCGGCGCGGTTGCCGTGTTTTGCGACCTTAATGCCGCCGGCGGCGGCAATCAGGGCCGATGTGGTGGAGATGTTAAAGCTGTGGGCGTTGTCGCCGCCGGTGCCCACGATCTCAAACAGGTCCAGATCGGTTTCCACCCGTGTGGCGTGGTCCCGCATGGCGGTGGCGCAGCCGGCGATTTCGTCGATGGTTTCGGCCCGGGCGCTTTTGGTGGAGAGCGCCGCGAGAAAAGCGGCGTTTTGGGTTGGCGTTGTTTCGCCGCTCATGATCTCGTTCATCACAGTGTAGGCTTCATCATAGGTGAGGTCTTTCTTGTTCACGATTTTTACGATGGCTTCTCGAATCATTGTTGCATCTCCTTATCCCAATGTTATAAAGTTGGCCAGGATGGTTTTTCCATCCGGCGTCATGATTGATTCAGGATGAAATTGCACGCCATAAATAGGGTATTCGGTGTGCTGTACCGCCATAATCTCGCCTTCATCGGTGGCAGCGGTAACCTTTAAGCAGTCTGGAATGGTAGACGGGTCTGCGGCGAGGGAATGATAGCGGGCGACGGGCGACGTTTCGGGGCATCCTTTAAATAGGGGGCAGTCTGGGTCAAAACGGACCTGTGACTGCTTGCCGTGCATCAGCCTGGCGGCGTAAGTGACGGTGGCTCCGAATGCTGTGCAGATTGCCTGGTGCCCCAAGCAAACGCCGAGCATGGGGATGTCCTTCCCCAATGCGCTTACCGCTTCACAAAGGATGCCTGCGTCCTCCGGCCTGCCAGGGCCTGGGGAGAGGATGATCCGGGACGGACAGAGCTTTTTGATTTCCGGTATGGTCATTTCATCGTTGCGGATCACTTTGATGTCGGGGCCCAACTCACCGACAAGTTGGTACAGGTTATAGGAAAAACTGTCATAGTTATCAATCAGTAAAATCATAGGTTGTCCTCCTGGGCGAGCGTGAGGGCGTTGACCACCGCCTTCGCTTTGTTGATGCACTCCTCAAATTCCTTTTCGGGAACCGAGTCGGCGACGATTCCGGCGCCGCTGCGGACAAACACCGTCCCATTTTTCTTATATGCGATGCGGATCGCGATGCAGGTGTCCATATTGCCGGTGAAATCGATGTATCCGATGGCGCCTCCGTAAATACCGCGCTTGTTGTTCTCCAGTTCGCCGATCAACTGACAGGCCCGGATTTTTGGGGCGCCGGATAGGGTCCCAGCAGGGAGCACGGCGTTGATTGCGTCCAGCGCGTCAAACGGTTCCCGGATCTCGCCTTTTATGGTCGAACCGATGTGCATGACGTGGGAATACCGCTCGATCGAGTGCAGTTTTTCAACCCGGACCGTTCCAAACCGGCTGATTTTCCCCAGATCGTTGCGCCCCAGGTCTACCAGCATATTGTGTTCGGCAAGCTCTTTTTCGTCGCCCAACAGATCTGCTTCCAGGGCCAGATCCTCCGCTTCGTTTTTGCCCCGGGGACGTGTTCCGGCAAGAGGAAAGGTGTGCAGCACGCCGTTTTCCAGTTTTACAAGGGTTTCCGGCGAGGCGCCGGCAACCTCCACATCGGTGCCGGAAAAATAGAACATGTAGGGCGAGGGATTCATCGTCCGCAGGATGCGGTAGGTGTTAAGCAAGCTCCCATCAAAGGGGGCGCTGAGACGGTTGGAAAGAACAATCTGGAAGATATCCCCCTCGTGGATATGATGCTTTGCCCGTTCTACCATTGAACAGTAGGCTTTCTTGTCGAACAAAGGCGTGACTTCTCCCATCGGCCGCCCGCCCGGTTCGATTTTTTCCTTGCCGTTTTTCAAAAGATCGCGCATTTGTTTGAGTTCCATAACCGCTTTGTTATAGCCAGTTTCGGGATCGGTCAGCGGCATATTTGCGATGAGGAGGATCTTTTGCCGGACGTTGTCAAAAGCGATGACCTTATCGAAAAGCATCAGGTCAACATCCTTAAATGCTTCGCTGTCCTGTACCTTTGTGCGGGAGGAGGGCTCCCCGTAACCGATGTAATCGTAGGAAAAATAGCCGACCAGGCCGCCGGTGAAGGGGGGCAGATAATCGAAGCGGGGGCTTTTGTAATCCGCCAGGATCTGGCGTAGGTAAGCGGCGGGATCGTTGGTTTGAAAGGTGATGTTTCCGGCTTTCATTTCGCCGTTCATGCAGGTGATTTCCAGTTTGGGGTCAAAGCCCAGAAAGGTGTAGCGCCCCCATCGTTCTTTTTCGGAGACGGATTCCAGCATATAGCAGTGGGTCGATACATTTTTTAGTTTTTTCACCGCTTCAATCGGTGTGCAGATGTCCGACAGGATTTCGCAGCTTACCGGAATCACGTTATATTTCCCGGTGGCCGCGATTTTTTTGACTTCGTCCAAGCTGGGTAGAATGTTCATGATGGTCCCTCCTGTAAAAAAAATACTCCTTTGGCATTTCTGCCAAAGGAGTATTGAAAAACAAAAACGTCCTTGACAGAAATCTAATTTCTGTCAAGGACGAATAAAAATTTTATCCGCGGTGCCACCTTGCATTCACGGCAACCAGCCGTGCACTTAAGCAGGATACCAACATATCCCCGACAACTAACGTATGCCAGCACGTTGCAGAATACTTTGCGTAAAACACGCATTTGACTGCACCCTCAGCGGTCCATTTGACGATTTGTTTCTTGCCCGGCTCTCAGCACCACGGGCTCTCTGTAAAGGCATACTCGTCGTTATCTCCGCTTCGACGGTTTGTGGTATGAAATTATTTTGTAATATACCACGGGGATTTGTTTTTGTCAACAAAAATTTTCAATTGCGCCGGGCCAATGGTTGCCCATTCAGAAAAAGCAATGCTTTTTTTCGCCGAACAAGCACCCAAAACCCCCGGGTTACTGATCCGCCTTTTTGTGCAAAAGGAAAAACACCTGCCTGGCGATGGGCTGTGCAATGAGGGATTCTACAGCGAAGGAAATGGCAAAGTTGCGAGGCCATTTGTAAAAGAACAGCCGAATCGGTTCCAGTGTAATCTGCCGGGTACCGATCCAGGAACCGATCACCGTCAGGAAAATTGACATTAAAAATACGGTGCAGAGGATGTTAACAGTGATCTGTGCACCAAAGCTGTCGGTTTTATCCACAATTTTCCCGGTCAGCCATTCGGCAGGGGAATAGGTCAAAAGAACCAACGCGACAACGCTGATCCAGATGAAGGGGAGAATCTGCAAAACATCCGCCCAGACATACAGGTGGAACCCAACTTCAAAACAGGTGATAAGCGGCGCGATGATGTTGACCGAAAGAATAGAGACAATGGCGATGAAGAGAGCGAACTCCTTTTTGTTCCGCGGCAGTTTTTGATAAAATTCCATATTTTTCCGTCCTTTTCCTTTTTTGCCATTTGAGCGAAAAAAAACAGCGCGGGATCAATCTGATCCCGCGCTGAACCATTTTACGCAACGGCTTTCCATATTATAAAGGGTTTGTTCTCCTATTGCAAATGGACGATTTCACCAAACTTTTCCCGAATGATTCAGAAATAGCGGCCGATGGCTGTTTTGCTATTTTCTTTTTCCTCCGAGAATCCGGGTGGCGTTGAGCACCGCTAGGATAGACACGCCTACGTCGGCAAAAACAGCCATCCACATGGCGGCCAGGCCGCAGGCGCCCAGGACTAAAACGATGGCCTTGATTCCCAGGGCAAAGACAATGTTGAATTTAGCGATAGACAGCGTGCGGCGGGCCAGTTTTACCGCCTCAGGCAGGTCGCTGAGTTTATCGGACACCAGCACCACGTCCGCCGCCTCGATGGCCGCGTCGGTGCCAAGGCCCATAGCGACCCCCACGTCGGCCATCGCAAGGACTGGCGCGTCGTTCATACCGTCGCCCACGAACAGGGTGGAACCCGTTTGCTTGATCTGTTCCAAATGGGTCACCTTGTCGGCGGGCAGCAGCTCCGCCCAAACCTGATCTGCGCCGCTTTCCTGGCGGATGGTTTCGGCGGTGCGGGCGTTGTCGCCAGTTAGGATGACCGTTCGCTCAATTCCCTGCGCCTTCAATTGTGCCAGCGCAGCCTTCGCGTCGGGGCGAAGCGTGTCGGCCACCGTTAAGTATCCCAGTGGGACGCCGTTTTTCACCAGATAAATGTTGGCGTGGGGCAGGGCAGAAACGTCCAGCCCATATTTGTTCAACAGGCGCTCTCCCCCGCACAGATATTCGTCTGCGCCGATCCGGTAGGTTACACCCATGCCGGGCAGCTCCTGGTATTCGGTTACAATGGAAGAATCTACCGGGCCGTGACGCACCACAACCGCTTGGGCCATGGGATGGGCGGAAAAGCTTTCGCCGATGGCGCAAAGCCGCAACAGCTCGTCGGCAGAAAGGCTGTTACCCAGCGGGACGATGCTGGTAACCGACAGCTTGCCGGTGGTTAGGGTGCCGGTTTTATCGAATACCGCATTGCGGGTTTTGGCCAGCGCCTCCAGGGATTTGGAGCCTTTGACCAATACGCCGCGGCGGCTGCCGGCGCCGATGCCCGCGAAAAAGGACAGGGGGATCGAAATGACCAGCGCGCAAGGGCAGGAAGCGACTAAAAATACAAGCGCCCGGCTAAGCCACATGGAAATCGGGCCCAGCCCCAGCAAGGGCGGCACTACGGTCAAAAGGATCGCGGAAATAATAATACAAGGAGTATAAATTTTAGAGAACTTTGAAATTAGTTTTTCTGTATTGCCCTTTTTGGCGGAGGATTCCTGAACCAGCTGGATGATCCGAGAGGCGGCGGAATCGGAAAAGGTGTTGGTGGTGCGGCAGTGAAGGGCGCCATCCCGATTCACCATGCCGGACAGCAACTCGTCGCCAGCGCCTACCTGCCGTGGCAAGCTTTCGCCGGTGAGCACCGCCGTGTCCACCATGCTTTCGCCGGATTCAACCACGGCATCCAGCGGAACCCGGTCCCCGGGTTTGACAAGGATGCGGGAGCCGGTCGGGATGGAACCTGCCGCCACCTCGGCATAGCTGCCGTTTTCCTGCAGCAGGTTTGCGGTTTCAGGCCGGATTTTTGTCAGGGCAGCAATGCTCTTTTTGGAACGGGCAATGGCCAAGCCTTCCAGCTGGTTCCCCAGCCGGAATAGGATTGTGACTAGCGCGCCTTCCCAAAACTCTCCAAGGGCCATGGCGGCCACAACGGCGATCAGCAGCAGCGCGGTCTCGTCCAGCCGCAGGTGGAAAATGCTTTGGACACCCGCCCAAAACAACGGGAAACCGGCGATGACCGCAGCGGCTGCCAGCATCAGGTGGGAGGCGAGGTCCGGCATCGGCAGAAAGCTCAAAACGGCCAACACCGCCGCGGCGATAATCGCGATCCAGGCGCTTTTGCCCTCAGCGTGGTCGTGGTCATGTCCGCAGCCGTCGTCGCAGCTTTCAAGGCTGATGTCGTGATCCAGGCCGCAAGCGCAGCCTTCGGAGTGATGATGGCTATGGTCGTGCCCGCAGCTGCAACCCTCAGGGTGGTCATGGTCATGTCCGCAGCCGCAATGCTCGAGGTGCTCACAGTCGCAGTGGTCATGTTTCCCATGGTCATGCGCCGGCTCGCCACTGTGGGAATGTGCATGGGAGAGGGTTTCTTCCGTTTCCTGCGCTGTCTGCGCATGATCGCAGCAGCAGCCCCCTTCGTGTTGATGTTCAGCCATTGTCCTTTTCCCCCTTCGTGTGGCGGATATGCTCCAGCCCCATTGAAATGATTGCGTCCACATGATCGTCATCTAACGCGTAGAACATATTTTTGCCGTCCCGCCGGGTCCGTACCAAATGGCTGGCCCGCAACAGCCGTAGCTGATGGCTGACGGCCGATTGGCTGGCGCCCAACAGCTCGGCGATGTCGTATACGCACATTTCTGTTTTGGACAAGGCGCACATCACGCGGATCCGGGTACTGTCCGAAAAAACCTTGAACAGCTCCGCCAGCTCAAACAGGTCGTCCTCGTTGGGCAGGTGGGAGCGGGCAAAATCTGCTGTTTTTTGATGGTTGTGCTCCGCCGGGATTGGATTTTTTTTCTCCATTGTACGGCTCCTCTCCAATTAGATGTATTTTATCAATGAACACATGAATGATTGTTCATATGTTGACTTTAATATAGCACAGGAAAAAAACTGTGTCAACAGAAAAACGGATAAAATTTTTATGAAAAAAATAGGCTTCTTTTTTGCTTTTTGGGGCGGATTGTGCTATATTATGGGTATCTTTGTGCAAAATGGGAAAAATCCCTTTATTGAAAATACAGGAGGCATCATCATGAGTGGAAAGAAATTCTACATTACCACCCCGATTTATTACCCGTCGGACAAACTGCATATCGGCCACACCTATTGTACAGTGGCGACCGATGCAATGGCGCGGTATAAACGAATGCAGGGGTGCGACGTGATGTTCCTCACCGGCACCGATGAGCATGGGCAAAAAATCCAGCAAAAAGCCGAGGCGGCGGGCGTTACCCCCCAGCAGTATGTGGACCATATTGTTGGTGGAATCAAGGATCTGTGGAAGCTAATGAACATTTCCAACGACCGTTTTATCCGCACCACCGATGATTACCATGTGGAATCGATCAAGAAAATTTTCCACAAGCTGTACGACCAGGGAGATATTTATAAGGGAACCTACAAAGGAAAATACTGTACGCCCTGCGAATCCTTCTGGACGGAGAGCCAATTGGTAGACGGCAAATGCCCCGACTGCGGCCGCGAGGTGATTGACGCGGAGGAAGAGGCATACTTCTTCCGGCTTTCCAAGTACGCTGACCGGCTGGTGGAATATTACGAGGGGCATCCGGATTTCTTAGAGCCGCCGTCCCGCTTAAACGAGATGGTAAATAACTTCATCAAGCCCGGCCTGGAGGACCTTTGTGTGTCCCGCACCACGTTTGACTGGGGTGTGCAGGTGGATTTTGACCCCAAGCATGTGGTCTATGTGTGGATCGATGCGCTGTCGAACTACATCACCGCCTTGGGATATGACAACGAGCAGTACCATGATTTTGAAAAATACTGGCCGGCGGACGTCCACTTTGTGGGCAAGGAGATCGTCCGGTTCCATTCTATCATCTGGCCCGCCATGCTCATGGCGCTGGATCTGCCGCTCCCCGGCAAGGTCTATGGCCACGGATGGCTCAAATTCGGCGGCGATAAAATGAGCAAATCCAAGGGCAATGTCGTGGACCCGGTGGTGCTGGTGGGCCGTTACGGGGTAGACGCGCTGCGCTATTTCCTGCTGCGGGAGTTTCCCTTCGGCTCTGACGGCAACTTTACCAACGAGGCGCTGATCAGCCGCATCAACGCGGATTTGGCTAATGATTTGGGCAACCTGCTCTCCCGGACGGTGGCGATGGTGGGCAAATATTTTGACGGTGTTCTGCCGGCAGGCAGGCAGGAGGATCCCATCGACGGCGAACTTTTGACCATGGCCAAAGAGCTCCGTGGAAAATACGAAGAGCAGATGGAGAAATACGCCTTCCAAAACGCCTTGATCGAGGTGTTTAAGGTGATTTCCCGCGCCAACAAGTATATTGACGAGACGGCCCCGTGGGTCTTGGCAAAGGACGAAGCGAATAAGCCCCGTTTGGCGACAGTGCTTTACAATCTGCTGGAATGCCTGCGGATCACGTCGTCGCTGCTTATCCCTTTTATGCCAGAAAGTGCGGAAAAAGCCCGAGTACAGATCGGCGCTTCGGCGGCGGATTTCACCTGGGAAAAGGCAGGGGCTTTTGGCGTTCTGCCTGCAGATGTGGCCGTTCAAAAGGGCGAGGCGCTGTTCCCCCGCATCGACATGGAAAAGGAGCTGGCGGCGCTGGCCGAGGCCCAAAGCGCGCCAAAGCAGGATCAGCCGGAGAAAAAAGAAGAGCCTGCGGCGGCGCCGATTACCATCGACGAGTTTGCCAAGGTGGAGATGACTGTCTGCAAAATTCTCTCCTGCAAGAATGTGCCCAAAAGCGAGAAACTGCTAAAATTCCAGCTGGATGATGGTTCCGGCCAAACCAGACAGATCCTGTCAGGCATTGCCAAATACTATAAGCCGGAGGATCTGGTGGGCAAAACGGTGGTAGCTTGTACCAATTTACCACCCCGCAAGATGATGGGGCAGATGTCCAATGGGATGCTGCTGTCCGCCGAAAAGGATGATGCGTTACATCTGCTCATGCTGGACGACAAGATCCCAGCTGGCGCAAAGCTTTGCTAAAAAAACATGAAAACCGGGCGAAGAAGATCATTTCTTCGCCCGGTTTTTCCCGAGAACAGGAGGTTTTTTCCTTGTACCAGAATATTTTCGACTCCCACAGCCACTACAACGGCAAAGACTTTGAGGATCGGGACGAGCTGCTGCCCCAGTTGTTTTCATCGGGGGTCTGCGGCATTATCGACGTGGCTGCCTCTATGCGCTCCACCCGCCGGACGGTGGTGCTTTCCGCCCGCTACGACCATATTTACAGCGCCATCGGCGTGCACCCGGATTCGACAAAGGAAATGACCGACGCGGACTACGATACGCTGCGGGAGCTGTCCAAGCTTCCCAAGGTAGTGGCCATCGGCGAAATCGGCTTTGATTTTCATTGGGACGCCAGCGATCGGGATACCCAGCGGGAACATTTTGAGCGCCAGTTGATCCTGGCCCGGGAGTTGGATTTGCCGGTTATCATCCACAGCCGGGACGCGGCCCAGGAGACCTATGATCTTTTGGCAAAATACCGTCCCCGCGGGGTGGTGCACTGCTATTCTGGCAGCGCTGAAATGGCAGAAGCGATCCTGCAATTGGGGATGTATATCGGATTTACCGGCGTTGTGACCTTTAAGAATGCAAAAAAAGCAGTCAAGGCCGCGGCCGCGGTGCCGATGGACCGGCTGCTGATCGAGACCGACTGCCCTTATATGGCGCCGGAACCGACCCGGGGTGTCCGCTGCGATTCCTCCATGCTGGTGCACACAGGTGGCAAGCTGGCCGAAATAAAAGGGATTGGCCTGCAGGAGCTATTTGACCGCACCTGTCAAAATGCCTGCGAATTGTTTAACATTGCGCTGTGAGGCGAACAATAGCAAAGGGCCGCCCATCTTTGGATGGGGCGGCCCTTTTTCGAGGAGGACACACGATTCGCTTGTGTCGGGTCTATGAATTGGCCAAGAATTCGCTGCGCTGGCGGTTCCATTCTTCTACATACTTATCCAGGCCACCGTTTTTGAGCTTTTGCACAAATTCTTCGTAATTTTGTTCGGTCGCGTCACCAAACATCCCCAGGTTAAAGGAGGTCCCGTATTCGGTGACCAGTGCGGAGATGACAGCCCATTCGGCGGAAACCGGCGTATAATCGAAGTTAAAGCCCCAGTAAGGCCATTCTTCGTCCTTGACCTGTTCGCTGTAAATCCGCTGGTTGATGGCGTTGATCCGGGCGTCATCGGTAGAGGGCCACGCCAAATTAGAATGGAAAATGCCCCAGTTCCAGCCCAGATAGGTGTAGTCTCCAGATTCTGGCCCGGCGGTTACGGTGTTGGATTCAGCGTCATAGAGATAATGGCGGCCTTCCACACCGCCGGCCAACAGCATATTGGTATCCCAATCGGTTTTGATGTAGTCCAACAGAACGGCGGCCCGCTCCGGATTTTTGCTGAAAGAGGGGATCGCCATGCCGTCGCCGATGTAGGAGTCCCGCAGGATGCGGTAACCGTCGGGGAAGATGTCGAACAGCTCCGCGCGGATGCCTTTGGATCGGTAGTTTGCCACATTGTTGATACCGTTGAAGAAGTTGTCGGTGGAGGTTGCCGATTGCCGGTTGGAAAACAGGGTGGCGATGGAGTTGGTATTGGAGATCGCATCGGAAGGCCAAACCCCAGCTTTGGCGTATTCGGCCATCAGCAGACAATATTCCTTATAGAAATCAGACGTATGCAGATAAAACGGATGCTCAAAAGCAGGATCTTCCATCTGGGCGTAGTACATATAGTCGGACGCCTGATTGTTCAACAGATTGTTTTTAAAAATCAAGGACAGCTGGTACAGAGTGCTGGAGGAAGAGGCGTAAAAGGCATACATGCCGCTGGACGCCTCATTGTCGCCCACAGCCTTGAGGTATCCGTCAAAATCCGCATAGCTGCTGATCTGGTCGGCGGGGTAGCCGTATTTTTCCGCAACGTCCATGTTGATGGTGGGCCCCCGGTCCGGGGCGATGGAGGCGGTGTTGCGGGGGACCATGTAAATTTTCCCGTTGATATAGGTTTCCTTCCAGGCGGAATCGGGTAAAGTGGCCCAGGTGACAGGCATATAGGTCTGAAGAAAATCCTCGGTCAATTCCTTAAATCCACCTTTGTCCACCTGCTCCTTGTAGTAGCAATAGTTGGCGGTAAAAATCAAATCGACGGTATCGCCGCCAGCCATGACCAGTGGGTATTTGGTCGAACGTTCTGAAGAGGGGATGAAATACAGCTCCATCGTGGTGTTGACAGCCGCTTTGGTCCGTACATTGACCATCGCCAGGATTTCCGCCATGGCGTTTGGTTCAGTGGCGCAGACATACATGACTACATTGGCCGGATCATGCAGATCCAATGCGGCGTAGGGGGTTTCTTCCGGATCCGCGGCAGCGGAGGACGGGAGCTGTGCCGCAGAAGAACTGCTGCCGGGGGCTTCCGGCGTGGAGGAGGCGGTCGTCTGGCCGCAGGAGGTAAAGGACAGGCAGATCAAAAGGGAAGCAAGCAAAACCGCAGCAAACTTTTTCATGGTTACCACCTTTCATTGTAGGGTATTGTCCTGACCGGGTGGCCGGGACAGCCTTTCCGATGTTCCTGAAACCGCCCTGTGAGCAGGGCACCGGCAGGTGAGAGTCTCGGCGGGCCGGACCCGCCGTCAGATCCCCGCAAAGACCGATTCCATCCAGCGGACGGTACGCTCCAGTGCCTTTTCCGGTTCCAGTTGATAAGAACTATGCATGATCTCAGGGGTAATATACCTACGATATCCGAATTGAGACAGCTGCTCCATCTGGGCCTTTAACGCCAGGACCCCATCGCCGGGTACCATATGGCCGCCGGGCATTCCGTCCACCAGATGGACATGGGCCAGCTTCCCTTCAAAGGCGGACAGGTAGTCTCCAACGCTCTCCCCACAGCGCCCGGCCATATCGGTATCCACCATGCCGCCTACGTTGGGTAGGCCAACTTCTTTTACTAGTGCGGCCAACGCAGCAGCGGTCACAGCGATGTTGGTGGACAAGCGGGTCAGATGTTCCACTGCCAGCTTGACGCCGGCGCTGGCCGCATATTCTCCGATTTCCCGCAGCGCTTCGATGCACCGGCCCCAGGCCGCTTTCACCGGCTGGTCGAAATATCCCTTACCAGGGGTGACCAGCAGCAAGGGACAGTTCATGATATGGCAAAATTGCACCCCGCGTTTAAAATAGTCGATGCTGCGCCGCCGCATAATCGGGTCGGCGCAGGCAATGTTGATGGGATACATGCACTGCTCCGGCGTCATGCAGATCACCTGCATGCCCCGGGCTTGAATTCGTTGGAACAATTCCCGGGCCCGCGTGTCCGTGTAGTCGTAAAAATAAAAATGGGGGCCCGCGCCCCAAAGTTCCAGGTTGCGGATGTTCAGCGCTTCGGCACAGTCGAGGAACCGCTCAAAGCTGTACAAGGGATGTGCGTAGTTGCCCAATGCGATTTGGGATCGCTGTAATCCCATGGGAAAGACCTCCTTTCAAGTCTGGGACGCCGTTTTGGGGTGGCCTGATGGTTGGGCGCCGTTATTTTTTCAACGTTTCACCAAAGGCGTCCTCTAAAATGCGTAGTCCCCGCTCTAAATGGATCTGCGGCTCCCGGGTATACCGGCTGGCGCCCAGCTCCAAGGTCATGGCGCCGGTATATCCGTGGCGGTCCAAGGCGCCCAGATGTTCCAGCAAGGGCTGGCTGCCGTCCCCCCAGGTCATGTGGCCGGTGGGTGTTCCGTCGTTGAGGTGGATGTGGACGATCCGTTTCCCCAAAGCCTGAAAATAGTCCTCCAGGGTTTTCCCCTCATGGCAGACCGGCACCGTATCGACACAGCACATAAAATGCGGCGAATCAATCTCCTGCATCATGCGGGAGACGGTCGCGAGATCATATACCAGATTGGATTCGTTGGGGAGCAGGATTTCAAAGGCAAGGGTAACCCCATACTTTTCCGCCTGTCGGGTCATCTGCTCCAAAGAATCCACAGAAAGCTTCCATGCCTCTTCGGCCGGCTGATCCCAAAGGCCCCACCCAGGGCCGCAAAGCATCTTTTTTACACCGAGCCCTGCTGTGATGCGGATCCAGCCGTTAAAATAATCCACGCTTGCCCGGCGGAAATCCTTTTGGGATGAGGCGATGTTATAAGGATAGACGCATTGCTCCGGCGTTACACAGACGATGGAAAGTCCTCGGCTGTCCACGGCCTGTCGCAGTTCGGCGGCAGGCGGCCCGCATTGGGATGGATTGTAAAAATGTGGCGCGCCGCCCCATAGCTCAAACTGGGAAAAGCCAAGCCCGGCGATGGAATCCAAAAAGGTGTCCAGAGAATGGCGGGCATAATGCATGTTCATAGCTGCCAGCTGAGCAATAGAAAGCTGTTTCATCTGATCGACTCCCTCCGTTTGTCTTTTCGCTTTGGAGTATAAGGCGTCGGGTTGCCCGACAGTCAAGATGAACAGCAAAAATCTCTTATTTGCACAAACAACAGAGACTTTTCTAGACCATTCACACAAAAATCCGGGATTTGTTTGGATTTTGCAAAACGTTTGTGATAAAATGGCAACAACATCATAAATATCAATTGTTCTTCCATACTATAAATAACAAAGAGATCGAAAAGGAGGGCGTCACACGATGGAAAAGGGTAGAAAATACAGCATTGGCGAATTTGCACGCGCCAACGGCGTGACAAAACATACGCTGATCCATTACGAGGACATTGGCTTACTGACGCCCGCAGTGACCGAAGAAAATGGATACCGTTACTACATCAACCAGCAGTATTCAGCGTTTTCCAGCATAGCGCAGCTGAAAGAAATCGGGCTGCCGCTCAAGGAAATCGACGCATACCTTTACAGCAGATCCCCTCAAAAACTAATGGGGATCCTGGAAAGGCGGGAGGCGCAGCTGGCCCAGGAAAAGCGGCGACTGGATGACCTGAAACGGTCCATGGCGATCTGCCGAAACCGGATCGAGGAGGCGTTGGCGGCGGACGTCCACTCGGTTTCCATGCAGTTTTGCGAGACGGAATACGGCTTTTTTAGCCGGAACCTATACGAGGATGGCGAAACATTCGGCCAGGTCAAGGCCGCTTTTTCCAGCTTTTGCCGGAAAAAGGATCTGTTTGAATACCGCGGCTGGGGAACGATCATCCCGGTGCGGTATGTGGACGGGAAATGGCTGAGTATTTCTTCTCATATCTATGTCCATGCAGATCCTGTTTATCACCCGGATGCCGTTGCCATCTGGCCGCAGGGCTACTACCTGGTGGCCTATCACCAGGGCGAGCCGCAGAAGCTCTATCAATGTTTTCTACGGGTCATGCGGTACGCCGAAAAACAGGGCATGAAGATCGGAAAATTCTGTTTTGAGGAGTATATGCTGGGGGATTTTGTAACCACGGACCCAGCGCAATACCGCACGAAAATCCTGGTGCCGGTCATATGAATAAAAAAGACTGGGCCCGATTGACAAATCGGGCCCGGTCTGCTATCCTGAAAGCAGATTTTTGATGGGAGAGGATAAAATGCGTAAACTTTCTTGCAAATAGAATGACTGGTGGACAAAAGGACCGGCTTTGCCGTTTTTTTGGTCTGCCCATTGCAGGAAAGAAAGCGCGCTTATCACATTTGCAAGGGATTCTTCTGGGCCCGTTGGCCCGGAAGGAACGTTCCTTTGTTTTGGGCAAGGCTGCAGGGATCTTTCCTGCGGCTTTTATTTTTGCCATGGGAGGAATGTGCAATGAGTTTGATTTCCGTCAATCATCTGACCTTCGGATACGAAGGCAGCTATGATTTTGTTTTTGAGGATGTGTCCCTTTCCCTGGACACAGATTGGAAATTGGGGTTTATTGGCCGAAACGGCCGGGGAAAAACCACGTTTCTGAAACTTTTGATGGGAGAACATCGGTATGCAGGCAGTATTTCGGCCAGCGTTGCTTTCGACTATTTCCCATTGACGCCGCCGGATCCGTCTGTGGATTCCCTTTCGGTGGTAAACGCCGTGTGTAAAGAGTATGCCTATTGGCAGCTGGTGCGGGAATTGTCGTTGCTGGCGGTGGAGGAGGAAGTGCTGTACCGGCCGTTTGAGACCCTCAGCCATGGGGAGAGGACCAAGGTGTTGCTGGCGGCGCTATTTCTGAACGAAAATCACTTTCTCTTGATTGACGAGCCCACGAATCACTTGGATGCGGCGGGGCGGCGGCTGTTGGGGGAGTATCTGGCAGGGAAAAAGGGCTTCATCCTGGTTTCCCATGACCGTGCATTTCTGGACCGGTGCGTCGACCATGTGTTGGCCATTAACCGGGCGGATATCCAGCTGCAGCGGGGAACCTTTTCTTCCTGGTGGGAGAACAAGTGCCGCCAGGACCAGCTGGAACTGGAACAAAACCGGCGGCTAAAAGGAGAAATCCGCAGGCTGGACCGGTCGGCGCGCCAAAAGGCCGATTGGTCGGCGCAGGTGGAAAAGTCCAAGGCAGGTGCGGCGGATAAGGGCCATGTGGGGCATATGGCCGCAAAAATGATGAAGCGCTCTAAGGCGGTAGAGGTGCGGCAGGCTAAAGCCGTGCAGGAAAAGGAAAAGCTTTTAAAAAATATCGAGAAAGTCGATTCCTTGGCTCTGCAACCCCTTTGGTATCACACCGATCCTTTGATCCGTATGGAGGAGGTAACCGTTTTCTACGGGGAAAAAAGGGCCTTCGGCCCGGCGAACCTCGCAGTCCGGCGGGGCGAGCGGATTGCGTTGCAGGGAAAAAACGGATGCGGCAAATCCACTTTGCTGCGTCTGATCCAGGGAGATCCCCTTTCGTTTACCGGCAGGCTGCAGATACCCGGCGGGATTATCCTGTCTACCGTACCGCAGGATCCGTCTTTTTTGCAGGGGGATCTGCGGGATTTTGCCCGGGATAACGGTTTGGATGAGAGCTTATTCAAGGCTATTTTGCGCAAGTTGGAGTTTTCCCGCGTTCAATTTGACAAGCGGATGGAATTTTTCAGCGCCGGGCAGAAGAAAAAAGTCCTGCTGGCTCGGAGCCTTTGCCAGCGCGCCCATCTGTATTTGTGGGACGAGCCGCTCAATTATGTCGACCTGTTTTCCCGTATGCAGATCGAACAGCTGATTTTGGAATACGAGCCGACCCTTCTGTTCGTAGAGCATGACGCGGCCTTCACAGAAAAAATTGCCACTCGGACCATTGCGTTGGAATGAGCCGTTGTGCCATGTCTTTGCAAGAGCGGCCCTTCCAATCGCGTTTTGCGGCGAGGACAGGCCCAGATACTGTTTTAGGCGGCGGATTCCATGTAAGGTCGCGCTGCTAAGCAGGCAAAAAAAGGATCAGCCATGAAAAGGCTGATCCTTTTTTGCACCTTTTTCGGTTGTTTCTGGGGCCGAAGGTTTTGTTCTTGGGCAGCAAACCGCCGCACCGTTCGAATTAGTGGTTCGAGAGAAGAAAAATTACAACCAACACGCCAAGGACTAATAAAATCGGCCAAGCTTTTTCCCAAAGAGTCATTTTGTCATACCTCCTGAATGGTAAAATACAATAATTTATAAAGTAAATTATACTGCGAATCACAAAAAATGTCCAGATTATAAAAGCACGATCTGAAAACATTCTACATAATAGCTAAAAATCTTTTTTCTTTTTGGCAATAAAGAAAGGAAAGCCAGATGCAGTAGCTGCATCTGGCCAAAATCCTTTTTCAAACCAATTCGTGTTGAAAGCGGCGCTTATAGCAATTCCGCCATTTTTTACAGCGGTATTCCGCTTGCGACAGCCCCTGGAAACAGGATTTTATTTTTTGTTGAAAACGTATTGATCCAAACGCTCCATCATCTGCTCCACGTTTTGGCGCGGGCAAGCAAAGTTGATGCGCACATGGTGATCCGCGTGGAATGCACGGCCATCGCTGACCAGCACGCCGCACCAGGCCATATCATCCAGCATTTCGTCCATGGTTTTGCCGCTGGCTTCCAGCCATTCGGTGCAGTCCAGCAGGGCGACATAAGCGCCTTCATTGACAGAGAATTTTACGCCTTGGAAATGTCTCTTACAATAGTCCTCGCAGTATTGCATATTGCCGCGGATGTGAGCGCACAATTCGTCTACCCATTCGGCGCCGCCTTCGTACCCGCCAATCAACGCATAGGTGGACATGATGTTATGGCTGTTATAATGGGAGAGCGACTCGGTGTGCAGGACTTTTTCCCGCAGATCGTCGCGATAAATGATGTGGTAAGAACCGACCAGACCCGCCAGGTTAAAGGTTTTGGAAGGCGCATAAAACGCGCAGGTGATGCGTTTTGCCAAATCGGACACCGACTGGGTGGGAATATGCTTTTTGCCTTCGCCAATGATAAAGTCCGCCCAGATCTCGTCGGAAATGACGGTAACGCCATATTTGGCCATCAGGTCGATGTAATCGCTGATCTCCTCCTTGGTCCAAACGCGCCCAGTGGGGTTATGGGGGTTACAGAAGATCGCCACGTGGATTCCCTTTTCCTGGATTTTTTTCTCCATATCCTCAAAATCCATACGGTAAACGCCGTTTTCATCCTGCTTTAACGGGGAGGAAACGATATCCATCTCGTTGTTTTTCAGTACGCCGGTAAACCCAACATAAGTGGGGGAGTGAACCAAGATCGGGTCGCCAGGATTGGTCAGCGTGTGCATGACAGCGGCAACGCCGCCGAGCACGCCGTTTTCATAACCGATATGTTCTTTCTTCAGGCCAGTAACGCCAAAGCGCTCTTTCTGCCATTTGAAAATCGCGTTGTAGTAACGGTCCGGATCGCCGTAATAACCAAACAGCGGATGGTTCAAACGCTCCTGCATAGCCTCTGTGACCGACGGAGCGGTGGCAAAATCCATATCCGCGACCCACATGGGGAGAGGCGTAAAACTGGGATCTGTCTTGCGTGGCGCCATGGGATTCATGTCCCATTTGATCGCATTGTGGCCGGCGCGTTCCCAAACCTTGTCAAAATCATATTTACCCATTTGTAATTGACACAACCTTTCATGATAAATAGAAACTTTTTCTCTACATAAACTAACTTAAATAGTATCAGATCTCACATCTTTTGTAAAGAAATCCTTGTCCGAATTGACAAAAATATGAATTGAACCAGTTTGTATCAGTACAATTTGCCTAAAAGATGTTTGGCTGAACCAAGAATTTGTCGGGTGCCATACAGTCTCAAAACTATTTAAAATGCATAAAAAAAGCCTTTTTTTATGCATCTGATCTGTTTTTTTTCTGATTTTACGCAAAATGGTTGACAAAAGGCATTTCCATTTGCTATACTCAGCACAAAGTTGATAGAGGCGCAGTGATAAGAGTACCCGGCGGAGAAGACATTCCGTGATGCCGGGGAAAGGGTCAGCTGCCGAAACGGGTTTTCAGGTATGGAAGTCCGTTGGGCTCAATGTGAAAATCATTGGGACTCCTGCTTCCGGAATACCGGCGGCAGAGGCGCTATTGCATACTTCTTTCCGGATTCGGAAGGCTGTATCGATGCGGTACAGCCTTTTTTAATGGCTGCACCGTAAAAAACGCCCGTCAACCCAGGTTGGCGGGCGTTTTTGTGTCTCCTATCATAGATGAAAGGAGTTTTTTGAATGGAATCTGTATCTGTTGGGCTTTGGTCGGTGCTGCCGCCGTTGGTGGCGATTGTATTAGCGTTGCTTACCAAAGAAGTGATCTTTTCCCTGGCCTGCGGCATCTTTTCCGGCGCCGTGATCTATGCTGTGGCGGCAAATCTCGGCGTCGTAGGCGTCTTTTCCAGCGTTTCTGACCTGATGATTGCCAAGATGGGCGGGAACGCGTCGCTGCTTTTATTTGTTGTGCTGTTAGGCGCCCTGGTCGCGGTGATTACCAAGGCGGGCGGGTCGGCGGCATATGGCGGATGGGCCGCGGGCAAGCTTCGGTCCGGTACCGGTGCGCAGTTGGCAACCGGTTTTCTGGGCTGCTTGATCTTCATCGACGACTATTTTAACTGCTTTACCGTTGGCACTGTCATGCGGCCGGTGACCGATAAGCACAAAATTTCGCGGGAAAAGCTGGCCTATCTGATTGACGCGACCGCCGCGCCTATCTGCATCATTGCCCCCATTTCCTCCTGGGCGGCTTCGGTCATTTCCTATTATCCGACCGATGGCGGCATGACCGGTATGCAGGCATTTTTGCAGGCGATTCCCATGAATTTGTACGCGATTTTAAGTATCGTCATGGTCTTTTGGATGTGCGTGCGCAAAAAAGGCGATTTCGGCCCGATGGCGGCGGCTCAACGCCGTGCGATGGAGCGGGACGCTGAGGCCCCCCAGGAACGCCAGGCTGACGATACGCCGTCTGCCAAAGGCCGGGTGTGGGATCTGGTGATCCCGATTGCGGCGCTGATTGTCTTTTCGGTTCTTTCGATGCTGTATTACGGCGGCTACTGGAATGGCGAGGGCTTGAGCCTGTTTGACGCGTTCGGCGCTACCGACGCGGGAACGGCCCTGGCAATGGCAAGCCTAATTTCCCTGATCGTTGCCTTTTTGCTTTTTGTGCCCCGCAAGCTCTTGAGTTTCCAGGAGTTTTTCCAGGGCATTGTCAGTGGCATCCAAACCATGGTGCCGGCTTGCGTGATCCTGACCCTGGCCTGGACCATCAGCGGCGTTTGCCGCGACCTGCTTTCCACCGGCGACTATGTGGCGGGGGCTGTTGCGGCGTCCCATATGCCGGTGATGTTGATCCCGGTTATCATGTTTATTGTCTCGGCTCTGCTTTCCTTTGCTACCGGCACCTCCTGGGGGACCTTCGGCATCCTGATCCCCATCATTGTTTCCGTCTGCGAGGTGGCGGCCCCGGAGCTGACGGTCACGGCCCTCTCGGCGATTTTGGCGGGCTCCGTGTTTGGGGATCATTGCTCCCCGATTTCGGATACGACCATTATGTCCTCTACCGGCGCGGGATGCGTCCACATCGACCATGTTTCGACCCAGCTGCCCTATGCGCTTACGGTCGCGCTGGTGAGCGCCGTGGGATATTTGGTCGCCGGCTTCTCAGCGCGGCTCGGTTTTGGCGTGAGCCTGCTGCTCACCGATGCGGTTTCTCTGATCCTGCTGGTAGCTGTGCTGTTGGTTCTGCCAAAGGTCTGGACCGGCGAAAAAAGAACAGATCGAACCCCCGCTACCGCGACGGCCCAAAAATAAAATTGGTGCTTTGAAACAAGAAAGGGCCCGGCTAAAAGCCGGGCCCTTTCTTGTTCGCTTTTACAGTTGGACGGAATCGAGATCTGCCGTTTCCACAGCCCCATCGCCAGAGCCGGGGAATACCCGCGGAAGGATGAGCAGGGCGCCGGTCAGCAGCAGGAAGAAAACGCCCAAGGACAAGGGTAGGTAGACTTCATATCCCAAGCCGACGGTAAAGCCCGCTACCAGATAGGCGACCACCGCGCAGGAAGCGACGGTCAGCGCATAAGGGATTTGGGTGACCACATGGCGCATCAGCTCGCATCCGGACGAGGTGGAGGAGAGGATGACTACATCGGAGATGGGGGAAACCTGGTCGCCAAACACTGACCCCGCCAGGACAGCGGATAGGGACAGGACCGCCATTTCGGGGGCTAGCGCTTCGCAGATTGTGACCACGATGGGGATCAGGATGCCGAAGGTGCCCCAGGAGGTGCCGGTGGCGAAAGCCAGCAGCCCGGCGATGATCATGGCGATGGCTGGCAGCAGATGAATCGGGATGCCGGATTCGCGGACGATCCGGGCTACATAGTCGCCGGTGCCCAGATAGTCCCGGCAGACGCTGCTGATGCTCCAGGCCAGGGTCAGGATGACGCTGGCGCCGACCATGGATTTGACGCCGTCGTTAAAAGCTTTGAAAAATTCGGACATGGGCATGATCTTTCGGGGGATGAACAGGAAAAACGCTACGATTAGCGCCCCCGCGCCGCCCAATGCCAGAGCAGTGGGTGCGTCGGTAGCGCCGAATGCCTGGACAAGATTGGAATTTTCATTCCAATAGCCGCCGACATAGAGCATGGCCAGCACTGAAAAGATGAGCAGCGCCGCGATGGGAATGGCCAGATCCCACACGCGGCCCTTGGAGGAAACCTCCATCCTGGTGATTTCGTTTTCCGTTTCCGCCGTATCATGGACCCCCTCGCGCCGGGCCCTGCGTTCCGCCTCGGCCATCGGGCCGAAATCCCCTTTTTTTCGCACGCACATCCAAAAGACCATAAAAATGGTGCCAAGGGCGTAAAAATTCAGCGGCGCGGCGTGTAAAAACGCCTGCATTCCGGTGAGCCCGCCGCCCTGTGGGATGTAGGACATGACTGAAGCTGCCCAGGAGGAAATCGGCGCCAGAATCGCCATGGCGGCAGCCATCATATCCACGATGTAGGATAGCTTTTCCCGGGAGATGTTGAACCGGTCGGTCACCGGCCGCATAACGGTGCCGCTGGTAATGCAGTTAAAATAGTCGTCCAGAAACAGGCAGGCAGAAAAGCTCGCAGTGGCGGTTAGCGCCGCCCGCCGGCTTTTAAAGCGGCCCCTCGCCCAGGCAGCATAGGCGTTGGAACCGCCCGCTTTGGTAATCACCGCGACCAAACCGCCCAGTAGGGCTAAAAAGACGATCATAGCGATATTTTCGCCGAGCTTTGCGATCATAATGTCCACCGTGGTGGAAAAACACTGGATCAGGCTAAGTTGATTGCACAGAACGTAGATGATTGTGCCAGATAAAATGCCGCAGACCAGTGAAAAGATGACCTCTTTGGTCACAACCGCCAAAAGAATCGCCACGATCGGGGGGACGATGGACCAAACACCCACATCCTGCACAGAAATTCCTCCTCTAAAACGGGTTGATGCGCCTGTAAAATGAAAGCAGGAAGATTATAACATTATAGAATGACTTTGTAAACAGAGGTTTGCAGGAAAAAATTCATTTTTCGAGTGGTGTTATTCCGAATCCTGAAAAAAACAGGATATGTCTGGAGCGATTTCAAGGGCCGGACAGTTTTTGCTCACAGGGAAAAGAAAAACAAAATTTAGATAGTTTCGGATCGCGGTTCCCCGTATTTTTAGGAGTTTTCCATAAATCTTAGCGATTTTTTAGCAAAAAAAGGTTTTCAGGAAGAAAAATCCAAATCTTCGATTTTATTTACCATTTGTTCATAAAAAGTGCGGATCATTTGCATATTTTGTTGTGAATCTTTGTCCTTGTTACTTTTTGGGGCTTATGATATAATAATTTGGGTTTCTTCCGACGATCTTTTAAATAGGTATATCGATCGGAAAATAACGTTATTTGAGGTGATCGAATGTTTGTCTTGCTATTTGCCCTCTGGATTTTGTTTAACGGAAAGGTCACGCTGGAGATCTGCCTGTTTGGGATTGTCATCTCCGGGGCGATTTATCTGTTTGCAGTCAAAATGTTGGATTACGACCCGAAAAAGGAACTGCGGGTTTTGAAAAAGCTAGGGGGGACCCTGCATTTTCTGCTGGTGCTCCTGCGGGACATCATCAAGGCCAGTTTCCATGTGATCGGCGTTATTCTTTCCCCGAAAAAGGAAATTGATCCGAAGCTGGTGTTTTTCTATACCGACCTACGCACGGATACCGGGCGGGTGGGCCTGGCCAACGCCATCACCCTGACTCCTGGCACCATCACCGTATTTTGCGAGCACGAACTGTTCTGCGTCCACGCGCTGGATACGGCCAGCCAGGCGGATGTGGACGAATCCCAATTTATGCATTTGCTGAAAAAACTGGAGGATTAAATGATGAAAGAGTTTACGGGCTATTTTTTGCTGGGCTCGGTGATCCTTCTGGCGGTCCTGATCTTTTTCTGCATGATTCGCGCGATCAAAGGTCCGCGATTTACCGACCGCGTGGTGGCAGGCAATATGATCAGCACCATGATCATCGTGATCCTGTCCATCCTTTCGGTCTATATGGAGGAGCCGTTTCTTGTGGACGTAGCGATTGTGTATGCTATGCTGAGTTTTATTACGGTGGTTGTGCTTTGCCGGCTGGTCATTGTCCGCCGCCGGGTGCATGAAAGAGAGGAGCAGGAAGATGGAAAACGTTAAAATAATTGCCGGTATCGCTTTGATTGTGCTGGGCTTATTCGTCTATGTCACCGCAACCTTCGGCCTGTTTCGCTTTCAGTATGTGCTCAACCGGATGCATGCAGCCGCGCTGGGGGATACGCTGGGAATCCTGTTTGTCCTGCTGGGGCTGATGGTGCTGGTCGGCTTCGGCTTTCACATGCTGCGCTTAGGGCTTATCATCTGCTTTTTGTGGCTTGCAAGCCCGGTGGCTAGCCATCTGCTGGCTAAGGCGGAGTTTGTGACCTTTAAACATATCAAATCCGAATGTGAGGTGGTAGAGAAATGAGGTTGGCTTTGGAATTGATCCTGCCCGCATTGCTCATCGTCTGCGCTTTGGCGGTGACCTTCTCTAAGCGGCTGTTGGTATCGGTTGTCATTTACACGTCCTTTAGCCTGATTATGTCAGTGATCTGGGTGCTGCTGGAAAGCCCCGACCTTGCCATTACCGAAGCGGCGGTAGGCGCCGGCGTCAGCGGCCTGCTGCTCATCTATACGCTGAAAAAAATCCATGCGTTGAAGGGAACGAGTGATGAGTAAAATGGCCAGAAGCAAAAAAGAAAAGCAAACATCCTGGCAGCGGTTCTGCACATGGGTTAACGGCGGCACCGCCGAACAACCCCTGCTGCCTGCCGAACCGGCCAAGCCGAAAAAAGCAAAAGCCGCCAAACCCAAAAAGCAAAAGGCGCAACCCGTCCGCAAAGAGTGGATGGGGCTGAGCCGGTTTGAACATATCTACCGCATTTGCGCGGTGCTCATCGGCGTTGTGATGGTGGGGGTGCTGATGATCGCCGTTTTGCAGCTTCCCTTGTTTGGATCTCCGGACAACCCTTCGGTCAACGAGGTGGTGGAGCGGTATGTGGAAAAAGGCTTGGAGGAAACCGGCGCGGTGAATATGGTCGCCGGCATGATCCTGGACTATCGTGCCTTCGATACCTTTGGGGAATCTTCGGTACTGTTTTTAGCGGTCACCTGCGTGACCATGCTTTTGATGCGGGACCGCAATAATACCAACAAAGAGGAAGACCTGCTCACCGCCCGGGAACATGTGATCGAAGGGTATGAGGAGGATATTATCCTGACCAAGGTTGCCCGGATCGTGATCCCCTGCGCGCTGGTCTATGGCGTTTATGTGGTGCTCAACGGGCACCTGTCGCCCGGCGGCGGTTTTTCCGGCGGCACCATCATGGGTTCGGCGCTGATTTTGTTTGCCGTATCTTTTGGCATGATCCGGATGAGTCAATTCTTTAACTACGCCACCTTCCGAAAGATCACTTCTTGCGCGCTGATGGTCTATGCCGCCTCCAAGGCTTATTCTTTCTTCACCGGCGCCAACCATCTGGAGTCCCACATCCCGCTGGGCGTTCCCGGCGCGATCTTAAGCTCTGGGTTAATCCTGATTTTGGATATCTGCGTCGGCATCGTGGTAGCCTGCACCATGTACGGCTTCTATGCGCTATTCACAAAGGGGGAGTTGTAATGGAACACCTGCTGATCAACCATTACGAAACAGCGGCGGTCATCCTGTTCGGGATTGGATTTCTGAACCTTCTTCTGCAAAACAACCTGGTTAAGAAGATCATCGGTTTTGGCATTATGGATAGCGCTGTCTATCTGTTTTTGGCCTCTCAGGGCTATATTGCGGGGCGCTTGGCCCCGATTTTGGTGGGTGAGGTTGCCAATGCTGCAGATTACATCAATCCGATCCCCGCGGGCCTGGTGCTTACCGGAATTGTCGTTTCAGTAAGCGTCACCGCTTTTTCGCTGGCTTTAATCCAGCGGTTGTATCAAAAATATAAAACGGTCAATTTTGACGAGATTGTCCTGCTGGCCAGACAAAAGGGAGATGAGTAACCGGTGCCTTTCGTATATAACTTTCCATTTTTCAGTATCTTCATCTGTATGATTTCGGGCATCGTCACCCCGCTTTTGAAAAACGGAAAATGGGCATATCGCTTAAGCCTTTTCGCTGCGGGAGCGGGGTTGGCCCTGTCCGGCGTGCTGCTGGGGCGGATAGGCCCCGCCAACGAGAGCTTTAGCTTTATGATGGGCCATTTTCCGGCCCCCTGGGGCAATGAGCTGTCGGTGGGCCCACTGGAAGCAGTGCTAGCCACGGCTATCTGCCTTGTGATGCTGATGGCTTTGCTGGGCGGCAGCCGGGACATTTTTGACGATGTGCTGCCGGAGAAACAAAAGCTTTATTTCATCATGATGGATGAAATTTTGGCGGCGCTGCTGGCGCTGACCTACACCAACGACATTTTTACGGCCTATGTATTTATCGAGATCAGCACCATTGCGGCCTGCGCCATCGTCATGGCAAAGGATAGCGCCGCTACGTTGGTTTCTACCATGCGGTATTTGATCATGAGCCTGCTGGGTTCCGGCCTGGTGCTCATCGGCATTGTGCTTTTGTACTGCATCACCGGCCATTTGCTATTCCCCAACCTGCAGCAGCGGGTGCTGGAGCTGGTGGCCACCGGGCAGTATACGATGCCGCTGACCGTTGTAGTGGGTCTGATCGTTTTGGGCCTTGGGATCAAAAGCGCCATGTTCCCGTTCCACCTGTGGCTGCCGCCGGCCCATGGCTCCGCGACCACCGCGTCCAGCTCGGTGCTGTCCGGCCTGGTGGTCAAAGGCTATATTATCCTGATGATCCGGCTATTTTATAAAGTGTTTACCATTGCGGTCATCCGCGAGCTGCGCATTACCAACGTGATTTTCCTGTTCGGTTTGGCGGGGATGATTGTGGGATCCGTCGGCGCGATCAAGGAAGGGCATATCAAGCGGATGCTGGCCTATTCTTCGGTGGCACAGCTGGGCTATGTCTTTATGGGGATCGGCCTTGGCACCGATGTGGGCATTATGGCCGCCTGCTTCCAGATCCTGGTCCATGCCTGCACCAAGCCGATGCTCTTTAGCTGTGCCAGCGCGTTAAGCGCCGGCCGGCACCACAACAAGCAGCTGTATGCGCTGCGCGGCGCCGCTTATGAAAATAAGCTGGCCGGTGTGGGCTTTACCGTCGGCGCCCTGTCGATGATCGGTATTCCGCTGTTTGCCGGCTTTGCCGCCAAGGTGTTTTTTGCCAGTGCAACCATGGCCCAGCCGGTCAAAATGTGGATGACCCTGCTGACCCTGGCGTTGTCCACCGTATTAAACGCGCTGTATTACATCCCGGCAGTGGCGGCCCTGTGGTCCCGTCCCGCAGAGGGAGAGGCGGGGGAGAAGCAGCCGTCTAATCCGGCATTTGCCATTTCCACCGTGGCGTTCATCGCGGCGGTGTTCTTCCTTGGGATTTGTTACCAGCCGGTGGTGACTCTGATTCAAAATGGACTCGCGCTCTTATAAATTCCCAATAAAGAGGTGATCAATCCGTGTTCAAAAGTATCGTCCTGTTGTTGCCTGTCCTGCTGCCGCTGCTCGGCGGTCTGGCAGTATTCCGGCTGCGCGACGCGAAAATCCGCCGCATTGCAGTATCGGCCATTGTGCTGTGCACCTTGGCTTCGGCGGTGGGTATCAGCTTTCTGCCGGACCTTTCCCTGCACATCTGGGAGCTGGGCGGCAGCATTGCCATCTATCTGCGGCTGGATGCCATGGGCAGGTTCTTTCTGTGCCTGGTATCTGGCATTTGGACGCTGGTGGCGTTCTTTGCCTATGAATATATGCGGCACGAGGGGAAAGAAGAGCGCTTTTTTGGCTTTTACACCATGACCCTCGGGATCCTGATGGGCCTTGGTCTAGCGGGAAACCTGCTGACCTTGTACATGTTCTATGAAATGATGACCCTCATCACCGTTCCGCTGGTGATCCACAACGGCAGCCGGGAAGCGGTGGCGGCCGGGTTTAAATACCTGGGATATTCCACGTTCGGCGCGGGCCTTGCGCTGATCGGCTTTTTCTTCCTCAACAAATACTGTACCGCCACCACATTCGCGGCAGGCGGCACCTTGGATCTGCGCCTTGCGGCGGGCAATGAGAATTTGCTTTTTGCCGTTTGGCTTATGATGATGATTGGTTTTGGCTGCAAAGCGGGTATGCTGCCCCTGCAAGCATGGCTGCCTACTGCCCACCCGGTGGCCCCGGCCCCTGCGTCGGCGGTGCTGTCCGGTATTATTACCAAGGCGGGCGTTTTGGCCATCATCCGGGTGACCTTCTATCTGTTCGGCGCGGACTTTTTGCGGGGCAGCTGGGCCCAGACAACGCTTTTGTGCCTGGCACTGGCAACGGTGTTCGCCGGTTCTATGCTGGCCTATAAAGAAAAGATCCTCAAGAAACGGCTGGCTTATTCCACGGTCAGCCAGGTCTCCTATGTGCTGTTCGGCCTGTTTTTATTAAACGGCGTGGGATTTACGGGGGCTCTTTTACAGGTGGTGTTCCACGCTGTGGTTAAAAACCTTCTGTTTTTGGCGGCGGGCGCCATCATCTATAAAACCGGCAAGACTGACGTGCGCGAACTTGTGGGCATCGGCAAGGAAATGCCGGTCGTCATCTGGTGCTTTGCTTTCGGCGCCCTGTCGCTGATCGGCATTCCGCCGACAGCAGGCTTTGTCAGTAAATGGTATTTGGCGCAGGGCGGCATTTCCGAGTACGGCGCCCTGGGGATTGTGGGGGCGGCGGTGCTTTTGGTCAGCGCCCTGCTGACTGCTGGGTACCTGCTTCCCATTGTGACCCGCGGATTTTTCCCCGGGCGGGATTTTGACTACGCGCCCCTGGAGAAGAAAGAACCGTCTTGCTATATGACGGTGCCGCTGGCGATTCTGGCGGTGCTGGCGGTGCTGCTGGGTGTTTTTCCCGGCGGTTTGACGCAGTTCATCGGCGGCATTTCCGCCGCGCTATTTTAATGTAGGGAGGGGAAGCTTGTGCCTGTTTGGATGTTATGTGTGCCGGTTTTGTTCCCGATTCTGGCCGGCGCGGTGATGCTGGCCCGTCCCATTGAGGATCGCCAGAAGCGACAGGTCTATGTTGCCGGTGCGGTGATCCTAAACGCCGTGTTGGCGTTGGCGGTGCTGATCTGGACGCCGGACGGGGTCTTAACGCTGATCCGTTTTTCGGATACCATGCAAATCGCGCTCCAGATCGACGGGGTAGGCCGGGTCTTTGGTATCCTGGTATCGCTTTTGTGGCCGCTGACCACCTTTTATTCTTTTGAATATATGAAGCATGAAGGCCGGGAAAACAAATTTTTTGGCTTTTTCACCATGACCTTTGGGGTCATCGTCGGGGTGGCTTTTGCGGATAACTTTTTGACCTTGTATCTATTTTATGAGCTGCTGACGCTGGCAACCTTGCCGCTGGTCATGCATTCGATGGACGGCAAAGCCCGGTACGCGGGCAAGAAATATCTGATCTATTCCCTGTCTGGCGCGGCTTTTGCGTTTATCACCATGATTTTCCTGCTCAACTATGGCTCTACGCTGGACTTTACTTTTGGCGGCGTGCTGGATCTGTCCCGGGTGGGCGGCCATGAAACGCTGCTGCAAGCGGTGTTCGTCCTGGGATTTTTCGGGTTCGGCGTAAAAGCGGCGATCTTCCCGTTCCACGGCTGGCTACCGGACGCTTCGGTGGCGCCTACGCCGGTTTCCGCCCTGCTGCACGCGGTGGCGGTGGTTAAGGCGGGTATCTTCGCTGTGATCCGGCTGACCTACTATGGCTTTGGATGCGACTTTTTGCGGGGTAGCTGGGCGCAGGCGGTCACAATGGCCGCGGCCATCGTGACCATCGTGTATGGCTCGGCCATGGCGCTTCGCACCCCACACCTGAAACGGCGGTTGGCTTATTCTACGGTCAGCAACCTGTCCTACATCCTGTTTTCGGTAACCTTAATGACCCCCGCCGGCTTGGCGGGCGGCTTGTCCCATATGGTGTTCCATGCGGTGATTAAAATCACCCTGTTCTTTTGCGCCGGCGCGATTATTTACAAGACCCACCGGGAATATGTCTACCAGCTGGATGGCTTTGGCCGGGCCATGCCGGTGACCATGGCGGCGTTTACCATCGCTTCCCTGGGGCTGATGGGGATTCCGCCGTTGGCGGGCTTTGTCAGCAAGTGGGGCATCGCCACCGCTGCGGTGGAAACGGGGACCCCGCTGGCCTATGCCGGCGTGGCGGCGTTAATTGTCTCGGCTCTTTTGACCGCCCTGTATCTGATGGCGGTCATCCTGCGGGCCTATTTCCCGGGCAAAGGGTTTGATCCTGCCTCGGTCAAAGAGGTGGAGGATCCCAACCGGCTGATGACAGTGCCGCTAATCGTGTTGAGCGTAGCTTCTGTATTGCTGGGGCTGTGCGCTTCGCCTTTAATCGCAGTATTTGAACAAATTGCGGCCGGTTTGCTGTAACCGCCGGAACCATTGAAGTTGGGAGTGAGAAGATGGGCGGCTTTTTATTGATTTTCCTGGTGCTTTTCCCCATGGCTGGTGCGGTCGCCGGCTACCTGACCGGTCGCCGGAGTAAATCCGCGCGGGATTGGCTGGTGCTGGCGGTTACGGTGATCGAACTGTTGGGAACGCTCTTGCTATTGTATTTCCCCGGTGCGTCTTTGCGGCTGGATGGCGTCTGCGGGCTGGGGCTTACCTTCCAGGCGGATGGCTTTCGCCTGATGATGTCGCTGTTGACGGCGGCTGTCTGGATGATGACCACCCTGCCGTCGAGATCCTATTTTGCCCACAGGCGCAACCGTAACCGGTACGATTTGTTTTTGTTGCTGGCTTTGGGCTCCACCATGGGGATCTTTCTGTCGGGCGATTTGTATACGACCTTTATTTTCTTTGAAATGATGTCCTTTGCTTCCTATGTCTGGGTGGTGCAGGAGGAAACGCCAGAGGCGATCAATGCCTCCCGCAGCTACCTGACCATCGGGGTACTGGGCGGCCTGGTCACATTGATGGGCGTGTTCCTTTTGTACCATCTGGCGGGCACCCTCCAGCTGGACGCGCTGCGCGAAGCCTGCGCCTCGGTAGAGGACCGGCGGCTTTTGTACGCGGCGGGCGGCTGCATCCTGTTTGGCTTTGCAGCCAAGGCCGGCATGTTCCCGCTGCATTTCTGGATGCCCCGTTCCTATACGGCGGCGCCCGCCCCGGCAACGGCGATCTTGTCTGCCGTGCTGAGTAAGGCGGGGATTTTCGGGGTGTTGGTCGTATCCTGTGGCGTGTTTTACCGCGATGCGGATTGGGGTATGCTGATTTTGATCCTTGGTGTTGTTACCATGCTGTTGGGCGCGGTTTTGGGGCTTTTTTCCATCAACCTCAAACGGACGCTGGCCTGTTCCTCCATGTCCCAGATTGGATTCATCCTGGTGGGCGTAGGGATGCAGGGGCTTTTGGGGGCGCACAATCAACTGGCGGTGTACGGCACGGTGCTGCATATGGTCAACCATTCGCTGATCAAGCTGATTTTGTTCATCATCGCCGGTGTGGTCTTTACCAAGGCAGGTTCCTTGGATCTCAACGAGATCCGTGGCTGGGGCCGCGGCAAGCCGCTGTTGGCCTTTGGCTTTCTGATGGCGGCGGTAGGCGTTGGCGGCATCCCTTTATGGAGCGGGTATATTAGTAAAACGCTGCTGCACGAAAGCATCGTCGAATATATCGAGGTTCTGGCGGCCAATGGCGGCGCCGGCTGGATGCGGGCGGTCGAATGGCTGTTCCTGATCGCCGGCGGTATGACCCTGGCCTATATGGCCAAGTTGTTTGTGGCGGTATTTGTTGAGAAAAAGCCCGGCAGCAAAGAAGAAAAGAGCAGTTATATGGACCGGCCCACCGCCGCCGTGCTGGTCGTTTCCGGCTTAGCGCTGTTGGTATTCGGCCTGTTTGCTCATAACACCATGGACAAGATCGCCGACGCCTCCCGCTCCTTTTTGGGCGGCGAAGCGTTGGAACATGCGGTGCAGTACTTCTCCTGGACCAATCTGCAGGGCGCGCTGATCTCGTTGGCCATTGGCGCGGCGCTGTATTTTGTCGTTGTGCGGCTGCTATTGATGAAAAAGGATGAGCAGGGAGTCCGGGTCTATGTGGATCGCTGGCCGAGCTGGGCAGATCTAGAAAAGCTGGTGTACCGGCCTTTGCTGCAAGGTTTGGCTTTTGTGGGTGCGTTTTGTTCCCGGGTGGTCGCTTCGTTGGCCGATTGGATCATCGCACTGGTCAACCGGCTCTTCTATAAAAAAGCGCCCCAGACGGTGACACCTAAAACGGATGAACAATTTGGCGCGTATTCCGATCAGCCGCTTCATCGGGGCATTGTAGGAGAAACGCTGGCCTACGAGCTGCTTTTGTACGGCGCAGGCGTAGTGGCAACGCTGTTGTACCTGTTGCTGCAATAGAAGCGGTTAAGGCTCTGTAGATCATCTTGACAATATACATCAAAAAGAGACGGGAAAACCCGTCTCTTTTTTTAGCTTGGTTCCCAAATGGAGATCCTGGCGGCGCAGAATCGCCCGGCAGATTTTCCGCAGGCAGATCGTTGGGCCTTTTGGGGCAAATTTGCTCGATCCCCATGAAAAAAACAGAGAGATCAGAAAAAAAGATTGCCTGCGTCCTCATAGATGGTGTATTCTAAGAATGGAAAAAGGGGGAGCAAAATTGGAGCAGCAAGTTTGTGCTTTTACCGGGCACCGGCCGAACCGGTTTGCCTTTGGATATCAGGAGAACCATCCGGATTGTATTCGGATTAAAAATGCGATTGGGCGGGCGGTTTCTTCGCTGGTGGAACAGGGTGTGGTCACCTTTGTCAGCGGCATGGCCCAGGGCGTGGACCTCTGGGCGGCCAGGGCGGTTCTGCGCCAGCGGGAACAAAACCCGGCGCTGCGGCTTTTGGCGGTGCAGCCCTGCGCCGATCAGGCGGATCGCTGGCCTTGGGAAATCCGCCGGGAATATGAGGAGATTTTGGCGATGAGCGATGAGCGGGTCTGCTTAAACGCCAGTTATACGCCTGCCTGCATGATGGAGCGCAACCGATGGATGGTGGACCGGGCGGGAATCCTTTTGGCGGTCTACGATGGGAGCGCAAAGGGCGGCACCGCGTTTACGGTGCGGTACGCCCAGAGCAAGCAGCGGGAGATCTGGCTGCTGGACCCAGCGTCTTTGTACTTGGCGAAGATGGTTCTGCAGGAAGAAGATGAGCAACTTTCCTTTTAAAAAAAGCGTGGGATTTCATGTTGAAATCCCACGCTTTTTTCTATCGTTTCAGGCCGTGGCCCTTTTAACCCAGGGCCACATCTAAAATCATCATAACAACAAAGCCACCCATTACGCCCAGAGTGCCAATATTGGAGTGTTCCCCTAAATGCGCTTCGGGGATTAGCTCCTCCACAACCACATACATCATAGCCCCGGCGGCAAAGGATAAAAACCAGGGCATGAACGGCTGAATGCCGCCGGCGACTAAAACCGCCAAAATACCGAAAACCGGTTCCACAATACCGGAAAGGGCGCCGTAGAGAAATGCGCGGCCACGGCTGAGCCCCTCCTGCCGAAGGGGCAGGGAGATGGCGGCGCCTTCCGGAAAGTTTTGAATGCCAATGCCGATGGCCAGAGCCAGGGCAGCGGTGTACATCGCCGCGTCGTTGTGCTGGGCTGCCAGCGCGAAGGAAAGGCCCACGGCGATCCCCTCCGGGATGTTGTGCAGCGTCACCGCCAGCACCAGCAGGGTAGTCCGCTTCCAGGGACTGGCAGGCCCTTCCGGCTCCACTGCGTCCGGATGCAGATGGGGCAGGGCATAGTCCAAAAGCATCAAAAACCCAATGCCCAGCAAAAAGCCCCCTGCGGCTGGGATCCAACCCGGCTGCCCCGCCGCCTTTGCCTCTTCAATGGCCGGGATTAGAAGGCTCCAGACCGAGGCAGCGATCATGACCCCCGCGGCAAAGCCCAAAAAGATGCGCTGGATGTTGCCGCTGATCCGGTCCTTGAAAAAAAAGACCACTGCCGCGCCCAGTGCGGTCATGCAAAAGGTAAACCCGGTGCCGCCTGCCGCCCATAATAATGTCTGCATGGTAAGTTCCTCCTAAAACAGCTGCGCTCAGCCCTGCAAAAACCCTTGGATGATCCGTTCTTCCGCTTCCTCTTCGCTGAGCCCCAGGGTGCGCAGCTTGATGATCTGCTCCCCGGCGATTTTGCCGATGGCCGCTTCGTGGATCAGTGAAGCGTCAATATGCCCGGCGAACAGCTCCGGCGCGGCGTTGACCTTGCCGGAACCGACTAAGATGGCGTCACATTCGGAATGGCCGGTGCAGCGGTTGTTGCCTAAAATGCGGGAATGGTACTCTTGCTGGGAATTGCCCTTGGCCACCGACCGGGAAATCAGATCCACTGCGGCATCCTCCCCGTCGATGGAAACAGCAAAGTCGGTCCGGGCGGTCTGTTCCCCTTCCGTAAGGATGCTTTCATGGATGATCAGCCGGGCCCGGGCCGCCAGCTGGGCGGTGGTTTTCCGGTTGGTGCGGTCCACGCCGCCGATCTGTACGGTATCCATCTCCAGCACCGCATCCTCCGACAGGTAGATGTCGCTGACCGGGTCAATCCGGCGGATGCCGGAGCCGGAGCCGGTGCCGATGTGCTTTTCCTGATAGAGCACATGGGCGCCTTTTTCCACAAAGAAGCGGTGGATCCCGTTGTGGCGGGCCTCTTCCTCACCGTCGGAGTGGACGCCGCAGCCAGCCACGATGGTGACGTCGGCCCCTTCGCCCACATAAAAGTCATTGTAGACCAGATCGTTCACATCGCTGTGGGTTACGCAGGCGGGGATGTAAACGGTTTCATTTTTCGCGTCCGGGGAAATGCGGATCACAAGGCCCGGCGCCCCGTCCTTTGATTCGATCTGGATATGCTCGGAGGACTGCCTGCCGGCGCAGGCTCCGTCCTCCCGGATATTGTACGCGCCGGTGAATGCGCCTGCCCAGTCGGAAACCAGGCCCAGCAGCGTTTCGGTGATCTTATTCATACAAAGGCCCCCCTTCCCGCGGGCATCGTCCCGCTTTTTCCTCTCCCAGCAGGGTGGGGAGGATTTCCTCCCGCGGCCCCGCAGCGCGAACCCCGCCGTCGGCGATCACGATGATCTCGTCGGCGATCTGCAAAATCCGTTCCTGATGGGAAATAATCAGCGCAGCGCTTTTTTTCCGGGCCTTCATGCGCTGGAAAGCGTCGATCAGGCCGGAGAAGCTCCAAAGGTCAATCCCGGCCTCCGGCTCGTCAAAGATCATAAGGTCGGCGTTTTTTCGGGCCAGCACCGTAGCGATCTCAATGCGCTTGCTTTCACCGCCGGAAAGGCTGGCGTCCACCTGCCGGTCGGTATAATCCTGGGCGCATAGGCCCACCTGACCCAAAATCGCACAAAGCTCCGGCTCAGACAGGCTGCCGCCAGCCGCCAGCTCCAGCAGGTCGCGGACCGAAAGGCCCTTGAACCGCACCGGCTGCTGGAATGCGTAAGCAACGCCTTTTTTTGCCCGCTGGGTGATATCCAGCCCGGTGATATCCTCGCCGTCCAATAAGATGCGCCCGGCGGAGGGCTTTTCCAGACCGGCGATCAGCTTTGCCAGAGAGGTTTTGCCGCCGCCGTTGGGGCCGGTGACCACCGCCAGTTTCCCGTTGGGCACCGTGAGCGTAATATCCTTTAAAATCGGCTCGCCATCCGGTAAATTCCAGGCGAGATGCTCCAATGAAAGCATAGATAGAAACTCCTTTTTTGTCCGTTTATTTTGTGGGCAGGGCCAAATGCCATCCGGTAAAGGCCAGCCCGCGCTTTGATTACAGAACTTTTTCCTAGCCATATACTATGATATCCGACTGCCTTTGTCAAGTTTATTTTTCCAGCTGGGCGGAAAATCAGAAAACCCGCGGCAGATATAAAAGATTCCCACTGTATTTTGGGGCAGGAGAGGAGGAAACATGCAAAAAATCCCGGCCAACACAAAATTCCCCATGGACGCATTTGGTCTCACGGGGAATTTTTAAAACGTGGCTTCGTCGGAGCGGCTATTCCTCAATCAGCTGCAGCTCATCTTCGGAAACGGCACGGAGCTCTTTTTTGTTTAGAAGGTCATACATGGCAGGGACCACGAACAGGGTCATCAACGTAGCGTACAAAAGCCCGCCGATGCAGACGATGGCCACCGGCTGCATCATCTGGGCGCCGGTGCCCAGCCCCAGCGCCATCGTTGACAGGCCCAGGACAGTGGTCAAGGTGGTCATCAGAATCGGCCGCAGGCGAGTGGCGCCAGCTTCAACCAGCGCGTCGAATTTAGGCTTGCCGTCCGTCCGCAACTGGTTGACATAATCGATTAGTACGATGCCGTTGTTGACGATGATACCGGCCAGCATGACAAAACCGATCATGGAAATGACGCTGATTTCCATGCCGCACACAAGTAGTCCCAGCAAACCGCCGGTAAAGGCCAGCGGAATGGTGAACAGCACGATCAACGGCGATTTCAGCGACTGGAACTGGGCGACCATGATCAAGTAGATAAAGGCCACTGCCATCAAAAGCATTTTCAAAAGTTCGGTAATCGATTCCATGATCGTTTGATTTTCCCCGGAAAATTCCATGGAAAATCCGGCGGGAAGGCTGTAATCGGCCAACGACTTCTGGGCGTCAGCGGTGACCAGGCTGACGTTGTACCCTTCCTGCAGGGTGGCGGAAACCGTCAGGTAGCGGCGTTGCGCGTCTCGCTGGATGGTACTCAGCGACTGGGTATCGGCAAAAGTTGCGATCTCTTTCAGCAGCACCTGGGATTCTTCGCCATCCGCATTTTTCACAGTAAAGGCGTGGTTTTCGATCTCGTCCCGGCTGATTTCGGCGGCGGAACCGTCCACAATCACCACGCCCACGTCGCTGTTTTCCAAATTCAGGGTGGTGGATGCGGTTTCCTTCTTCATCGCGGCGGCGATTTCGGCGTAGACCTGTGCTACGGTCAGGTTCTGTTCCATGGCTTTTTGCTTATCCACCGTGATGCGCAGCTCCGGGGTAGCGTCGCCAATGCCGTTGTCCACCTCGGCAACGCCTTTCACCTGTTCCAGGACCGCGGCGATCTCCCGGGCGCTGGCCTGCAGCTGATCCAGATTGTCGCCATAGAGGTTGATGCTGACGCCGGAACCGCTCATGGCAGTCATCATGGAGCTCATGTCGGAGGAACCGGAAACGGCAATCTCACCGTCCAGGTCGGCGCAGGCATCCTCAATCTGCCGGGTCAGTTCGCCCGTGGAGACGGAGGACGTTCCATCCAGCAGAATGTACATGCTCACGCTGGTCACATCCTCGCTGCTGCCGCCCAGACCAAGTATGCTGCCGGTGCCGCCGGAGAGCATAGCGCCGACAGTTTCTACGCCGTCAATGGCGCTGACCCGGTCGATGATGGTGTCAGAGACCGATGCGGTGTCCTCCAGCGTCGCGTCCTCCGGCATCTGCAGGGTAAGGCTGATCTGGGCGCTGTCCACGCTGGGCATAAAAGAAAACCCGCGGCTCAAAGCCCACACAAGGCTCAAAACCAGCAGCACCAGCGAGCCGGATAGGACGACCCACTTTTTTTGCAGCGTCCAGCGCAGGGCTTTTTCATAAGCGCTTTGCAGCTTCTCAAACCAGTTGTGGGTTTTGGGGTTGTTTTTGCGCAGGGTGCGCTGCGCCATGGCGGGGACGACAGTCAGCGCCACAACAAGGCTGGCCAGCAGGGAATAGGTGATGGTCAGGGCCATATCGGTGAACAGCTGCCGGGTAATGCCCTGGACAAACACAATAGGCAAAAAGACGCAAACAGTGGTCAGGGTGGAGGAGGTGATGGCCGCCGCCACCTGCGACGCGCCGGAAACTGCCGCCTGTACGGCGGTATAGCCTTTGTTTCGCAGCCGGTAGATGTTTTCGATGACCACGACCGAGTTATCCACCAGCATGCCGACTCCCACTGCCAGCCCGGACAGGGAGATCATGTTCAGCGTCACGCCGGAGAAGTACATCAGCACAATCGCAAAGATCACGCTTACAGGGATAGAGACCGCGATGATTGAGGTCGGTTTGATATCCCTTAAAAAGAAAAACAGGATGATGATGGCCAGCACAGCGCCAAAGGCCAAGTTTTCCAACACGGAATTGACGATCAGATGGATGTAGTCGCCCTGATCCATCAAAGAGGTGAAATGCAGTCCTTCAAATTCCTCGGATAGCTGCGCAAAGCGTTTTTGCAGGTTTTCGGTTACCTCGGCGGTGGCATAGTTGGACTGTTTGTTAAAAGACAGGATCAGCCCGTCGTTCTTTCCCATTTTCGCGTAGGTCTCGGCGGCATTATCTGAAACAAAGATATCCGCTACATCCCGCAGATAAACGGGATCCATTCCCTCTATGCCAGGATCGAACAGCATCAGGTTTTGCATTTCCTCCACGTCGGAGATCTTGTCGCCCACGCGAACCAGATAATCAACGCCGCTTTCGGTAATATATCCGGCGGGCATGGAAAAGTTCTGGGCCGTCAGGATCTGGGAGACCATGTTCATAGTCAGGGTGTCGCCCACATCAGTCGTTTCCGCCTCGGAGCGGGCGTCGTCCAACTGTTGTTGGGCGGAATCCAGGGAGGTTTCACCCAGCAGAACCTTGATCAGCCCGCTGTAGATTTCCCATTCGGCGCCGGCTTTTTTCTCATTCATCTGGTCGATCGCTTCCGCTAGGGTAATTTTGCCTTCCGCCAGCTCTTCTTGGGTGTCCTTGAGTTCTACCATAGTATCTTCAATGCCGCTGATCGTCTGCCCCAAAGTAGCAGATGCCGTGCGCACCGACTGGCGGTCCAGGCCCATCTCGTCCAAAGCCGCGTCGATCTGCTCCAAGGCCAGCTGCACCTGATGATATTCCGTACTGGAGGTGATCTGGGCAATGGCCGCGTCCTTCTGCTCCCGGGTCAGATCCTCCCGGGCCTCGATGGCGGCGATCTGCGCGTCAAAAGCGGCTTGGGCGGCCTCAAGCTGATTTAAGGTGGCGATCAGCTGATCCATACTTTTTTTCTGGCTTTTTAACGCTGGCAGCTGTTCTTCCGCCTGTTCCAGCGCGGCGGAGATGGCCATATCAGTGGTGTCCAGTTGGGCTTTACCGGCGTAGACCTCGCTTTCGGCCTTCCCCATCTCTTCACGCAGTGTTTCGTGGCCGTTTTGCAGCTCCTGCTTGCCGTTTTGCAGCTCCGCTTTGGCGTCGGCCAGCTCCGAGTCAGCCTGATCAAATTTATCCGCTAAGGCGGCTTGCATTTTTGCGTTGACCGCGTCGATTTTTTCCTGGGAAAGCAGCACATTGATCTGTTTTTCAATGGCGCCGCTGGTGGAGATGCTGGCAACGCCGGCAACGCCTTCCAGCTTGTTCATTAGCGTGTCGTTGAGAAAGGAGGTCAGTTCCGCGGTGTCCGCCCCGTCCAGGTCGACGGCGGCCACCATGACCGGCAGGATGTTAGGGTTGATCTTCATTAGGTAAGGGGTCCCCACTGTGTCAGGCCAACTGCCCTCGATCAGGGATATTTTTTCCCGGATATCAATCGAAATGGCGTCCATATTGACGTTGTCGCTGAATTCCAAAAAGACGATGGAATAATTTTCGCTGGAACTGGAGGTCACAGTGCTGATGTTCTCCAGCGTAGACATCGACTGTTCCAGCGGTTTTGTAACGGCAGTTTCCACCTCCTCGGGAGAAGCGCCGGGATAGGTGGTCATCAGTACCGCCATGGGAAAGTCCATGTTGGGCAGCAGGTCGGGGGTCATGCTGGTAAAGGATACAAATCCCAAAATCAGCACCAAAACCACCGCCACAAGGACGGTCAAGGGCTTTTTCACACTGAATTTCGCTAACATGTAGGCGCCTCCTGTTTGGGGTCCATCCCACGGCGCAGGATGGCGATTTTATTTTGAAAACTGACGGCAATTTTCGCCTTTCGTTCGGGTTCGGCCAATAATTCCACGATCGACCCTTTTAACAGGCTTGCCAAAATTTCAATGCAGTCAGACAGATCCGATTCTCCACGCAGATCCAGCAGAGCGGTATTCAGCAGCGCAGTCCATTCGCAGTTTTTTCCATGAGACAGGCAAAAGGGGAGGTGAGCAGCGCGGTCGTCCTTGACCTTCATACCGCCCAGAAGGTTGTGATAAAGCAAAAACAAATCAGTGCGCTCAGAAATGCGACAGATCAAATCAAAAATATCCTGTGTCAGGGTAAAGGGGTCGCCCCCGTGTTCTTGCAAGCTTTTTTTTGAAATTTCCGTTATTTTTATCTGGAAATCCCCCAGGATCATTTGGATCATATCGTTTTTGCCAGTAAAATATTGATAAAAGCTCCCCCGCGGGATCCCTGCATTTTGGATGATTTTGTTGATCGAAATTTCCTCATACGGAACGCGCAAAAGTTCCTGCCGGATCGCGTCGATCAGCTTTTGCCGCTTTGCTTCCGGCAGATGATAAAAGGTATTGGTCGGCATCGTTTTTCTCCTCGTTTATGACAGGGTGTCATGCGAACAAAGTCTATCATACCCAAAGGAGAGGGGGCAGTCAATGGACATTTTGTAAACAGAAGCAGAAAATTTTACCATTTAAATCCCCCCCTTTTTTAGCCATCGGGAGACGCTGACATTTGGGAGGGGTTCTCTCTGGGCGGGCGAGTAGAAAAAAGAGCAGGCGGATGAAATCCGCCTGCTCTGAAAACGCGTTCCAAATCGAACCGCCTTAAGTTATCGCCGGCCAG
>JAQUYD010000014.1 GCA_028692035.1 Oscillospiraceae bacterium
TAGGGGTACCTATTCTCTGCAAATACCGACTCCCCAGAGCAATAACAGCGACTATTATTTCTATGGCTGGTCGGTCAGCGAGAATGCGCGCATCCTCGGAATCTCCAATCTTGCAGCATCAGACTATCCTTGATCTCTGTCGGTTGGCTCGTAGTTAACCATGGGCGGGGTATCTCAGCAACACTTTGTTGAACTGCTGTTTAACATTTATAAAGACAAGGGCTTTGTAAGCACCGATACCGTCTTTGAGGTGCTAAACAGTGCCGATATGTCTTTGGATGCAGTTGATCGGATATGTGATGAGCTGCTTTCTATGGGCGTTATCATCAGAGATGACCCCGCAGACTTTTCCGATGACGATGACAGTGAATATGACCGTGGAAAAGTCGATTATGAGCAGCTATACGATGAGGTGTTGTTGCTGGAGCCGGAGCTGAAACCGCTCATTGATTCCTTGCAGCAAATACAGCCACCGCAACACCGCGAGTGGAAAATGTTAATGCCACAGGCGCAGGCAGGAAACGCTTTCGCACAAAACAGGCTGTGTGAAATGTATTTACGAACGGTCTTGAATCTCTCATACACTATTGCGAAGCGATATAGCCTTTCAATTTCCGATACATTTGAGGAAGGGATTATCGGCCTACTCACTGCCATTAAAAAATTTAATTCGTTGGATCATGATGTATTTCCAACATATTTTCCGTTGTGGGTTAGACAGTGTATTTTTAGGAGTATCCCATTTTCGCCCAAACCGGATGCTTACTTTCCAGTACATGTTAAGGACAAACTTTACAGCATATTTGAACTTGTAAAAAACCATTACTGCGAATTGTGCGATACTGCGACATACTGTCCAAACCTTGTTAGGAGCATTACAGAGACGCTTGAATGTACGCCTGAACTTGCAATCCAGTATCTCGATTATTTCATACCAACGGAAAGTCTTGAGCAAATATCAGAAGAAACTCCAGAAGCGGTGTCTGATGAAGGTGTCTTTAGCCTGCGTTATGATGAACAGCTCGATACAAACAGGCTCTGCTATCTTGTGCGAAAGGAATTGTCTGTCCTAAAGCTTCGAGAGCAGCGAATTATGTATTTGCGTTATGGCTTTGAGGACGATATCGTTCATACGCTCGAAGAAGTTGGCGCAGAGTATGGATTAACCAGGGAAAGAATTCGGCAAATTGAGGCTAAAGTAATACGCAAGCTACGGCATCCTTCCCATAGCAAACGTCTGAAGGATTTTTGGTAAAGGATAGAGCTTCGTGTTTTAGGAATTTAATACACACCAGTAACAAATACAAATGACTAGCCTTAAAGCTTTTCTTATTTGCTTCACAAAACAGGGTGTTATTTTAACCGCTTAGTGGGTCATAGTATATCTTATCTATTTTCTTGTTCATTTGATAAGTTTGATTTTTAGTTACGAAACGTGATTCATCTTTTTGGTTTTGGATAACAATATAATTGTTATCCAAAATCTCGTGTTATAAATTTGTTATCAAACTCTCCAGCAAGGAGATTTGGAGCGATATATGAAATTATAACGAGAAACATAGAAACCCTGATTTCATGCGGGTTTCAAGCATTGAGATACATAGCCTTATGTAAGCTTATGAAGCCTTTTACCCCGTTTTTTATGCCTCGAAATCAGGTAGTCCAGCAATGGGCTCGTGGGTTCGAATCCCACCGCTTCCGCCACGTCGCAGCGGATTCCGCTGTGATAGAAAAACACCCAGTCCGGAGACTGGGTGTTTTTCTATCACTTCATCGCTGCTCCTTTTCCGCAAAAGGTCATGTTCGCATCGGCTAAGCCCTTGCAAACGTGGACTTTATACGCCGATTCGCTCACTATCAACATTAAAAAGGGAGCGGGATGTTCACCCACATCTCGCTCCCTTTTTAATGGCATTCCTCTTTAAAACTTCTTTCTCCGCCGCTCTTTCCGCAACCCGGCCCGCAGTACGCCGGATTCGAACTCCGCTTTTTCCTCTTCTGTGTCGCACAAAAGGCCCGGCACCTGCGCCGGATTCTCCTCTTCATCCAGTGCAACCATGATCAGGTACGCCCGGTTGATATGGGATTTGCAGCCGTCCAGCTCTTCTACAAACGTATCCACCCGGACTTCCATGGAGGTCCGGCCCACCCAAGTCAGCTGCCCCTCGATGACGATAGTGCTATTGACATAAGCGCCGGACTGAAACTGTAGATTGTCGATACAAGCGGTTGTCACATTACATCCTGAATGACGCCGGGCAGCCACTGCCGCCACAACGTCGATCCATTCCACCAGTTTGCCGCCGAACAGCCGGTTATAGCCGTTGATGTGCTCCGGCATCAGGATCTGAATTTGGGTTGTCTTCGATTCAAACACGTGTTTGGCCGGTCTCGCCTCCATTGTGGCACCCCTTCTTTCTGCTGGAATTGTTTGTTTTCTTTGTTCCCTGCCGGTTGCGCGTAAAACCGGGTTCCTGCGCGTTATAGCGCAAGATCAAAAGCCGCTTTATTTTCGGTTCAACGCCCCTAGCACGGATAAGGCCGCCTGCCGCGGCGGCAGCGCGGCATCCGCCACCAGGCTGGCTCGGGACTGATACACCGGTTCGCGCTGCCGGAAAATCTCCAACAGCGCTTCCTTTGTATTCTGCCGCACCAGCGGCCGGTTGCTTTGCCGGATACGCTCATAGCAAACGTCAAAATCGGCCTTTAAGAACACCATTTCGCCGGTCTGGGCCAGGATTTTGGCGTTTTCCCCATCCAGCACCGTGCCGCCGCCACAGCATAAAATCAGTCCGGTCTGCCCGGCCATTTCGGCGCAGACTGCCCGTTCCATCTCCCGGAAGGCGGCCTCCCCGTCTGACGCAAAAATATCCGGGATGGCCCGTCCGTATTTATGTTCCAAATAGGCGTCGGTATCCAATAACGGCCGGTTGGTCATCTGGGCCAACAGCGCGCCTACTGTGGATTTTCCGCAGCCCATAAATCCAAACAATATGATATTATTTTTCATTTCCCAGCCTCTAACTGCGCTTCCATCTCTCGGATCAGCGCTGCGATATCCTCGTCCCGATAAGCGGCGCCGTACCAATTCTGGTGGGCCTGCACCGCCTGCCAGACCAGCATTGCCATCCCGCCGATCACATGGCAGCCCGCCTGTCGGGCTAGCCGCATCAGCTTGGTCTGCACCGGGTTATAGATAGCCTCGAACAGGTTTTCGCACCGGGGCAGCACCGCCGGATCCAGCGGCAGATCCTCCACGTTGGGATACATTCCTACGGGGGTGGCATTGATCAGCCACCGGTACCGGCCGTTCTGCTCTGGCAGGCTCTCCAACGTCGTTACCCGCACCGGCGCCGCGTTGGGAACCGCCTGCGCCATTTCCGCCTGCAAGTGCCGGGCCTTTTCCAGGCCGGAAGGTCGGACAGCCAGCGTTACCGCCGCCCCCTGCCGCGCCGCTTCAATGGCAAACATCCGCCCCACGCCGCCAGCCCCGGCGATGAGCACCTCTCCGCTTAGGGGGATCCCTTCCAGCGAGTGCAAAAAACCTACGCAGTCGGTGTTATAGCCGGTGCCGCCGTCCCTGCAATCCACCACATTGACCGCGCCGTATCGCTGGGCAGTCTCATCCAGCCGCGCGCAAAAAGGGATGATCTGCTGCTTATAGGGGATGGTAATATTAAACCCGTCCAGCTGCCGCAGATAAGGCCAGAGCCCGCCAAACTGTTCCGGCGGCGTTTGCAGCACCTCGTATTCCGCCTGTTGGCCTGACAGTTCAAACAGCCGCTGGTGGATTGGCGGGGACATGGTGTGTCCCAGGGGGTATCCCAAAATGGCAAACCGTTTCATGTTCCATCCCTCTTTCTCGGTAATGAATCGATGTATTTTATTCCTTTTCTCCCCGGTTGTCAAGGGATTTGTGGGATATTTGTGAAAAGCTGAGAATTTTCCTTTTTCCCTCCTAAATACTGTTGACAACCGGAGAAAATATGAATATGATAGGTCAAGAACAACAATTTAGGAGGAATTTCCCACATGGTATTCGAAAAGGTTAGAGAAATCATCTGCGATCAATTGGACGTTGCAGAAGACGACGTAACAATGGAGTCGAATATTGCCGACGACCTGGGCGCCGATTCTCTCGACATTGTGGATCTGGTTATGAGTTTGGAAGAGGAATTCGACGCGGAATTCCCGGACGAGGACATTGAATCGATCAAAACCGTTGGCGATGTCGTCAAGTTTATTGAGGACCGCATCTAGTTTCCGCCTTTTTAAGAGCCGTCTGTAAGGGAATACAGGCGGCTCTTTTTTCTGCCTTTGTTGAAATCGGCGGAAATGTATATTATAATGATTGTTTAGAAGAAACTAACTTAGATAGCCAAACGTATCAAACAGGAGTGAATGCAAGATGGCGGATAACAAAAAAATGGTCGAATCCATCACCTCAATGGAAGAGGATTTTGCCAAATGGTATACCGATGTGGTAAAAAAAGCCGAGCTGATCGATTATTCCAGCGTGCGCGGATGCATGATCCTGCGCCCCTATGGATATGCCATTTGGGAGCATATTCAAAAATGGCTGGACGACGCGTTTAAAGCCACCGGCCATGAGAATGTCTATATGCCCATGCTCATCCCCGAAAGCCTGCTGCAAAAAGAAAAGGACCATGTGGAAGGCTTTGCGCCGGAGGTGGCGTGGGTCACCTACGGCGGCAACGAAAAGCTGGCCGAGCGGTTGTGCGTCCGCCCCACCTCTGAGACTTTATTCTGTGAACATTATTCCCATATTATCAAATCCTACCGGGATCTACCCAAACTGTACAACCAATGGTGTTCGGTGATCCGGTGGGAAAAAACCACCCGCCCCTTCCTGCGGACGATGGAATTTCTGTGGCAGGAAGGCCATACCATGCACGAAACGGCGGACGAAGCGGTAACCGAAACCGAACAGATGTTAAACATCTACGCAAAGCTGTGCGAGGACGCACTGGCAATCCCTGTGGTCAAGGGCAAGAAAACGGACAAGGAAAAATTTGCCGGGGCGGAATCCACCTATACCATCGAAGCGATGATGCACGACGGAAAATCTTTGCAGGCGGGCACCTCCCATTATTTCGGGGACGGCTTTGCCAAAGCCTTTGACATCCAGTTCTCCGGCCGGGACAACAAGCTCCAATACCCGCACCAAACCTCCTGGGGCGTGACCACCCGCCTGATCGGCGCCATTATTATGACCCACGGCGACAACAACGGCCTGGTACTTCCTCCGCAGGTAGCCCCTATCCAGGTGGTCATCATCCCGGTGGCCCAGCACAAGGAAGGGGTGCTGGAAAAGGCGGGCGAACTCAAAACACGACTGGAAAAATTCTGCCGGGTCAAGATGGACGATTCCAACAACTCCCCCGGTTGGAAATACGCCGAGTATGAGATGAAAGGCGTTCCGCTGCGGCTGGAAATCGGCCCGCGGGATATCGAACAGAACCAGTGCGTGCTGGTCCGCCGGGACAACCGGGAAAAAACCGTTATCAGCCTGGACGAATTGGAAACCGCCATCCCGAAATTGCTGGAAAAACTGCATGACAGCCTGTTCCAAAAAGCGATGGAAAATCGGGAAAAGCGCACGTTTGTCGCCCACAATCTGGACGAAATGGTTCAGCTGGCTGGCGGAGAGAACGGCTTTATCAAAACCATGTGGTGCGGCGATCCCGCCTGCGAGGAAGCTTTTAAGGAAAAAGCCGGCGTTTCCTCCCGCTGCATGCCCTTTGAGCAGGAGCATCTGGACGATGTTTGCGCTTGCTGCGGCAAGCCCGCTAAGGCGATGGTCTACTGGGGTAAAGCCTATTAAAAACCGGATCAAAGTCCCCATTTCGAGCCCCTCGAAATGGGGACTTTTCCTTTCCTTTTCACATCTGTCTTGAGCGGCCGTGCCAATACGGCTGCAAATCGCTTAAAAAGGAGAACAATATGGAATTTCCGCTGCCACTTCGTATGTCCATCGAACAAAAAGCCCAGGACACAGGAACAGCCAGCCTTACAAAAGAAGCACAGGATCTTTCTCTGCGCTACCGGGGGGAAAGTGGGCATGGCAAACGGCTGGTCACAAGCGACCGCCAGGCTCTGGCTTACGCCGCCGTGCGGATGCCCGCTACCTTTGGGGCGGTGGCATCCGCCCTGGAGCATACCCTGCCGCTTTTGGCCCGCTCCCCCGCCACCTTGCTGGACGTGGGCGCTGGGACCGGCGCTGCCTGCTGGGCGGCGGACGCCCTTTTGGATCTGGAATCGGTCGTTTGCCTGGAACGGGAACCCTATATGGCCCAGCTGGGGCAGGCGCTGATGGCCGGCGGACCGGCCGCGCTACAAAACGCCCGCTGGCTTTCCAGCGACATCGCCGAAAGGGGCCCGTTGCCTCGCGCCCAACTGGTCGCTGCCTCTTATGTGTTGGGCGAAATGCGCCCAGAGGAACGCCCTGCCGCCCTGTCCCGGCTGTGGGACGCGGCGGAAAGCCTGCTGCTTTTGGTGGAACCGGGCACTCCCGAGGGCTTTCGGCAGCTAAAAGAGGCCCGGGCGTTTCTCCTTGGTCAAAAGGCGGTGCTACTGGCCCCCTGTCCCCACGAAAATGCCTGCCCACTCCCGCCCGACGATTGGTGCCATTTCACCTGCCGGGTAGCCCGCAGCCGCCTTCACCGGCAGCTAAAGGGCGGAGAGGCCCCCTATGAGGATGAAAAGTTTTGTTATCTGGCCTTTTCCCGGGAAAAGGCCCCTCGGGCAGCGGCCCGGATTCTGCGCCATCCGCAGATTGAAAGCGGCCGGATCACCCTGCGCCTTTGTACGCCGGATAGGATTGGTGATCTGCCAGTGCGCAAGCGGGATGGCAGCCTGTTCAAAGCCGCCCGCAAAGCGAACTGCGGCGATGCGTTCCCTTCGGAAATATAGCCGCGCCCCTTTTTGAAATCCAACCGATCTGGCGCCGCCCCTGCGGGAGGGAATTCCCTTTCTGCATAGGCCGGCGCTTTTGTTTTCCTCGGCGCCGCTAGGCAAAAGGTATCCTCCACCAGCCTTCCCTCGCTTGCCTATGCCTGTGGAATTTGGTATAATAAATTTATAGCCCTTCTGTCGGAACATTCCGGCGGCGCCCCGCATAGGATGGGGTGCTGGGCAAACGGAAAGGAGGGTCGTTTTGAAAAAAGATTGAAAGGAGGATTTTGAGCATAAAACGAAAAAGCGCCACAGCCGCGCACCGCGCGGTCGACGAGGCGGGAGGAGTATCGAAATCTCGGCGGATGCCTCCCCGCAGCGTTCCCCTGTGAGAGAATACAGCAAAACCGCGGGCAACCGCCGGCACAATATGGTATTCTGGGAACAAGCTTTGATTGAATTTGGAGAACGGTTATGGAACTGAAAACGATGGATGTTCTCTTTTCCGTATGCAAAGTACAGGATTTTTCCGGCGTCAACTGGAAAAGCGAATTTTGCTTTACCGGAAAAACAGATGAGGAAAACTCCTTGGTTTGCCGGATAGAGGACGTTCCCCAAAATGCAATTGCAAGAGATGACGGCTGGAAAGCCTTTCGCATCCAAGGCGTCCTGGATTTTTCCCTGGTCGGGATTCTCGCAAAAATATCCGCGATTTTGGTGGAAAACAAAATCGGGATCTTTGCCATATCGACTTATAACACCGATTATATCCTGACCAAGGTGGAAAACTATCCCAGAGCGCTAAAAGCCCTTTCCAAGGCCGGATACAAAATCGTGTCCTTATGAAACATTCCTTTTTTACATAGACAGGAGAATTGAATATGTGTGGTATTGTAGGTTACTCCGGCGTAAAAAACGCCGTCCGCGTCCTGCTTGAAGGACTTAGCGCACTGGAATACCGCGGCTACGACTCCGCAGGCGTTTCCGTGTTCAGCGATGGCGGGCTTAAAACCGTCAAGGCTGCTGGGCGTTTGGCCGTCGTTGCCGAACAGCTCTCCGCCCACCCGCTGCCCGGATGCTGTGGCATTGGGCACACCCGCTGGGCAACGCACGGCGAGCCCTCCGATGCCAACGCTCACCCCCATGGAACGGCACGGGTGAGCTTGGTCCACAACGGCATTATCGAAAACTATGCCGAGCTAAAAACGGAACTTTCCGCCAAAGGATATTCCTTTGAAACCCAAACCGACACCGAGGTCGCCGCCAAATTGCTGGACAGCTGCTACCGGGGCGATCCCATTGCCGCTATCCGGGAGGCTTGCGCCCAAATGGAAGGCTCCTATGCCTTCGGCATCCTGTTTGCCGACCGGCCCGGCGAAGTTTACGGCACCCGCTTAAACAGCCCTCTACTGGCTGCTGTCGGCCAAGGAGAAGGATTTTTGGCGTCGGACATTTCGGCTGTTTTGCAGTATACCAAGCAGTATTATACCCTTGAGCACGGCGAAATTGTGAAAATTTCGCCGGACGGCGCGATTTCTGTCTGTACGATGGACGGTGCGCCGGTGCAAAAAGAACTGCTCACCGCCCAGTGGGACGTGGAGCAGGCCCAGAAAAACGGCTACGAGCATTTTATGCGCAAAGAGATTTTTGAACAGCCCACCGCCCTTTATAACACCGTCCATCCCCGTATTATCAAGGGTTTGCCGGACTTTACCCACGACGGGATCGCGCCGGGCTTTTTCAAAAACATCACCCGCATTCAGATGGTCGCCTGCGGCACCGCCAGTTACGCGGGTTTTATCGGTAAAAACGTCATCGAAAAGCTGGCCCGGGTCCCGGCGGAGGTGGACATCGCCTCCGAGTTCCGGTACCGGGATCCTATTCTTGACCCCACCCAGCTGGTAGTAGTCATCTCCCAGTCCGGCGAAACGGCAGATACCCTGGCCGCTTTGCGACTTGCCAAAAAGCAAGGGGTCAAAACGCTGGCCATCGTCAACGTGGCCGGTTCCACCATCGCCAGAGAAGCGGATATCGTCCTGTATACCTACGCGGGACCCGAGATCGCTGTTGCCAGCACCAAGGCCTATTCGGTCCAAACTGGTGTACTATATCTGCTGGCCATCCGCATCGCCATGGAAAAAGGCCGTATCGACGAGGGGCAGGCCGCCGGGTATGTCGCCGGACTGCTCAAGGCCATCGAAATGACTAACGACGCGTTAAAAACCGACGAAAAAACCAAAGAACTGGCTAGCATCCTCAAAAACATCGAGGATCTGTTCTTCATTGGTCGGGGCGCTGATTTCCCCCTGTGTCGGGAAGGCTCTTTAAAGCTCAAGGAGATCTCCTATATCCACAGTGAGGCCTACGAGGCTGGGGAACTCAAGCACGGCACGATCTCTTTGATTACCGACGGCGTGCCGGTAATCGCCATCGCCACCCAGACCTCCCTGCTGCCGAAAACCATCAGCAACATCAAAGAGACCCGGGCCCGGGGCGCGCAGATCATTTTGATTTGCAAGCAAAGCGATGAGATCGGCGATGATGTGTACGATCACATCATCCGTCTGCCAGATCTTGACGATCTGTTCGCGCCGATCCTCGGCGTGATCCCGCTGCAGCTGATGGCCTACCACACGGCGGTAGCCCGGGGCTGCGACGTGGATAAACCCCGCAACCTGGCCAAATCGGTTACGGTGGAGTAATTCTGTTTTTCCAAGATCCAAAAGGCTGCCGCTTTTTTACAGCGGCGGCCTTTTTCTGTTTCGGTTCCCTTCCGTGCGGCGGCCTTTGGAACAAAGCCTTTACCGGCGCCCCTTTTTGTCGTATAATAGAATTAATTCATCCAAATCGGAAGGGAAAAGAGGAAATCGCAATGGAAATTCGCACTGTAACCGCTGGCTATTTTAGTCCTACCGACACCACCAAAAAAGCGGTGGAGGCCATCGCCCACGGCATCCGCCCGGTCATCAACATTCTGGACCTGACCCTGCCCACCGCCCGGGAAGCGGAATATCATTTTGGCCCGGAGGATCTGCTGGTCATCGGCGCGCCGGTTTATGGAGGCCGCATTCCGTTGCAGGCCGAACAGGCCATCCGTCGCATCCACGGCAGCTGCACCCCAGTGGTGCTGGCCGCTGTATACGGCAACCGTGCTTATGAGGACGCGCTGCTGGAACTGCGGGACCTGCTGTCCTGCCAGGGCTTTATCCCCGTAGCCGCCGGCGCTTTTATCGGCGAGCACTCCTTTGGCAATGTTGTTGCCGCCGGACGGCCTGACGCTCAAGATCTGGCCAAATGCGCCGATTTTGGCCGCCAGATCGCTTTCTGGCTGCTGGATGCCACCGTCGGGGATTTTTCGCTGAAGGTGCCTGGCAATTATCCCTACCGCGCCCGGGGCACACAGTCCGGCATCCCCCACGAAATCAGCAGCGACTGCATCTTTTGTATGCATTGTGTAGAAGTCTGCCCCACCGGCGCCATCTCCGCCAAAAGCCCGGCTATCAAAGACATGAACCTGTGCATTAAATGCCAGGCCTGCGCCAAGAAATGTCCCAAGGGCGCGCGGATCGTTCCCGGTGGATTTGTGGAGACGATGGTGGAAAAGCTCTCCGCCATGTGCGGCGAAGGCCGCAAGGAGCCGGAGCTGTTTTTTGGCCGTTAAAGGGCGTTTCCCTCGACAAATAAAAAGCTAAAAAAGGGTGCGGCCGCGGCCGTACCCTTTTTTGATGTTCCACGCTTTGACACGGATAAAACCCGAAACGCCCAAACAGGCCAGTCCGGTTGCTGTGGCTATGGGCGTCACTGCCCCTTTCGCCACGGCATAAAAGCCGTTCTAAATTCGCTAGGTTTTTACTGCTGCGCCCCTTTTCCCTTTTTAAAGATGAACAATTTGCTGAACAAATAGTTCAGAATAATCACCACGATATTGGCCAAAATCTTAATCAGCTTGTCCGGCAGCTTTAAAAGCGAAACGCATAAAAACATGATGGCCATATCGATCACGCCGGACAGCAGGCGGCACCCGAAAAAAGAACCCATCTCGGTTAAAATGGCCTGCGCGCCGGACGCGGTGCTTTGAAACACCCATACTCGGTTGGTAAAGTAGGCGAACAGCACCGAAAGCACCCAGGCGATGGCCGTGCTCACCAAATAATTGACATGGCCCAAATCGGTAAGCACAAAATAGCTCAAAATATTGACCAACGTCGTCAACCCGCCAAACACCAAATACAGGATCATTTCCCGATATTTCCGATACAAATCCATTGCTTTTTGAATCATTTTTCTCGCTCCTTTGCCTACTCCAGGAAACCCTATTTAAAAGGAAAACCCTTCTCTCCAATTTATTGTTTCCAGAATATCATAAAAGCTGCCACTTGTCATTCATTTTTCTTGCGCACCCGCCGTTTTTGACCTATAATGACAATATTAAGGAGTCGGTGCCAATGGAAAAAAAAGGATGGCTGCTCTGGCTGTCAAAGCGCCTTGCTTTAACCGTCGCGGTGGCGGCGGCGTGTTTTGTTTTGTTCGGCGTCATCGGCAGGCAATGCTTGTTCCTTCAGGTCACCGGGCTGCCGTGTTTGACTTGCGGTATGGGCCGCGCTTGGCTGAGTGCGCTACAGCTGGACTTTGCCCGGGCTTTCTTCTGGCACCCGCTGTTCTGGGCCCTTCCGCTGCTGGCCCTGGCCCTAATCTTTTTCGGCACAGGCCGCCGGTGGGTCCGCCGCGGATTGGCTACCTTTTTTGTTTTGCTTGCGGCGGTGTATCTGGTGCGGATGGTTTTGTTTTTTCCCTACACGTCGCCGATGGCGTTTGACCCGGACGCGTTTTTGCCGCGCCTATTCGGATGGCACTTTTGATTTTGCGACAGGAGGTGTCTTTTCTTTGAAAGACGGTTTTTTAAAAGTGGCGACAGCCACCCCGGTGATCCGGCTGGCCGATTGCGCTTATAACGCCGGACAGATCCTCGGCTGCATGGGAACGGCCTGCCGCGCCGGCGCAAAACTGCTGGTGCTGCCGGAACTGTGCGTGACCGGTTACACCTGCGGCGATCTTTTTTTGCAGTCGGCGCTGCTGGAGCAAGCGCAGGCCGCACTGGAAACGGTTCGGGCCGGTAGCCAGAGCTCCGACCTGCTGATTGTTGCCGGCGCACCCTTGGAACACAAACACAAATTGTATAATTGTGCTGTGTTCATACAAAATGGCCAGTATCTAGCTGCTGTCCCCAAAACCCATCTGCCCAATTATGGGGAATTTTATGAGCGGCGCTGGTTTTCCCCCGCTCCGCTGGAAAACGGCAGCATCCCGATTGACGGGGTGGACGTGCCTTTCGGGAGCCGGCTGCTCCTTTGTTGCAACGAACTGCCCACCTTGTGCGTTTCAGCTGAGATCTGCGAGGATCTGTGGGCGGCGGACCCGCCCTCTACCCGCCATGCCATTGCCGGCGCGACGGTAATTGTCAATCCCTCCTGCTCCGATGAGATCATCGGTAAGGCCCAGTACCGCCGTAGCCTAGGGGCCTCCCAATCGGCCCGGCTCTGTTGCGCTTACCTGTATGCCGGCGCCGGAGACGGGGAATCCAGCACGGATATGGTGTTCGCCGGGCACAATCTGATCTATGAAAACGGCGCGCTGCTGGACGAAACCCCGCTGTTTCAAAACGGCATGGCCATTTCCGAGATCGACCTGTCCCGCCTCGTCTATGAACGGCGGCGGCTGACCAGTTTTCCGGCCGTGCAGGATGACGGTTATCTTCGGATCCCTTTTTCCCTATGTCCCGTCCAAACGGCCCTGACCCGCTTGGTCAGCGCCCATCCGTTTATCCCCTCTTCCGACGCTGACCGGGCAGAACGCTGTGAAGAAATCCTGTCCATGCAGGCGGCCGGGCTGGCCCGCAGGCTGGATCACGCCCATGCCAAAACCGCCGTGGTCGGTTTATCCGGCGGGCTGGATTCCACTTTGGCGCTGCTGGTCATGGTCCGGGCGATGAAAAGACTGGGCCGCCCGGCCAGCGACATTCTGGCGGTGACCATGCCCTGTTTTGGAACCACCCGCCGCACCAAAAGCAATGCCCAGCGGCTGGCGGACGCCTATGGCGTCACCTTCCGGGAGGTGGATATCACCGCCGCGGTAAACCAGCATTTTGCCGACATTGGGCAGGACCCCGCCGTGACCGATGTGACCTATGAAAATTGCCAGGCCCGGGAGCGCACCCAGGTGCTGATGGATCTGGCCAACCAGCAGGGTGGCCTGGTTGTTGGAACTGGCGATCTGTCGGAGCTGGCTCTGGGCTGGGCCACCTATAACGGCGACCACATGTCCATGTATGGCGTCAACGCCTCGGTACCGAAAACCTTGATCCGGCACATCGTAGCCTATGAGGCGTCCATCGCCCCAGACGAGACCCTGCGCCGCACGCTGGAGGATATTCTGGCAACACCGGTGAGCCCGGAGCTGCTTCCCGCCAAAAATGGGACAATCTCTCAAAAAACCGAAGATCTAGTCGGCCCTTATGAGCTGCACGATTTCTTTTTGTATTACGCCGTGCGTTGGGCTTTTCCGCCCTCTAAAATCTACCGGCTGGCATGCTATGCCTTTGGCGGCGCTTATGAGCCGGCCACCATCAAAAAATGGCTGGTCAGCTTTTATCGGCGGTTCTTTTCCCAGCAGTTCAAACGTTCCTGCCTGCCCGACGGGCCGAAGGTCGGTTCGGTGACCCTCTCCCCCCGGGGAGACTGGCGGATGCCTAGCGACGCCAGCGCAGCACTTTGGCTGGAACAAGCCCAGGCCCTATAACCATTCCCTGGAACCAACGCCGTTTTCCGTTTGACCAAAACGGTTCCCAAGCCACAAATGGGAGGGATTCTCTTGCTGCCTTTGCTTTACTCGGAAGTTAACATCTTTTGTATCATGATTTTGTTTCTGATTCTGCGCAAGATTCAGATCGGGCGCGACCTGCAGAATAATCAGCGGCTGTTTATACGCGTACTTCTCAGTAACATCTTCTTTTTTCTGCTCGATCTGGCCTGGATCCACATTGACGGCGGTTTCTTACAAATTTCAGTTTTTGCCAATCATCTCATCAACGGGCTGTATTATGTTCTGTCCGGGCTGGTGAGTTATTTCTGGTTCGTCTATTCGGAGACCATGCTGGGTTCCCGGACTACGCGAACCCGCGCAAGTCGGCTTCTTGCGGCCGTCCCTTTGCTCATTTTGATCATTTTGTCCATTTCTTCTGTTAAAACAGGATGGTTGTTTTATATCGACCAAAACAATTACTACCATAGGGGGCCTTTTTACGCTGTTCAACTGTTGTTTTCATATGGTTACATTCTCTTTGCCGCCACTCACGCGCTGATCACTGCGCTGCGCTCTAAAAGTTATATTACCCGGGCAAAATATCTGCCTTTGGCATTCTATGTCCTATTCCCATTGTTTTTCGGCACGCTCCAAGTCCTGTTCCCCGCAATACCGCTATTGTGCGTCGGCACGACCTTTGCCACCTTGTATGTCTATACGGATTTTCAAAGCCAATTGATTTCTCTTGACCCATTGACCCAGCTGAACAACCGGCGGCAGCTGATGAAGTTCCTGCCCGGCAAAATCGCCCATTCCAGCGAGAGCCGGCTGCTGTTTTTGTTGCTGATGGATATTGACCTGTTTAAAAGCATCAACGACCGGTTTGGCCATGTGGAAGGCGATCTTGCGTTGATCCGGGTGGCGAATGTTCTTAGGAAGGTCTGCTCCGGCCAGAACTGTTTCATATGCCGGTACGGCGGCGATGAATTTATCGTCGTTTGCGAAACCCCGGACGAATTGTCGGTTGATTTTTTGTGTCAGGATATCCACCATGCCATTTTGCAGGAGAACGCTCAGGCAGGTACGGCGTATTCCCTCGCGCTGAGCATTGGCTGCCAACGGTACGAAAAAAGCTTTCAGACCGAGGAGGATTGGATCCACGCCGCTGACGAAAAGCTCTACGCGATCAAGCGGGAGAAAAAACACGACTAACCCCTTGATATCGAGCCTTTTAAGGCCGGAAAATCCAGCACCCCCGCGCAGATAACGCCTGCGCGGGGGTGTTTTTTGTGGGCAGCGCTCTTTTCGCCGGGCGATTGCGTTTTTTCTGTACGGCACGGCAGTCTTCACAAAAAATTCATTTGACTTGGAGTATACTCAAAGCTATAAGATGAAGTCGTTGTTTTTCACTTGCAGGCGCAAGCGGGACGTAATTCTCCTTTTTGTGTATCTGCTTCGGCGCCTGATTGTGATTTTGCGATTCATAAAAAAGGAAGGAACATTTCTATGAAAAAATTAACAGCCCTGCTCTTGGCGGGGATGCTGGCCCTTACCGCCTGTTCCAGCAAAACGCCATCTCAGCCTCTCCAGCTGGAAAACCTTTCCGCCTCTGCTGCGACGGCCCTTGAAAGTGCCGCTGCGGCAGAGCAATCCCAGCCAGAGCCGGATAACAGCTGGCAGTTTGACATGCCGGAAAATCACGGGATGGATCCGGCGGTTTTTGAGCAGCTGCACACCGCGCTGGCAGGCTCCACTGTCTATGCCATGGTTACAGCGAAGGATGGCGTTATCATCGACGAATACTATCAGGAGGGCTACGACGAAAACAGTGTGTTTCCGCTGCACTCCTGCTCCAAATCCTTTACCAGCGCGTTGGTAGGCATCGCCCTTGAACAGGGGTATTTGAGCGGCGTGGACGCACCTTTATCCGATTATCTGCCGCAGGTTCTCGAGCTGGAAGACTCTGCCAAACAGCAAATCACCCTGCGCCATCTGTTGACCCACACCTCCGGGCTGGAATGGTACGAATGGGCTGGCCGCAGCAACTGGGCGGAATTTCGATCCGCTGAAAACTGGGTGGATTATATCCTTGGCCGAAGCCTTGTCTCTCAGCCCGGCACCACTTTTGCGTACAGCACCGGCGGGACCCATTTGCTAGCCGCTGCGCTGGAGGCGGCCACCGGCAAAAAAACGCTAGACTATGCGCAGGAAAACCTCTTTGCCCCCTTGGGGATGGAGAGCGTAACCTGGGGGACCGACCCCCAGGGGATCGCCGATGGCGGCAACGGGATCTCCATGACCCTGCGGGACGCCGCCCGCTTTGGCCAGTTGTATTTACAAGGCGGCATGTGGAACGGTCGTCAGCTGGTCCCGGCTGACTGGGTGGCTGATTCCACCACCGTCAAAAACAGCGGCGCTGGGGACGGTACTGGTTCCTACGGCTATCAATGGTGGATCCGTTCCTTCGCTGGTTATGAGACCTTTTATGCTTTCGGCGCCCATGGGCAATTTATCCTTATCGTACCGGAATTGAATCTGGTGACGGCAATCGCCAGTAATTCGCTGGAAAGCAGCTATATTCCCCGGGATTATTTTATCGATTATGTCCTGCCCGCCTATGTGGGCTAGCCACCCCCTCTTTCGGAAAAACTATGCACAAAACCCGCCGTGTCCTAGGTGCGCGGCGGGTTTCTTTTTGAGGCTGTCAGCTGGTGAAAAAAGAAAGCTCTTCCTGTCTCAGATCCGGTTGCAATGCGCGGTTGATGGCCATCGCCAAAACTTGGGACGCCCGGCCAATCAGAAGATCGATCTCTTTGGGCGTTACCAGCATCGATTGGCCCTCCGGCGAAAACAGGGTGCGGGCCGCCTCTTCATCGTCGATTCCCTCTACCGCCAGCAGGTCGCACCCTACGGTGACTCCGTCCGCGACCGTCGGTACGCCAATGGACACCACCGGCACCCCTAGGGTCTTGGGGCTTAACTCCTTGCGGCGGTTCATGGCCCCGGAGCCCGGCGCAATCCCCGTATTGGAAAGTTGCACTGTCCGCCCCAGCCGTTTGAGGCTGCGGGCAGCCAATGCGTCGATCAAAATTACGCCGGAGGGCTTTATTTTTTCGCAGAGACATGCTATAATTTCACTTGTCTCAATTCCTGTTTGCCCCAAAACGCCGGGGGCAATGGCAGCAACCGGCCGCAACTGCTTTTGGGGCGCGGCCCGCTCCCACTCCCCGGCAAGATGGCGGGTCGCCAAGATCCCGCCGATCACCTTGGGGCCCAGCGCGTCCGGCGTGATCGACAGGTTGCCCAGTCCCGCCACCAGGATCAACCCATCCCGGTCGGGCAGGAGCATTTCGATCTGCCGTGCAATCACCTCGGCCTCTTGGGCCGAATCGGTGACCGAGTCAGAAAACGGAACAACCTCTACGGTGATGTAGTCGCCGGCTGGTTTTCCAAACTGCCTTTCCCCTTCCGGGGTCAGGATCTTTGTATGGAAAACCACCGCTCCGTCCTCTTCTGTTTGGACGGTCTGGTAATCCTGGGAGACCGTATCTCCCAGCTGTTGCGCCAGTTCGACCGCTAAATCGGTTCTGTAATTCATCTCGCCACCTCAAAATGGGAATATTTTTCGTTGGTTTTCAGTTTTTTTCGCTGGGGGCCTTGCAAATGTGTCTTTAAAATGATAGACTATCTTAGTATTGTGTGGTCAAGGAGGTGTCAAATTTGGCAAATATCAAATCGGCAAAAAAGAGAGTCCTGGTAAACCAGGCCAAGACGGAGCAGAATAAGAGACTCAAAACCAACCTGAAAACTGTTCTGAAGAACGCAGAGGCTGCAATTGAGTCCAACGCTGCGGACAAAAATGAGACTGTTAAGCTGGCGGTGAAAAAAATCGACCAAGCCTGCGCCAAGGGTATCCTGAAAAAGAATACTGCTTCCAGAAAGAAATCCAAGCTGGCTGTGCATGTCAACAAGGCTAACGCTTAAATTGTGATTTACTTTTGCGCAAATCTTAGCCGGACACAGAAATGTGTCCGGCTTTTTGTATGCCCCTCGGCGATTTTCACGATTTGTCTTTTGGATTAAAAAGCAGCGCTACCAAAAGGCCAAAGAGCATGGCGGCAGTAATACCGGCGGCAGATGCAGTCAGCCCGCCGGTCAGCGCCCCAAGCGTTCCTTTTTCCGCCACCGCTTTCTGTGCGCCGGTGGCCAGCAGATGCCCAAACCCGGTGAGCGGCACGGTGGCGCCTGCGCCGGCAAAATCCACAAGGGGCTGGTACAGCCCCAAGGCTGACAGCAGCACCCCTGCCACTACGTACCCCACCAGGATCCGGGCCGGGGTCAGCTTGGTTTTATCAATGAGGATCTGTCCCACTGCGCAAAAAAGCCCGCCGATCAAAAACGCCTTGCCCAGACTAATCAAAAGCTCCATCTATTCCACCCCCTTGCGCCGGCTGCTGGCGGATAGATACACCAGATGCGCAACACCGGGGATGCTCTCCCCCTGCATGCTGGATGTTGGGCTCATCAGCGCGCCGGTGGCCACAAATAGCACATCCCCCAAAATCCCCTGGCGGATGCGGGGCAGGATAAAGGAACACAACACCGACGCGGCACATCCGCAGCCGGAGCCGCCTGCATGGACATCCTGCTGCTGCCGGTCGTAGATCAAAAGCCCACAATCCTGATGCCGCCCCTTCAGGTCGATTTTTTCCTGGGCCAAAAGTTGCTCAAGCAGCGCCGAACCGACCTGTCCCAAATCCCCGGTGAGGATCATATCATAATCCTCCGGCCTGGTGTGGGTGTCCGCCAGATACCGGGCGATGGTCTTGGCGGCGGCGGGGGCCATGGCGGCGCCCATATTGTTGGCGTCCTTAATGCCCAAATCCTCAATGCAGCCGATCGTTACAGCCCGCACATAGGGCGCCGCCGCCGATTCCCCCACCACGCAGGCGCCGGATCCTGTCACCGTCCACTGGGCCGTCGGCGGCCGTTGCCCGCCGTACTCCAACGGAAAACGGAACTGCCGTTCTGCGGAGCAAAAGTGAGAGGACGTCACAGCCAGCGCTTTTTTGGCGATGGCTGCGTCCACAAACAGCGCCGCCAGCGCCAGCGATTCCGCCATGGTGGAGCAGGCGCCATACAATCCCACGAAGGGGATTCCCAGATCCCGCAGGCCGTAGACGGAACCGATGCACTGGTTCAAAAGATCCCCCGCAAAGGCCAGGTCGATCTGTTCCGGCTCAAAGTTGCCCTTGGATAGGGCCTGTCCCACACTGATCTGCACCAGCTTGCTCTCCGCCTTTTCCCAGCTGCTCTCCCCAAATGAAGAATCTGGGTTGATGACGTCAAAATATTGGCCCAGCGGCCCTTCCGCCTCTTTTTTTGAACCCACCGCGCCGAAGGATAACACCGAGGGCGTGTTTTCCAAAAGATAGGTGTGTTTTCCCGTTTTTACTGCCATTTTTCCCTTCCCCCTATCCGAAGATTGCCAAAATCAGGCCGTAGACCACCGACGCAGCGCTGCCATACAAAATCACTGGGCCCGCGATGGAAAACATCTTTGCCCCCACGCCCAGAATAAACCCTTCCCGCTTAAACTCCAGCGCCGGGCTGACCATGGCGTTGGCAAAGCCGGTGATCGGGACCAGCGTTCCTGCCCCCGCGTGTTTGGCGATATCGTCATAGCAGTTTAGTCCGGTGAGCAGCGCACTTAAAAAGATCAAGAACACCGAGGTCACGGCGCCGCCATCCTCCCGGCTCAGTCCCAGCGACTGCATCCAACTCATGGCCCCCTGGCCGATGGTACAGATAACCCCGCCGACCAGAAACGCGACCAGCATGTTCCGCCAAAGTTTGGAACCCGGCGCCGCTTTTTGACTCATTTTATTGTATTCCTGTGGTGTAGGGGACATAAAATCATCCTTTCTTGCGAAAAACTTGTTTACCGTTATTTTCTCTGATCAGATCGGATTTATGTATTTTTGCGCGTTTGCTTTCCCTGGCAACCTGATTTTTCTCGATTTTTGTCCCGACAAAAATGCGGTGCATAAACAGCCCGTTCAAAAGCCATACTTTTGATAACATAAATTTTTGTATGAATTGAGGGAAATCCTATGAAAAAATCTTTTTCCGAAAGCCCCGTGGGAAAGTTCCTTCTGGGGAAAGGCTTCTACGCTGCATTAGCGGTATGTGTACTGGGGGCGGGCGCAGCCGCCTGGGTCATCGTGGACAAAACCATCGACTCTTTTACGGCGGAGCCGCCGGCGGTTTCCGGCACAACGCTGCAAAATTCGGTCGCCTCCAGCGCCGCGCCTTCCCAAAGGGAACAGCAGGTGGAACAAAAGGTTTCCAATGTATCCCGGCCATCCTCTTCCTCCTCCAGCTCAGCTTTCTCTTCCTCGCAGCCCGCAGTCTCTTCTTCTGCATCCGGCGGTTCCGTGCAGGATGTCATTTCGCCCAATTACGGCGTCTCTTCCTTTCTGCTACCCGTTGAGGACACGGTTTTCAATCTGTTCTCCGGGACCGAATTGGTTTTGGACGAAACGCTGGAAAAATGGCACACCCATAACGGCATCGACATCAAGGCAGAGCTGGGCACTCCCGTCCGGGCTGTGGCCGACGGCGTGGTCTCTGCGGTAAAGGACGACCCCATGTGGGGGACCGTGGTAGAGATCACCCATGGGGAGAACCTGGTCAGCCGCTACTGCGGCCTTAACGAAGAACTGTCGGTGGTGGAGGGCCAGGCTGTATCCGTCGCCGACGAAATTGGACGGGTGGGCGATACCAATTTGGCGGAAACCGCCCTGGATCCCCATCTGCATTTTGAACTGTTCGAGGACGGCGTGAGGGTGGACCCCCTGGACCGCATGGGGTTTTACGAATCCAACGATTAGCGCTTGACTTTTGCCTTTCTTCCTGTTAGCATAAAAAATACGGGGGCAATGCCACCGTATAAACTATGCGATCAAAGGGCTTGATACCATGACAAATATGCCAGATCAACTAAAAATCAGAAAGCAGACCGTTTCCGGTCTGCTTTTTCTTTTGCCCTTTAGTAAAATAGCACAGTAAGCAACCATCGAAAGAAAGGGGCTTTTCCATGAAACAAAACCATCCTCTGACCAAAAATCTGCTCAATCTAGCGCTGATCCTTTTTGGGAACGGGATCTACGCTTTGGCGGTGACCATGTTCATCCTGCCCGGCGGCCTGATCACCGGCGGCACCACCGGGCTGGCACTGTTCTTTTTTCATCAATTCGGCCTGCCGGTCACCGCTTTTGTCTCGATTTTCAACCTGGCCATGTTCCTGCTTGGCTTCTGGATTTTGGGCAAAAAATTCGCCCTGACTACCTTGGTTAGCACCTTTTTTTACCCGTTTATCTTAGGTGTTTTCCAGCGGATCCCGGCTTTGGCCCGGCTGACGGACGACCGGCTGCTGTGCGCCGTTTATGCCGGGCTGATGATCGGTTTTTCCATCGGCATTGTCATCCGAGCGGGCGCTTCCACCGGCGGTATGGACATTCCGCCTCTGGTGCTCAACAAAAAGCTGGGACTCTCCGTTTCGACGAGCATGTACGCCTTTGATTTTACCATCCTTCTGTTGCAGATCCTCTTTTCTGACAAAGAGCAGGTTCTGTATGGCATTCTGCTGGTGATGATCTATACACTGGTGCTGGACAAAGTTCTACTGATGGGCCAAGCCCGGACCCAAGTAAAGATCATCAGCGAAAAATATGAGGAAATCAACGAACAGATTATCCATCATCTGGATCGCGGATCCACCCTGATCCATGCCCAGACCGGCTACTGCCGAACCGAACTGCCCATGATCCTATCGGTCGTCTCTAACCGGGAGCTGCCCCGGCTAACCCGACTGGTGAGCGAGATTGATCCGGCGGCATTTTTGGTGGTCAGCGCGGTCAAAGAAGTGCGCGGCCGGGGCTTTTCCATGAACAAGGAATACCGCTGACCGGTGGCCTTCCCTCGGTGTTTTGCGCGATTTTTCCCCTTTTAAGTTTATACAAAAACGCAAAAGCACCAACCCTTTATAAAGGCGGTGCTTTTCTCTTATTATCCATTCTTTTCCCGGGCATATTTATTTTTGGTAGCCATGCCGCCCCGAATATGCCGCTCCTGTTTATTGGTATCCATCAACGCCTTGACCTGCCGGTACAGCTTTGGGTTTATCTTTTTCAACCGCTCCGATACATCCTTATGTACGGTGCTTTTGCTGATGTGGAACGCTTTTGCAGCACTGCGCACGGTGGCGTTATTCTCTATCATATACAACCCCAGCGAAACCGCCCGTTCCTCAGGCAACCCTTTCAAATCCAATCCCTCCCTGCGGATACGGCCCCCGCGCCGCGGAGACCCGTCTTGCCACATCATATGCGGCGCCGCCGGTGAAATATGCGCCATCCCCAAAGATTCCTTCCTGCAAAACGGACGTTTTCCCGCCTGGCGGACGGCCGCAACATTTCATTCGAATCCTTTTTATGGGACATTCTTTCTGGTATGATAGGAATCACAAGATTTGGTTTGATCCAAAGGAGGGCTTAAAATGGAGGATACGGCTTTTAGCCGCCTGTATGTACGGGAAATCCGCATTTCGCACGAAATTCCTGAAGAAAGCTATCTGCGCGATCTGCCGGTGGTCCGGCATTTACTTTCGACTGAGGGGCTCGCGCTGACCCGGCGAGTGACCTTTTTCGTGGGGGAAAACGGCGTCGGCAAATCCACGCTGATCGAGGCGTTGGCCATAGCCATGGGCTTTAACCCCGAGGGCGGAACCATCAATTTTCGCTTTTCCACCAACGATTCCCACTCGGATCTGTACCGGTTTCTGACCGTTGGAAAGGGCATCCGGCGGCAGCAGGACGGATTTTTCCTGCGGGCTGAAAGCTTTTACAATCTGGCGTCGGACATTGACCAGCTGGATCAGCCGCCTTCCTTTGGCAGGTCGGTGATCGACAGCTACGGCGGGGTGTCCCTGCATCACCAGTCCCACGGAGAAAGTTTCCTTTCTCTGGTCGAAAACCGCTTTGGCGGACACGGGCTGTATATCCTCGACGAGCCAGAAGCCGCCCTGTCCCCTATGCGTTTGATGTCTTTGATCTGTCGCATCCACGAGCTAGTGGAAAAGGATTCCCAGTTCATCATCTCCACCCATTCGCCGATTTTGATGGCGTTCCCCGGCGCGGAAATTTTTGAGCTATCGGAAAAAGGCATCCAATCGGTGCCTTATCAGCAGACGGAACATTTTCAAATCACCCGCCAATTTCTCAACGCTCCGGAAAAAATGTTGGATTATTTGCTGAAATAGAGAATGGCCCCTTTTTACGCGCAGGTTCCTTTCCGACAAAAAACCGCCAGTCTACGGAGCGTGGATTGTATCGGCGCTGTTAGAATGATACAATCAAGGCAAGAAACCGATCGGCCGGCAGCAATTGCCGCCGCACCTATAGAATGGAGGAATCCTTTTGGACTGTATAAAAATCGGAAAACTCATCGCTTCTCTGCGAAAAGAAAAGGGACTCACGCAACAGGAAATCGCCGACGCGCTGGGGATCACCAACAAGACCGTCTCCAAATGGGAGTGCGGCCTGGGTTGCCCCGACCTGTCCCTCTGGGGGGATTTGTCGGTTATTCTGGGCGTAGATATTGCCCAGCTGATGGAAGGCCAAATCTCTCCGAACCAGCCGGACAGCGGCAACATGAATCGGGCGCGTTTTTATGTCTGCCCTGTCTGCGGCAACATTCTGTTCAGCACCGGCGGCGCTTCTATTTTCTGCTGCGGGCGCAAGTTGGAACCCCTGTCCCCTGCGCAAAACGGCGGGCCGGCGGTTTCGGTTGAACAAATCGACGGCGAATATTACGTCACGGTAGACCATTCGATGACAAAGGAGCAGTATCTCTCCTTTGCTGCCTATGTTAAAAATGAGCGGATCTTTTTCACCCGCTCTTACCCGGAACAAAACCCGGCGTTTCGGTTTCCCTTTGTTCCGTATGGAACGCTGTACCTGTACAGCACCAAAAGCGGCTTATTTTCTTATCCTGGCATCAAATAGCATCGCTGGTTTTTGTTTTTACGCATAAAAAGCCGCTCGTCCTCCTGGGACGGGCGGCTTTTTTCCTATTAAGCGTTTCGCCTCTCCGGCGACGAACCGCGCGCCTGGATTTTAAGATCTCCGGGATCGGGGCGGCCCCTGATGTTCATTTTTTGATTGCACAGCAACAAAAATGGCCGGCGCTGTCCCTTGGCAAATACCGCTCCCAAAATTCCCTATATTGATTCAGAACAAGCAGCTGTTTCGCCTTTTCATAAGGCGCACACCATCATTTCAACGCGCCAATTGCGTCACTGATGGTTTTTTCGTAGGCTTCCCGCCCATATTTGTCCACTTCGGCTTTGTTTTTTTCCTCGTGGGTCAGGCACCCAGCGCCACCAATGCAGCCGCCGACGCAAGCCATCCCCTCGATAAAATTTCCGGGCAGCACATTTTTAGACGCCTTCAAAAGTGCCATGCGGCAAGCCTCGATCCCATCGCAGGCCACCGGTTTGGCCTCAAAGTCCAGATTCTGTTCCTTGAGCGCCTGGGCCACCGCATCGGACAGGCCGCCGGAACGGGCAAAAATCCGCCCATAATAAGAGGCGTTGTCCAGCACGTCCTCCTCCAGCTGCGAGATTTCCATGTCCCGGCTGTCAAACAGGGCTTGCAGCTCCTCAAAGGTCAGTACGCTGTCGATGTAAGGTGAGACACTTTCCTTTTGGAACTCCATCTTTTTTGCGGTGCAGGGCCCGATGAACACAATTTTCGCCATGGGGTCAACGCCCTTGATATACTGGCCGATGGCCGCCATCGGGGACAGATTGTGGGATATATGCCCCTCCATCTGGGGGAACTTTTTATGGATGTAGTCCACAAACGCGGGACAGCAGGAACTGGTCAAAAAGCCCTTTTCCGCCAGCTCTGCCGCCTCGGCATACGCGACCATATCAGCGCCCAAAGCCGCCTCTACCACGCTGTGGAAGCCCAACTTTTTGATGGCGGCGACCACCTGCCCCAGCTTGGCATAGGAAAACTGGCTGGAAATAGACGGCGCCACCACCGCGTAGACCTTGCGCGCCGGGTCTTTTTCGCTTTCCTTGAGCATTTTCACTACATCGACGATGAAGGATTTGTCCGCAACCGCCCCCCATGGGCACATGTACACGCAGGCGCCGCAGGAGATACACTTGCTATTATCAATCTGCGCGGCCTTGGATTCGGCGCTGGTGGAAATGGCATCCACCTTGCAAGCGCTTTCGCAGGGGCGGCGCTTATTGATGATGGCGCTATAAGGACATACCTTGGCACAGCGCCCGCAATTGACGCATTTTTCTTTGTCGATATGGGCTTTCTGATGTTCGTCAAAGGTGATGGCGCCCCGGGGGCAGACATCCTCGCAGCGGTGGGCCAAACAGCCCCGGCAGGATTCGGTCACCTCATAGCCGCCCATGGGGCATTCATCGCAGGCGATGTCAATGACCTCGATGACGTTGGGATTCTCTTTGTACCCGCCCATCGCCATATGGATGCGCTCGTTGACGATGGCCCGCTCTTTGTAAACGCAACAGCGCATCGTAGGCTCGTTACCCGGCACAATCGTGTAGGGGATGTCAATGTAAGCGTCCATCAGCCGGTCTTCAAAGGCATGGCGGGCAACCTCTCGCAGGACCTTATATTTTAAGTATTGTACCTTGGTATCGAATTTTCTCATACCCATCCCCCTTAAAAATAACTCACCTTAATGCGCTTGCCCATCTGCTTCAGCGCGTCGGACAGCTCGTCTACCAGCCGCATTTTAATGCTGAAATTGATCGGCAGGTCCGGATTCTGGTGGGCAGGATTCACCGCCCGGCCCACATAAAAATTGATGTCGGTAGCCTCTTCAAACAGCAGCCTGGAAATCTGCGACGCGCCGTCTTGCTTGTAGCTCCATTTCGAATAGTCCTCGTTGTCCGCAAGGTAGCTTTTGGCATAGGACAAAACCCGGTTGATGGTGATGACCCCCTCGGTCACCAGATCCACCCCTTCAATGGCCGCAGTCGGGGGAATTTCCGGATCCAGATACCCCAGATTCGGCTGCACTGTCTTGTGCAAAAAGCGGGCTGCCACCATTGAGGTGGTGCCGCCGCAGACAATGTGCTTTCCCTCTTTGGAAAAGAACAACCCCATCATTTTTTCATCGTCCGCCTGGTCGGTGGGCGGGCCGATCATCAGGTTCACCTGCCGGCGCTGCCGCACCTTCATCACGCTGACAGTCGTATCGTCCCCGGGCTGATAGCCGTAAAGCTTATTGCACTCGTCCAGCAGGATGGTGGCCAGCGTTTTGGCGGTGAAATCCTTGTCATATATCATCTCCATAAACTCGACGATATTTTCCCGCTGCCAGCCAAAATTCAAGGACATCCCCACCCCCGCGTGGATCGCGCCGTCGCTGGTGGTAATGAAGGTATCGTTCTCCTGCAATTTGATTTTGGATTTGTAAATGGTCTTTCCGCCCAGCTCCATTGCGGTCTTGTCATAGTCAAGGCTTTTTCCGTCCCGCAGCAGGATGACCAGCGGATTATCGTACTGGATCAGCTCTGCGTATTCATTATGCTCAATCCGGATAATGGTAAAGGTGGAGTAGGCGACCTTGCGGACCTCGCACACCGGCAACGTATCCGCAATGGTCTCTACACAGTTTTCAAGCGTCATGTTGCTGGCCATCATGGTGGAGATGATTTTGGCGGTCAGGGTGGAGAGGATGTTTGCTTTAACCCCGCTGCCCAGCCCGTCGGCTAAAACCATCACCACCGAATCGGCGGACGGCTCCACGATCTGCACCCGGTCGCCGCACAACTGCTCGCCGTGCTTGTTGATGCTGCGCCAACCCAAGTCTACACAAAGATTATTCATCGCTTAGGTACTCCTTCAGGTTGGTCAGCGCAATTTTGGTCTCGGCGGTCGTTTCACCCAAAAGCGACGCGATTTCCTGCACAATCCGCATCTGCTTGGCAACCACCTGGTCGGTGATCTCCACCGTCTGTTTGCGCACATTCTCTTTCTGCGCCCGCTGGTTTTCTTCGTCGGTGATATCCCGCATCAGCACCAGCAGAACCCGGTAGCTTTTATCGTAAACAACAGTCATTTCCACATATTTCTGGTATTCGGCCAAAAACATCCGCTTATCCCGCACATCGCGGCCGGTTTGGATCACTTCAAAAAAGATCTGGGGATCCAGCACCCGTACCACCTGGTCGCCCATAATGTCCGACGGGCGGGCCAGGCGCAGGATTTCGCAAGCGGCGCCGTTGATCTGCTGCACCTCCAGCGATTCGCTGAGCACAATGATACCGTTGGGCGAATTGCGGATAATCGTATCGGAGAAGGTCTCCGCCTTTTCTTTGAGGTAGGGCAGGCACATGGTCAAATCCGCTTTGCCCCAATAAACGGCAACCGCCTTTTCCCGGCAGGTATCGTAACCGCAACTGCCGCAGTTGAGCTCGTCCGCTGGGGAGGTTTTGCCCATCTGCCGTAGGATTTCCTCAATGGCGCGGCTGCCGGGCATCTGCCGGTTTAGCCCCAGATACGGGATTTCTTTTTGCAAGGATTCTTTGGGTTCTTCCACCACAAAATCCGCCTTACCCGCATACCGATCCACCGCCAAAAAATCGCTGACCGGCGAGCGATGGGTCCTTTCCATCACCGGTCCGCCGACACAGCTGCCGGCGCAGGCGCTCATTTCAATAAAGCAATTGGATAAGGTTCCATCCATGATCTCTTTCAGAGCGTGGATGCAGTTTTCTGTCCCGTCGATGGTCAGGCGGCTGTAGCTGCCCTGTTCGTCCCAATCCATCGTGCGCAGAATCCCGCCGGAGGTGGGGAACAGCCGGGCGCGGCTCTCCTCATTTTTTTCCTGCTCCGGCTCGGGCGCAACCTGCTCCCCTGCCATCCACTGGGTCAATTCCTCAAAGGTCAGCACACAGTCTACAATGCCACTATAGGTTTCCGCTTCTGCCTTTTTGGAGATGCACGGGCCAATGAACACCGTTTTCGCCTCAGGGTGCTGTTCCTTGATCCGGCGGCAGTGGGCCAGCATAGGCGATTCCACCTTGGCCAGATAAGGCAACGCCTCCGGATAATATTTCTGGATCAACAGGTTCACCGAATGGCAGCAGGAGGAAATGATCACTTCCTGTTTGCCCTCCCGTACCAGCCGTTCATATTCCCGCTTGACCAGCGTGGCGCCGACGGCGGTTTCTTCCACCGCCGCAAATCCTAACTTTTGCAGCGCTTTTTCCATGGAACCAATGCCCACACTGGGATAATTTGCCACAAAGGAAGGCGCCAAGCTCACATACACAGGCGCGCCGGACGCAATCAGCGCCCGGGCGGCCTCTGTGTCGTTGCGGATCTCTTTCGCGTTTTGTGGACAGTTGACAAAGCACTGCCCGCACAGGATACATTCGTCGTCCACAATATTGGCCTGGTGGCTGGAAAACTTGATGGACTTGACCGGGCAGTGCCGGATACACTTGTAGCAGTTTTTACAATTGGATTTTTTCAGCTTCAGGTATCTGGTCATGCCCACTCTACCCCTTTACCGGCGTCAATATGTATTTTTGGAAAATATCCGGGAAGGTTTCCGGCGAAACGCCGGTCACGATCTCGTCGTCGACCTTGATGGTCACGCCATGGGTGCATTTGCCCAGACAGAACGCGGCACTTAAATTCACCTGGTCGGTAAGGCCGTGGTCCTCCAGCGCTTTTTTCATCAACTCGATGATCTGGTAGGAACCCTTCAGATGGCAGGAACTGCCTACGCAAACATAGATGTTCATTGCATCGTCTCCTCATTCTCCGTAATATGCCTTGCGATAGATTTCGGCCATCTCGCTGACCAGCGGATACCGGGGGTTGGCCGTGGTGCACTGATCCTCGAACGCCCGCTCGGACAGGCCGGGCAGCGCTTCCATAAAGGCTTTCTCGTCCACGCCGCATTCCTGAATGCTCATGGGGACGTTCATCTCCTTCATCAAATCGCGGATGGCCTGGATCAAATTGGCGATCTGTTCCTCCTGGGTTTTGCCGCCCAGGCCCAGATAGCGGGCGATCTGCGCATAGCGTTTATCTGCTACAAATTTATCATATTTTGGGAAGATTGTAAACTTCGACGGTTTTTGCGCGTTGTAGGCGATGACGTAGGGCAGCAGCACCGCATTGGCGCGGCCGTGGGGGATGTGGAATTCGCCGCCCAGTTTGTGGGCCAGCGAATGGTTGATGCCCAAAAATGCATTGGAGAAGGCCATCCCTGCAATGCAGGATGCGTTGTGGACCTTTTCCCTGGCCTCGGTGTCACCCGCGTCGCGCCAGCTGCGAGGCAGATAGTCAAAAATCAGCTCAATTGCCTTGATGGCAAGGCCGTCGGTATAATCGGTGGCCATGACCGATACATAGGCTTCAATGGCATGGGTCAGAACGTCCATGCCGGTGTCCGCCGTAATGGATTTGGGCATGGTGTATACGAACTGCGGATCGATAATGGCCACGTCCGGGGTCAACTCGTAGTCGGCCAGCGGGTATTTGATATTGCCGTTTTTCTTATCGGTGATAACCGAGAAGGAGGTCACCTCGCTACCGGTGCCGGAGGTAGTGGGAATGGCGACCATCTGGGTCTTTTTGCCCAGATTCGGGAAATGGAAGGCCCGCTTGCGGATATCCATAAATTTTAAACGCAGTCCATCAAAGCTGGTCTGGGGGTTCTCATAGAACAGCCACATGCCCTTCGCCGCATCGATAGCGGAGCCTCCGCCTAATGCGATAATAACGTCCGGCTGGAACGCGTTCATTGCGCGCACGCCGTTTTGGATCGTCTCTACCGACGGGTCCGGTTCTACCTCGGAGAAAATTTCGCAATGGCAATAGGTGTCGCGCTTTCTCAAATAATAGAGGATCTTGTCCACATAGCCCAGCTTGACCATCATCGGGTCGGATACGATAAACGCCCGGGAAATGTTGGGCATTACCTGCAAATACTGGACCGAATCCTTCTCAAAATAAATTTTCGGCGGGACTTTGAACCACTGCATATTGACCCTCCTTTGGGCGATGCGCTTTTTGTTGATCAGGTTGACCGAAGACACATTGGAGGTGGTGGAGTTGCGGCCGAAGGAGCCGCAACCCAACGTCAAAGAAGGGGTGTTGGTATTATAGATGTCGCCGATGGCGCCCTGGGAGGACGGAGAATTGGCAATCACGCGGCCTACCTTCATCTCCTCGCCGTACCGGACGCACAGATCATGGTCGTCGCTGTGAATAACCGCAGAATGGCCCAGGCCGCCTAGCTCCAGCATGGCGCGGGCGTACTGAAAGCCCTGTTTTTCGTCCTCGCAGACAAAATAAGCCAGTACAGGAGAAAGTTTTTCCAAGCTCAGCGGATATTGGCGGGATGGCTCTGGCAGTGGGGCCAGCAGAATTTTGGTGCCGGCGGGAACGTCCACCCCGGCGTTTTTAGCGATCTCCGCCGCCGGATGGCCGACGATCGCCGGATTGACCGCCATCTTCTCCAAGTTGATGACATATTTGGTAACCAGCTCGGTCTCTTTTTTATTCAGAAAATAGCAGTTATTGTCCTTCATGATCTGCTCAAAACGGTCTTTTACCTCTTTATCTACGATAACTGCCTGTTCGGAGGCGCAGATCATGCCGTTGTCAAAGGTTTTGGAGATGATCAGGTCGGTGCAGGCCCGTTCCAAATCCACGTTTTTATTGATGTAGCAGGGTACGTTGCCAGGGCCCACGCCCAAAGCGGGCTTGCCGGCGCTGTAAGCGGATTTCACCATGCCGGAACCACCGGTAGCTAAAATCAAGGACACGCCCCGGTGGTTCATCAAAGCGGCGGTCGCCTCCAGCGAGGGGGTCTCGATCCACTGGATGCAGTGCTCCGGCGCACCGGCCTTTATGGCCGCGTCCCGCAGGATCCGCGCCGCCTCAGCGGAGCACTTTTGAGCCGACGGATGGAATCCAAAGATAATGGGGTTGCGGGTTTTCGCACAGATCAGGGATTTAAACATGGTGGTAGAGGTGGGATTGGTCACCGGGGTTACGCCCGCCACAACACCCACCGGCTCCGCCACTTCCACATAGCCTTCCATCTCGTTTTCATCAATCACGCCGACGGTTTTCTGCTTTTTGATGCTATGCCAGATATACTCGGTGGCAAAGATGTTTTTGATAACCTTATCCTCCATTACGCCGCGGCCGGTTTCCTCATAGGCCATCTTTGCCAGCGCCATATGCTTATCCAAGCCTGCCAGGGTCATGGCGTGGACGATTTGATCCACCTGCTCCTGGTTCAGTTCCATATACTCCCGTAGGGCTTGCTGGGCATTTTCAACCAGCCGGTCCACCATTTCAAACGTATCCATGGGGACGGTTTTTTCTTCTTTTTTTTCGAATTTTTTTTCTTGTTGCTGCATATGAATGCCTCCTTTGCGTTTGCCCGGTCCGGGAAATCCCCCTCTGCCGGATCCTGTCCCGATCTCATACCCATCCATTCCGCTGCAAGGTTTTTTGCGCGGCAAAGTTTTTCTAGAAAGTCCTCCTTTTTTCCCGTTGGACAAAAGGTTTTCTTTCTTTGTTATTATTTTAACAAATTTATTTTTCCCTGTGTAATCTATAATTGATATGGCGCCCATATATTTTTTTACATGTCAGCCATGCTTTCACAACAATCGCTTCCTTTGCCTTTCCCTTCTGTGCGGCCAACCTTTTGCCCATAAACGGCAACTAGGACGATTGACAAAAAGCCGTTAGATCTATTATTATATACTAAACGATATATATCAATTGATATAAGGGGATTTTTCATGCCGCCAAAACAAAGAATCACAAAAGAAATCCTGTTGGAGCACGCCTTTCAAATAGCGGGAACGGACGGGATTTCCGCCGTGACTTCCCGAAGCGTTGCAAAATCCGCCGGTTGTTCAATACAGCCGGTGTTCAGCCAATTCCCCACAATGGAGCAACTGCGCCAAGCTACTTTTGATTTTGCGTGCGGCAAGTTTATGGACGAGGTCTTGGATTTTGAAAAACAGCCCGGTTTTTTTGAGAACATAGTCCTTTGGACAATTGACCTTGCCAGAAACCGGCCGCACCTTTACCGGTTGCTGTATTTATCGGGAGGATTCCAGGGCAAAACATTTGTCGATGCCATGATGCGCTACGAAAGCAATCAAAAAATCATTGCCCGCATGGCAACGCGTTACGGATTAAGGGCGGAGAGCTGCAAAGATATTCTGATGCGCAGCTGCTTGTTTCTTTTGGGCATTGGAACAATGATCTGTGAAAACCACATCTCCTATACAAATGAGCAGGTTCTCGGCATGGTCAAGCAGACCGTTGCAGATATGGTACAGGGCGCAAAGCGGGGGACACTATGAAACAAATCAGCTTATTAAAAGCGCTTGTTCTCACCCACAGGGCGGATAAAATGGGCGGCCAGGCCAGGGCGGCATTACAGCAACGCCGCTTGCGAAAGCTCATCTCTTACGTGAAAAAGCATAGTCCGTATTTTGCCGGGCTTTACAAGAACCTCGACGACGACTGCTCCTTGTCCGACCTGCCGCCTACCACGAAAGCGGATATGATGGATCATTTCGATACGTGGTTCACGGACCGGTCTATCACAAGAAAAGCAGTTGACCGTTTTATGGCGGACCCTTCAAATATTGGGAAGAAGCTTTTGGGAAAATATTTAGCCTACACAACCTCCGGATCGACGGGAACGCCCTGTATCGTTTTATATGACGATACGGCGGTCAATGTGTCGGCCGCGATTGGGATCCTGCGCAGCTTTGCAAGAAAAGAGGATCGAAAGGCGTTTATGACCGCGGGAGGAAAAACGCTCGCACTCTTTGCCGACAATGGATTCTATCTTGGCAGCGGCTCTGTGAAATATACTCTTCGTAAAATGCCATGGAAGAAAAGCAAGATGAAAACGTATGATGTCCGCAATCCTACTTCTGAAATCGTAGATATGTTGAACCAATACCAGCCTTCTATGATCGGCTGTTACCCCACCGCCATGGAATTGCTTGCTGGTGAACAGGAAAAAGGGAATTTACACATCCGCCCCGCAATCATAATGACCGGTGGCGAGAAGCTGACCGATGATGTACGTGAACACCTGTCCGAGGCTTTCGGCTGCTATGTACAGACAAACTATTCCTGTACCGAGGGCGGTACCGTCGCTTGTGAATGCACAGAAAAGCATTTCCATGTCAATGATGATTGGATCATAATAGAAGCCGTAGATGAAAACAACCTGCCTGTTCCGTTCGGTACGCAATCCGCCAAGGTGTTGCTTACCAATCTTTCCAACAGCATTTGTCCCATCATCCGCTTTGAAATCACAGATCGGATTGTTTTGCACAAGGAGCCCTGCGCTTGTAAAAACGACAGACCGTGGCTTACCCTGGAGGGCAGGACGGATGATATTTTGACTTTTGAAAACGGCGTTAGAATCGCCCCCCTTTCCCTGTACGCAATCCTCAAAGAAATCCGCGGAATCGAGCGTTTCCAGCTGGTTTTGCACAGCCGGGACCGGTTGGAGCTTCGCCTGGTGGCAGAACATAAAAAAGAACGGTTTGCTGAAGCAAAACAAGCGGTCGAAGGATATTTGCGCCAAAACGACGTAGCTGCTGAACTCTATCTGTCGGAAAAATGCCCTGCGGCCAACCCGATAAGCGGGAAATATCAGCACGTCATTGCGAAAGCCGAACCCTGCTGACAAAACAAGATCCAAAAGCGAATTGCGGATCCTGGCGTGCGCTAACAGGCGTCTCCCGTCGAAGGGTTCGAAATTTGTGTTTTCAAAACACGATAAAACAAAGAAAGGGATCGCCACCAATGGCGATCCCTTTCTTGATCCAATCCGCTGTGTCCAACGAACTTGCCGAAACGACGAAAAAGGAGCCTTCTTACGCCGTTTCCTCCCTCTTTTCCCGCTCTTTGCGGGAGATCTCATCCCGCACCTGCTCCACCTGTTGGATGAACGCCTCATCCAATGCGCTAAACCGATATCCCTCCGGGTAAATCAACAGATCCTTCATCCGAAAATCAATGACATCGCATTTGCGCTGTACCAGCCCATACCGGTCCAGCACCTCCTGCGGCATGGGGGACACCCACATAAACGTGTCCGGCACCTGGCACAACAGGTCAAACTGGCTGCCACGCTCGTAGATGCGGATCTTTTTTTTTGCGTGCTGATCTTCTTTTGTCTGGGCGCGCCCCATAACCGAAAGGCTGGGCACTGTCACATCGCCGTGAAGAATCTCCACATATTTCTGCAGGTCATCCGGCGTAAAAGACTTAGCAGAGGCCAACGGATGCCTTTTGGAAAACAAAACCCGGTAGGTAAAGTCCCACAAAGGGCGGCGGTCAATGGCCTTATCTGCCAACAGATTCTGAAAATAATGTTCATGTATGACTTGATACCGGATAATCCCCAGCTTGCTCTCCCGCTCGGCCACGCTGTGGATCGTATCAACGGAATTGGTCTCTTTAAAATTGACGTCTATCTGCTGCGATTTATCCACTCCGGCCACAAACTGGGCGAACGCATGGGTAATATAACTGGCCCGGGGAACCGACGCCGTAAAATGGAGCCGTTTTTCCCCGCCGGAACGGTATAGTTCTTCCATCCGCTCCACCTGGTCTAGAATGCTTTTGGCATAACGCAGGAATTCTTGGCCCTGGGCGGTGGGGAGCACACCTTTCGAGGTTCGTTTAAAAATGGCAACGCCCAAGGTGTTTTCCAGTTCTTTGATGGCCTTGCTCAAATTGGGCTGCCCCATATAGAGGTTTTCGGCCGCTTGGGTAATCGAACCGGTCTTTTCCACTTCGACAGCGTATTTTAAATGCTGCAGGTTCATGCTCTTCCCCCTTTGCCAAAATGGCAGATTTCTTTTTTATTATATCCCATCGGCCTTTGGGGGACAATCTTTTTCAGCTTTTTATCGGATTTTTCTTTTTTTTTCAACAAAAGGCGGCCCTTTGTGCCAAAAGCCAAAGGGCCGCCTTCCCAATATTCTGTGTTTGGACGTTATAATGTCTGCGCCCGCTGCGCCACCGCGCTTTTAAAATCCACCACTTCGTGGTTGTACTCTTCCTTCATTAACGAGGACGTAATCAAAAAGTCCGCCGTCGCCTTATTGTTGGCGATGGGGATATCATAGACCTGCGCGATCCGCAACAGCGCTTTCACATCCGGGTCATGGGGCTGGGCGGTCAGCGGGTCAGAGAAAAAAATTACAAAATCGATTTTTCCCTCTACGATCTTGGTGCCAATCTGCAGATCGCCGCCCAACGGGCCGCTGTTGTAACCCCGTACGGGCAGTCCAGTCCGGTCGGTGATCATCCGGGCGGTGGTCCCGGTGCCGTGGAGGAAATGTTCCTTTAAAATATCTTTGTGCTCCTCGCACCACTGGATAATCACCTGCTTTTGGTTGTCGTGGGCAATGAGCGCGATATTCTTTTGTTTCCCAATGGTCCAGGTAACACTTTTCTGTTGCATGCCTTTTTCCTCCCCGAACATTCTTTTCCACCCGCATCATAGCACAATTTTTCCCTGCGCGCAACCGACCCTCCCTGCGCAGGAGTCTTTGTGAAAGGATCCAGACTGCCAAAACCGCCGCGTTGCCCACTGCCATCGACTTTTCCCGCGGCGCTCCTTCCCTTTTGCGGGAAATGCAGGCTGCAAGGAGTGCAAAAACGTCGTTGCGGCACAGGCGAAAGCCTGCTATAATAAAGCAGAAATCGAACCATCCGGCCGGAAAAAACCTGTCTTTTTCCGGTAGATAAAACCATTTTTCTTACAAAGGAGCGATTCCATGAGCTGGCAGCCATCCACCATCGCCGCCATTTCCACCCCGCTGGGCGCTGGCGGGATCGGCGTGATCCGCATTTCGGGGCCGAACGCTGTTGCGGTGGCAGAGGCAGTCTTTTCCCCCGCTAAGAACCAGCCTCTTTCCTCCTCGCGGGGATACGCTGCCCATTATGGGCGCCTCCACGACACTGACGGCGATTTCGACGAAGCGGTGGCAACCGTCTTTCGCGCGCCGCACAGCTACACCGGCGAGGATGTGGTCGAACTGTCTTGCCACGGTGGGCTGTACCTGGTGCAGCGGGCGCTTCGGGCGGCGCTAGATCAAGGGGCGCAGCCCGCAGCACCGGGGGAATTTACAAAGCGGGCTTATTTAAATGGAAAATTTTCCCTTTCTCAGGCTGAATCTGTCATGGATCTCATCGGCGCCTCCGGCCGTCAGGCCGCCCGGGCCGCGTTGGCCGGACGAGACGGCGTCCTCTCGCAAAAGATCGACGGGATTGCTGGCGCGTTGGTGGATCTGGCCGCCCACCTGGCCGCCTGGAACGACTATCCGGACGAGGATATGGAAGCGGTGGAACCGGTTGCCTTAGCTGCGGCGCTGGGCCAAAGCCTGGCTGGCTGCCAAACGCTTTTGGACAGCTACGATGCAGGCCGCATTTTGCGAGAAGGGGTGGAAACCGCCATCATTGGGCGGCCCAACGTGGGAAAATCCACTTTGATGAACCTGCTGGCAGGCGCCCAAAAGAGCATTGTTACCGCCATTCCCGGCACCACCCGGGACGTTGTGGAGGAGACCGTTCTGGCTGGCGAGATCGTTTTGCGGCTGGCGGATACCGCCGGCATTCGGGACACTGACGACCTGGTCGAGCAGGCCGGCGTAACGCTGGCCCGTAAACGGCTGGAATCGGCGCAACTGGTGCTGGCGGTACTGGATCGTTCCGAACCGCTGTCAGACGGCGACCTTGCTCTTTTATCCAGTCTAGCCGGCCGCCCCGCCATCGCGGTGCTCAACAAATCCGACCTGCCTCCCCGGCTGGATGAAACCCAGCTGGAAGGGCTGGTCAGCCGGACGGTGGAAATTTCCGCACGCACCGGAGAAGGGGCCGAGGCCCTGATCCAAACCATTGCACATCTGCTGCGCCTGTCCAACATTGACCCGGCAACCCCCCTTTTGGCCAACGAGCGACAGCGCCGCTGCCTGCAAAACGCGGCTGCAGCGCTGGAGGAAGCGATCCGGGCGGTAGAATCCGGCGTCACGCTGGACGCGGTGACCGTCTGTCTGGATGAGGCCATCGGCCCCCTTTTGGAGCTGACCGGTCAAAAAGCCTCCGACGCGGTGGTCGACGCGGTATTTGCCCAATTTTGTGTGGGAAAATAAAAGCAGTTTCTTATGGGAGGAATTAAAAATTGGAAACCTATGAGGCCCAAAGCTATGATCTGGCCGTGATCGGCGCCGGACACGCCGGGGTGGAGGCGGCGCTGGCCGCCGCCCGGCTGGGCGTGTCCACCGTGCTGTTTACCATTTCGCTGGACGGCCTTGCCAATATGCCCTGCAATCCCTCTATCGGCGGCACCGCCAAGGGCCATTTGGTCCGGGAGATCGACGCGCTGGGTGGCCAGATGGGAAAAGCCGCCGACGCCACCTTTATCCAGAGCCGGATGCTGAACCGGGGCAAAGGCCCCGCTGTCCACTCCCTTCGGGTGCAGGCGGACCGGCAGCGCTACCACGTTTATATGAAGCAGGTGGTCGAACAGCAGGAAAACTTAGATCTCAAGCAAGCTGAAATCATTGAAATCCGGGCAAAGGATGGGAAAATCGAATCTGTCGTGACCCATCTGGGGGCGGTACACCAGGTAAAGGCAGCCATTCTCTGCACGGGCACCTTTCTGCGTGGCCGGATCTTTGTGGGCGACGTCTCTTATGAAAGCGGCCCCGACGGGCTCCACGCTGCCAACCGGTTAAGCGGATCTCTGGAAGCGCTGGGCATCCCCCTGCGGCGTTTTAAAACCGGCACGCCGGCCCGGGTGCACCGTGCCAGCATCGACTTTTCCCAATTAGAACCCCAGGAGGGGGACGATCCGGTCACCCCCTTTTCCTTTGAGACACAGGGGGAACTTCACAATCAGGCCATTTGCCACATTGCTTATACCAACGATCGCACTCACGAGGTCATCCGGCAGAACATCCACCGATCCCCCCTGTATGGCGGCAAAATCGAGGGGATCGGCCCCCGGTACTGCCCTAGCATTGAGGATAAGGTGGTGCGTTTTGCGGACAAGCCCCGGCACCAGATCTTTGTGGAGCCTATGGGGTTAGACACCGAAGAAATCTACTTGCAGGGGATGAGCTCTTCCCTGCCCGAAGATGTACAGCTGGCGTTTTATAAAACCATCAAGGGCTTTTCCCAGGTAAAGGTCATGCGCAACGCCTACGCCATCGAATACGACTCGGTGGATCCCCTGTCCCTAAAGCCCTCTTTGGAATTCAAGTCTTTAACCGGCCTATATGGTGCGGGGCAGTTTAACGGCACTTCCGGCTATGAGGAGGCGGCGGCCCAGGGGCTGGTGGCGGGCATTAACGCCGCCCGGGCTTGCCGGGGGCAGGATCCGGTGGTTTTGGATCGGGCGGGCTCCTACATCGGTACCCTGATTGACGACCTGGTGACCAAAGGCTGCTCCGACCCTTACCGCATGATGACCTCCCGCTCCGAATACCGGCTGCTTTTGCGGCAGGACAACGCCGACGCCCGCCTTACCCCGTTGGGATACGAGATCGGGCTGATTTCCAAGGAGCGGTATCAAGATTTTCTGCATAAGCAACAGCTCATCGAGGAAGAGGTGTCCCGGCTGGAGCGCACGGTCGTCCCGCCCACCCCGGCGCTTAACGATCTGCTTGTTTCACGTGAAACATCTCCCATCTCCACCGGCTTTCGGCTAGGCGAATTGATTCGGCGGCCACAGGTTTCCTACAAGGATTTAGCGCCTTTTGACCCACTGCGGCCCGTTCTTCCTGCGGCAGTAACCGAAGAGGCGGAGATCTTGCTCAAATACGAAGGGTACATCAAAAAGCAACAACAGGAAGTAGATCAGATGCGGCGGCTGGAATCAAAGCTGCTGCCGAAGGAAATGGATTATAGCGCGGTCACCGGCCTACGGCTGGAGGCGGCGGAAAAGCTTGGCAAAATCCAGCCCCGCAGCATCGGGCAGGCATCCCGGATCTCCGGGGTCTCCCCGGCGGATATTTCGGTACTGCTGATTTGGCTGGATCATTGGAGCAAAGGGGGCGCGCAGAATGATTGACCTTGGACGAATGGAGCAGGTGTTTGCCGCCCAGAATATCCGCCTGTCCGGCGAGCAGATGGAACAGCTGGACCATTATGCAGAGCTTTTAGTGGAATGGAACCAGAGGATGAACCTTACCGCCATCACCGATCCGGAAGGTATCCTCATCAAGCATTTTCTGGATAGCATCCTCCCCTTTTCCATGGCGCCGCCCCCCCAGGGCGGAGCCCTTATCGACGTTGGCACCGGCGCCGGATTCCCGGCCATCCCCCTTTTGATCTGGCGGTCGGACCTGCGGGTCACCCTGCTGGACTCCCTCCAAAAAAGGCTGACTTTTTTAGAAACGGTATTAGCGGACTGCGGCCTTTCCGGACAGACGATCCACTGCCGCGCTGAGGATGGCGGCCGCCTTCCCGCGCTGCGGGAACAGTTTGATCTGGCGACGGCCCGGGCTGTCGCCAATCTGCGGGAACTTTCCGAATACTGCCTGCCCTATGTCAAACCCGGCGGGATGTTTTTCGCCCTAAAGGGCAGCAACGCGGCAGAAGAAACAGCAGAAGCCAAAAAAGCCGTTCACCTACTGGGCGGCCGATTGGAGACGAGTCTTTTCTATTCTTTGCCCGACGGCAGCGGCCGAACTTTGATCCGCATAAAAAAAATATCGCAAACCTCGACAAAATATCCCCGAAACGCTGCAAAAATGGCAAAATCCCCGTTACTGTAACGTCGGGGGCTGCCGGTATCTGTTGGATACCGGCTTTTTTTGCGATTTTTTTAGATGGATTCCGATGCATAATTGTGTTATGTTGGTCCTAGAGGGCAAGGACAAGCCCCACACAAAGGAGGGAACGGCATGGCATTTGCAAACATCGGGAAGGATCGGGTGCGGTCTATTCCCCTGGCCCAGATTATGGTGAATCCGGCGCAGCCCCGCACCCGCTTCGAGGAAGGCGCGCTGCAACAGCTGGCTCAAAGCATTGATGCCAACGGCCTGCTGCAACCGGTGACCGTCCGGGAGGCGGGGCCGGGCAAATACCAGCTGATTGCAGGCGAACGCCGCTGCCGCGCCTGCCTGCTGCTGGGCCACACCCACGTTCCCGCCATCGTAAAAAGCTGCACCATGCAGGAGTCGGCCGTGCTGGCGCTGATTGAAAACATTCAGCGCCAGGATCTGGACGTGTTCGATCAGGCGGAGGGGATCAGCCGGCTCATCGGCTACTGGGGCGTGACCCAGGAAGAAGCCGCCGTCAAACTGGGCCTTGCCCAATCCACCTTGGCCAACAAGCTGCGGCTATTACGTCTTCCCCCTTCCGTTCAGGAACGCATGCGTCAAGGCGGGCTTGCTGAGCGCCACGGGCGCGCGCTACTAAAGCTGCCGGACGAGGCGGCGCAGCTGGCGGCGGTCAAAACCATCTGCCAAAAAAACATGACCGTCTCCCAGGCAGAACAATATATTGAAACCCTTCTAGCCCGGCAAAAAATGAAAAAACCCACCCGCTTGTTTATCTGCAAAGACATTCGGCTGTTTATGAACACCATCGATAAAGCGGTCAAAACCATGACCGACGCCGGGCTGGCCGTGCAGTCCGCCCGGGAAGATCAGGGCGCCTTCATCGAATTGACCATCCGCATTCCAAAAGAGCCGCATCAAACTGCAAAACCCGCGTAACTTCCGGTCATTAGCGGTTTTCCGCTTTTGATAGATCCTGGGGCTTTCCCTGCCCCGCCATCACAAAGCTTTCCCAAACCGAGGAAAAATCCCCCCTTCCACGCCTGGGCCGGTCAGCCAAAGGTTGTGGTTGTGGGGGCTTTTTCTTTGTGCTATACTAAACACATCTTATTAAAAAAGGGAGGCGCCCATGGAAGTTTCTTTGATTACCGACCCCGCACAGAAGGAGGCTATCACCTTAACTGTGATGCACAAACTGCCTTTGTGGTTTTCCCCGCCGGAGGACATCGACCGCAAGGCGAAAATCCATCGGGATTACCCGTTTTTCGCCGTGCTCGACGGAACAGAACCGGCGGCCTTTGCGGCTGTAAAAATCCACAACCCTTATACTGCGGACATTTATAATATCGGCGTGTTGGAACCATATCAGCATCGGGGGCTTGGGCACCAGCTGGTACAGGCGATTCTGGACTGGTGCAGGCAGGAGGGTTTTGTCTTTTTGACGGTGAAAACCTTGGATGAATCCGCCAACTACCCTCCTTACGACAGCACCCGAGCTTTTTATCTCCGGGAGGGATTTCTCCCGCTGGAGCTGTTCCCTACCTTTTGGGACGCGGACAATCCCTGCTTGTTCCTTGCCCGCACCGTAAAATAACCGTTCTTTGGGATGTTTCACGTGAAACATCCCATTTTTCGGTTGAAAGGCTGTTTCGTCGGTGTTATAATAATTTTTGACCGCTGTTATGGCGGATTTGTTCCGACAACACATACGGGAGGACTTTTATGGGCAAAATCATTTCGATCGCCAACCAGAAAGGCGGGGTCGGTAAAACGACCACCACCGTCAATCTCGCCGCCTGGATCGGGGCCAAAGGGAAAAAGGTCCTACTGGTAGATATCGACCCCCAGGGAAACGCCACCAGCGGCTTTGGCGTAAACAAACGCAATCTGATGAAATCCTCTTATGATCTTTTGATCGGCGCCGCCAATGCAGAGGAGATCATCCTTTCCACCGAGTTTGAAAACGTGGACGTCCTTCCTTCCAACATTGCGCTGGCTGGCGCGGAGATCGAGATTGTAGAAATGGACGACCGGACAATGCGGCTAAAAAAAGCGCTGGCGCCGGTAAAAGCCAGCTACGATTTTATTTTGATCGACTGCCCCCCCTCCTTGGGGCTCATCACCCTCAACGCCTTGGCCGCCAGCGACACGCTGATGGTGCCGATCCAGTGCGAATATTATGCGCTGGAGGGTTTAAGCCAGCTGGTCGCCACCGTCCGGCAAGTAAAGCGGCTTTACAACCCTACCCTGGATTTGGAGGGCGTGTTGCTGACCATGTACGACGGCCGCCTAAACCTGACCATGCAGGTTGTGGCAGAAGTCAAAAAATTCTTCCCGCAAAAAGTCTACAAAACGACGATTCCCCGGAATGTGCGCCTGTCCGAGGCACCCAGCTACGGGCAACCGGTCCTTTATTTTGACCGCAACTCCAAAGGCTCCACCGCTTATGGCGAGCTTGCGGAGGAATTTCTCTCCAAAAACCGCGGCTAATCCCCGCAGAAGGGCGGATCGCTTATGGCATCCAGAAAAGGCGGCCTGGGAAAGGGCCTGGACGCATTGTTTATCGATAACACCACCGACAACGGACCGGTGACGCTGCGGATCTCCGAAATTGAGCCCAACCGCGGCCAGCCGAGAAAAGAATTTGACGAATCCGCATTGGCAGATCTTGCCGATTCCATCCGGGAGCACGGGGTCATCCAGCCTTTGCTGGTGCGCCCCCTTCCCAGCGGCGGCTACCAGCTGGTAGCCGGCGAGCGGCGCTGGCGGGCTTCCCGCATGGCGGGCCTTTCCGAGGTGCCGGTGGTCATCCGTGATCTTACCGACAATGAGACCATGGAGCTGGCTCTCATCGAAAACCTGCAGCGGCAGGATCTGAACCCCTTGGAGGAAGCGTTGGGCTATCGCTCGCTGATGGAAGAATATCAAATGACCCAGGAGCAGGTGGCCAAGGTCATTGGCAAGTCCCGCCCGGCCATCGCCAACAGTTTGCGACTGCTAGCCCTTCCGGACCCGGTGGTGGAGTTGATCCAACGCGGCTCCCTGTCGGCGGGCCACGGCCGGGCGCTGCTGGCGCTGGAAGAAGAAGCCGCCATTTTAGAAGCGGCACGGCTGGCGGTGCAAAAACATCTGAGCGTGCGGGAAACCGAAAAACTGGCCCAGTCTGCCCAAAAACCGGCCCGGCCAGCTCCCAAAAAGGAGCGCGACACCTATTACACCGAGCTAGAACTGGCCCTGACCCAGGTGCTGGGCCGCCATGTCCAGATCACCGCCCAAGGGAAAAACCGAAAACTCTCGATCGAGTTTTTCGATAAAGACGATCTTTCCGCGCTGGCCGCCCGGCTGTGTGAAGAGCAAAAGCCATTGTAGGCAGGAGGTAGGTATGGCATTTTTTGAAGATTCTTTTACCCTGTCCGCTTCCGAGGCGGATTTGCACAGGCGGATGAAACTGTCCGCCGCCCTGCGGCATATGCAGGATGCGGCCAGCCGCCATCTGGACGCGCTGGGCTACCCTTACGAAAAGCTGATGGCGTCCCACCAGGTCTTTCTGCTTTCCCGGATGGAAGTCTTGTTTGAAGGTAGCCCCCAGCCGGAACAGCAGGTAACGGTCCGCACCCGGCCCCATCCGCCGAAGGGGGTATTCTTTTTGCGGGAAACTCAGCTGACGGCGGATGGCACTGCGCCAATCCTCGGCAAAGCCGCCTGGATTTTGGCCGACTATGAGACTCACCAGGTCCTGCGCCCCTCCTCCTTCGGGTGGGCCTATCCCTTTGATCCTGTAGATTTTGATAATGCCATCGCCCGGCAGCGCATCCCGGAACCGGCCGATGCGGCGGCGCTTGGCACACGTCCCATCCGCTACTCGGATCTAGACGGCAACCGCCATGTGAATAACGCCGTGTACGGTGATATGATCTGCGACTTTCTGCCCGCTGTTTGGATGAAAGGCCGCCCCATTCGCAAAGCGACGCTTTTATATGAGCACGAAGCGTTTTTAGGCGATGAGCTGCGGATCACCGGCTGCCAGATCGGGCCGGACAGCTGGTACCTTGGCGGACATCGAGGCGAAGAACGCTGTTTTGCGGCGGAGGTCGTGTTTGCCCGCCCATAGGCCCACAAAGATGTGGCGGCGGCTTCCGCCCCCTGCCCTTGCGGAACACTTTCTGCTCCGGCAGGCTAGGCCCCGCTCCAATGCGAAAAAAAATCCCGAAAACTGTTGACAAACCGCCCCTGATTGGATATAATAATCTTCGCCTGATATTAAGCGCAACAAACGTGGCGGTATAGCTCAGTTGGCTAGAGCATGCGGTTCATACCCGCAGTGTCGGCGGTTCGAATCCACCTACCGCTACCATGTGAATTCTCTCCCGTCGGGGATTGAAGATAAATCGGCCCGTTGGTCAAGCGGTTAAGACACGGCCCTTTCACGGCTGTAACACGAGTTCGATTCTCGTACGGGTCACCAAAAGACGAAATCCTTTTGATTTCGTCTTTTTTGTTGTTTTGCCGGAAATTCTGGTCGGTTCCCGGGCATACTGTTAAAGAGTTTGCCAAAGGACGGGATGATACATGGAACCATTGATCCAGCTGACCGACATTTCAAAAATCTACGGCTCCGGCGAAGCGCAGATCCATGCGTTGGACCGGGTGACCCTTTCGATCCAACGGGGAGAATTTGCGGCGATTATCGGCCATTCCGGATCGGGAAAATCGACCCTGATGAATCTTTTAGGCTGTTTAGACTTCCCCACCCAAGGGGCGTATTTGTTAGACGGAAAGGCCGTGTCCGGGCTGGATGACCGGCGGCTTTCCCGTATCCGCAACCAGCAGATCGGTTTTATTTTTCAAAGCTTCAACCTGGTGCCCGGTTTAAGCGCGCAGGAAAATGTGGAACTGCCGCTGCTATACCGGGGCATCCCCCGCGCCCAGCGCAGCGCTCTTGCGGCCCGGGCGTTGGAGCGGGTAGGGCTGTCCCAACGGACAAGCCACCTGCCAGGGCAGCTTTCCGGCGGGCAGCAACAGCGGGTGGCCATCGCCAGGGCCATCGCCGGCTCGCCGCCGGTGCTTTTGGCGGACGAACCCACCGGCAACCTGGATTCGTCCGCTGGGCAGCAGATCATGGAGCTGCTTTGCGGCCTGTGGCGGCAGGGCCGCACCCTGATCCTCATCACCCACGACCCTGTCGTGGCCCAAACGGCGCCGCGGATCATTCGTATCCAGGACGGAAAAATCGTCCGGGACAGCGCGGCCATCTGACAACAAAGGAGAACCTCACATGAAAAAAGCCATTTGTTTTCTTTTGATCTCACTGCTTCTGTTCTGCGGCCTGTCCGGCTGCGGGAAAACTCCCTCCGGGCCGCTGCTGCAGGAATCCTCCCTCCAGGCGGGCGAAGAAATCGCCGTAATGGAAACCTCGCTGGGAACCATCAAGCTGCGCTTTTTTCCTGAGCAGGCTCCTCTGGCAGTGGAAAATTTTCTCACCCTCGCCAAAGAAGGCTATTATGACGGTGTCACTTTTCACCGGGTCATGGCCGATTTCATGATCCAAGGCGGCGACCCCACCGGTACCGGTTCCGGCGGCTACAGCATTTATACCGACGTGGCCGGCAACCGGGGCTATTTTAAAGACGAATGCTCCGACCAGCTTTTTAACTTCCGAGGCGCGCTGTCCATGGCCAATTCCGGCGCCGATACCAACGGCAGCCAGTTTTTTATTGTCCAGACCCCCAACCTAAAGGATGGGCAAAAAGATTCGATGAAAAGCGGCGGCGTGGACGCGCGGGCTATCGCCAAATATGAGGCGGAAGGCGGCACCCCCTGGCTGGATGGTAAGCACACCGTTTTTGGCCAGGTAATCGAGGGGATGGCTGTCGTGGATGCCATTGCGGCCGTCGCAACCGACGAAAGCGACCGTCCTTTGGAGGATGTGACCATCCTATCTGTAACCGTGGAGACTTATGGCGCATAACCATCGCTCAACAGGGCGGCGAAGAATGATTCTTCGCCGCCCTGTTGTATGTCCGCTGCAAAAGCAGCCCAAACCTGTAAAAAAATTTTTGTGTTCTTCCACGCTTTCAGAACCAATCCCGGATATGGTTCCAAACCCATAGCAAGATTCTGCACGGAGGAGAAAAACGCTATTGCAAAGCTCACAAAAAACTGGCGTTTCTTTGTCGCTTCTCCATAATTGACAGCTCTTTTTCCCTATAATAAGATGAAGTTGGTTCCACTTTTCCAAAATTAGGCATCCCGAAAAACAGGAGGGAATATGATGAAAATTGCAACCGCCGGTTTTACCTGTGTTGACAACTACGCCAACCTGGATAACCGCCATTACCCTGCAGGCAACGGCTTCGACGCGCTGGTCAATCTGGCCAAGATGGGCGTTGAGTGTGCCGTGGTCAGCGCTGTCGGCCCCGACCAATACGGAGAAGAAATGTTCGAAGTGCTCAAAAAATACGGGGTGGATTCCTCCCATCTGCATGTGCTACCCGGCGAAACTTCGTTTATGATCATGGAAATGACCGGAAACAACGATCGGGTCCATGTGAAAAACATCCCCGGCGTAATGGACAGTTGGGAACTGACCCAAGACGACGTGGATTTCTTAAAAGGCTACGACTATGTCCACACCGAGTTTTCCAAGGTTCTGTACCCATACTTAGCCGAGCTACAGGCAGCGGGATGCAAAATCATCTTCGATCTGTCCACCTCTTATGAGCGGCACACCGAAACCGAAACCCTGCTAAAAAACATTGACTACGCTTTCATGTCCTATCCGCAGCGGGACGAACGCGTCAAAGAGCTGATGAAGAAATACCAGAGCCTGGGCCCCACCCTGGTGGTTGCCACCTTTGGCGAGGACGGTTCTTTGGTTTATGACGGAAAAGAATTTTACAGTGCGGGGATTGTCCGGGCGGAAAAGGTGGTCAACACCGTCGGCGCGGGGGACTCGTTCCTGGCGGGCTTTATGCACGGCATTATGACCGGAAAATCCATTCCCGAATGCCAAAAGGAAGGCGCCGCATTGTCTGCCCAAATCGTCGCCATGTTTGATCCGTACTAACAGGCAGGCGGGCCATACCTTTCGCTTTGTTTTTGTATTAGGAAGGAGCGATCATACCAATGGTAATTGACGTGCATGTCCATCCCAACGGCTTTCCCCAAGTCGCGCAGGATCCAGAATCCCGCGCTTTTCGGGACCGGGTATTCCAACGCCGGATAAAAGATGCCCTGTCCGCCCCCATCGCCATGACCGGCAAACCCTCCGGCGGCAACGGTGGCGGCAACAAAAACTTCGATGTGCTGTTCACCCGGATGGATCACGAGGGCATCGACCGTTTTGTCCTGTTGCCCCTAGATCTGACCACTCGTTACGGCGGCTGGATCGTTTCCAACGACGAAATCGAGCAGATTGTGGCCGCGGCGCCCGACCGGTTTATCGGCTTTGCCAGCGTGGATCCCTACCGTCCCGACGCGCTGGAGGTGCTGGATCACGCATTCCGCGATCAAAAGCTGGCAGGGCTCAAACTCAACCCCTCCAAACAAGCCTTCTACCCCGCCGATCCCATGATGGATCCCATTTACAAAAAA
>JAQUYD010000015.1 GCA_028692035.1 Oscillospiraceae bacterium
ATAACGGGTGCGATTTCCCACGAACGGTTTTTGAAGCTGTCCGTCGAGTATGAAGCGGAGCAGAAAGAACTGACGGAGTTTGTGAAGTCCGAGCAAATGGCGGTCAACAGCTACGAACAGGACAAAGCCGATTTTGACAGCTTTGCCGCCGTTATCCGCAAGTATGTGGGAATACGGGAACTGACGCCCACCATCGTCAACGAGTTTGTGAAGAAGATAATCGTCCACGCTCCCGATAAGTCCAGCGGGCGCCGCCGCCAAAAGGTGGAGATTGTTTGGAACTTCATCGGGAGCATTGATACAGCAGATGAAGCACAAACGGTTGAACGGCAGAGAAAAAGCAAGACAGCATAGCAAAACGCTATGCTGCCCTGCAACTATCCAATTACTTCCTTGTGGGTGTGCGCCATAGCCGGGCGGCCTGTTTTATTACATAGAAAGGATTATTCGATTTGTGGTTCCGCATGGACAACCGTTTTGGAACGCCAGTTCCCTTTAAAATAGTAGATGCTGATTAAAATACAGTTGACGGCCATGGCACTTGCCATAGCGACAAAAAGCCCCATGTAATTGCGAGGCAGGACTGCGGCAAAATACGCCACCGGGATCCGGATCAAAAGGCCACAAAGGGAGGTGACCATCGGGGCGATGGAAGCGCCTGCGCCGCGCATAGCACCGCTGACGACAGAACCGATCCCCATAATCGTGTAAACGAAAGCGAGAAATTGCAGGCCCTTCATGGCCATTTCAATAACAGGTGCGTTACTGGTAAAGGCACGGATCAAATAGTGGCCGAACGCCAGGAAGAGGATGCCCATCAAAAGGCCAAGGCCGGTTACCATGACGGTGGCGGCGCGGATCCCTTTTCTGGTGCGTTCCAGCTTTCCGGCACCCATATTCTGCCCCACAAAGGTGGCGATGGCGCTGCCAAGGCCCATCATGGGCATGACGGCAAAACCGTCTACCTTCATAATGATACTGTTGGCAGCAATAAAGTTGGAGCCAAAACCGTTGGCAAAGGATTGGACGACCATCATGCCGACGGAGAAGGTCATTTCCTGAATGCCGGAAGGCAGCCCCAAGCGCAGAATGTGCATCAGGCTATCCTTTTGGATGCCCAGATGGTTAAACTGAATCCGGGCCGCATAGCCGCCAAAATGGATCCGCAAAAGCACCAGCACGGCGGAGGCACACTGGGAGAGGAGCGTTGCCCAGGCAACGCCTGCAACGCCCATATCGAGAAAAATAACGAATATCAGATCCAACAGAACATTCATGACCGAGCAGAAAATCAAAAAAATCAGCGGCCAGCGAGAGTCGCCCATGCCGCGCAGAATGCCGCTGCCCATATTGTAGATCAGATTGCCGATGGTGGCGAAAAAGATAATCGACAAATAGGTGGCCGAATCGTCCATAATATTCGCCGGTGTTTGCATCAGGCCAAGAAGGCCACGGCTTAGGAGGACGCCTAGTACGGTGATGGTGGCGCCCAAGATCAGCGTCAGGGTAAAAGACGTGTTGATTGCGTCCTGTAATTGCTTTTGCCGCTTTGCACCAAAACATTGGGCAATCAGAATGCCGGCGCCCATGGATAGACCGAAAAACAGCGCGTTAAAACACATCATGACCGAAAAACAGACGCCTACGGCGGCCAACGCGTCGGAGCCTACAAAGTTGCCGACGACCACCGAGTCTGCCACGTTATAAAGCTGGTTTACAATATTGCCCGCAATGAGAGGAAGGGCAAAAAGGGTCAACTTAGAGACGATGCCGCCCTCAGTCAGATCCCCTTTCCGAACCGCCTTTTTTTGTGATTCTACCATTCAAAATTTCTTCCTTTCGATTCAAATAGACTAATATTTCAATTCTATCAAATCTTAATAAAATGTCAATAACAAAAGGTGGAAAGAAAAAACGGCATAAAAAAAGGACTATGGAACGATTGTTCCACAGTCCTTTTGCATCACCTTTGCACAGGCGCGCCGAAACGGCGCGGATATGGGGCCATACAAAAAACCGCCGCTAAAATGCAGGAAGAAAAGCCTATGTAACCTAAAATTCGTCAAAGATGGTCTCAATGACCTTTTTGCAGACTGGAGGGGAGTACTGCCAGCGGGCTAGATGGTCGTCCTGCACAAAGTAGCGGACAGACTGGGCCGGATAGGCCGCGTCGAAGGCGTCTACCAAAATCAGCTTTACCTTCATTTTTTCCGGGATCAGGCTTTTGATGAAAACACTGGCGTGCTGGCCGGGATACACATCGTCCCGCGGTTCCGCCAGCCCTGCCAAGTTGGGGGTCAGCTCAATGAATACGCCGTAGCTTTCGGACGAGCGGATCACGCCGGCCACAGTCTCCCCGGGGGAGAACAGCGCCGCATTTTCTTCCCAGGTTCCCAGCAGCTCTTTATGTGTTAGGGAAACCCGCCCTTCCGGTTCCACCTGGCGAACCACCGCCCGAATCTGCTGCCCAGGAGAAAAACGATCCCTGGGGTGGGAAATGCGGGAGACAGAAATGGCGTCGATCGGGATGAGGGAGGGGATGCCGCACCCGATGTCCACAAAAGCGCCGAAAGGTTCCAGATGGGTGACCCGTACTGGGATCACGTCGCCCGGAGAGAGTTTTTTCACATAGGATTCCATACATTCCTCTTGTACCTGCCGCCTGGAAAGCAGGGCGACCGTTTCGCCGCCCGGCCCCTTTTCAAAACGCTGGATGCGGAAGCAGACGGCCTTGTTGACCCGGGAAATCAAGGCGATATCTTTGGTGGAACCATCGCGGATGCCGATGGCGCCTTCTTCTTTTGGGATGATTCCTTTGATGCCGCCCAGATCGACGATCAGGTTGTGGCCGGAATCACATAAAATAACGCGAGCCTCTAAAATCCGGCCATCCCGCCAGCTTTCCTGCAGCGTCGCCGCACTTTTAAGAGCCGCTGTATTTTCCGGCGTATTCCATAAACAGCCTTCCGGCAGATATCGTTTCATTTCTTCCTCCATTCTGCCCGGCTTTGTTCAACACCGCTGCCGCGCATGTTTTGCCCCGAAGGGACTTCTCTGGAAAATATATATGAAACAGCCTGCTGGGATATGACGGTTTACTGGATGACAACGCCGGATCCGCCCAAGGTAAGCAGGCGGCTGTGGATCTGCCCTGCCTGCTCGTCCGGGCAGGAAAGGCGGAGGGTGCACCCCAAGGCGTGGGGCGTTTCGCTTTCCGGGTGCAGAAGGACGAACCCGTCCGGCACCGGTTGGGAGGGAAAGCTCATCAGCTGGCCAGCCATGGCCACCGGCAGGGTTTTTGTTTGATATTCTTCGGAGGCAAGGCTTTCCTCAAGGAGGGAGTAGCCCTGCCGGCGCAGCGTATGGGCTGCCTGCTCGGCCGAATCAAGGTCGGGAAATTCACAGGTGATCTGTTTCATATTTTTCTCCTCGTATAATGGATTTACGGTTTAGAAACGGTGGGAAACCGAATAAGACCCACTTGTTGTTCCACAGGCCATGTGGGATAATAAGGCCAGCAGACAGAGGGAGCAGATGCACTCCTTGAAGTAAAGCTTCCAAAGAAAGAATTGCGCCACTGTCTTTGCGGGTTGACACGAATGAGCTGGATAGCGTTTGGCGCTGCATATCTAACGAGGTTGTATTCCGCAAAGAAGCGTGAGGGAACTCTGTCTGGAAACTGAAACAGGAGGCTTCACCATGTACTACTGTGGGATCGACATCGCCAAGCGCAGTCATGAGGCCAGCGTCATAGACGAGGCAGGAAAGGCGTTGCTGGACAGTCTCTCGTTCTCTAACAGCAAGGAAGGATGCGAGAAGCTGCTGGCTCTGTTCGAGCGTCTTGCCATTGTGAAGGACAACCTGCTCATCGGAATGAAGGCGACAGGGCATTACTGGTTAAGCGTCCATGCGTATCTTCTGGAGCAGGGCTATGAGGTAAGAGTCATAAACCCTATCCAATCCGAGGCGTTCCGGAAGATGTACATCCGGCAGACGAAGAACGACAGTAAGGACAGCTTTATCATCGCCCAAGTCATGCGCTTCGGACAGTTTTCCACAACGCAGCTCTCAGAAGAGGCCATCGTCGCCATGCGGCAGTTGAGCCGCTATCGTCTGGCGCTGGTGGACGCCTGCGGGAACTGCAAGCGGCGTGTCATTGCAGGTGTTCCCGGAATATGACGGGCCGTTCTCAGACACCTTTGGGGTGGCGTCGAAGGAACTGCTGTCTAAATATCCGACGCCGGAGGATATGCTCACCGTCTCCACCCGGAAGCTGACGAGCCTATTGGAGAAAGCCAGCCATGTCCGGTTTGGCAGGGAGAAAGCGGAGCTGCTGAAAGCCGTAGCCGCCGGCTCCTTCGGGGTGGGCTTTGCCAAGGACGCCTTCGCTTTCCAGATCAGGCAGCTCATTGAGCAGATGGAGTTTTTGGAAAGACAGATCGAAGAATTAGAAGAGCAGATCGTCGTCCTGCTCAAACAGACCGGCAGCTATATAACCACTATCCCCGGCATCGGGGATACGCTGGGCGCCATCATCTTAAGCGAGATAGGCGACGTCAACCGCTTTGACGCGCCGGGCAAGCTGGTTGCATTTGCCGGACTGGACGTTAAGGTGACTCAGTCCGGGGAGTTCACCGGAACCCGGCAGAAGATATCCAAACGCGGCTTGCCATATCTGCGCCGTGCCATCTGGCTGGCCGCCTCCAGGGCGGCTTTTTGCGACCCCGTCCTCTCCGTGTATTACCAGTCCCTCCGCGCCAGAGGCGAGCATCATCTTACTGCCGTCGGCGCTGTGGCCCGCAAGCTCTGCAACATCCTCTTATACTCAGAGAAAACCGCCCCTATGAGGTGCGCGTACCGGAATAACGGTACGATATGCGTTCTTAACGGTCAACCACGCTGCCGAACTTTCCCTTATGATGTAAGAAAAGGGGGAGTTTTGTGGACATCCAACGAAATATGGCAGCCGTTATACGCGCCCTAAAGGAAGAGAGCGGCAAATCCTTGAACGAATTCTCAGCGGAACTGGAGATATCCCGTTCCACCTTGCAGGAGTATTTGTCTGGCGGCGGCAACCCCAACGCAGCCACCATCGAGCATCTGGCAAGAAAGCTGGGTGTGGACACATCTGTTCTTGTCTCCGGCGCGTTTTCACAAGGACAGCTTGACATCCTGCTAAAGCTGCTGGGCACCCTCCAACTTCTATCTGAATTGACTCCAGAACGACGTCGGCGGTTTGCGGAACTGTTGCTTGAGATGGTTTTGCTTTGGGATGGGGGTGATGGTAATGCCTAAGCCCTGCGTCATCATTGACTTTGAAGAAGCCGTCTCTTACCGGACACCCGCGCCGGTCTCGGCCATACGCTGTTTTCGTTCTCTATCCGGGGTGACATGCTTTCCTGTTTGTCCCCGCTGCCTAACAACGATGGAACGCGAGTACCAAACTTACTGTGACCGCTGTGGACAGGCTCTCGACTGGAGGGGCATCTCCAAGGCCATCGTCATTATTTGCCCCTGACGAGCTCTACTTTTTCCTTACCTCTGGGCTTCGCTCAGGGGCTTTTGTCGTCCCTTTTTTATCCCACCTAGATACTTATCTTTTTTCGTCTTTCCCCTTGACTTTTTATAACTGCTCTTTCTAAAGGTGGAACGGAGCATTTTAGGGCGATGCGCCGATGGGTTTGGCCGTGGTGGAGGGGAAATGTGTTTTGGCGTACAAAGCGATCGAAGATCTTGATTATTTTTGCCCGCAAAGACAAAATAATCGATGAAAAAAATTGGCATTTACACACAAAATCTGGTATACTAACTTTCGTATATGAGAAAAAGCGAGGTGCGCGTATTGGACGTCCAGGTAGGCGATATGCTGACGATGAAAAAAAACCATCCCTGCGGCGAAAACCGTTTCCTGGTTTTGCGGGTCGGGATGGATTTTAAAATCCGCTGTCTGGGCTGCGGCCGTGAGGTGATGGCGCCGCGCAGTAAGGTGGAAAAAAACATCCGGAAAATTTCCCGCGCGGAGGAACATACCTAGCTTTTTTGCTGCAAAAAATAAATTCCGGCAAAAAGCTGAACCATGATCTTGAAATAACGGAGGATATGTATGCTTGAAAAATTGAAAGGTGTTGCCACCCGCTACGAGCAGATCAACGAAAAATTGATGGATCCGGCAGTGGTCAGCGACAATAACCAATATAAGAGCCTGATGAAAGAACACAAGACCCTGATGCCCATCGTGGAAAAGTACCGTGAATATGAAAAAGCCGAGGCTTCTTTAGAGGAGGCCAAGGAACTCTTGGAAGAGGGCGGGCTGGACAAGGATTTTAAAGAGATCGTGGAAGAACAGCTTGCGGCCAGCCGCGCTGACATGGATAGGCTGGCGGAAGAGCTGAAAATTTTGCTTTTGCCCAAGGACCCCAACGACGATAAAAACGTCATCATCGAGATCCGGGGCGGCGCAGGCGGAGACGAGGCAGCGCTGTTTGCCAATTCCCTGTTCCGGATGTATTCCATGTACGCGGAGACCAAGCGGTGGAAATCCGAGATTTTAAACGCTAACGAGACCGAGCTGGGCGGTTTTAAAGAAATCAGTTTCTCTATCGAAGGGGAGGGCGCTTATTCTAAGCTGAAGTTTGAAAGCGGCGTTCACCGGGTGCAGCGGGTTCCGGAGACCGAAACCCAGGGTCGCATCCACACCTCCACCGTTACGGTGGCGGTGCTGCCCGAGGCGGAAGAAGTGGAGCTGGAAATCGCCCCCGGTGATCTGCAGATCGATACCTACCGTTCCAGCGGCGCAGGCGGCCAGCACGTCAACAAAACCGAATCGGCGATCCGGATCACCCATCTGCCCACCGGAACAGTGGTAGAGTGCCAGGATGAACGCAGCCAGCATAAAAACAAAGAAAAAGCTATGAAAATCTTGCGTTCCCGCCTTTATGAACGGATGATTGAGGAGAAGAACGCAAAAATCGCTTCCGAGCGGAAACTCCAGGTGGGCACCGGCGACCGGTCGGAACGCATCCGTACCTACAACTATCCTCAGGGCCGCCTGACCGACCATCGCATCGGCTTGACTTTGTACCGGCTGGAAGCGATCCTCAACGGGGACCTGGACGAGGTGGTGGATGCGCTGCGGGCCTACGACCAGGCGGAAAAGCTCAAAAGCCAGGGAGAAGAATAGGATGGAGACCAAGATTTTTAAAATCGCCTCGATTTTTGAAAATCCGGACGAGTTGCAGCAGGCGGCGGATATCCTGGCCCGTGGCGGGTTGGTGGCGTTCCCCACCGAGACCGTATACGGCCTGGGGGCCAACGGCCTAAACGAGGACGCGGTACACGCCATCTATCAAGCAAAAGGGCGGCCCAGCGACAATCCTTTGATTTTGCATATTTGCGATACGGAGATGCTGCCCCAGCTGGCGCGGGAAATCCCCGAAGTGGCGGTTCGGCTGGCGCTGGAATTTTGGCCGGGTCCCTTGACCATGGTGCTGCCCAAAACATCCAGAGTGCCGGACGCGGTTTCCGGCGGACTGGACACAGTGGCCATCCGGTTCCCCAGCAACCTAATCGCTCGGGAACTGATTCGGCGCAGCGGCAAACCGATTGCGGCGCCCTCCGCCAATCTGTCCGGCAGTCCCAGCCCGACCACGGCCCAACATTGCATCGACGATTTGATGGGTCGCGTAGACGCCATTGTGGACGGCGGTAGCTGCGGGGTGGGGTTGGAATCCACCGTTATTTCGCTGGTAAGGCAAATTCCTACTGTCCTGCGGCCCGGCGGGGTAACGGTCGAGCAGCTGCGGGAAGTGCTGGGAGAAGTCCGTGTGGATCCGGCGGTGACCCATCCCATGGCCGAAGGACAGAAGGCCGCTTCACCGGGGATGAAATACAAGCATTACGCGCCAAAGGCGAAGGTTGTTTTGATCGACGGCCAGCAGGAGGCGTTTGTCCGTTATGTTAATGAAAGAAAAGAAAACGGCGTGTTTGCCCTGTGCTTTTCGGAGGATGTGCCGGCGCTAAAAGTCCCTGTGGTCTGTTACGGGGGAAAAGAGCATCCGGAAGAGCAGGCCCACGCGCTGTTCGACGCGTTGCGCCGGCTGGACGAGTTGGGCGCAGCGCTGGTGTTTGCCCATTGCCCGGCCAAGGACGGCGTGGGTTTGGCGGTGTACAACCGGCTTTTGCGGGCGGCGGCGTTTGACGTGGTAAAGATTTAAACGCAAAGGAGTGTCGGCATGGGTTGTTTGGTGGTGGGGCTGACCGGGCAAACCGGCGCGGGGAAAAGTACGGTTAGCCGAGCGCTGGCGGACTGTGGCATTCCGGTGATCGACTGTGACCGGCTGGCGCGGGAAGCGGTAGAACCCGGCAGCGAATGCCTCTCGCAGCTGGTCGGCGCGTTCGGTAGGGAGATTTTGCGCCCCGACGGCAGCCTGGACCGGGCGGGGATAGCTGCCATTGCCTTTCCGGATCCGGAGAGGCTGGCGGTACTCAACCGGATCACCCATAAGGCGATTTTAGCCTTATTAAAGCGGCAGTTGGGGCTGTTGGAATCAGCGGGCGAAAAGCTAGCGGTGGTCGACGCGCCAACTCTGTTTGAAAGCGGCGCAGATCGGTTTTGTAGTGCTGTCATTTCTGTGATCGCGCCGGAGAAGCTTCGCTACAAGCGCATTTTGACCCGGGATCATTTGGAGCCAGAGGCGGCAAAAAAGCGGATGGGCGCCCAGCAAACCGACGATTTTTATACCAGGCGTTCCGATTATATACTGGTAAACGACAGCACAATAAAAGAATTGGAAGAAAAGGCCCGACGCTTGGCCCAGTTTTTACACGAGAAAGCAGGTGGATAATTGGTCATTCGGAAAGGCGGCGCGTTGCTGCTGGCAGTGCTTTTGCTGGCTGGGGGCGTTTTTGGCGCAGGGAAAGCGCTGCGTTTTTTCTATCAAAAAGCATATCCACTGGGATATGGCGAGATGGTCCTAGCCGCCTGCGAAGAGCAGGGGCTGGAGCCCGCTTTTGTGTTCGCGGTCATCCGCACCGAAAGTAGTTTCCGGCCGGGGGCCGAGTCCAGTGTTGGCGCCCGGGGGCTGATGCAGATCACCGAAGAGACCTTTCAGTGGATCCAGTACCGCATGAAGGACGAAAGCGGCACGGATTACGACGATCTGTTTGACCCCGAAACCAACATCCGGTTCGGGGCCTTTCTGCTGCGGACGCTGCTGGATGAGTTCGGCAGCGAAGCCAACGCCCTATGCGCCTATCACGCGGGGTGGGGCAACGCTAAAAAATGGATGCAGGACGAAACGTATACCCCGGACGGCCAAAATATTGAAACAATCCCTTTCGGCGATACCGGGCGGTATGTCGAAAAGGTTTTGGATACGAAAGAAACTTATAAAAAATTGTACGAGTTCTGATTTGCGAGGAGGATGCAAAATGCCACAGGAAAAAAAGACCCAGGGCCAACTTTTGGAGGAGCAGCTTTTAAGAGCGCCGAAAAACGGCGCGGAGGTGCTTTCGGACGGGGAGATCGCCAAAGCGGATGAATTCTGCGAAGGGTATAAGGCATTTTTAAAATATGCCAAAACCGAGCGGGAAGCTGTGATCCAGACGGTCAAAATCCTGAAAGAGCACGGATATGTATCGTTCGACCCGGACAAAAAGTATGCACCAGGCGACAAGGTTTATTACAACAACCGCAACAAAGCCCTTTGCTTTGCCACGATCGGTACCCGCTCCATGAAAGAAGGCATCCGGCTGGTCGCCTCCCACATCGATTCCCCGCGGGTGGATTTAAAGCCCAACCCCTTGTATGAGGACGCGGAGATCGGCTACTTTAAGACCCACTATTACGGCGGCATCCGCAAATACCAGTGGACGGCGATCCCCTTGTCGCTGCACGGCGTGATTGTGAAAAAAGGCGGAGAGGCCGTTACCGTTTCGGTAGGGGACGAGCCCGGTGAGCCGGTGTTTTCCATTACCGACCTGCTGCCCCATCTGAGCAAGGACCAGGACGCCCGCAAACTGGGAGACGGCGTGCGCGGCGAGGAGCTGAACATTGTCATTGGCTCCCGGCCTTTTCGAGATGACAAGGCGAGCCAAAAGGTAAAGCTTGCCATCGCCAAGCTGTTGTTCGACAAATACGGCGTTGTAGAAAACGATTTTCAGTCTGCCGATTTGCAGGCGGTTCCGGCGTTTGAACCCCGGGATGTAGGTTTTGACCGCAGTCTGATTGGCGCTTATGGCCAGGACGACAAAGTTTGTGCTTATACCTCCCTGATGGCGGCGATTGAAGCGCCGGCGCCGGAATATACCCATGTAACGGTTCTGGCCGACAAAGAGGAAGTGGGTTCCCCCGGCGCAACCGGGATGGGTTCCGACTATTTCGTCTATTTCATCAGTGACCTGGCCAAGCCTTACGGCATTGAGGGCAGGACGGTGCTGACCAATACCAAATGCCTGTCTGCCGACGTAAACTGCGCTTTCGACCCATCCTTCCCGGATGTGGCGGAGCGGCGTAACATTGCCTATGCGAACTACGGCACAGTGCTGACCAAATACACTGGCGCCCGGGGAAAATCGGGATGCAATGAGGCTACGGCCGAATTTATGGGCTTTGTCCGCGACCTGTTTGACGGGGAGGGCGTGCTTTGGCAAACCGGAGAGATCGGCAAGGTGGATCAGGGCGGCGGTGGCACCGTTGCGGTGGAAGTTTCCAAGCACAACGCAGACGTAGTGGACATCGGCGTACCGGTACTGTCCATGCACGCGCCGTTTGAACTGGTCTCCAAAATTGATACATACATGACCTACCGGGCGTTTAAAGCGTTTTTGAAATAAAGATCGCGCCATGCGGAAAGGAAGAAAAATATGGCCTGTGTAACCCTTGGGAAAACTGGCATCCAGTCGCCCAAAAACGGCTTTGGCGCCCTGCCGATCCAGCGGGTGTCCACCGAATATGCCGCACTGCTGCTGCGAAAAGCCTATGACGCGGGATTCACCTTTTTTGATACGGCCCGGGCTTACAGCGACAGCGAAGAAAAGATTGGCCACGCGCTATCGGACGTGCGGGGAAAAATCACCATTGCGACCAAAACCGGCGCGAAGGATGTAGAGACTTTTTGGAACCATCTGGAGACCAGCTTGAGGAATCTGCGGACTGATTATATCGACTTATACCAATTTCACACGCCGTCCTTCTGCCCCAAACCGGGGGATGGAACAGGGCTGTACGAGGCGATGCTGGAAGCCAAGGCCCAGGGAAAGATCCGACACATTGGCATTACGAACCACCGCCTTGACGTGGCGGAAGAAGCGGTCCGGTCCGGCTTATATGAAACGCTGCAGTTCCCGTTTTGCTATCTTGCTACCGAAAAGGATTTGGCGCTGGTCCAGCTTTGCCGGGAGCATAATGTGGGCTTTATCGCCATGAAGGGCCTTTCCGGCGGGCTTTTGACCCGGTCAGACGCCGCCTATGCTTGGCTGGATCAGTTTGACAACGTACTGCCGATCTGGGGCGTACAGCGGGAAAGCGAGCTAGACGAGTTCATCCGTTATTTTGACCAGCCCCCTGTGGTCACAGGGGAAATCCGGGAATTGATCGAAAAGGACCGCCGGGAACTGATCGGCAATTTCTGCCGGGCCTGCGGGTATTGTATGCCCTGCCCCATGGGCATTCAGATCAACTCCTGCGCGCGTATGTCCCAGCTGATCCGGCGCAGTCCATCGGCCGGATGGCTCAGCGAAGAGAGCCAGCAGATGATGATGAATATTGAAAGCTGTGTAGAGTGCGGCCAATGTAAATCCAAGTGCCCCTATGGGTTGGATACGCCGGCGCTATTAAAGCAGAATCTGGTGGATTATAAAAATATCCTCGCAGGAAAAGTAGAGATTTAAAATCTCCATCAAAAAAAGGACTGTGCCCGGCGTACCGGTAACAGTCCTTTTTTCCCTTGTTTGAAGCCGGGAAATTTTGCCAATGCTATTTAGACCTGAGAAGGCATTTTGCGTTTTTGACATAAAAAACTGCCCGAAAAAATCCGGACAATCCTACAAAATCTATTGACAAGCCTTCCAAAGTATCATATAATTATTAAATGTATCACAATGGATAGTTATGCCATTCAACATAGCTATTATAGCAGACGATACGGGAAAAAGCAATAGGATTTTGCAAAAACTACAGGAAGGTTCCAAACGGTGTTTGTAGCAATTGCATAATCGCATTGGCAATAGATGAATGGAGTGAGTAAGCCTATGGTGAAAGTCAAGCCTGTACATCTGGGTAAAAATGTCCGTATGAGCTTTAACCGCATCAATGAGGTTCTGGAGATGCCGAACCTGATCGAGGTGCAAAAAAACTCATATCAATGGTTTTTGGAGCAGGGCCTCAAAGAGGTGTTCCAGGATGTATCCGCCATCACCGACTACACCGGTAATCTGGTATTGGATTTTATCGACTATCATCTGGATGACACGCCCAAATACACTGTAGAAGAGTGTAAGGAACGGGACGTCACCTATGCCGCGCCGTTGCGTGTCCGCGCCAGCCTTTTGAACAAAGAGACCGGCGAGGTAAAAGAGCAGGATATTTTCATGGGTGATTTTCCGCTGATGACCGATAGCGGCACCTTTGTCATCAATGGCGCGGAACGCGTCATTGTTTCCCAGCTGGTCCGGTCCCCGGGCGTGTATTATGGTATGAGTTATGACAAAACCGGTAAAAAGCTGTTTACCTCTACTGTAATTCCTAACCGCGGCGCATGGCTTGAGTACGAAACCGACGCCAACGATATTTTCTATGTCCGTATCGATAAAAACCGCAAAATCCCGATCACGACCTTTATCCGCGCCCTGTTAAGAATGCAGGACGACAAGGCGACGATGACCGGAGATGGTCTGACCGACAAATACGGTACCGACCAGGAGATTTACGAGATTTTTGGTGAAGACGAACGGCTGGTCAAAACCATTCAGGACAAGGACAGCACCAAAAACGGCGAGGAGGGCCTACTGGAAGTCTACCGGAAGCTGCGCCCTGGCGAACCGCCGACGGTGGACAGCGCCGTAACCCATCTGCAAAATTTGTTCTTCGATTCTAGAAGGTACGATTTGTCCCGGGTGGGACGTTACAAATATAACAAAAAATTGGGCGTTGCGTTCCGCATTGCGGGAAAAACCATTGCGGAGCCGATTGCCAATCCGATGACCGGCGAGCTGATGGCCAATGTAGGCGACATCCTGACCATCGACCAGGCGCTGGAGGTGGAGAAGGCTGGCGTTTCCAAGGTGAAACTTTCGGTAGAGGACAAGGAGTTTTATGTCATTTCCAACGGCATGGTCGACATCAGGGATTTTGTGGATTTCGACTGCGCCGAGTATGGCATCAACGAGAAGGTCCGCTTTGCGGTGCTCAAGGAGATCCTGGAGCAGAACGAGGAGGAAGAGTCCCTACGGGAGGCGATTCAGGCCAACGTAGACAACCTGATCCCCAAGCACATTATCAAGGACGACATTTTTGCGTCTATCAACTATATCAATAACCTTTGCTATGACGTGGGCAACACCGACGACATCGACCATCTGGGCAACCGCCGCATCCGTTCGGTGGGCGAATTGCTGCAAAATCAGTTTAGAATTGGTTTTTCCCGAATGGAGCGGGTTATTCGTGAAAGAATGACCATCCAGGCGCAGGATACCGATACCATTACCCCCCAGGCGCTGGTGAACATCCGCCCAGTGGTGGCGGCGATCAAAGAATTTTTCGGTTCATCACCGCTGTCCCAGTTTATGGATCAGACCAACCCGCTGGCGGAGCTGACCCATAAACGCCGCCTGTCTGCATTGGGCCCCGGCGGCCTGTCCCGTGACCGCGCTGGATTTGAGGTGCGCGACGTGCACTACAGCCATTACGGCCGCATGTGCCCCATCGAGACCCCTGAAGGCCCGAACATCGGCTTGATCTCTTACCTGGCGACCTTTGCACGGATCAACGAATATGGCTTTATCGAGGCACCCTACCGCAGGGTCGATAAAACCACCCACAAGGTTCTGGACGAAGTGGTCTATATGACCGCCGACATGGAAGACAACTATGTAGTCGCCCAGGCCAACGAGCCGTTGGACGAGGAGGGCCGCCTGGCCCGTCCGAGAGTCAACGCCCGTTTCCGCGACGAGATCCTGGAAGTGGAGCGCGATCGCGCCGACTTTATGGATGTTTCGCCTAAAATGGTGGTTTCGGTTGCGACGGCGATGATCCCCTTCCTGGAAAATGACGACGCCAACCGCGCGCTGATGGGATCCAACATGCAAAGGCAGGCGGTTCCGCTGATGAAGACCGAATCGCCGATCGTCGGTACCGGTATGGAGTACAAGGCTGCCGTGGATTCCGGCGTTACGGTCGTTTCCAAGCACAACGGCGTGGTGGAAAAGGTCTCGGCTACTGAGATTGTGATCCGCACCGACGAGGGTTCGTTGGAAACCTACAAAATTCTGAAATTCATGCGCTCTAACCAGGGCACCTGCACAAACCAGCGTCCCATCGTGGAAAAAGGTGAGCGGGTTACCAAAGGCATGGTCATCGCAGACGGCCCGGCTACCAGCAATGGTGAAATCAGCCTGGGCAAAAATGCACTGGTCGGCTTTATGACCTGGGAAGGCTATAACTATGAGGATGCGGTCCTTATCAACGAGAAGATCGTGCGCGACGACGTCTATACATCCATCCACATCGAGGAATACGAGATCGAAGCGAGAGATACCAAGCTGGGCGCGGAGGAAATTACCCGCGATATTCCCAACGTGGGCGAGGACGCGCTGAAGGAACTGGACGAACGGGGCGTTATCCGCGTTGGTGCGGAGGTGCGTGCCGGCGATATTCTGGTCGGCAAGGTAACGCCGAAGGGCGAGACCGAGCTGACCGCTGAAGAGCGCCTCTTGCGCGCTATCTTTGGCGAAAAGGCAAGGGAAGTGCGCGATACTTCCTTGCGCGTACCCCACGGCGAATACGGTATTATTGTGGATGTCAAGGTGTTCACCCGGGAAAACTGCGATGAGCTGAACCCTGGCGTCAACATGGTTGTCCGCTGCTACATTGCGCAAAAGAGAAAGATCTCTGTCGGCGATAAGATGGCAGGCCGCCACGGCAATAAGGGCGTTGTTTCCCGCATTCTGCCGCAGGAGGATATGCCTTTCCTGCCGGATGGTACCCCGTTGGATATTGTACTAAACCCGTTGGGCGTACCGTCCCGTATGAATATCGGTCAGGTACTCGAGGTCCATCTGGGGCGCGCTGCCGCCGCGTTGGGCTGGAAGATTATGACCCCTGTATTCGACGGCGCCCATGAGGACGATATTCGCGAGTGTTTGAAAGAGGCTGGTATGCGGGAGGATGGAAAAACGATCCTGTACGACGGGCGCACCGGCGAACAGTTTGACAACCCCGTAACCGTCGGCTACATGTATTATCTGAAATTGCACCATCTGGTTGATGACAAGATTCATGCCCGTTCCACCGGTCCGTACTCCTTGGTAACGCAACAGCCTTTGGGCGGTAAAGCCCAGTTCGGCGGCCAGCGCTTCGGCGAGATGGAGGTTTGGGCGCTGGAGGCTTATGGCGCCGCTTACACTTTACAGGAGATTTTGACCGTGAAGTCCGACGACACGGTAGGCCGCGTTAAGACCTTTGAGGCGATTGTCAAGGGTAACAATATCCCGAAGCCGGGCGTGCCCGAATCCTTTAAGGTTTTGATCAAAGAGCTGCAAAGCTTGGCTTTGGATGTGAAGGTACTGGATAAGGACGATCAGGAGATCGACCTGAAACAGACCTTTGACGACGACGAGGATGTGGGCCTGGGCCATATAGACGACGATCTGATGGAAATGGAACACGTGAAGAATGAGGACGAATTGGCGGATTCTTATACCATCGACGAGCCTGAGATCGATGAGGTGGACAGCGTGCTGGACGCCGATGATTTGCTGGGCTTGGATGATACCGATGATTTGTTCGAGGATGAAAAATTTTAACCGGTGATTTAGCCGGGCACGGCACCTTACCATAGGATGCGGCCCGGCAAACCCTGTTTGGATTACCGCTCACGAGTTTATACAGGAAGAAGGATCGCACTTGGAATTTAATGTTTTTGAATCGATCAAAATCGGCTTGGCGTCTCCCGACCAGATCCGGCAGTGGTCCCACGGCGTAGTGGAAAAGCCTGAGACCATCAACTACCGCACGCTGAAACCAGAACGGGACGGCTTGTTCTGTGAACGGATTTTTGGGCCGACCAAGGACTGGGAATGCTATTGCGGAAAATATAAACGCTTGCGCTACAAAGGCAAGGTCTGCGAGCGCTGCGGCGTTGAGGTAACCCGCGCCAAGGTCCGCCGGGAACGGATGGGCCATATCGAATTGGCGGCGCCGGTTTCCCACATCTGGTATTTTAAGGGGATCCCGTCCCGGATGGGGCTTATTTTGGATATGTCGCCCCGCCTGTTGGAGAAGGTGCTGTATTTCGCATCCTATGTGGTGATCGACCCCGGTCAGACGCCGCTGGAGCCAAAACAGCTGCTGAATGAAAAAGAGTACCGCGAAATGCGGGAGAAATACGAGGACGATTTTAAGGCGGGTATGGGCGCGGAAGCGATAAAAGAACTGCTGGCCCAGATCGACCTGGAGAAGCTTTACAACGAACTGATGGAGGAGCTGGAGAATGCTTCCGGTCAGAAAAGGATCCGCCTGCTCAAACGGCTGGAGGTTGTAGAGGCGTTCAAAAAATCCGGCAACAACCCGACCTGGATGATCCTGGATGTGGTTCCGGTTATCCCGCCGGACATTCGCCCCATGGTGCAGCTGGACGGCGGCCGTTTTGCCACCAGCGATTTAAACGATTTGTATCGCCGGGTGATCAACCGGAATAACCGGCTGAAACGTCTGCTAGAGCTGGGCGCGCCGGATATCATTGTCCGCAATGAAAAGCGTATGCTGCAGGAAGCGGTAGACGCTCTGATCGACAACGGCCGCCGCGGCCGCCCGGTCACCGGCCCCAACAACCGGCCATTGAAATCTTTGTCCGATATGCTCAAGGGCAAGCAGGGCCGATTCCGCCAGAATCTGCTGGGCAAGCGCGTCGACTACTCCGGCCGTTCGGTTATCGTAGTGGGCCCGGAACTGAAAATGTATCAATGCGGCCTGCCGAAAGAAATGGCGTTGGAGCTGTTTAAGCCCTTTGTCATGAAGCGCCTGGTGGACACCGGCGCGGCGACCAACATCAAAAACGCCAGAAAAATGGTGGAGCGTGCCCGCACCGAGGTTTGGGACGCGTTGGATATCGTTATTAAGGATCATCCGGTGCTTTTGAACCGCGCGCCTACTCTGCACAGACTGGGCATCCAGGCGTTTGAACCGGTGCTGGTCGAGGGCCGCGCCTTAAAGCTGCATCCGCTGGTTTGTACGGCGTATAACGCCGACTTTGACGGCGACCAGATGGCGGTTCATGTGCCCCTATCTGCGGAAGCCCAGGCAGAGGCCCGCTTCCTGATGCTGGCGGCCAATAACCTGTTGAAACCCTCCGACGGCCGCCCGGTTGCGGTGCCGACCCAGGATATGGTTCTTGGTTCTTATTACCTGACGCTGGAAAAAGACGGGGAGCCCGGCGAGGGCAAAGCATTTACCAGTGTGGATGAGGCAATGATGGCCTACAATGAGGGCGTTATTGGCCTGCATGCCAAAATTAAGGTGCGCAAAACCAAGGTGATCGAAGGGGAGACCTATTCTCAGATCATTGAGACCACCATGGGCCGGATCATCTTCAACGACCCAATCCCACAGGATTTGGGTTATGTAGACCGCAGCAAGCCGGAAAACATGTTCAAGCTGGAAGTCGAGTTCTTGGTCGGCAAAAAGCAGCTGGGAGAGATCATTGAAAAGTGCATCCGGATGCATGGTACTGCCACGACCGCTGAGGTGCTGGATAAAATCAAAGCCCAGGGCTTTAAATACTCCACCCGCAGCGCGATTACTGTCGCAGTCTGCGACGCGGTAATCCCGCCGCAGAAGAAGGAACTGATGGATGAGGCCGATCAAAAGATCGACAAAATTACCAAGCAGTACCGCAGGGGTTTGATCTCTAACGATGAGCGCTACCAGATGGTTATCAAAACCTGGAACGAGACCACCGATAAAGTGGCGGACGCGCTAAAAAACAACCTGGATAAATACAACCCCATCTTTATGATGGCAGATTCTGGAGCCCGTGGTAGTATGAACCAGATCCGGCAGCTGGCCGGTATGCGTGGCTTGATTGCCAACACCTCCGGTAAGGCCATTGAGATCCCTATTCGGGCCAACTACCGTGAGGGCCTGAACATTTTGGAATATTTTATTTCCTCCAGAGGCGCGCGGAAAGGTTTGGCCGATACCGCGCTGCGTACCGCCGACTCGGGCTATTTGACCCGCCGTCTGGTGGACGTTTCGCAGGAGGTCATTATCCGCCAGCATGACTGCGGCACCCACGAAGGCATTGAAGTCTGCGATATCCGCGACGGCAATGAAATGATTGAGCCGTTCGCCGAGCGTTTGATGGGCCGTTATCCGGTGGAGGATGTGCTTCATCCCAAAACGGGCGAGCTGTTGGTATCTAAAGATAGGATGATGAACGAGAGCGATGCTCAAAAAATTGTCGCTGCGGGCATTACCAAGCTGAAGATCCGCTCGATCCTCAACTGTGAGTCCAAGTATGGCGTCTGCGCCAAGTGCTATGGAGACAACTTGGCCAACGGCAAGCCCGTTGCGGTGGGCGAAGCGGTAGGTATTATCGCGGCCCAGTCCATCGGCGAACCCGGCACCCAGCTGACCATGCGTACCTTCCACACGGGCGGTATCGCGTCGGCAGACGACATTACCCAGGGCCTTCCCCGTGTTGAGGAGCTGTTCGAGGCCAGAAAACCCAAGCGCCAGGCAATCATCAGCAAAACCGCCGGTGATGTGCGGATGGAGGAGATCAAGAAAAACCGCCATATCGTGGTGTTCAATAAGGAAACCCTGGAGGAGGAGAGTTACCTCATTCCGTACGGTTCCCGTTTGAAAGTCGCCGAAGGCGACCGTGTCGAGGCCGGCGATATGCTGACCGAAGGTGCGGTGAATCCCCATGACGTATTGGCGATCAAAGGGCCGCTGGCCGTTCAGGATTACTTGATTCAGGAAGTGCAGCGTGTTTACCGGATGCAGGGCGTTGACATCAACGATAAGCATATTGAGGTCATTGTCCGCCAGATGATGCGCAAATGCCGCGTTGAAGATGCCGGCAGCACAAACTTGATTACTGGTTCGCTGATTGACAAGGCAGAATTGAGCGAGAAAAACCGCGAAATCCGCGCACGGATTTCCGCCGGGGAAGAGGGCTTGCAGGAAGCGACTGCTTCTACGCTGCTTTTGGGGATCACCAAGGCGTCTCTGGCAACCGACAGTTTCTTGTCTGCGGCGTCTTTCCAGGAGACCACCCGTGTCCTGACCGAAGCGGCAATCAAAGGCAAGGTCGATCCGCTGCTAGGGCTCAAAGAGAACGTCATCATCGGTAAGCTGGTTCCGGCCGGCACCGGGATGAGCTGCTATTCCGACGTGGAGTATCAGGGCGTTAATGCAAACCCGTACTTTAACGACATCAAAATCGATGTGGAATAGCTTTATGGCGAGCAGATAGCGATCAAACGGCATGGCCCCGCGAATGGTTAGATAGGGCTTGAGCAAAAGGCAAACAATATCAATGCCGAAAATTACGTGTAAAAAAACAGGGTAGGAAAAATCCTACCCTGTTTTTTTATGCAACCTGTCTGTCAGCCATTAAGGTTGCTTTCAATACTTCTTTATCGGCTTTCACGATTTCTTTCGGCGCTCGATTTGTTAATAACTCTTTTGCGTGTGGTTCGGCCCTTTTGCATCAGAAAATTTTCTACGCCCTAAATCACTTCATCTTCGGTCGGTAATTCTCTGTTGTTCACGATATTGTTCACCCCTGCGTGTTGATTTGTAGATACTTCTCCCACGGACAAGCGATAGATTTTAGTTGGATTTTATCTATAGATAATAAAAAGAATATATCATATAAACAAAGGGAAGTCGACTGTTTTACAACAATCGACTTCCCTTTTAAGATCGGTCTGGTCTGAGTGACGGGACTTGAACCCACGGCCTCTACCACCCCAAGGTAGCGCGCTACCAACTGCGCCACACCCAGATATTTTGCGAAGATTATAATAACACAGATTTTTGAGAAAAGCAAGTGCCTTTTTGGTTTTTCTGGTTTCTTCCCGCCCGACTTTTTTCAAATTTGTAAAGGCCGGTTGTAAATCAAAGGATTTTAGAGAATTTAAAAGGATTTCAGCGATAAAACCGGATAAAAACGTGTTTTATCCGGTTTTTTTCACTTAAATCCCGTTTTTTACAAGAAAAACCCATAAAAACAATTGACAAATTTTTGCATTATGTTATAGTTGTAGTCGCTGCGTATTGCCGCATGAAAACGGCAGTACCTTTGCATCTGTGCACGCCGGAGCATCCGGCAAAAATCCGATAGCCTTTTGCCTAATAGCGAAACGCCCTGGATACGGGGGCGGCCTTTTCTGACGGCATAAGGCGAAACGTCCAGTTCAGGTACCGCCTAAAACGAACGGGATTTCCGTTACGATTAGAACAAGCCTTTTGCGGGGAGCGGTATAAAAAGCTGGATGGGGTCAACAAGGTTTTATACTGCGGCGGCGGGGTTCCCGCCGGCTGATTGCCCGTACCGCAGTCGGGCGGGAAGCGTGAACGGCACAGCGCATCGCTTCCGGGAATTTTACTTGTGAGACTTAAAATCCGCAAAGGGGGATGCAAAATGAGCAACACAATCATCAGCCTTAAAGACATCGTGGTGGAATTCGATGGACAACGAGTTCTGGAAGGATTGAACCTGGATATCCACGATAAGGAATTCGTCACCTTTCTCGGCCCTTCCGGCTGCGGAAAAACAACGACGCTGCGTATCATCGGCGGCTTTGTGGATCCGAAAGAGGGAGACGTTTTCTTTGAGGGCAAGCGCATTAACAACCTTCCGCCGCACAAACGCCATGTAAACACCGTATTCCAGCGTTACGCGCTGTTTCCGCACCTGGATGTGTTTGAGAATGTGGCGTTTGGCCTGCGCATCCAGAAAGTGCCGGAAAAAGAGGTTAAGGACCGGGTGTCGGAAATGCTGGCGCTGGTCAACCTGAAAGGCTATGAAAAGCGCAACGTAAACCTACTTTCCGGCGGCCAGCAGCAGCGCGTGGCTATCGCCCGCGCACTGGTCAACCATCCACGGGTGCTTTTACTGGACGAACCGCTAGGCGCGCTGGATCTAAAACTTCGTAAAGAAATGCAAATCGAGCTCAAGCGAATCCAAAAGAGCACCGGGATCACATTTATCTATGTGACCCACGACCAGGAAGAAGCGCTGACCATGAGCGATACCGTCGTGGTCATGAATGACGGCGATATCCAACAGATCGGTACGCCGGAAGATATTTACAACGAACCGAAAAACGCTTTTGTGGCGGATTTTATCGGGGAGAGTAACATCATTGACGGCATCATGATCCGGGACTGCTTTGTAGAGTTTTCCGGCGCCCAATTTGACTGCGTGGACAAAGGTTTTGGGCTCAATGAAGCGGTAGACGTGGTAATTCGTCCCGAAGATATCAAAGTCGTGACAGAGGGCGAGGGCCAACTGTCCGGCAGAGTGGAGAGCGTTACGTTCAAGGGCGTTCATTTTGAAATGTCGGTGACCGTCTACGGCCAGGAATGGCTGATCCATTCGACCCAGAGCCAGGAGGTGGGCTCGGTGATCGGGATGCGGCTGGATCCTGAGGACATCCATATTATGAAGAAAATGGAGGAATAGCCATGAAAACAAAGTATTCCTCCCTATTTGCCCTGCCCTATCTCATCTGGTCGCTGATTTTCATCATCGTGCCGATGGGCCTTGTGGTGGTGTTCGCTTTTACCACCGAGGGCGGCCAATTCACCCTGGATTATGTATCCCAGGTTGGCGAATACACAAATGTGCTGGTCCGGTCGGTCTGGCTGGCCGCCATTGCCACCGCCATTTGCCTTTTGATCGGCTATCCGCTGGCGTTTATGATGTCCCGGATGCCCGGCTTTCAACAACGGACCATGCTGATGCTGATCATGCTGCCCATGTGGATGAACTTTCTTCTGCGTACATACGCCTGGATGACCATCTTAGAAAAAAATGGGCTGATCAACAAGCTGTTCGGCTTCATCGGCCTCGGCCCGTTCGATTTGATCAATACCCAGGGCGCAGTTGTGCTGGGCATGGTATACAATTACCTGCCCTTTATGATCCTGCCGCTTTATTCTATCATGACAAAAATCGATAACCGCACCATTGAAGCGGCGCAGGATCTTGGGGCCAACACGAAAAATGTCTTTACCCGCATCGTGATTCCCATGAGTATGCCGGGCGTCAGTACCGGCATTACCATGGTATTCGTGCCGTCTGTGTCCACCTTCATCATCTCCCGGATGCTGGGCGGCGGCGGAAACCTTTTGATCGGAGATCTCATTGATCTGCAGTTTTTAGGAAATGCGTACAACCCGCATCTTGGCTCGGCCATTTCGCTGGTGCTGATGGTACTCATCCTGCTTTGCATGAGTATCCTCAACCAGTTTAACGACGACGAGGACCGAGAAGGTATGTTGTTATAGGATTTGCGGATCCGCAACAGGATCAAAAAGGAGTGTGACACGATTGAAATGGCTTTCCAAGACCTACATTTGGGTCATTATGGCATTTTTATACGCCCCCATCGGCGTTTTGATTTTCTTTTCTTTTAACCAATCCAAAAGCCGTTCCAACTTTACTGGCTTTACGCTGGACTGGTATGTCAAGCTGTTCAACAACGACCTGATCATCCAATCGCTGGTCAATACCCTGATCGTCGCGCTAGTCTCGTCCCTGATTGCAACGGTCATTGGCACCGTTGCGGCGGTTGGGTTAAACAGCATGAAAAAATGGACCAAATCCATCATTATGAACATCACCTATCTGCCGATCGTCAATCCGGAGATCGTCATTGGTGTATCCTTCATGCTGCTGTTCGTAATGGCACAGGGGATCTTGAGCCACATTAATATGGACTTTGAGTTCGGCTATATGACCCTCATCCTAGCCCATGTGACCTTCAACCTGCCCTATGTGATTTTAAACGTCCTGCCCAAAATCCGGCAGATGGATAAGTACGTTTACGACGCGGCGCTGGATCTGGGCTGTCCGCCCGCCAGAGCGTTTTTTAAGGTGGTTATGCCGGAGATCATGCCCGGTATCCTGTCCGGCTTTTTGATGGCGTTTACCTATTCGCTAGACGATTTTGTCATCAGCTACTTTGTCAGCGGCGCCACCTCCCAAACGCTGCCCATCACCATCTACTCCATGACCCGCCGAAAGGTTAGCCCGGAGATCAATGCGATCTCAACCATCATCTTTGTGATCGTGCTGGCTGTCCTGCTGCTGGTCAACTTTTACGGGGCGCGCAAAGAAAAACAGTCCCGCAGAGAGGGGGCGCGGGTATGAAACGGCTGATAAGCTTTGCCTTGTGCTGCGTCCTATTGGCTTCCCTTTCGGCGACTGCCTTTGCACAAACCGACGTCGAGGTGGGTGACGAGGACTACTATACCCGCTTTCAAGGGCAGAACATCTCCATCTCCGTTTATAACTGGGGCGAATATATTTCCGACGGTTCTGACGATACGCTGGACGTCAACGCAGCTTTTGAAGCGCTGACCGGCATCAAAGTGCTGTACACCACCTTTGCCACCAACGAGGAGCTGTACGCCAAACTGAAAAGCGGTGGCGCCAGCTATGATATCATCATTCCCTCTGACTACATGGTGGCCCGCATGATCGCGGAAGAGATGGTCCAGCCTCTGGATTTTGGCAACATCCCCAACGTGCAGTTTCTGGATGAACAGTACCTCTACACCGATTTTGACCCCGAAGGCGCCTATTCGGTCCCCTACACCTGGGGAACGGTCGGCATCATCTACAATACCCTGTATGTAGATGAAGAGGATACCCACAGCTGGGATCTGTTGTGGGACGACCGGTATATGGGGGAAATCCTGATGTTTTCCAATCCACGGGACAGCTTTTCCATCGCGCTCAAGCGGCTCGGGTACTCGATGAACTCCACCGATGAGGCAGAATTGCAGGAAGCCTGCGAAAGCTTAAAGGATCAAAAAGCGTTGGTCCAGGCATATGTCATGGACGAAATTTTTGATAAAATGGAGGGCGAAGAGGCCATGATCGCCCCCTACTACGCCGGCGATGCGATCATTATGGCCGACGAAAACCCCAATCTGGCTTTCTCGATCCCGGATGAGGGGACCAACCGCTTTATCGACAGCATCTGTATCCCCGCTAACGCCAAGCAAAAAGAAGCGGCGGAAATGTACATCAACTTTCTGTGTGAACCGGAGGTTGCCGCCGCCAATATCGACTTCATCGGATATTCCACACCGAATCTCGCCGCTTACGAATTGCTGGATGAAGAAATGCAGCAAAATGCGATTGCCTACCCCAGCCAAGAGGTGCTGGACAACACCGAGGCATTTATCTTCTTGCCTACTGCAACCAGCACTCTGATGGATAAACTCTGGACAGAAATTCTCTCTAACGACGAGAATTACAGCAAATGGACCATTCCCGCGTTTTTGTTGGCTGGCATCCTCTTTTCCATTGGTATCAACGTGCGGCGCACGATCTTAAAAAAGAAAGAAAATTTGATGTAAAAACCTTCTTTTAACGCCCTGCTTTTGCAGGGCGTTTTTCTTTTCCTATTTTTCTTTAGATCAATTTCAGTTGTCACAGAGAGGATTAGAAAAATCTCCGCATTTTCTTCCACAACAATTAGAAAATGATATTGACTTTTTATTCACGAATTGCTATATTATATTTAGACGGATGTCTAAATATAATATAGCATCGGAGGAGGGAGCATTGGGTATTCAAAAAACGTTCAAGGCCCTGTCGGACAATACTCGCCGTGAAATACTGGAACTTTTAAAAGACGGTGCCGTATCCGCAGGGGACATCGCAGCCCGTTTCGATATGACTGCTGCGACCATTTCCCATCATCTTGCGGTTCTGAAAGATGCGGAACTTGTCAGCGATGAAAAGCGGGGAAAATTTATTTATTACGAGCTTAACACATCGGTGATCGACGACATCATCCGATGGATGACGGCTTTTCAAGGAGGTAACAACGATGCAAAATAAGCATAGCAAAATCATTATTTGGATTCTGGCAGCATTGTCGCCGTTGCTGTGCGCGGTGACCTATCCGTTTCTACCGGAACAGGTTCCTATGCACTGGGACATCAACGGCACCGTTTCCTACGAAGGAAAAGGTACATTTATTTTTATGGCGCTGCTGCCCTTGATCCTGGCTGTTTTGTTTCTCTATCTTCCCAAAATCGACCCCCGGAAGAAAAACTATCCTAAATTCGGGAAATATTATGATTACTTCTGCATGTTTATGATGGCGTTTTTGCTGATTACCAACTTGGTAATTGTATCTGAAAGTTTCTTCCCCGGCCGGATTTCAGTTGGAATCGTCATTCAGATGCTAGTCGGTGTTCTCTTTCTATTTTTAGGAAATATGCTGCCGAAATTCAAAAGCAACTTTTTCATCGGGATTAAAAATCCATGGACCCTTTCCAACACAGATGTTTGGAACCGCACCCACCGCTTGGCTGGTATACTGATGTTTGCGCTTGGCATCATCATCATTCTGACCTGTTTTTGGCTGCCGCAGGAAATCTCTTTCTGGCTAATGATGAGCCTGGTTCTGCTATCTGTGCTCATTCCGACCTTCATGTCCTATCTCTGGTATCAAAAGCTACCGGAACATTTGCGCGGCGGCGAGGAGGAAGAAAAATGAAAAAAAAACATCTGGATCTATCTGGCTTTGACCTTTGTCCTAACCTATGGCGCGGTCTTTGGGTTGATGCTGGCCAAAATTCCCTATGGCAGCCCCTTGTGTCTGGGGGTCTTTTCCCTTTGTATGCTTTTCCCGGCGCTATGCAGCATCCTCACCCGGCTGATCACCCGGGAGGGCTTTTCCGATCTCTATTTAAAACCTCATTTCAAAGGGCATTGGCGGTATTATCTGGCCGGCCTGCTTGGCCCATCCATTCTGATTGTGATTGGCGCGGCTGTTTATTTTCTCCTTTTTCCCAGGCAGTTTGATCCCAATATGACCGCCCTATCCCAATCTTTGGCGGCCCAGGGAATCGACATCGGCGCGCTTGGCAGTCTGATGATCGTCCAATTGGCGTTTGGCGCTGTGGCCGGCGGGATCATCAATCTCCCTTTCGCTTTGGGGGAGGAACTGGGCTGGCGGGGATATTTGCTCCCGCAATTGTGTAAAAATATGCCCGCGGGCAAAGCGGTTCTCCTTTCTGGCATCATCTGGGGTCTGTGGCATGCGCCAATGATTGCAATGGGGCACAATTACGGAGTGGGATACCCTACAGCGCCTTGGGGCGGCATTCTGGCCATGATTGTTTTTTGCATCGTGGGCGGCACGTTCTTTAGTTATTTGGCGCTCCAAACGAAAAGCGCCCTTCCCGCTGCCCTGGGCCATGGCGCCCTGAACGCTTTTGCAGCGGCTCCGGCCTATTTTGTAGCCGGCGGCGTTTACAATCCCTTTGTAGGGCCGGCGGCCACCGGCATCATCGGCGGGGTTGGATTCATTGTCGTTGCCATCTGGTGCTTTCTGCAAATCCGGAAGAAAAACGCCGCCACCTCCCCTTCGGTTGAGCAGTAGTTTTAATCGTTGCCGCAGGGTATCCGCAAGGTTTTGATGCCGCGTTTGCCTCACTTTGGACATAGTAAAAAGCTTCACCTGCTAAAACAGATTTCAAAAATCGGCCGATATGAAATGCGGTGCAATCCCAAAGAGCATGGCGTTGATTTGCTAATTAAATTGGAAAACGATTCCGGTCGAGATAACTGGTATTTTATTGAAGCAAAAGGGAACAAAAATAAAAATGGAGGAAAAATGAGCTCGCCCAGCAATAAAAATTTTCGTTGGGCAATTTCTCAAATTATTTTGCACATAAAGGTTGATTCTACAAAATACAATTATAGCTATGGCATTGCGATGCCGCAGTCAGATATTGAAAAATGCATCAGGTTGATTCGTGGCAACTGGGCTTTGAAACATCTGAAAATCCGGTTATATGGTGCTTTTTATAATAAGCAAGGACGACTTACTGCCGTAGAATACTTACCAGATAAAATTTACGATTGAATTGATTGGCATAAACGGAGCGATCCAAAAGATAGAGCGGTACAACAAAGACCCAGGCACATCAGACCAGATCATGTGAAGAGGCATTGCTTTTCGACAAAAATGTTCGAAAAGCAATGCCTCTTTTTTCGTATATTGGGCGTATCGCATGGATCCTTTCGTCTTTATGCGACGGTCTCGGACCCCACTTTATGTGACGGTATTTGTGGATCGTACACCGGATTTTTACAATGCCGGTGCACCTTTTTGGAAAAATAAAAAAACGTGGCTGGCACCACGTCTTTTTAAATGAGGAGGTCAATGAAAAGATTGTGCAAGGAGCGGCTGTGCTGCCAACCGCTTGTTCCTTGGAACGATTATGAGTATACCAGTCGGATATGGATAGTTCATGATGAAAATTTAAACGAATCTGACTGGATTTATGAAAAGTCTATGAATGGTAATGATACTCAAAAACCGCATAACAATCCCTTTTCTGTGCCCCCTAACTGTTGGAAGCTCTTTTTTGCCGCATCCGTTCGTATAGGGTGGCGATAAACTGAACGTTATTTGGCTTGCCGCGTTTCCGGTTGACTGAAGAGCCGAAAAAAGCCTCGCAAACGCCCTGATCGCCACGGCCGAACGCAGCTTCCACCGCCGTGCGGATGTTACGTTCCACACAGTGGTAAGTGGTATGCGTTTCCTCTGCAATTGCCTGATACAACCCCTTCGTACCATAGGAAAACCGCTCTGGGTTCCGATACAGCAAGGACAATCCAATTTTGATGTAGCGGTATCCACTCAGATGGGCGGGCACGCCGATTGCCTTGAGCAATTCCGCCGCATCGGAGGATGGATCATGTACCGGCTTGGAAAAATCCAGATAATGGATACTGTCTTTCTGTTCCATTCGATCCAGATAGTCTGCCACGCGTCCTGCCAGAAGCGTAACATCCAACGGCTTGACAAACACATAGGTGCCGCCCGCCGACAGAAAACGGTCGAATAGGAATTCATTGTCCGAGGTACACAAAGCGATGAAAGCAGGGAAGGGCGTCGTTTGACTCCGAGCCAGCTGCTCCATAATATGTACCACATCACAATAGGACATAAAGATGTTACAAATGACAAGGTCTGGTTGTTCTTTTTCAATTGCGTCCCAAAGCATGCGTCCATGTTTCGGGAGAAGGATTACCTGCATATCCAGCAATTGAAATGATTTTTGACAGGCCGCCAAAAACTCTCTGTCGTTGTCTGAAACAATGATCTTTCTACCTAACGGCATTACACTACCTCCATTGTAGCAAATAGTACGATGCCAATCCCATTTCCTTCCTTTTTGGTTGCCTTATCTATCTTATCTGGATAGAGCAGAAAAATCAAGCACCCCCAAATTGCCGACTTGTGGATAAAGGCCGCCTTTCTGAGACTTTTTTGGCCGAAGCGCTCATGATTCTTCGAAAATCCGGATCCGGTTTTCGACAATTTATTATTCCCAAAGCTCTAAAATGTCGAAATGCGTCGAGAAGAAATGGCTTCCAAATCATATTTTGAGACTATAAATCGTGAAAAGAAACAATTATTTACATGAATATTCTATGGTTTTTACAAAAAAGCATTAAAAACGCTCATTTAGCCTTTTTAATGACGATCTATCCAAATAATTTTGCCAGCGGCGAAACGGCCTTTTGCAGGTCGGAGATCGCTTCGTTGAGCTGATCCATATCGATTTTTTCCAGTACTTCAGCGGCCCGCTGGATGGCCGCAAGGCTGTCCTGCCCCTTGGCTGTCAGCTGATCCATATTGACAATTAAAGAAGGGATATCCGCTTGGGCCAACTCATCGGCCACCGCGCTGAGATTCTCAAAGGTGCGCTCTGCATTTTGAAGGGTGTGATGCAGTTTAGGGCCCCACAAAAGGAGTACAAATAAGACGAAAGCCGTTAAAAATCCGGTGAGCCCCAGTGCAATTTTGGAAAACAACAGCTGCTTTTGTGCGGCCAGGGCAGCAAGCTGGGTGTTTTGCACGATCTGTTCCAACAGCGTCGCTTCCGTTTCTTTGTCGGATGTTTGCGCGGGGCCGCTTACAGGTTGAATGGACATTGTGTTCCTCCTTTTGGCTTCATTGTTTCAACTCAGCCAGTTAAAATCGTAAAGATACAACCATTATAGCAAAATTTTCCGCAGGGAGAAACGAAATTTGCTCGAAATGGCATTTCGGCGGGGATAAACGGCGACGGAACACGCATACTACTTTTTGAACTCGCCGGATATCCGGTGAAAGGATGGCAACGGGAAAACCGGGTTTGATCCCCTTTTACACATGGCAATCTCAACTTTTAGAATGGAGGAAATAGAATGAAAAAGCGGATCGTGCCGCTCCTGGCTTTTTGCCTGGCGCTGACGTTGGCTGGATGCGGTGGGAGTGGCGGTTCGTCGGGCGCAAGTGCCGGCAGCGCCGTGGCGGGCAAAAAAGAAGGATCGATTTATTATCTGAACTTTAAGCCGGAGGTAGCGGACGTCTACCAAAAAGTTGCCGCCGCCTACACCGAGGCGACTGGCGTAGAACTGCGGGTGGTCACAGCGGCCTCCGGCACCTATGAGCAGACCCTTAAATCTGAGATGGCCAAATCCGACGCACCGACGTTGTTCCAGATCAACGGGCCGTTGGGTTATCTCAACTGGCAGGATTACTGCGCCGATTTGAGCGATACACAATTGTATCAGCATTTAAACGATCCGTCGCTGGCGGTGACTAGCAAAGACGGCGTATACGGCATCCCTTATGTGGTGGAGGGTTATGGCATCCTTTACAATGAGGCTATTCTGCGGAAATATTTTGCCATGACCGGGGCAAAGGCAGCTTCTGTCGACGAGATCAACAATTTCGAAAAGCTGCAGGAGGTGGTAGAGGATATGACCGCCAAAAAGGAGCAGTTGGGGATCGACGGCGTATTTGCCAGTACCTCGTTAAAGCCCGGCGAGGATTGGCGTTGGCAGACCCATCTGGCCAACATCCCCCTGTCTTACGAGTGGAGCCGCAGCAATGTGGATCTGACCGGCGACGCGACCCGCGAGATTGCATTTTTCTACAGTGAAAACTACAAAAAGATCTTTGATTTGTATTTAAACAATTCCACCGTCGACCGCAAGCTTTTGGGTACTCGCCAGGTGATGGATTCTATGGCTGAATTTGCTTTGGGCCGCTGCGCCATGGTGCAAAACGGCAACTGGGCCTGGAATGACATCAAAGGCGTGGATGGCAATACAGTCGGAGAAGAAGACGTCAAGTTTCTGCCGGTCTACACTGGTATGGACGGGGAAGAAAATCAGGGGCTATGCATCGGCACCGAGAATTTTTTCTGTATCAACGCCAAAGCCAGCGAAAACGATCAAAAGCTGGCGGCGGATTTCATTTATTGGCTGTTCTCCTCCGACACCGGAAAAAAGCTGGTGAAAGAGGATTTGGGGTTTATCGCCCCTTTCGATACGTTTTCTGCCGACGAGTATCCGGAGGACCCTCTGGCCAGGGAGGTGGCGGACTGGATGAACAAAGAGGGGATCCAAAACATCCCATGGAATTTTACGCTGTTTCCCGGTCAGACTTTTAAGGATCATTTTGGCGGCGCGCTGCTGCAATACGCCCAGGGGAATATGGAATGGGCCGATGTAGTCACGCAGGTGGTGGACGACTGGAAAACGGAAAGCGCCAATCGAACCGTTTAAGCCGGCGCCCGGGGCGGAGAACTGAAAATAGCGGGCGGGCTTGCAGGGAAACCCCGCCCGCTATTTTTCAAGATCTGGACCCCGGCGGCATTGTGGCCCGGATGATTCCAATCAGTCAGGAGCGTGCAATATGCAAAAAAGCTACCGAAAATATGCTGTTTTTTTTATTCTGCCGACATTCATCGCGTTCATCATCGCTTTTCTGGTGCCATTTTTATTTGGCATTTATCTCTCCTTCACCAAGTTTACCACTGTGACCAATACCCAGTGGGTGGGGTGGGACAATTATGTTCGGGCGTTTACCGCAAATCGCGATTTTACCCACGCCTTGGGGGTCACGGCGGCCTTCACCGTCGTATCAGTGATCTCAGTAAACCTGCTGGCCTTTGGACTGGCATTGCTTTTGACCCGGGGAATCCGGGGGACAAACCTGTTTCGCACGGTCTTTTTTATGCCGAACCTCATTGGCGGAATCGTCTTAGGCTACATCTGGCAGCTGATGATCAACGGACTGCTGCTGCGCGCCGGGGTGGACATTACTTACGACCCCAAGTATGGCTTTTGGGGATTGGTGGTGCTGATGAACTGGCAGATGATTGGCTATATGATGATCATTTATATTGCGGGACTGCAAAACCTGCCCGGCGACGTGCTGGAAGCGGCGGAAATCGACGGGGCTTCTCCTTGGCAAAAGCTGCGCCACGTAACCATTCCAATGGTGATGCCCTCGATTACCATCTGTACCTTTCTAACCCTGACCAACTCCTTCAAGCTATTCGACCAAAACTTTGCCTTGACTGCCGGCGCCCCCATGAAAAAAACGGCGATGCTGGCATTGGATATTTACAATACCTTCTATGGCAGGGTCGGTGACGAAGGGGTGGGGCAGGCCAAAGCGGTGGTGTTCTTTTTGATGGTGGCGGCCATCGCCTTTGTGCAACTTTGGACGACCAGAAGCAGGGAGGTGGAACAGTGAAGCAGAAGAAAAAAAGCTGGCGCAGCACCCTGCTGGTCGTTTTTCTTACGATTCTGGCGGTGTTTTTTCTGGCCCCGGTTTTTCTGGTGCTGATGAATTCCTTCAAAGGCCAGTTTTACATCTCTGACGCGCCGTTTGCCCTGCCGGACGCCAACACTTTTGTAGGGCTTAAAAATTATTGGAATGGGATCCAGAAGGTGGGCTTTTTTTCCGCATTCGGCTATTCATTGTTCATCACCGTCTGTTCGGTGGCGGCGATCGTGCTGTTCTGTGCCATGACTGCATGGTATCTGGTCCGGGTAAAAACACGCATGGCAAACGGCCTTTATTATCTGTTCGTTTTCAGTATGGTCGTGCCGTTCCAGATGGTGATGTTCACCATGTCCAAAATAGCGAATCTGCTGCGCCTGGATCATCCGGTGGGCATTATTCTTTTGTATCTGGGTTTCGGTTCCGGCTTGTCCGTATTTTTGTACAGCGGTTTTATCAAGGGCATTCCGCTAGACGTGGAAGAGGCTGCTACCATTGACGGCTGCCGCCCGCTCCAGACCTTTTTCCTCGTCGTTTTTCCAATCCTCAAGCCGACCGCGATCACCGTGGCGATTCTAAACGCCATGTGGATCTGGAACGACTATTTGCTGCCGTATTTGGTCATTGGCAACCGGTATCGCACCATCCCTATCGCGGTGCAATATCTACAGGGCGGATACGGTTCCCGGGATATGGGGGCGCTGATGGCCACACTGATTTTGGCGATTATTCCCATCGTGGTTTTTTATCTGGCCTGCCAGAAATATATCATCAAAGGGGTCATGGCCGGCGCGGTCAAAGGGTAAGGCAACGCTAAGCGCCGCCAGTGAGCAATAGGGAAAAGGATTTGACGGCGGTGCGTTTGGAGAGTATGATAATTGCAAGAAATTCTGTCCGAGAGGTTTTGGGCACGGCTGACACGAGGCAAAACCGCGACGGCAATCTTGAAAGTCGCAGGGAAAGGACGGTACCTGGGTTTGAGCGGTAAAAAACAAAAGCCATTGGGGCGCGGCGCAGGGGTGCTGCTGCCTGTGTTTTGTCTACCGTCCGATTATGGCATCGGCGCTTTCGGACGGGAAGCGTATGATTTTGTGGATTTTTTGGCCCAAGCGGGCCAGCGATACTGGCAGGTGCTGCCTTTGGGGCCTACAAGCTATGGGGACAGCCCTTATCAAAGCTTTTCCGCTTTTGGTGGGAACCCGTATTTTATCGATCTAAACGTCTTGATCGAGCGGGGCCTTTTGCGAAAAGAAGAAGCGCAGGGGCTGGATTGGGGCCTGCGGCCCGATTGGGTGGATTACGAAAAGCTATATGCCCACCGCTTCCTGGTCCTGAAAAAGGTCTGGTTCCGTAGCGGATGCGCCCAGGATGCGGATTTTCGCTCCTTTTGCGCGGAAAACAAAGCCTGGCTGGAGGAGTATGCGCTATTCATGGCGCTGAAAGATCAGTTCGGTGGCCGGGAATGGCAGCTGTGGCCGGAAGAAATTCGGCTGCGGCAGCCAGAGGCGATTCGAGAATGCCGAGAGCGGCTGAACGGGGAAATAGAATTCTGGCAGTATGTTCAGTATCTTTTCTTTGCCCAATGGAGCAGTTTAAAAGCCTATGCCAACCGAAAAGGGATCTCGATTATTGGCGATATCCCCATTTATGTGGCCATGGACAGCGCCGACGTCTGGGTCAACGGCAGCTTGTTCCAGCTGGATGACAGCCACCACCCGACTGCGGTAGCGGGGGTGCCGCCGGATCTGTTTTCCTCCACCGGACAGTTGTGGGGCAATCCGCTGTACGACTGGCAGGCTATGGAGCGGGACGGTTTTTCCTGGTGGAAGGCGCGGATGTCCGCTTCGGCCGCATTGTACGATCTGATCCGTATCGACCATTTCATTGGGATTGTCAATTACTATTCCATCCCGGCGGGAGAAGAAACGGCGCTGAACGGCAGATGGATGCAGGGCCCGGGCGAAAAGCTTTTAAACGCCATCGGTCCGGCGCTTGGCAGCAAAAGGATCATCGCCGAGGATCTGGGGGTCGTAACTCCAGCGGTGCGGCGGCTTTTGCGCCGGACGGGATATCCGGGTATGAAGCTGATGGAATTTGCTTTTGACAGCGATAGCGCCAATGAAAACCTGCCTTGCTACTTTGACAAAAACCTGGTGGCCTACGGCGGCACCCATGATAATGAGACTCTGGCGGGCTTTTTCGGCCCCGGCCAGAGCCGGAAGATGCTGCGTTTTGCCCGCCGATACCTAAATGTTTCGCAGAACGTGCAAATCCCTTGGGCGTTAATCCGCGCGGGCTACGCCAGCTGTGCGGATACGGTGGTTTTTCAGCTTCAGGATTTTTTGGGACTGGAAAACCATGCCCGCATCAACACGCCGTCCACCCTAGGGGGCAACTGGTGCTGGCGGCTGACCAAAGGGCAGCTGCATGATGATTTGGCCGTGCGCATCCGGGAACTGGCGGAGCTTTACGGCAGATGCAGATAGAGAGGAGCGGTTCCTTTTGCAGAATTTTGAAAACGATATCCAGACCATTTTACGGCTGGACGGGGGCGTGTCGCCTGAGCGGGCGAACCTGCGCCAGCTTTATGATGCGGTGTCCAAAGCGGCAATGGCGGCGCTGGCGCCCCGCTGGCAGGAGCAACCGGGCCAAAAACGCGCCTGTTACCTCTCGGCGGAGTTTTTGCTGGGCCGCCTGGTTTACAGCAACCTGATGAATTTAGGGCTTTTGGACCGGTGCAAAACCTTTTTAAACGGCCATGGAATCGATCCGGCGATTTTTGAACAAATTGAGGACGACGCCTTGGGCAACGGCGGGCTGGGGCGGCTAGCCGCCTGCTTTTTGGATTCTGCTGCCACCCAGGGCGTCCCGCTGGACGGATTCGGCATCCGCTACCGGTACGGGCTGTTCCGCCAGCGGTTTGAGGATGGCTTTCAACGGGAGGAGCCGGACGACTGGCTGCGGTTTGGCGATCCGTGGAGCGTGCGAAAGGAAGAAGAAGCGGTGCTGGTGCGCTTCGGCGGCCAAACGGTAAAGGCGGTGCCTTACGATATGCCGGTGATCGGGTATGGCGGCGGGCTTGTCAATACGCTGCGGCTGTGGCAGGCCGAGGCGGTAGAGGAGTTTGATTTTGACCTGTTTAACCGGCAGGAATACGATGCGGCGGTGCAGCAAAAAAATCGGGCGGAGGATATTTCCGCCGTACTGTACCCCAACGACGATACCGATGAAGGCCGCAGGTTGCGGCTAAAACAGCAGTATTTTTTCGCCAGCGCGACCATGCAGACCCTAGTCCGGCGGTACGCGGCTGTCCACGGTGTGGATTTCTCCGGCTTTTGGGAGCAGTATGCCATCCAGCTTAACGATACCCACCCGACGGTGGCGATTCCGGAGCTTTTGCGCCTGTTGATGGAACAGCAGCTTCTTTCTTTTGAAGAGGCGTTCGATATCGTGGAAAAGACCTTTGCCTATACCAATCACACGATTATGGCGGAAGCGCTGGAAAAATGGAACGTACCCCTTTTCTGTTCGGTGCTGCCGGAAGTATACCCTTATGTGGTGATGCTGCAAAATGCCCTGATGCGCTCTCTGGCAGCCAAGGGCTTTTCGGCGGAGAAAAGGGCGGGGTACAGCATCATCGAAAAAGAAACGGTCCATATGGCACGGATGGCGATTTTTGCCGGCCATACCATCAACGGCGTGGCGAAAATCCACACCGAGATCCTCAAAAACAGCGCCCTAAAGGATTGGTACCAACTCTATCCGACGCGCTTTCAAAACAAGACCAATGGCATTACCCAGCGCCGCTGGCTTGCCTTGTGCAATCCGGAGCTGTCTGGGCTGGTCACGGACCTTTGCGGCGACGGCTGGCAGACCGATCTTGAGCAGATCAAGGGCCTGGAGCGGTTTGCGGAGGATCCGGCGGTGCTGGAACGGTTTGCCGCCGTCAAGCTGGAAAAAAAGAGGCAGCTGTGTGCGTTTGTGCAAGAGCAAGAGGGGGTCAGGCTAGACCCTGCTTTCCTATTCGACGTGCAGATCAAACGGCTGCACGAATATAAAAGGCAGCTGCTCAACGCTTTCTCCATTCTGGATCTTTACTTTGCCCTCAAAGACGGTACCTTAACCGGTTGGAACCCGGCGGTGTTTTTGTTTGGCGCCAAGGCGGCGCCCGGATACCGGCGGGCCAAGGGGATCATCAAATACATCCATGAAATCGCAAAGCTGGTCAATGGCGACCCCGATACCAATGGCCGGCTGCAGGTGGTGTTCGTGCAAAATTACAATGTCTCTTACGCGGAAAAACTCATCCCCGCGGCAGATGTTTCGGAGCAAATCTCCACCGCAGGCACTGAGGCTTCCGGCACCGGCAACATGAAGTTCATGCTCAACGGCGCGGTGACGCTAGGAACATTGGATGGGGCCAATATCGAGATTGTAGAACAGGCGGGGAGGGAAAACAACTATATCTTTGGCGCGACGGTGGAAGAACTGACAGCACTGGAGGGATATGATCCGGTCAGAATTTTAAAAGAGAATGTCCGGATCCGCCGGGTGGTGGATACGCTCATCGACGGCACCTTTTCAGATGGCGGCACCGGCGTATTCCAGGAGCTGTACGACTCGCTGACCATTGGCGCCAGCTGGCATGCCCCAGATCAGTATTATCTGCTTTTGGATTTTCTCCCGTACTGCGACGCGAAGCGCCAAAGCAACAAAGACTATGGAAACAGGCTTGCTTTTACGAAAAAATGCCTAATAAATACTGCCAACGCAGGAACCTTTTCCAGCGATCGGACGATTCGGGAATATGCGAAAGAAATCTGGGGGATCCTGCGCTGACAGAAGATGTGCCTCGCCGCCCCTTTTTCGCTCCGTGTTTATTTTTACACCGGGCTGGGCTACCTTTTGGATTGCCATCGGTACTGGTCGGTTCGGTTCTCCAGGAAAAGAACATTGCAAAAAAAGGCCGGCTTAAAAAAGCCGGCCTTTTCTCTGGATTTTTCGACGGTTTTCCCCTATAATGAAGCGAAAGGGGGGAAGGCGTTTGGAAGAGTTATGGAACCAGATGAAAGCGGATCTGCAAAAATGCGAGCGCTGCGGTTTGTGCCGCACACGGACCCAGGCGGTTTGGGGGGTGGGGAACCCGCAGACCAAGGTGCTCTTTATCGGCGAGGCGCCAGGTAAAAATGAGGACGAGCAGGGAGAGCCGTTTGTGGGCCGCAGCGGCCAGCTGTTAGATAAAATGTTGGCCGTAGTGGATCTTGACCGGAAGAAAAATATCTACATCACCAATATTGTCAAATGCCGCCCGCCGGAAAACCGGGATCCTCTGCCGGAGGAGGTGGCCGCGTGTTTGGGCTATCTGCGGGAACAGACGCGGCTGTTAGCGCCGAAAATTATCGTTTGCCTGGGGCGGATCAGTGCCACGCGGATTATGGATCCGGCGTTTAAAGTGACAAAAGAGCATGGGCAATGGATGGAAAAGGGCGGCATCCACATGATGGGTACCTTCCATCCGGCGGCGCTGTTGCGCAATTCCGGCAACAAGCCTGCCGCATTAGAGGATCTGTTGGGCCTGCGGGAAAAAATCCGCGCATTGTGCCCGGAGGTTTACGAGCTGTGAACCGGAAAAGCCGCGGCAGATTTTCATGGGCGCTTAGGATGAAAAAATCCTGAGCGCCCATTTTCCCCCAGACAGCCTGATTTTCTCTGTAAAAAGGCGACGCTTTTTGCGGAACCGCTCCCACCGGCGCAGGATATACTGAAGCAACATGGGAAAGGAGGGAAACGGATGGAACAATCGTTGGACCGGCTGCCGCTGGGAGAATGGGCAGTGGTGGTGCAAATAGAGCAAAGTAGCCTGCTAGGCCGGCGTTTGCGCGAAATGGGCATTACCGAAGGGGCGCAGATCTGCCGCCTACGCCAAGCGCCGATGGGGGATCCGTCGGCCTATGCGGTGCGCGGCAGCATTTTGGCGATCCGTGCAAGAGACGCAGCGCATATCCTTGTCCGCCCCGCGCATATATTAAGCGGGGGAGGCATTTCTATACCGCCGCGTTGACCTGGCTGGGTGCGCTTCCTCTAAAACTGAATCGCCGGTGGCAGAGTAGGCCGCGGCGAAGAGGGAGGGGAATATGCCCAACCGGACCATTGGATTAGCTGGAAATCCCAACTGTGGGAAGACAACCCTCTTCAACCGGCTGACCGGCGCCCGACAGGTCACCGGCAACTGGCCAGGGGTGACGGTGGAGCGAAAGGAGGGGCAGGTCAAGGGGAAACCATGGATCTTGGTGGACCTGCCGGGCACCTATTCCCTGGCGTCCTATTCGCCGGAGGAGAGGGTGGCCCGCGATTTTTTGCAGGATACGCAGCCGGATTTGGTGTTGAATGTCGTCGATGCCACCGCGCTGGAACGGAATCTCTATCTGACGCTGCAGTTGTTGGAACAACATCTGCCGGTGGTGGTGGCGCTGAACCTGTGCGACCAACTACACAAAAAGGGCGGACAGGTGGACTGCAAAGCCCTATCCAGCCGGCTGGGAGTGCCGGTGATCCCTATTTCTGCGCGCAGCGGAGAAAATATCGGCGGGCTGATCAACGCGCTGGAACAGGCGGAAAAAGGGAAGGGCATCGCCACCTCTTTTTTTGCTTATCAGGGTAAGCCGCAGACGGAACAGGCGCGGTATGCGGCCGTCCGGGACCTGCTGGACGGCATTTATGACAGCGGGAACGTTTTATCCAGCGGGATTACCGAAAAGCTGGATGACATTCTGACCGACCGGTATCTGGCCATTCCGATTTTTTTATTTATTATGCTTTTGATGTTTACGGTTATCTTTGGGCCTCCCGGTATGTATGCAAAGGGACTGGCGGAACAAGGGGTGCAGGCGGTATCCCGTTGGCTGGGGACAGCGTTGGAGTGGATAGGCGCGTCCTGGTGGGCAAAGGAGATGGCACTGGAGGGTATCTGGGCCGGGGTCGGCGGGATGCTCACCTTTCTGCCGCAGATGGCGCTTTTGTTTTTGTTTCTCTCCCTGCTGGAGGACAGCGGATACATGGCCCGAGGCGCATTTGTCATGGACCGTCTGCTGCGAAAGGCAGGGCTGTCCGGTAAGGCGTTTATTCCGCTGCTAATGGGGTTTGGCTGCACCACCCCCGCCGCCATGGCTACCCGTACTTTGGAGCGGGAGCGGGAGCGAAAGCTGACCGTGCTGATGCTCCCGTTTTTTTCCTGTGGGGCAAAGCTGCCGGTCTACGTGCTGTTTTCGGCAGCGTTTTTCCCAAAAAGCCAAGGGCTTTTGATCTTTGGCCTGTACCTATTCGGCGTATTACTGGGCATTTTTTGGGTGCGTTTGGCAAGTGGCGCGGCCCATCGGGGAGAGGAAGCCCCCTTTGTGATGGAGCTGCCGCCTTACCGTCTGCCGACCTTATCCGGTATTCTGCGGCATCTTTGGGATAAATGCAAAGGGTTTGTTGTCAAGGCCGGGACGGTGATCGTGTCGTTAAGCGCCCTGATGTGGCTAATGCAGCATGTGACTTTTTCGCTGGACTGGACCGAGCAGGCTGGAGAGAGTATGTTTGGCGCTATTGGCAGATGTTTGGCGCCGCTGTTCCGACCGCTGGGCTTTGGCAGTTGGCAGGCGGCGGTGTCGCTTCTGGCGGGAATTGTGGCCAAGGAGGCGGTGGTCAGCTCGATGGCGTCGCTGTATGCTTGCGGGAACGCCGCAGGGCTGACGGGTGCGTTACAGGGCGCGTTTACGCCTGCGTCCGCCTTGTCCTTTTTGGTTTTCGTGCTGCTATATATGCCCTGTGTGGCCGCGTTTGCCACCATCCGGCGGGAACTGGGCGGCTGGCGGGCAGGCATTTTGGCTATGGCTGAGCAGACGGCGGCAGCCTATGCCGTGGGCTTTGCCGTCTATCGGCTGGCGTTGCTGTTTTTCCCCGCTTAAAGGGCGGCGGATGAAGTTTTTTGCCGGAATCTACAAAAGAAGCGGGAAAAAGATTGGATTTTTTCCATTCCTGTAAAGAAAAAAGCCTTGACTGTGCCAACTTTTTTTTGTATAATAGCCCTTGTAAGTTGTAAAGGATTAGCCTTTACACAATGCCGCGAAACGAAAGCAAGGGGAGAGATTTGGATGAAAAATCTGGATATTTCGGTATTGCTTGACTTTTACGGCGATATGCTTACCGAAAAACAGCGCGAGGTCATTGGCTTTTATTACAACGAGGATCTCTCTTTGTCGGAGATCGGCGAATTTGAAGGGATCACCCGCCAGGGCGTGCGGGATTCCATCAAGCGGGGCGAAGCGGTGCTTTTGGAGATGGAAGAGCGGCTTGGTTTGGCAAAGCGCTTTCGGAAAATGCAGGATGGCATCGGGCGGATTGTCCGGTGCGCCCAGGATATCAGTTTTTACAACGGCGAATTTCAATATTCCAAACAGATTGCGGAAAAGGCGGATGAAATCATCCGGCTTGCCAAAGAATTGGATGAATAGAGGTTGACCAATGGCGTTTGAGGGACTGTCTGACAAATTATCCGCAGCGTTTAAAAAGCTGCGCTCCAAGGGAAAACTGACCGAAGCCGATGTAAAGGAGGCTATGCGGGAAGTTCGCCTTGCCTTGCTGGAGGCGGACGTCAATTACAAGGTTGCCAAGGATTTTATCGCATCCGTTACCGAAAAGGCAATCGGCTCCCAGGTGTTGGAGAGTCTGACCCCCGCCCAGCATGTGATCAAAATCGTCAACGAGGAACTGACCGCCCTGATGGGGTCGGAACAGGCTAGGATCAAGCTATCCTCTAAAATTCCAACCGTCATCATGATGTGCGGTTTGCAGGGCTCCGGCAAGACCACCCATTCGGGCAAGTTGGCGCTTCACTTTAAAAAACAGGGCAGGCGGCCGCTTTTGGCGGCATGCGATATTTACCGGCCCGCAGCCATCGAGCAGCTGAAGGTCGTCGGCGGCAAGGTAGATGTTCCTGTGTTTGAAATGGGACAGGCCGATCCGGTAGAAATTGCCCGCAAGGCGGTGGCCTACGCAAAGGATTATGGCCGGGATATTGTGATTTTGGACACGGCCGGGCGGCTGCACATCGACGAAGAGCTGATGGCGGAGCTGCAGCGGATCAAAGCGCAGGTCAAGCCAGACGAGATCCTGTTGGTGTTGGATTCCATGACCGGGCAGGACGCGGTCAACGTGGCCCAATCTTTTGACGATACGCTGGGCATTGACGGTACGATCCTGACCAAGCTCGACGGCGATACCCGCGGCGGTGCGGCGCTGTCCATTCGGGCAGTGACGGGAAAGCCCATCAAATTCGTAGGTATGGGCGAAAAGCTGGAGGATTTGGAACCGTTTTTCCCGGATCGGATGGCTTCCCGGATCCTGGGTATGGGCGATGTGCTGACCTTGATCGACAAAGCCCAGGAGCAGTTTGATGAAAAGCAGGCGGCCCAAACGGCACAACGCCTGAAAGAGAATAAATTCGATCTCAACGATCTGCTGGATCAAATGCGCCAGCTGAAGAAAATGGGCCCTTTGCAGCAGGTAATGGCCATGCTGCCGGGGCAGAAAGCACAGCTCAAGGACGAGGACGCTGAAAAGGGCGAAGCGGAGCTTCGGAAAATGGAGGCGATCATCACTTCCATGACCGCGAAAGAGCGGGCGAAACCCTCGCTGATCAACCCGCCCCGCAAGCGCCGTATCGCTGCCGGCAGCGGCACCAGGGTGGAGGACGTCAACCGGGTGTTGCGCCAATACGACCAGATGCAGAAAATGTTCAAGCAATTTTCCAATCCGGGAAAAATGAGCAAAAAGCTGCGCCGCATGGGTGGTATGCCTGGAATGGGCGGAACGCCCGGGGCAGGCGGCGGTTTCCCCTTTCTGTAAATCAGGTATCAACCGGCTGACCGGTCAGTATACACAATTTTAGTTTATGGAGGTGACAGACATGGCTGTTAAAATAAGACTTCGCAGAATGGGCGCCAAAAAAGCGCCGTTCTACCGCATCGTCGTAGCCGATTCCAGATATCCCAGAGATGGCAGATTTATCGAGGAAGTCGGTTATTATGATCCGACCAAGGACCCTTCCGTTATTAAGGTCGATGAGGAAAAGGCGAAAAAATGGATTTCTACCGGCGCACAACCTACCGATACCGTGAAATCCCTGCTGAAAATTGCCGGCGTGCTCTAATCGGTGAAAGGTGATACGTTATGGAAGAACTGTTAGTGATAATCGCAAAAGGCCTTGTGGAAGACAAGGACGCAGTTTCTGTAACTGCTGACGCTCCGGATGAAGAGGGTACAATTGTGTACCATCTGCATGTGGGACCCGACGATATGGGCAGAGTGATCGGCAAACAGGGCCGGATCGCCAAAGCGATCCGCTCGGTGATGAAAGCCGCCGCCACCCGTCAGGGGACCAAGATAGCGGTAGAAATCGATTAGGATTTGTTTACAAAGGCCGAAAGGGACTGTAATAAAAGGGCAGGCGGTATGATCCGGATATCCTTTTGTTGCAGTCTCGTTTTGTTTCGGCCCGTTTTGAGGAGATTTGTACATGAAAAAGAACTTTCTGGAGATCGGGAAGATCGTATCGCCCCATGGCATCATGGGGGAGGTAAAGGTCTATCCCTGGTGTGACACGCCGGATTTTTTGGCCGGGTTCGACACGCTCTATTTTCATAAAGGCAAGGATCCGGTTTCGGTCCAGCAGGCGCGGGTCCATAAAAATATGGTGATTGTAAAACTGGTGGGGACGGACAATGTGGAGGCAGCCCAGGCGCTGCGCGGCCAGGTCCTGTATGCTGCCCGGGCGTATATGCCGCTGGAAAAGGGCGAATATTTCATCCAGGATCTCATCGGTTTGTCGGTGGTGGACGCGGATACCGGCGAGGAATATGGTATTTTGAGCGATGTTTCCCAAACCGGCGCCAACGACGTATATCATATTTCCAAGCCGGGCGAAAAGGAAAAACTGGTCCCGGCGATCAAAGATGTGGTGGTGGAGACCGACGTGGATGGAGGCACCATGAAAATCCGCCCGTTGAAAGGACTGTTCGACGATGCGGATTGATATTGCGACCCTGTTTCCAGATATGTGCGAGGCGGTGCTGTGCGAAAGCATCATCGGCCGCGCCAGGGAGGCGGGCATTTTGGAGATCCATTGCCACAATATCCGGGACTACACGCTGGACAAGCATCGACGGGTGGACGATACGCCTTATGGCGGCGGTATGGGCATGGTGATGCAGGCGGACCCCATCTTTCGCTGCTTTGAGGCGGTTTGCGTCCAACTTTCTCAGCGGCCCCATGTGATCTATCTGTCCCCCCAGGGCCGGGTTCTGACCCAGCAGCTGGCGGTGGCCTATTCCCGCCAGGACTGCCTGTTTTTGCTCTGCGGCCATTATGAAGGGGTGGACGAGCGTGTGCTCGAGGAGATCGTGGATGAGGAGGTGTCCATCGGAGATTATGTGCTCACCGGCGGCGAGCTGCCGGCGCTGGTCTTTGTGGACACGGTGGGGCGCTTGTGCGAAGGCGTGCTGGCGGACGAATCTTGCTTTACGGAAGAAAGCCATTTCAACGGCTTACTGGAATACCCACAGTATTCCAGGCCGGCGGTCTGGCATGAAAAAGAGGTGCCGGAGGTGCTGCTTAGCGGGCACCATGCCAACATTGTCCGCTGGCGGCGGGAACAGTCTTTGCTGCGGACCCGGAATAAGCGCCCCGATTTGTTGGAAAAAGCGCCGTTGGAGGAGAAAGAACGCGTTTTTTTGCAAAATACTGATCGGGAAGAATAGGTGAAAATGACCGTTTTTAATGGTTTTTCCCGGGTGACTTGACAAAGTATGGTACAATAAAAATGGTTGGAATGCTGTATCCTGAATAAGGAGATGCTTATGAAAAAGATCATTGGGATTTATTTGCTGCTACAGGCGGCGATCAAGAGCATTTGTCTTGTCTTAAGCCTGCAAAGCGACGAATCGTCCCTGCCGGTCATTGTGATTGCAACCTGCATCGTTTTGATCGTGGGGGCAGTGTATGTGGCTGCCATGACCTTTATGGAAAAGGCGCGGCTGCGCCAGATTTCCCGGTTCTTTGTTCTGGAAATCGCTTTGACGGTGTTCAACATCGCGTTTATGTTCTTTCAGCCGGTGGAAATGCTCACGACGGATAGTTGGGTAACCGGCAACTTGTTCGACATCTTGGTGGTGGGCGTGATTTTATTTTATCTCACCCGCCAAACATATTACATCCGTGCAAAATATGTTTCCGACGCATCGCAAACGGATGAAAGGGGAACGGTTCCCGCTGGGCAGAAAGCCCGGCCAATCGCATAAAATTAGATACAATTCCAACGCCGAGGGCGTTTTCCGAAAAGGAAAACACCCTCACTTTTT
>JAQUYD010000016.1 GCA_028692035.1 Oscillospiraceae bacterium
CGCGAAAAATATGTCCCGCAAGACGTGACTCCCAACCGCACCAAGGTCGAAGTAGAGGACGATGGCAAGCCGTTGTATTCTAAAATCGAGCTTGATTAATAGAAATAAAAAAATCCCCGGATAAAATCCGGGGATTTTTTCTGTTTTAGGCCGTTTCTTTTTCCAACTCCGGCACGAGTTCCAAAGAGTAATCATCGAACTCCTGACCCAAAGCGGCATAGATCTCATCATACATTTCGTGCAAAAGCGTCATGGAGACCACATCGCTTTTCGGTTTAAAGTAGATGGAAATCCACATCCGCCGCCCGGTGAGCACCACATCGTAGAAGGTGCCGGTATATTGAAAATCATCCAGGATCTGATGGGAAATTTCCTTGACCCTTTGGATTACATCCGCCTTTGGCGCGAACAAAAAGAGGCTGCGGAACGCGTCGGCGATCATCTTGACCGGCTGAGGCAGCATAAACAGGGCGATGACAATGGCCACGATCTGGTCAAAGTAAGGCGAGATTTTTTTGGCTGGGGTATCCGCTAAAAAAATCTGCGCAAAAAAGGCTGCCGCAATGCCGATGCTGCATAAAAAATCCACCTTCCAGCCATAGATCTCCGCCTCCACCGTCGGGGTGGTGACCTTTTTGTGGAAGTGACACATCAGTAAAAACACCAGAAGGCTGAAAAAGGCCAGAATAAACTCGAACGCGGAAATGAGCCCGTGATCCAGGTGCCGGCCACCCTGCAGCAGAATTTGGATGTTGTTTGTAATTAAGCCCAGGGTGACCGAAATGAGCATAAAGCCTTTTACAATAATAAAGACCGATTCAAACTGGGAATAGCCGTAGGGCTTTTTCTCGCTGACGGGCTGATAAAAAAGCGGGGTCAAAAATAGCGAAAGTCCAATGACGATTAACTCCGCCGCGTCGAATACCGCGTCCATCAAAATCGCCTGGGAGTTGCTCCATAGGGACATGAAAAGCTCAACGACCACGAACACCATCCCGGCGTATAAAGAAATGCTTAGGATAATTTTTTCATATTTTTGTTTTTCATTCACAATTTCACCTTGCTTTACAGTTTTTGAGGCAATTGGCCGGCCCTGCCTTTTTTGCACAAGCAGCTCTCCGAGGAGAGGGGAAAGGCCGCCGAAAAGAATGAAAAACGCTACGGACCCTTTCCGTCCGGCAGGGGTAAAGCCGGCGGCTTTCAGCCGTCCGTCTGTAGATCCTCCAGCTTCCAGCTGATCCGCCTGCTGACCAGCGCGTCCACCAAAAGGCCGTCAGGGGTGTATTCTTCTGAATAGATTTTTCCGTCCGCCCGGATCTCGGCGGCCAGCGCCGCTTTTTCATAGGGCAAAAGCAGTTTCATCCGCAGTTGGCTGGGGGGCAGCGCCCGCCCGATGGCCGCCAACAGTAGATCCAGCCCTTGGCCGGTTTTGGCGGAGATCAGCACCGTTGCCCCGCCTAAAATCGCGGGCGGCTGTTCCAACCGGTCGCATTTGTTGAGCGCTGTGACCACCGGTGTTGCAGCACAGCCCAGTTCGTCCAGCAGCCGTCGTGTCACAGCTACCTGGTCGTCCGCCTCCGGACTGGAAATATCGCAGACGTGCAGCAGAAGGTCTGCGTCCGCCGCCTCTTCCAGGGTGGATTTAAACGCCTCCACCAGCTGATGGGGCAGCCGCCGCACCAGGCCGACCGTGTCAATGAGCATCACGGTGCGCCCATCCGGCAGGGTCAGCGCCCGGGCGGTGGGATCCAGGGTGGCGAACAGCTTATCCTCCGCCAGAACCCCCGCGTCGGTAAGGGTGTTGAGCAGGGTGGATTTGCCCACGTTGGTGTAGCCTACGATCGCCACGCAAACGACCCCGTCTTTTTTGCGGCGGGCCCGGCGGGTGCTGCGCTGGCGCTCCAGATCCCGCAGCTGTTCCTCCAGCGATTCGATCCTGCGCCGGATGTGCCGCCGGTCGCTCTCCAGCTTGGTTTCGCCGGGGCCTCTGGTGCCAATGCCGCCGCCCAACCGGGACAGGGCGGTCCCTTGTCCCATCAGCCGGGGCAGCCGGTATTTCTGTTGTGCCAATTCCACCTGCAGCTTTCCTTCCCGGCTGCGGGCCCGCTGGGCAAAGATATCCAAAATCAAGGTGGTCCGGTCCACCACTGCCAGACCCGCCGCGTCCTCAATGTTGCGCAGCTGGCTAGCGGTCAGTTCGTGGTCAAAGATCAAAAGGTTGGCCTCCAGCGCCGCCGCTTGCTCTTTGATCTGCTCGAGCATCCCGCTGCCCACGCAGGTGGCTTTGTCTATGGCAGGGCGCTTTTGGCTGATTTTGCCCAGCACAACGGCGCCAGCCGTCTCGGCCAGTTCGCCCAGTTCCTCCAAGGATACGGCCACGTCGTATTCTCCGGTATCCACCGCTACCAAAATGGCCCGCTGTTCTTCTTCTTTGACTTCGATCATCGTTTCACACCCTTCTGTGTTTGACTGCGCCGCAATCGAAAAAACGGTTTTAAACCGCTGGGCCAGCGTCGCCTATGGACGCCGGGCCAACGGAAAAACGGTTTTGTTTTCTTTTAGTATACCACAGCCCCCGCTGGTTTGGAAAGAGTGGAGAGGCTGCGGGGGCGAAAAACGCCTTCCAGACCAGGCTGGAAGGCGTTTTGTCAAGTTAAAAGGTCTATTTGCCGCAGCAGTGTTTATATTTTTTGCCGCTGCCGCAAGGGCAGGGATCGTTGCGCCCTACTTTTTTGCCCACCCGGACAGGCTCTTTTTTAAGCGTTCCGTCGGAGCTGCCGCCGGAGGCGGTCATGGGCTGCGCCACCTGCTCGCGGCGGGGCGCCCCCTGGTTGACCCGGACGGTAAGCATCATCTTCACCGTGTCCTCCTTGATGGACTGGGCCATTTCGTCGAACATGTCCGAACCGACCATCCGGTACTCCACCACCGGGTCCCGCTGGGCATAAGCTTGTAGGGAAATACCCCGTTTCAGCTCATCCATCGCGTCGATATGGTCCATCCACTTGGTATCCACGTTGCGCAAAAGCACTACGCGCTCCAGTTCCCGCATCAGTTCGCTGCCAAGTTCCGTTTCCCGCTGCTCATACCGTTCCTTGGCCCGGCTGATCAGTGTATCCCGGATGTCCGCCTTGGAGACCTCGTCCATCTGGCGGGGTTCATAATGAAAGTCGTCGTCGCTGCACAGCCAGCCGCCAAAGTGGATTTTAAGGCCCTTTAGGTTCCAATCCTCTTTGTTTTCATCGTCAGCCAAAAACAGATCCACAGCGTCGGAAATGGTGCTCTCTGTCATTTTGAGGATGGTTTCCTTCAGGCTGTCTCCGTCCAGTACGCTGGCGCGCTGGCGGTAGATGGTCTCGCGCTGTTTGTTCATAACGTCGTCGTATTCCAGCACCCGTTTTCTGGTGGCAAAGTTGCGCCCTTCCACCTTGCTCTGGGCGTTTTCGATGGCGCCCGACAACATCTTGTTCTCAATGGGGGTCTGTTCGTCCAGCCCGATGGAATCCATCATGTTAAAGATCCGCTCGCCGCCGAACAGCCGCATCAGGTCATCCTCCAGCGATAGATAAAACCGGGTTGCGCCCGGGTCTCCTTGCCGGCCGGACCGGCCCCGCAGCTGGTTGTCGATTCGGCGGGATTCGTGGCGCTCGGTGCCGATGATGTATAAACCGCCTGCGTCCTTGACCTTTTGGGCCTGGGGGGCGAATTCTTCCCGGTATTTGCTCATAAGCTGGGCAAAGCGGGTTCTGGCGTCCAGAATTTCCTGGTCGCCGGTCTCTCCAAAGCCGGTGGCTTCTAAAATCAGATCCTCGGTCATGCCCTCCCGGCGCAGCTGGTCCTTCGCGGCGAATTCGGCATTGCCGCCCAAAACGATGTCGGTGCCGCGGCCCGCCATGTTGGTGGCGATGGTTACCGCCCCGAAGTGGCCGGCCTGGGCGATGATCTGGGCTTCTTTTTCGTGGTATTTGGCGTTTAACACTTCATGGGGAATGCCTCTGCGCCCCAGCAGCTTGGACAGCAGCTCTGATTTTTCGATGGAGACGGTGCCCACCAGAACCGGCTGCCCTTTTTCGTGGCAGGCTGCGATATCATCGATCACGGCGGCGAATTTCCCTTTTTCGGTTTTATAAACAACGTCCGGATAGTCGATTCGCTGAATCGGCTTGTTGGTGGGGATCTCGATGACGTCCAGCCCGTAAATTTCCCGGAACTCGCCTTCTTCGGTCATGGCGGTACCGGTCATACCGGCGAGCTTGTTGTACATGCGAAAGTAGTTCTGAAAGGTGATGGTCGCCAGGGTCTGAGATTCTTTTTGAATATTGACCCCCTCTTTGGCCTCAATGGCCTGATGCAGCCCTTCGTTATACCGCCGGCCCATCATGATGCGGCCGGTGAATTCGTCTACAATCAGCACCTGCCCATCCTTGACCATATAGTCGATGTCCCGGTGCATGATGCCATAAGCCCGGATCGCCTGGTTGACATGGTGCAGATAGGTGGCGTTTTCCATATCCATCAGGTTTTCGACCTGGAAAAACGCCTCGGCCTTTTTCACGCCGGCAGGGGTGAGGGTGGCGGTGCGGGCCTTTTCGTCTACAATGTAATCGCCGTCCACGTCGTCGTGGTCTTCCTTGGCGTCCAGCTCCTTGACCTTGACAAAGCGCATCTTCTTCACCAGCTGGTCGGCCATCTGGTACAGATCGGTGGATTTGGCGCCAGGGCCGGAAATGATCAAAGGCGTCCGCGCCTCGTCGACCAGGATGGAGTCCACCTCATCCACGATGGCGTACCGGTGGCCCCGCTGGACCTGCCGTTCCTTGCGGACGGCCATGTTGTCCCGCAGATAGTCAAATCCCATTTCGTTGTTGGTGCCGTAGGTGATGTCGGCGGCGTAGGCCGTCCGCCGCTGGTCGGAGTCCAAATCGTGGATAATCAACCCTACGGAAAGGCCCAAAAAGCGGTAGAGCTTACCCATCCATTCCGAGTCGCGCTTGGCCAGATAATCGTTGACCGTAACGATGTGTACGCCTTTGCCCTCCAGCGCGTTTAGGTAGGCGGGCAAGGTGGCTACCAGCGTTTTGCCTTCGCCGGTCTTCATCTCGGAGATGCGGCCTTGGTGCAGCACCACGCCGCCCAGGATCTGTACCGGGAAGGGCCGCATACCCAACACCCGGTCGGCGGCCTCCCGGCAGGTGGCAAACGCGTCAGGCAGGATATCGTCCAACGTTTCGCCTGCGGCAAGACGCGCTTTTAACGCCGGCGTCTGCGCCTGAAGATCCCGGTCGGACAGCGCTTTATACTGATCCTCTAAAGCCAGGACCTGGTCTACAACCGGCCGGATATTTTTTAGTTCCCGCTGGGAGTAACTGCCGAAAATTTTCTCAAAAAGCCCCATGGTATCAATCCTTCCTCGCGGCAGTAAAGCCGCATTCCGGGCCCAAAGCCCGATACTGTTTTATTGTATCTCTTTCCATAAGGATTTGTCAAACAAGCTGGCTCGTTTCTGTGAATTTTTTGTTAATTTCCCCGAAAAAAAGAGGAAAAGCAATCTTGTTTTGGCAAGGGGAGCCGTGTATACTGAAAAATAGCAAAATTGGTAGGTGCCAAAGAAAAGAGGAGGCGTTCATGATGCTGGGAACCTGGGTCAATGTAGCCGCGGTATTGGTGGGCGGGTCTATCGGCCTTTTGATTCAAAAGGGCCTGTCGCAGCGGCTGGCCGATACGCTGATGAAGGGCCTGGCCCTGTGCACCATCTACATTGGGATTTCCGGCTCCTTCAGCGGAAAGGATCCGCTGAAGCTGATCCTTTCGATGGTCGTCGGCGCATTGATCGGCGAGGGGCTGGATCTGGACGGCAGGATCCAACGGCTGGGGGCCTGGGTGGAGCGGCGCTTTTCCAAAGGAAACAGCGGCGTTTCCATCGCTGAGGGGTTTGTCACGGCCAGCTTAATGTTCTGCGTCGGCGCCATGACCATTGTGGGCTCCTTGCAAAGCGGACTGACCGGCGACCATCAAACGCTTTTTACCAAGTCCATGCTGGATTTTGTCTCTTCTATGATCTTTGCTTCCTCTTTGGGGGTGGGGGTGCTGTTCGCCGCGGCGTTTGTACTGGTGTTCCAAGGGGGGATCACCCTACTGGCGGGGCTGGCAGCCCCGTTTTTGGGGGAGGTTGTCATTGGGGAAATGACCTGCGTCGGATCGGTGCTGATTATCGGGCTGGGGCTTAATATGCTGGGGGTGACCAAGCTCAAAGTTATGAACTACGTTCCGGCCATCTTCCTGCCGGTGCTGCTCTGTTTGATCTGGTAGCGCGCCGGGCCATTTGCCTCCGGTTGCCCTCTAACGAAAAAAGATTCCCAGCCGGCATAAAACGGCTGGGAATCTTTTTGATTGTCAGAAAACAGAGGGCCATTCAACCGGTCAAGTTTGTCAGTCCGCCCGGTTCTCGGCGACAAAGCGCCCGATCCATTGGTTTACCTCCTGCGGCCGGTCGGTGTTGGGATTGTGGCCGGCGCCCTTAATCCAGACCAAGGGGAGGTTTTCCCCCTCAGCCCAGTGGCGGTTATACCGTTTGGTGGAGCCCGCCCGGTCATGGTCCCCGCACAGCAAAAGCGCCGGGCAGCCGCTTGGATAGGGCAGGTCCGCTTCCATGGCGCTGGCCAGCATCCCATATCCGTGGCCCGCCAACCGGCTGTACTCTTTGGGCGAATACTGGCGCATCATATCCGCCATCAGCTTTTGGCCGTAGGCCGTGTCCGCACAGCCCTTTGATCCGCTTTGGATCAAAGCATTCCAGGGATAGTACCGGTAAATGGGCTCACAGCGTTTCAGTAGCCAGATCTCCAGTGCGGTGACATACCGGCGTTTCAGGGGCGCGGAATCAATGGAAACAAAGCCGCGGACCGTTCCGGGGTATCGTTGCAGATAGCACTGGGCTACATAACCGCCCATGGACTGGCCGATCAAAAACGGGAAGGAGATCCCCTCTTTTTCGAGAATGTCATGTAGCCATCCCGCCTTGTCCATTAGGGAAAAATCGAGAGAAAAGGGCCGGGACGCCCCATGCCCCGGCGCATCCCAAACCAACAGGTTGTATTCGTGTTTGAAAAAAGCGATTTGCCGGTCGAATAGGCGATGATCCGCCGTTAGGCCGGGCAAAAACAGGAGGGTCTCCTTTTCGGGAACGATAGCGTTCGTCCAGTAATGGATAACGCCTTTGTCGGTCTGCCATGTTTTTTCGGTCAATGCGGCCACCTCTTTCAAGCGGTTATCATTTTTCTTTTTCCCACAATTCTTTGATTTGTTTGCGGTAAGCGGCCGCCGCCTGCTCGGTCTTGTTGTCCTGGAACTGGTAGTATACCTGGTCCTTGACCTCGTTTGGCAGATACTGCTGGGGATAGTAGTGCCCGGGGAAATTGTGGGGGTATTGGTAGGTAAGCCCCCGGCCCAGCTTTTTGGCGCCGGAATAATGGCTGTCTTTCAGATGGGCGGGGATGTCGCCGGTCCGGCCCTGCTTTACGTCGGCCATAGCCGCGTCAATGGCCATCACGCCGGCGTTGGATTTGGGCGCGGTACACAAAAGGATGGTGGCGTCGGCCAAAGGCAGCCGCGCTTCCGGCAACCCCAGCTGCAAGGCGCTGTCCACACAGGCTTTGACAATGGGGATCGCCTGGGGCCAGGCCAGGCCGATGTCCTCGCAGGCGATGCAAAGAAGCCGCCGACAGGGGGAGAGAATATCCCCGGCGACCAGTAGCCGGGCCAGATAGTGCAGTGCCGCGTTTTCGTCTGACCCGCGCACCGATTTGTGAAAGGCGGAGAGGATATCGTAATGCGCGTCACCGTCCCGGTCGTAGCGCATGGCGCTTCGCTGGGACACCTGCTCCACCGCGTCCAGGCCGATGTGCCGCCGCCCGTCCTGCACCGGCGCGGAGAGCACGCACATCTCCACCGCGTTGATGGATTTGCGCACATCCCCGCCGCAGCCTAAGGCGATGGCTTCGACCACCTCGTTATCCAGATCTAGCGGCGTCTGCTGCTCCTGCTCCAGGATGGCAAAGGCCCGCCGCACCGCCCCTTGGATATCGGCGGCATCCACCGGCTTGAACTCAAAGACCGTGGAGCGGCTTAAAATCGCATTGTAAACATAAAAATAGGGGTTCTCGGTGGTGGAGGCGATGAGGGTGATCTGCCCGTTTTCGATAAACTCCAACAGGGACTGCTGCTGCTTTTTGTTCAGGTACTGGATCTCGTCCAAATACAACAGCACGCCGCCCATGGCCTCAAAGGTCCCCAGCCCGCCGATGATCTCCTTAATGTCGGACACGCTGGCGCTGGTGCCGTTTAATTTGTGCAGGGTTTTGCCGGTCTTTTGGGCGATGATTCGCGCCACTGTGGTTTTGCCCACGCCGGAAGGCCCGTAAAAGATCATGTTGGTTATGTTCCCGGAATCCACCATCCGGCGTAGGACGGCGCCGGGCCCCAGCAGATGGGTCTGCCCGACCACATCGTCTAGGCTCTCCGGCCGGATTCGATCCGCCAATGGCGCAGTCATGGAAAATCCCCCTTTTTTCTTGTTCTGGTCTGGCGGACGTAGGGTGCGCGGATGGGCGCTCCAAACAACCGGTAGTCCGCCGCCTGGATTGGTGCTGTGATACGATTATAGCAGATTTTTGCCTGTTTTGGTAGAACTTTTGTTCTGCTTCGGTAGAAAGATCCGCCCGCCGGCATTCCGGAGGGCGGGACAGGATTGTTATTGAGAAAGAACGGCGCCTTATTTTGGCCATTCCTATGCGTACAAGGGGAATTTGGCGCAGGTTTCGTTTACCTCGGCGCGGATTGTATCGGCAGAAGCCTCAAAATCCGTTGCGGCCAGGTAGATCCACCGGGCAATCTTTTCCATCTCTTCTTCGCCAAAGCCGCGGCTGGTCACATAAGGGGTGCCCACCCGAATGCCACTGGTGACGAAGGGCTTTTCCGGGTCGTCGGGGATGGCGTTTTTGTTGACGGTGATATACACCTCGTCCAGCCGCCGCTCCAGCTCCTTGCCGGTGATGTGCATCGAGCGCAGATCCAAAAGCAGCAGATGGTTGTCGGTGCCGCCGCCCACCAGGTCAAAGCCCTCCTTTGTCAGGGCTTGGGCCAGATGCGCCGCGTTTTCTATGATTTTCTTTTGATATGCTTTGAATTCCGGCTTTAGCGCTTCCCCAAAGCAGACGGCTTTTCCGGCGATGATGTGTTCCAGCGGGCCGCCCTGGGTACCGGGGAAAATGGCTTTGTCGATCTGTTTGGCCAATGCCTCTTTGCAGAGGATCATGCCGCCCCGAGGGCCCCGCAGGGTCTTATGGGTGGTGGTGGTCACCACGTCGGCATAAGGCACGGGGGATTGGTGCAATCCCGCCGCCACCAGTCCGGCGATGTGGGCCATGTCTACCATCAGGTAGGCGCCACAGGCGTCGGCCGCCTGACGGAACTGGGCAAAGTCGATGGATCGGGCGTAGGCCGAAGCGCCGGCCACGATCAGCTTTGGTTTGTGTTCCAGGGCCAGCCGCATCAGCGCGTCATAGTCGATTCTACCGGTTTTGGCATCTACGCCGTAGGGGACAAAGTTGTAATACAGGCCGGACATATTGACCGGGGAGCCGTGGGTCAGATGGCCGCCGTGGGCCAGATTCATGCCCAGTACCGTGTCGCCGGGCTTGAGCAGGGCGAAATAAACGGCGAAATTGGCCTGCGCGCCGGAATGGGGCTGTACGTTGGCGTGTTCCGCCCCAAACAGCTTTTTCGCCCGTTCAATGGCCAGCGTTTCCACCTTGTCCACGCACTGGCAGCCGCCGTAGTACCGTTTTCCGGGATAGCCTTCGGCGTATTTGTTGGTGAGGACCGATCCCATGGCGGCCATAACAGCCGGAGAGACCAGGTTTTCAGAGGCGATCAGTTCGATGTTTCTTCTTTGGCGGGCCAGCTCTTCGTGCATGGCTTCGCCGACTTCGGCGTCGTGTTGTGCCACAAAGCCGATGGTATCCAGCATATCCGCGTACATGAGATCATCCTTTCTTTTGCGGGAGGGGTCAGGATCCGGCCCGCGTATAACCATTTAACGCTTTGCTCAAGGAGCGTTTCTTCTTTTTCATTATAATAACTGCGCCGTCAGAAAGCAACTTTTTCACAGGGGTGGGATCCGGCGGGTTTTACTGGGTGCCGGCCCGGATTTATAAAATGCGGGCCAAAATCGAGTTGGAAAGCAAAAACCCCGCCGGCGTAAAGGCGAGCCGGTTGTTTTCCAGCCGCATATACCCGGCGGCGAGCATGGGCCGGGATTTTTGCCAAAGGCCGTCCCAGTCGTAATCTGGATAGCGGGAGGCAGCTTCTGCCCGGTCAATGCCCTGGCACAGGCGCAGCCCCAGCAGGGCAAATTCCGCCGGCCCGCCGCCTGGCCCGTCGTCCTGCAAGAGGGAAAGGGGGTCCTCCGCCGCCAGAAAGCCGCCCAAATCCCGGGGAAAGAACAGCCGCCGCCCGGCCATCAGGCTGTGGGCCGCCGGGCCCAGGCCAAGATACGCGGCGCCCAGCCAGTATTTGCAATTGTGGCGGCTGTGGAAACCGGGCTTTGCAAAATTGGAAATTTCGTATTGAAGAAAGCCGTGCCGCGCCAAAACTTCCACTGCGCGCAGATATAAATCCGCCTGCCCGTCGGGATCGAGGCAGCGGGCCGCCACGCCGTCCCGGTCAAAGGGGGTACCTGCCTCCACCTTCAAAAGATACGCGGAGATGTGGGAAACGCCGGTTTCGGCGCAGAAGGCGACGGACTTTTCCACCGATTGGGCTGTTTGCTGTGGAATTCCCAGCATCAGATCCAGCGAAAGGTTGGTAAAGCCAGCTTTTTGGGCGTGGGACACGGCCAAAGCCGCTTCCGCCGCCGTGTGCCGCCGCCCCAAAAGCCGCAGCTCCCCCTCGTCCGCCGACTGCATGCCAAAGGACAGCCGGGTGACCCCGGCGGCGTACAGTTCCCGCAGCGTCTCCTCCAGGGTGGCAGCAGGGTTTGCCTCCAGCGTGATCTCCGCCGCTGTCAACCCAAAATGCCGCCGGGCCGTCTCCAGGATCTTGTCAATGCGCCGCGCCCCCAAGAGGATGGGGGTGCCGCCGCCGAAGTAAAGGGAATCGGCCCGGCTGGGCCAGCGGGCGGCGGCCTGCTCCAGCGCCCGGCACAGCTGCCGGGTATAAGCGTCCATCAGGGATTCTTCCGCCGGGACGGAATAGAAATTGCAGTAGGGGCATTTTGCTGTGCAGAAGGGCACATGGATGTAGATCCCCGACACTTTTTCCCGGATCATCTGCGGATAGCCGCTCATTTCACCGCCCTCGTGGCAAAATACTTGGCTGCGTACCGGCAGATCAGGTCGTCGTCCACATCCTCGTAAAACCCGGTGATAGAAAAGCCCGCCGCAGTCTGCCCGCCGATGAGCCTTTCCAGCGTGTGGCTGTATTGGATGGTCTCTTTTTCCCGCAGCACCCGGGAGACCTGTTCCGGCGTCAGCTCATCCAGCGAGCAGAAGGGCAGCTGGTTGGAGACGGTGAACCGGTTCTGATCCCAGTCCGGCCCGTCAAAGATATAGACGAACGGATTGGTTGCCCCGAACAAAAAGGAACCGCCCTTTTTAAGCACCCGATACACCTCGTCAAACACCGACTGTACCTCGGGAATATAGGTCACCGATACCGGGCAGAACACCAGATCGAAAGCGCCATCGGCAAAGGCGTGCAGATCCCGCATGTCCCCGCGGACGACTTTTAAGGGTAGGTTTTCCCGCTGGGCAACGAGGCGGTCCTGGGTCAGCTGGGCCAGGGAGTTGTCGAATACGGTGACCTGCGCCCCGGTCGCCGACAAAATCGGCGCCTGTTGGCCGCCGCCGCTGGCCAGGCAAAGGATTTTTGTCCCGGCAAGCCTTTTTGGAAACCAGTCCCGGGGCACCGGCTTTTTGGCGGTGAGCAGGATGGAAAAAAGCCCTGCCCGGGCTGCGTCAATCTCCTCGCGGGAGACGGGCACCGTCCATTGATTGGCGTTTTTGACCTGGTTGTCCCAGGCTTCGGCGTTGTGGGAAATCACATCCACAGCCGTCATAAAAATCCCTCCTTGATAGGATGCCCGGTCAAAGGCCGGGCAAAGACAAAAGGCCGCGGAGAAAGCCGCCGCGGCCTGACCGATTTCGGTTGGGGAAAGGCTAATCCAGTTTGAGCACCGACATAAATGCTTCCTGCGGCACCTCTACCGATCCCAGCTGGCGCATCCGCTTTTTGCCTTCCTTCTGTTTTTCCAAAAGTTTCTTTTTTCGGGTGATGTCGCCGCCGTAGCACTTGGCCAAAACGTCCTTGCGCATGGCCTTGACCGTTTCCCGGGCGATGACCTTGCCGCCGACCGCCGCTTGGATTGGCACCTCGAACAGCTGGCGCGGGATGTGTTCCTTCAGGTTTTCGGCCATTTTGCGGGCCCGGCCGTAGGCTTTGTCTGCGTGGACGATAAAGCTCAGGGCGTCCACCGCCTCGCCGTTTAACAGGATATCCAGTTTCACCAGCTTGGAGGGCTGGTAGCCGTCCAACTCATAGTCGTAGGAGGCATAGCCCTTGGTACGGGACTTAAGCGCGTCGAAAAAGTCGTAGACAATCTCGTTTAAGGGCAGGTCGTAGTGCAGCTCCACCCGGTCGGTGTCCAGATACTTGGTATCTTTGTAGATGCCCCGCCGCTCCTGGCACAGCTCCATAATGGAGCCGATGTACTGGGCCGGGGTGAAAATGCTGGCCTTGACATGGGGCTCCTCCGCCGCCGCGATCAAAGACGGGTCCGGGTAGTTGGTGGGGTTGTCGATGGTGATCACCGTGCCGTCGGTCAGATGGATCTTGTAAATAACGCTGGGTGCGGTGGTGATTAGGTCCAGGTTAAACTCCCGCTCCAGCCGCTCCTGGATGATTTCCATGTGCAAAAGGCCCAAAAATCCGCAGCGAAAGCCAAATCCCAGAGCAATGGAGGTCTCCGGTTCAAAAGAGAGGGAAGCGTCGTTGAGTTGCAATTTTTCCAACGCATCCCGCAGGTCGGGATAGCGGGCGCCGTCCGCCGGATAGATGCCGCAGAACACCATGGGCACCGCTTGGCGGTAACCCGGCAGCGGCGCGTCGCAGGGGCGGTCCCGCAGGGTCACCGTATCGCCCACGGTGGTGTCCTGTACGTTTTTGATGCTGGCCGTGAGGTATCCCACCTGCCCGGCCTTGAGTTCGCCGCAGGGGACAAGGGCGGTGGCGCCCATGGTGCCGACCTCCACCACCGAAAATTCGGCGCCGGTGGCCATCATGCGGATGGTATCGCCGGTGCGCAGGGTCCCCTCCTTCACCCGGATGTAGACGATGACCCCTTTGTAGCTGTCGTAATAGGAATCGAAGATCAGCGCCTTCAAGGGCGCCTCCGAATCGCCTTGCGGCGCGGGGATATCGGTGATGACCCGTTCTAAAACTTCTTCGATGTTCACGCCGTTTTTGGCCGAGATCCGCGGCGCGTCCAGGCAGGGGATGCCGATCACGTCCTCCACCTCCCGGGCCACCCGCAGGGGGTCGGCGGCAGGCAGATCGATTTTGTTGATCACCGGCACAACCTCCAGATCGTGCTCGATGGCAAGGTAGGTGTTGGCCAGGGTTTGGGCCTCAATGCCCTGGGAGGCGTCCACCACCAGAAGGGCCCCTTCGCAGGCGGCCAGCGAACGGGAGACTTCATAGTTAAAGTCCACATGTCCGGGGGTGTCGATCAGGTTAAAGTCGTACACCTGCCCGTCCTTGGCGGTGTATGCCAGCCGGACAGCCCGGGCCTTGATGGTGATGCCCCGTTCTCGTTCAATGTCCATATTATCCAAAAGCTGCTCTTCCATGTCCCGTTTGGCAACGGTGCTGGTCAGCTCCAAAATCCGGTCGGCCAAGGTGGATTTGCCGTGGTCGATGTGGGCGATGATGCAAAAATTGCGGGTGTGCTCTAAAATCGGGTCGATCTGCGCCAAACTGTTCACCTCTGTATTCTTTTGCGGATAGATCTATAATCAAAATCAGTATAGCATATTTGTCCGCCAGGCACAATGAAAAATCACGCAGGGTTCGCGGTACTTTTTCCGTTAGGATACGCAGTTGGCGCCGCGTTTTCCGTATGCGGTTGCGCCCCGGGGTTTGGCAGATACAGAAACCATCGATCTGATTTTTGCGCCGATAACAAACAAGACGGCATAGCAAGATGCTATGCCGCCCTGAATAACGGGATCTTTGCCGCCCCCAAGATTAGAAGCGGTTGCGTTTTTTGTAGCTGGTGTGGAGGATTTCATGGGCCTTGTGGGAGCCATAGCTTCCCAGATAGGTCTCGTACACCTCTTTGACCACCGGGTTTTCGTGGGATTTGCGGATCGCTTTGCTTTCGTCGTTCTCGTACAAAGCCGCCGCGCGCCGCGCCTTCAGATCAATGAAGTTGCGGACCGCTGTCGGCTGTACCGGCTGGCCGCCGCCGTTAACGCAGCCGCCCGGACAGCCCATGATCTCGATGAAGTGGTAGCTCTTCTCGCCGGATTTGACCGACTCGAGTACTTTTTTGGCGTTTTTCAGGCCGGATGCTACGCAGACATTCAGCTCCAGATCGCCGATCTTGTAGGTTGCTTCTTTGATCCCCTGGGTGCCGCGGACTTCGCCGAACGCAACGGCCTCGCCGTTTTCGCCGGTGATCCATTCCTTGGCGGTACGCAAAGCCGCTTCCATTACGCCGCCGGTGGCGCCGAAGATCACGCCCGCGCCGGTGGAGGTGCCCAAAGGCGCGTCGAATTCTTCATCCGGCAGCTTGGGCAGGTACATACCGGCGCGCTCGATCATACGGGCCAATTCGCGGGTGGTCAGGGCAACGTCCACGTCCGGATAGCCGGAAGCGGATTCGTCCTCACGCTTGGTTTCGAACTTTTTGGCGGTACAGGGCATAATACCGACCACGAAAATGTCTTTGGGATCAATGCCGGTTTTCTCCGCGTACCAGGTCTTGGCCAGCGCGCCGAACATCTGCTGCGGCGATTTGCAGGTAGACAGGTTCTCGGTGAATTCCGGATAGTAATGTTCGCAGTATTTGACCCAGCCGGGGGAGCAGGAGGTGATCATCGGCAGCTTGCCGCCGTTTTTGATCCGCTCGACCAGCTCGTTGGCCTCTTCTACGATGGTCATGTCCGCGGCAAAGTCGGTGTCGTAAACGCCGTCAAAGCCCAGGCGGCGCAGGGCCGCGACCATTTTGCCTTCCACGTTGGTGCCAATGTGCATCCCAAACGCTTCGCCCAAGGTCACGCGGATAGAAGGCGCAGTCTGGACGATTACATGTTTGGTCGGGTCGCCCAGCGCGCGCCATACGTCCTTGGTGTTGTCCTTCTCCGCCAGCGCGCCGGTGGGGCAGACAACGATACACTGGCCGCAGGATACGCAGGCCACGTCGGACAGGTTCTGGTTAAAGGCGGTGCCGATATGGGTGTTAAAGCCGCGCCCGTTGGGCCCGATGATCGCAACATCCTGCCATTTGGCGCAGGCAGCGGCGCAGCGGCGGCACAGTACGCATTTGGAGTTGTCACGCACCATATGTACGGCGGAATCGTCGTAATCGCTGGCGGGTTTCTCGCCGTCATACAGGGTCTCGTCATAGATGCGGAAGTCCTTGCACAGTTTCTGCAGCTCACAGTTGCCGGAGCGCACGCAGGACAGGCAGGAACGGTTGTGGGTGGAAAGGATCAGCTCCAGGTTGGTCTTGCGGGAAGCGAAAACACGTTTGGAGTTGGTCAGGATCTCCATGCCCTCGGCCACCGGATAAACGCAGGCGGCGACCAGATTTCTCATACCGACGACTTCTACGACGCAGATACGGCAGGCGCCGATCTCGTTGATTTCTTTTAAGAAGCACAGGGTGGGGATTTCGATCCCATGCATTCTGGCGGCCTCCAAAATGGTGCTGCCGGCCGGTACGGACAAGGGCATACCGTTAATTTCGATATTTACCATTTCCATTGTGGTACACTCCTTCCTTATTTTTTGTAGATAGCGCCGAACTTACATTTTTCCATGCAGGCGCCGCACTTGAGACATTTCGCGGGATCGATGACATGAGGCTGCTTCACGGTGCCGGAGATGGCGTCCGCCGGGCAGGCTCTTGCGCACAAGGTACAGCCCTTGCACTTCTCGCGGTCGATGACATAGCTCAACAGCGCTTTACATACGCCGGCCGGGCACTTCTTGTCAACGATATGAGCAACATATTCATCCCGGAAATACTTCAAGGTAGAGAGTACCGGGTTGGGGGCAGATTGGCCGAGGCCGCACAGGGAGTTGGCCTTGATGTGGTAGCACAGCTCTTCCATCTTATCCAGGTCTTCCATGGTTCCCTTGCCCTTGGTGATCTTGTCCAGCATTTCCAAAAGGCGCTTGGTGCCGATCCGGCAGGGGGTGCACTTGCCGCAGCTTTCATCTACGGTAAATTCCAGGAAGAACTTGGCGATATCCACCATACAGGTGTCCTCGTCCATGACGATCAGACCGCCGGAGCCCATCATAGAGCCGATGGAGATCAGGTTGTCGTAGTCCACGGGGATATCAATCAGCGAAGCGGGGATACAGCCACCGGAAGGGCCGCCGGTCTGCGCCGCTTTGAATTTTTTGCCGTTGGGAATGCCGCCGCCGATTTCCTCGACGATCTCCCGCAGGGTCGTGCCCATGGGGACCTCTACCAGGCCGGTGTTGTGGATTTTGCCGCCCAGGGCAAAAACCTTGGTACCTTTGGATTTCTCGGTGCCCATAGAGGCGAACCAGTCGGCCCCCTTGAGGATAATCTGGGGGATGTTGGCGCAGGTTTCTACGTTGTTGAGCACGGTGGGCCGATCAAACAAGCCCTTGACCGCCGGGAACGGCGGGCGGGGGCGGGGCTCGCCGCGGTGGCCTTCGATAGAGGTCATCAGCGCGGTCTCTTCGCCGCAGACAAAAGCGCCTGCGCCCAAACGCAGCTCAATGTCAAAGTCAAATCCGGTGCCCAGGATGTTTTTGCCCAGCAGGCCGTTTTCCCGGGCCTGGCCGATGGCGATCTCCAAACGCTTGACCGCGATGGGGTACTCGGCACGGACATAGATGAAACCTTGGTTTGCGCCGATGGCGTAGCCGGCAATGGCCATCGCCTCCAGCACCACATGGGGGTCGCCTTCCAAAACGGAACGATCCATAAACGCGCCGGGGTCGCCTTCGTCGGCGTTGCAGCAGACATACTTCTGGCCGGCGGGCTGCGCCGCAGCAAAGCTCCATTTCACGCCGGTGGGGAAACCGCCGCCGCCGCGTCCGCGCAGGCCGGAGTCTTTAATGGTCTGGATGACCTGGTCGGGGGTCATTTCGGTCAGGGCCTTGCCCAGCGCCATGTAGCCGTCCAGGCCGATATATTCATTGATATTCTCCGGGTCGATCACGCCGCAGTTTTTCAGCGCCACACGTTTTTGCTTGGCATAGAACTGGGTGTGGTTCAGGGATTTGATCGTGTCCTCCTGCACCGTTTCCTGGTACAAAAGGCGGGTAACGATACGGCCCTTGAGCAGATGCTCGGAAACAATTTCGGGAATATCCTCAGGCTTGACCATGCTGTAAAAAGCGCCTTCGGGATAGATGATCATGATGGGGCCCAAAGCGCAAAGGCCGAAGCAGCCGGTTTTGATCACTTTGATCTCTTCGGTCAGCTTGTTCTCCTGGAGCTCCCGCTCCAGCGCTTCGACAATCCGTTCGCTGCCGGAGGAGGTACAGCCTGTACCACCGCAGACCAGCACATGGGAACGATACATGTTGATTTCCTCCTTATTTTGTTTTTGCGCCAATGGTATACTCGGCCACCACGTTGCCGTTGACCAGATGGTCGTTGACAACCTTAACCGCCATTTCAGGGGTCATTTTCACATAGGTGACCTTCTCTTTGCCGGGCTCGTAGACCTCGACCACAGGCTCGTACTGGCAAATGCCGATGCAGCCGGTCTGGGCGATGGTCACATTTTGCAGGTTCCGTTTGGCGACCTCTTCAGTAAAGGCGGCCAAAACCGGGCGGGCGCCGGCGGCAATGCCGCAGGTAGCCATGCCGATGACGACGCGGGTGTTGCCCTCAGCGTCGTCGCGGACGCCGATCTTGCCTTTCATGGAATCGCGAAGAGCCTGAAGCTCTGCTAAACTTTTCATATTATGATGCACCTCCGCTAAGCAAATCCATATTTTCTTTGATGTATCCTCGGATAAATTCCATCACCTGGGGCGCGTTCAAAGGAACGCCGTCCAAAATCTCCTGCAGCTGCGCGGTGCTGACCGAAAAAGCCTCTTCCCCGACCCGATAGGTAAAGGAAAAGTTGATCTGCTCGTTGCAGCCCATTAAAATGCACATCGTATCGGCCATGTTCCCCAAGGGCATCCGGTCGATATGGCTTAGGCCGAAAACGGCCCGTACTTCGGTCCCCTTTCCCACCTGCGATTGGATGGAGAAGTCCCCGCCGGTCATCAGCGCGGCCATTTTAAAAAAGGGGACGCCCAGCCCCACCTTGCGAGTGGTGCGGGTGGTGTAAAACGGGTCCTCCACATGGGCGACCTGTTCGGGGGTCATGCCGCAGCCGTCGTCGGCGATGGTGATGACCAGCCGGTCCTCCGCCGGGGACTGGGCCACAGTGATGTCCACATTCGCAGCGCCCGCTCGCACCGAGTTCTGTGCAATATCCAGGATGTTTAACGACAGTTCTTCCATCGCTTATTCTGCGTATTTGGCCAGGATGCCGGGGATATCGTCGGCGACCAGGCGGCCGTAAACGTCGTCGTTGACGGTCATAACCGGCGCCAGGCCACACGCGCCGATGCAGCGGCAGGCTTCCAGAGAGAATTTTCCGTCGGTGGTGCACGCCCCGCCCTCAATGCCTAAGCATTCGCTGAGCTTGGCAAATACGTCGCCGGAGCCCTTGACGTAACAGGCGGTACCAAGGCAAACGGAAACCTTGTATTTGCCTTTGGGGTTCAGGGTGAACTGGGAATAAAAGGTGGAAACGCCATAGATTTCCTCCAGCGGAACGCCCAGATGTTGCGCGACGAGTTTTTGGACCTCGATGGGCAGGTAGCCGTAGATTCCCTGCGCGCCTTGCAGGATTGGCATCAGAGCGCCTTTTTGCCCTTTATGGGCGGCGATCAGTTCGATCAGCTCTTGTTCTTGTTCTTTTGTTCCATTAAAAGGAACTGCTGAAATTGTGGTAGCCATGAAAACCTCCGTTCTGCCGTAAAACGGCAAAAATTATTGTTTCCGGACTCCCCCGGAGCCCTTTTTCTATCTGCATAAGGCCGGTTGAAAAACCGCGTTGGCCGCTGCTCCTTTTTAACCGTATCTCCCGGAGCCAAATGGATTTTGGGCGCAATAACCCCTATGCCTCTAGACTGGTTAAAATTATAACAGGAGTAGGCGACAAAATCCACCATGTTTCGATGAATATAATGAACTTTGTTGATATTCCAAAAAAACATACCTGAAATTTTAGCACTTTTTCCGATCTACACAGGAAAATTCCGGGGAAGGGTTCCGCTCCTGCTTGTTCTCCCCGAAACGATATGGTATAATATCCAAAAATAGCGGGCTATGGGCACGATTTTTTGTCCGGTCCATCGCCGGGACACAGGGAAACAAATTCCGGCTGATCCTATTATAATCGGAACAGGAGGGCAAATATGACGATTCAAGATATTAAGGATATCCTCGGGGCAAAGATTCTTTGGGCTGGGGAGGGGATGCTTTCCCACGAGGTGCACACGGCCTGCGGCAGCGATATGATGAGCGATGTGCTGGCCTTTGTGAAAGACCAGGCAGTCCTTTTGACCGGGCTTGTGAACCCGCAGGTGATCCGCACCGCTGAGATGATGGACATCGTCTGCATTGTGTTTGTGCGGGGCAAAACCCCGGACCCTTCTATGATTGCGTTGGCCGAGGAGCGGGGGATCGCGCTTCTTTCCTGCGACCACCGGATGTTCACCGCCTGCGGACTTTTGTACGAAAATGGGCTGAGGGGAGGCTGTCAGCTGAAATGAGTCAGGTTATCTCCTTTCATTATGATGTGCCGGGCGATGACTTTACCCGCGCGGGCGAAGCCTCCAGCAGCATCAAAAAGGTGCTCAAACAGGTGGGCCTTGCGCCGGATATCATCCGCAACGTGGCCATTGCCATGTACGAGGGCGAGATCAATATGGTCATCCACGCCGGCGGCGGGCAGATTGACGTAGACATTGCGCCCGATGAGATCCGAATGGTGCTTAAAGATCAGGGGCCCGGCATCAAAGATATTTCCCTTGCCATGCAGGAGGGCTGGTCCACGGCGCCGGACGAGGTGCGCTCGCTGGGCTTTGGGGCCGGCATGGGCCTGCCCAACATGAAAAAATACACCGATGAAATGGACATCGAGAGCGCCGTGGGGGTCGGGACCACCGTTACCATGACCGTGTTCGCCCACCCGCGGGAGGAGGCGGCGTCGTGAGTGAGTTTTTCCATTCGGTGACCCTGGATCGGGAACTGTGCCACGGCTGCATCAACTGCGTCAAGCGCTGCCCTACCGAGGCGATCCGGGTGCGGGACGGGAAAGCCAAAATCCTGTCTGACCGGTGTATCGATTGCGGGGAGTGCATCCGCATCTGCCCGCACCACGCCAAAAAGCCGATTTTCGATCCCCTTTCGGTGATGGAGGATTACGAATATACCATTGCCCTGCCGGCGCCCAGCCTGTACGGGCAGTTCAATAACCTGGACGATGTAGAGATCATCCTGCGGGCGCTGGTCGATATGGGATTTGACGCTGTTTTCGAGGTCTCCCGGGCGGCGGAACTGGTCAGCGACGCCACCCGTAAAATGCTCAGCGAGGGGCAGCTGCCCCGGCCGGTCATCAGTTCCGCCTGCCCGGCGGTGGTGCGGCTGATTCGGGTGCGCTTTCCCGACCTGATCCGCCATATCCTGCCGTTGCAGGCCCCGGTGGAGGTGGCCGCCCGCCTTGCGAAAAAAGAGGCGATGGAGCGCACCGGCCTGCCCGCCGAGAAAATCGGCTGTATTTTTATTTCTCCCTGCGCGGCCAAGGTCACGGCGGTTAAAATGCCGCTGGGCACGAAAAAAAGCGCTATCGACGCAGTGGTCGCGATCCGGGACGTGTATCCGAAAATGCTCGGCTTTATGAAAGAAGAAAACGCCGCCGGAGAAGAGTATTTAAGTTCCGGGCGGATGGGAATCGGCTGGGGCTCCTCCGGCGGGGAGTCGGCGGCGCTGCTCAATGACCGGTACCTGGCGGCGGACGGCATTGAAAACGTCATCCGCGTGCTGGAGGACTTGGAGGACGAAAAGCTCAGCGCGGTGGATTTTGTGGAGCTCAACGCCTGCGCCGGCGGTTGCGTCGGCGGGGTGCTGACGGTGGAGAACCCCTATATCGCCAAAGCCAAGCTCAAACGGGTGCGCAAATACCTGCCTGTGTCCTGCAACCGGGTGGGGGACGGTATCCCCCGGCAGATGAAGTTCGATACCGAAATCCAGTACGAACCGGTGCTCCAGCTGGATGAAGACGTCGTCGTGGCCCTAAAAAAGCTCGGGCAGATCGAGGAGATCTCCCACAGCTTCAGCGGTCTGGATTGCGCCGCCTGTGGTGCGCCCAGCTGCAAGGCGTTGGCGGAGGACGTGGTCCGGGGCTACAATACGCCGGACGCCTGCGTGTTCCTGCTCAAGGATAAGATGCAGTCGTTAGCCAGCTCCATTGCGGAACTGGAGGGGAAGATCCCCGACACCTTTAAAGGAGATGGCCGGGACTGACCGGCCGGAAAATCGATGACGGAAGAGGCGTTGCATATGAAAAAAATCACTGTCCGCCAGATCCTGGAAGAATGCGGCTTTTCCCTGCTGGCTGGCGCGGGCGCGCTGGACCGCCAGGCGGACCGGGTGTTCTGCTGCGACCTGTTGAGCTTTGTGATGGGCCGCGCCCCGGCGGATTCGGCCTGGGTTACCGTTATGGGCAATGTCAACGCCATTGCGGTGGCGGTGCTGGCGGACACGGCCTGTATCGTGCTGGCGGAGGGCGCCGCGTTGGATGAAGAGGCCCGCTCCCGGGCCGACGGCCAGGGAGTGCCGGTGCTGGGCAGCGCCCAGCCCATTTTCGATACCGGCCTTTTGATCCAGCGTTTGCTGGAGGACTGATAGGCTGCCATACGCCGCCGGGAGAGAAACCTCCGGCGGCGTATGTTTTTCACCGGAAAGGAGGGGCGTTGTGGAAAAAGTGACCTACGATCTACATACCCATTCGGCCCTGTCCCCCTGCGGGGACAATGATATGACCGTTAACAATATCCTCCATATGGCAGTGCTCGGCGGCGTTCAGGTGCTGGCGGTCACCGACCATAACAGCTGCAAAAATTGCCCTGCCGCCGTGGAGGTGGCAAAGGGCCTGCCGATCGACCTGATCCCCGGCATGGAACTTTGCACCGTCGAGGAGGTGCATGTGATCTGCCTGTTCCCGGCGCTGGATAACGCCATGGCGTTTGACGCCTATGTTCACGACCGGCTGCCTGCAGTGGAAAACCGCCCGGAGATTTTTGGGGAGCAGCGGATCTTAAACGCCGCCGACGAGATCGTGGGATACGAGCCGTACCTGCTCATCAACGCCACATCCATCTCGATTGAAGAGGTGGTGCCGCTGGCCAAGCGGTTCGGCGGGATCTGCTATCCGGCCCATGTGGACAAAAGTTCCACCAGCGTGTTTTCCAATCTGGGCTACTTTTCCTCTGATTGGGGTTTTGGGGCGGTGGAGATCGCCAACCGGCAAAAGATCGAGGAGCTGGCCCCCAAGATCCCCGGCTTCGGGGAACTTCTGGTGCTACATAGTTCCGACGCCCATTATCTCTGGGATATTTCCCAGGGGGAAAATTTTCTTTTCTGTAACAATTTCCGCCGGGCGCTGGGGTTATACTAACAAAAGAAAGCGCTGGTTGCGGGAGATTGGCGGCGCGCAGGAGGATGGAAAAAATGACAGATTCATTTGCACAGGCCATGGTGTTTTTTATGGTGGCGCTGTTTGCACTGGGGATCGCATGCCCTATTATTGCCCATTACAAAGGTAGGCCAAAGCTGAAAAAGCTGGGGTACCTATTCATGATTTTATTTTCTTTGTTGTTGGTATTTTGCCTGCTGGCCTGGTTCGCTTCGATCTGATCGGACAGGCTTTGATGAAAGGAGCAAAAAAATGGAATTTCGGTTGGCGCAGGAAAAAGATCTTCCGCAGATCGAAAAGACCTACCGGGAGTTGATCGTACAGATGGAAAAAGACGGGATCGACATCTGGGACGAGGTTTATCCCTGCGCGTTTTTTAAAGAGGACGTTGGGGCCGGAGCCCTTTGGATTTTGACCGAGGGGGAGCAGGTCGCGGCCGCTTTCGCCCTGTTGGAAACCAATAGCGGGGCGGACGCCGTAGAATGGGAGGATCCTTCTGCCAAAGCGATGTATCTGGACCGCCTTGGCGTTGGCGTTGCGTTTGCCCGCCAGGGGCTCGGCGGCCGGATGCTCCGGCAGGCGGCGGCCCTGGCGAAAGAAAAGGGGGCGTCCTGGCTGCGGCTGTTCGTGGTGGATCGCAACGAACCGGCGATCAGCCTGTACCGCAAAGCAGGTTTTCAGCAGGCAAAAGGCGTGTACGAAGAACGAATCGACGACGAGCTGACCCTGCTGGAATACGGATTTGAGCAAAAGCTGTAAAGGTGCCGGCCCCCCAGCGGCCCGGGTGAAAATCGCGCCTGGGTCGGTTTTTTTGTAAGATCCTGGGAAAAGATTTCATTGTCAAACGCTTCACAATTTAGGAGAAATCTCTTGATAATCCTTGTCCAATTCGCTATAATATGGGCAGGTATGAGCAAAACGCATACAGAATATAGAAAACCGAAAGGAGAACCGCAATGAACTATTCTCATGAAGTAGAGAGAATGTGCCCTGTTACCAAAGGCCCCAACCACGGTCCCGCGCCCATTCCGGAAGAAGGCAGATGGGTAAAAGCCTATCAGATTTCCGACATCTCCGGTCTGACCCACGGCATCGGCTGGTGCGCTCCCCAGCAGGGTACCTGCAAACTGACCTTGAATGTGAAAAACGGGATTATCGAGGAGGCTCTGGTGGAGACCATCGGCTGCTCCGGCATGACCCACTCTGCCGCGATGGCCGCCGAGATCCTGCCGAAAAAGACGCTGCTCGAAGCGCTGAACACCGACCTGGTGTGCGACGCCATCAACGTGGCGATGAGAGAGCTGTTTTTGCAGATCGTATACGGCAGAACTCAGACCGCTTTTTCTGAGGATGGGCTGCCCATCGGCGCCGGCTTGGAAGATCTGGGCAAAGGCCTGCGTTCTCAGGTTGGCACCATCTTCTCCACCTCCCAAAAGGGCGTCCGCTATATGGAAATGACCGAAGGCTACATCCTGTCCCTGGCGCTGGATGCCAACAGCGAAGTCATCGGCTATCAATTTGTCCGGGTTGGCAAAATGCTGGAAGACATCCGTCATGGCGTAGATCCCAAGACCGCGTACGATAAGAACGTCGGCACCTATGGCCGTTACGAAGGCGCCGTCAAATATATCGACCCCCGTGAAGAATAATCGAGATCATAAGAAAAGGAGGTAAACTCACATGGCAAAATTTGAAGGTCAGGAAAGAAGAATGCCCAAGATCGAGGCATGTCTTGCTGAATATGGTTGGAAAACCCTTGAGGATGCCGATGCGCTTTGCAAAAAGAACGGCATCAACGTAGAAGAGATCGTCAAAGGCGTACAGCCCATCGCGTTTGATAACGCAGTTTGGGCCTATACCCTGGGCGCAGCCATCGCGCTGAAAAAAGGCTGCAAAGTCGCTGCCGATGCGTCCGAGGCCATCGGCCTGGGCCTGCAGGCGTTCTGCATCCCCGGTTCCGTGGCGGAGCAGAGAAACGTAGGCGTTGGCCACGGCAATCTGGGCGCAATGCTGTTGAGAGAAGAGACCGATTGCTTCTGCTTCTTGGCGGGGCATGAGTCTTTCGCCGCGGCAGAAGGCGCCATCGGTATTGCCCGGACCGCCAACAAAGCCAGAAAGAAACCCCTGCGGGTCATCTTGAACGGCTTGGGCAAAGACGCGGCGTATGTTATTTCCAGAATCAACGGCTTCACCTATGTGGAGACGGCCTATGATTTCACCACCGGCGATCTGAAAGTCGTCCGGGAAGTTCCCTTCTCCGAAGGGGATAAAGCGAAGGTCCGCTGCTACGGCGCAAACGATGTGCTGGAAGGCGTGGCCATCATGAAAAAAGAGAAGGTCGATGTTTCCATCACCGGCAACTCCACCAACCCCACCCGCTTCCAGCATCTGGTCGCCGGCACCTATAAAAAATGGGCGGGTGAAAATGGCGTAAAATACTTCTCGGTGGCGTCTGGCGGCGGCACCGGCCGTACCCTGCATCCGGACAATGTGGCTGCCGGCCCCGCCTCCTATGGGCTGACCGATTCCATGGGCCGTATGCACGGCGACGCGCAGTTTGCCGGTTCTTCCTCCGTTCCCGCCCATGTAGAGATGATGGGCCTGATCGGTATGGGCAACAACCCCATGGTTGGCGCCACCGTTGCCTGCGCGGTTGCGGTAGAAGAAGCGCTGAAATAATTTCCTTTCGGTTTCAAAAAAAGAGGACGGATTTTTTCCGCCCTCTTTTTATTTTTTCTAAAAGAGTCTGGGTTCGAAAACACCTGGCAAACGTTTTAGGCGCACCAGCCAGCCAGCGCTGTTTTGGAAGGGGCTATTCCAGGTGTAGCCATTCCAGCACTGGCGCCATCGCTTGGGAAAAGGGCTCCATAATTTGCCGGGCAATATGGTACAGCGGCGGCTGGGGGGTGTAGCCGGAGCGGGTGGTATTGTATTCTGCCATCATAAACAGGGCCGCCGCCAAAAACAGCAGAAAAACCAAGAAAAAACTGAACCAAAAGATCTGTTTTCGGGCTTTTTTTTGCATTTTTTCCTCCCAAAAGAACGGTTTTACGGCGTTTTTTAACGGCAAATTGGTGGAGGGAAGACTGCCGTTTTACACCGGCTTTCATCTGCCGGGGAGAAGCTCCCTAAAAAACGGGCGTGCGACGTTTTGATTTTCTGGGCGGCTCCCCGCGCGGGGCGCCTGATTATTCCGGCAGCGTTTCCAGCAGCGTTTTGGCCATGGCCTTCCCCATGAATTCGGCGGCGCGGGCCGCCTCTTCCAAGGTGTTGCCGTGGGAGCCGAACTCGATGAGCAGCGAACCTCCGGTCAGATCCATGTTGTACTTGCGGTAACAGAAAAAAACCGGACGGGTCAGCCCGGGGTACATTGCCTCTGCTGTGGATTGCAGTGCCGCCGCCCAGCGCAGGTTTCGGCCCCAGTCTGGCATGTTCATGGTGCCGTCGTCGCATCCGGAGATGATCATGACCTGGGCGGTCTTCTCCCCGTTGATGACCGCCACCGGCTTGATCAGGTTCCCGGCGGGGCTTTCGATGGCGTCCCGGTGCAGGTCGATGACCACCTTGATGGAGGGGTATTCTTTCAGCCATTTGCGGATGGTGGCAGCGCTGCGCTCGTAGGAGCCGTTGTAGGACGGATAATCGTGCTGGGTGGCGTCGTGGAGGACCCCGATGCCCGCTTGCTCGAGCTGGCTTGCAAGGATATCCCCCAGATAGACCACGTTTTGGCTGTTGTCGGTGCTGCGCCAGGTAAAAGAGGTATCGCAAAAATCCCGGTCAAAGGGTTCAAAGCTCTCGGTGGCGTGGGTGTGCACGATCAGCACCTGGGGTTGGTCGCCGGGTTCCAACGCAAGATCCATCGGCTGGGCCAGTATCGACGCCACCTGCTGATTGGACAGGCCGGTTGAATTTCTAATATACCCCGCTGCCAGTGGAATATACAAAGAGCCCTGGTCGGCGGTAAAGGTCTTTTCGGTAATGGTGCCCCGGTTTTCCGGCGCAATGACCTCGATGGAGGGGGACTGGGGCGTTTGGGGGATGGGGACCTCGCTTTCTGCCGGGGCCTGGGTATGGCTTTCGGCTTGGGAGGACGGCGCTGCCTCTGAAGAAGAAACGCTTTCCGCCGGTGGGGGTTTCGGCTCCGGATCCGGCTCGTCCTGCGCCAGATCGTCCCGAAAGCGGTTTTGTAGATAAGCGATCCCACCCTCCGGTAGCTGCAGCATGGCGGATGCAGCGGCGGCTTTGCCCAAAAAGCCTCCCAATGCAGCGGCCAGGGCAGGAAAGCAGGCCAGCGACCCCACCAACACCACCGTCGCCGCCATCCATCCCAACAGCGGCCGAAATCTGCCGGAACGTCTCACCCAACCCCCCCTTTTTTCACGTTCAAGCATATGCGAACAGGCCCGCGGATATGCCGGGGACGGCCCGACGTTCTTCCTGCTGCCCGGGCCGCCATGAATTTATACAAAATAGACGCACGGAAAAGGGCCAGACTGATAATAATCAACAAATCGTGCACATAAATGAATATTATTGCAAAAAATAGTTGATTTTATGCAATGATAGCGTATAATTATGAACAGAAACTCCCGATGGGCAATCGGGAGGGCATTTTGAGAAATGGGTAAAAGGAGAATGGAAAGATGAAACAGTACAAAAAAATCGTGTTGGCATATTCTGGTGGGCTGGATACTTCGGTGATCATCCCGTGGCTGAAAGAGCATTACGAGGGCTGCGAGATCATTGCGGTAGCGGCGGACGTAGGCCAGGGGGCGGAGCTTTCCGGCCTGGAGGAAAAGGCGATTAAGACCGGCGCTTCCAAGCTGTATATTCTGGACATGAGAGAAGAATTTGTAGACGATTACATCATCCCCACCATGCAGGCCGGGGCAATTTATGAGAACAAGTACCTGCTGGGCACCTCCTTCGCGCGGCCGATCATCGCCAAAAAGATCGTCGAAATCGCCAAGAAGGAAGGGGCGGACGCCATCGCCCACGGCTGCACCGGAAAAGGCAACGACCAGGTGCGGTTTGAGCTGGCTATCAAAGCCTACGCGCCCAACATGGGAATCATCGCCCCCTGGCGGACCTGGGAAATGAAGAGCCGGGACGACGAGATCGACTACGCCGAGAAAAAGGGCATTCCGCTGAACGTCAGCCGGGAAACCAGCTATTCCAAGGACAAAAACCTGTGGCATCTGTCCCACGAGGGCCTGGATCTGGAGGATCCGGCCAACGAACCGGATTACGACAAGATCCTGGAAATGGGCGTATCCCCTGAAAAAGCCCCCGACAAGCCCACCTATGTGACCCTGACCTTTGAAAAGGGCGTTCCGGTGGCTTTGGACGGCAAAAAAATGAAAGCGCTGGACATCATCACCGAGCTCAACAAGGTGGGTGGCGCCAACGGCGTCGGGCTCATCGACATGGTGGAAAACCGGCTGGTGGGCATGAAGTCCAGAGGGGTGTACGAGACCCCCGGCGGCACCATCCTCTACGCGGCCCACGAGCTGCTGGAGACCCTGTGCCTGGATCGGGACACCCAGCACTACAAACAGCAGGTGGCGATGAAATTCGCGGAGCTGGTCTACTACGGCCAGTGGTTTACCCCCCTGCGCGAGGCGCTCAGCGCCTTTGTCACCACCACCCAGCAGACGGTCAGCGGCGAAGTGAAGCTCAAGTTGTATAAAGGCAATATCATTCCCGCCGGCACGACCAGCCCCTATTCGCTGTATTCTGAGGAAATCGCCACCTTCGGCGAGGATGAAGTCTACGATCAGATGGATTCTCAGGGCTTTATCAACCTGTTCGGCCTGCCGATCAAAGTCAAGGCGCTGCTGGACGAGAAAATGGGCAAATAATCCTTATTTTATAGTACAATGAGGAGCGGCGGCGTTCTGCCGCCGGTTCGTGATTGATTGCACGCGAAAAGGGAAGCTGTGCTCATTTTTGGAGGGAACAACCATGGTACTTTGGTCTGGAAGATTTTCCAAAGAGATCGACAAGCATGTAAACGATTTTAACTCATCTATTTCCTTTGACAACCGGATGTACGCCCAGGATATCAAGGGGAGCATTGCCCACGCCACCATGCTGGCAAAGCAGGGGATCCTCTCCGAAGCGGACAAGGACGCGATTGTGGCGGGCCTGGCCGGGATCCAGAAGGATATTGAAGACCACAAGCTGGAATTTGACCCCAACGCAGAGGACATCCACATGTTCATTGAGGCGGAGCTGACCGACCGGATCGGCGACGCAGGCAAACGGCTGCACACGGCCAGAAGCCGCAACGATCAGGTGGCGCTGGATATGAAGCTGTATTTCCACGATGAGATCGGCCAGATCCTGCCCTTGTGCCGGGAATTAGTAGAGGTGCTGCTGGAAAAGGCGGCGGCCAATACCGAAACGGTGATGCCGGGCTACACCCATCTGCAGCGGGGGCAGCCCATTACCTTTGGCCACCATCTGATGGCTTATGTCCAGATGTTTCTGCGGGATATTGAGCGGCTGAAGGACTGCGACAAGCGGATTTTGGACACCATGCCACTAGGCTGCGGCGCGGCGTTCGGCACTACCTATCCCATCGACCGAAAGATGACTGCGGACCTGCTGGGCTTTACGGGGATTTCCCTGAACAGCATTGATGGCGTTTCCGACCGGGACTACGCTCTGGAAATGGCCAGCGCTTTGTCGATCTTTATGATGCACCTGTCCCGCTTTTCGGAGGAGGTCATCCTCTGGTGCAGCTGGGAGTTTAAATTTATGGAGCTGGACGACGCGTTTTCCACCGGCTCGTCCATTATGCCCCAGAAGAAGAACCCGGACATCACCGAACTGATCCGGGGAAAGACCGGCCGGGTCTACGGCGACCTGATGACCCTTTTAACCATGATGAAGGGCTTGCCGTTGGCCTATAATAAGGATATGCAGGAGGACAAGGAGGCGCTGTTCGACGCGGTGGACACCGTTAAAATGTGCGTTTCCACCTTCATCCCCATGTTAAAAAGCGCAAAGGTCCTGGGCGACCATATGCGCAAGGCGGCGGCCAAGGGCTTTATCAATGCCACCGACTTGGCGGATTACCTGGTCAAAAAGGGCCTGCCCTTCCGCGACGCCCACATGGTTTCCGGCCAACTGGTGGCTTACTGCATCGAAAAGGATACGGTGCTGGAAGCGCTGACCCTGGCGGAAATGAAGGAGCATTGCGACCTGTTTGAGGAGGATGTCTACCACGCCATCTCGCTGGACACCTGCGTGAAAGAACGCAGATCCGCCGGCGGCCCCGCCCCGGAAGAGGTCAAAAAGCAGATCGCCTGCTCGAAGGAGATTCTGTCCGCGCTGTTGTAACAGGCGGACGCAACAGCACCCCATACCGGAAAGGAGCAACCAAAGTTGAACCATCTGCTAAAATTATCCGACCTGACCGGCGCCGAGATCCTTGGGATCCTCGATTTGGCGGATCAGCTAAAATATGAGAAAAAGCACGGCATCCCCCATGAACGGCTCAAGGGCAAGACCCTGGGGATGATCTTTGAAAAATCCTCCACCCGGACCCGCGTATCTTTCGAGGCGGGGATGTTCCAGCTGGGAGGCCACGCCATGTTCCTCTCCAGCAGGGATATCCAGCTGGGGCGGGGAGAGACGATCAAGGCTACGGCCCGGGTCCTCAGCCGCTATGTAGACGGCATTATGATCCGGACGTTTGAGCAGTCGGACGTGGAGCAGCTGGCCCAATTCGGCTCGGTGCCGGTTATCAACGGGCTGACCGATTACTGCCACCCCTGCCAGGTGCTGGCAGATTTAATGACCATCCGGGAGTACAAGGGGAAACTGGAGGGCCTGAAGATGTGCTACATCGGCGACGGAAACAACATGGCCAACAGCCTCTTAGTCGGCGGACTGCGGGTTGGCATGACGGTAGCGATGGCCACGCCGGAGAGCTATGAGCCTGATCCCCAGGCGCTGGCGGTAGCAAGAGAATACGGTGACAAATTCATCTTGACCAACGACCGGTTCGCCGCCGCGAAGGACGCCGATGTGATCTTTACCGATGTGTGGACCTCTATGGGTCAGGAGGCGGAAACCGCCGCCCGGGCCAAGGCGTTCGCTGGGTGGCAGGTCAACCGGGAGCTGATGGGATACGCCAAGCCGGACGTGATGCTGCAGCACTGCCTGCCCGCCCACATGGGCGAGGAGATCGCCGAGGATGTGTTCGAGGAGCAGGTGGACGCGATCTACGACGAGGCGGAAAACCGCCTTCATGCCCAAAAGGCCGTATTGGTCCTGTGCATGGAAAACAAATCCCTTTGAACCACTTCTTTTGAATAGAACATTCCCTATTTTGCCCAAAGAAAAAAGAGCCAAACGGCTCTTTTTTCTTTTTGTCCGGCTGGTTTGCGCAGGAGAGAAGTCCGGGCCCAGGGAAAGGCCCAGGGCCCAGGATCGGAAGAAAGGGGCTGCGGCCGACGGCCGGGGAAGGAGCGGGTCTGTTGCCGGCCCGATGGAAACAGGAAAGCGCGCGGCCCCGTTTGAGCCGCGCGCCGGAGAGCGTAGGGTTTATCCTTCTTTTTGAAACGCAATCCGCTCGTCGCCGTTTTCCAGATAGATGACGCCGCAGGGACGGTAGCCGTTTTTTGCCAGGGCCTTTTGCATGGGAATGTTGTCCCGGTGGGTGTCGATCCGGATATTGCCGCACTGGGCAAAGCACCAGCCAAGGCAGAAGGTGGCCACGCCCTGGGTGCCGGGTGCGGCGGTGATCCGGTGCACCACACCGTATGGCCGGTCGTTGAGCCAGCTGCCGTCGATCCGGCGGTAATTGGGTTCTTCCCCGACGGCAAAGAAAAAGGTGCCGACGATTTTTTTGTTGTCAACGCAGACATAACTGCCGCCGGCAGCCATGTCCGCCTGGAGTTGCTCTAAGCCCGGATAGCCGTTGACCCATTGGTTGGGGTTGCCGTTTTCGGCCATAAAGCGCCGGGCGGCGCTGTAAAGAGAGAGGACGGCGTCCAGGTCCACAGGGGCCGTGTGCCGAATCTGCATAGGGAATCCTCCTTTTATCCTACATTGAGATGGCCTTCGGGCAGGATCTGTTTTTTGTTGACATTGCCGGAGCCCGCCGCCAGAGACAGCAGAATGGAGATGGGGCCGATACGCCCCAAGAACATGGTAACGATTAAAAGCAGCTTGGACGGCAGGTTGGCGATTGCGGTGATCCCGGCGGACAGGCCCACCGTGGCAAAGGCAGAGGTGGATTCAAACAATGCATCCACCGCCGGGGCGGCAGCGCCGCCGTCGTGCGAGGTATAAACGATGACGCCGCTGGCTAACAGCACAGCTAGAAAGCCGATGAACACCACGGTCAGGGATTTGTTGACCACCTGCCGTTTGATCCGGCGTTTCATAATAACGGTATCGTCGTAGCCCCGGGCCACGGAAACCGCCGTCATGATCAACACCACAACGGTTGTGACCTTGATGCCGCCGCCGGTGGAACCGGGGGCGGCGCCGATGAACATCAGCCCGATGGAAAGGAACTTGGTGATCTCGTTCATGGAGGCGAAGTCAAGGCTGTTGAACCCGGCGGTCCGGGTGGTGACCGACTGGAAAAACGCCGCGTTGAATTTCTGCCAGAGCGGGAGATCCCCCATGGTAGAGGGGTTGTTCCATTCCAGCGCGGCAAAGCCAACCATACCGATGAAAAGAAGGCAGGCGGTGGAGATCAGCACAACCCGGCTGTGCAGCTGGAGCTTTTTGGATTTTCGGTAATGCAGCAGGTCGAACAAAACCAGAAAGCCAAGGCCACCGATGATGATAAGCGCAGAAATGACCAGCAGCACATAGCTGCCGTTATAATGAATCAGGGAGGAATAGGCGCCCTCCCGGCCCAACAGGTCAAACCCTGCGTTGCAGAAAGCGGAAATAGAGGTGAATACCGAAATAAAAATCCCCTCTTTTCCGTATCTTGGCACAAAGGCAGGCAGTAACAACAATGCGCCGGCGGCTTCTACCGCCAGAGAAATGCCGACGATCCCCTTAAGCAGACGGGGCGCGTCTTCAAAATTGCTGGCGCTGGTGGATTCCTGGGCCAGCTGCAGGGTGCGAAGGCCCAGCTTCCGGCGGATCAGGAGATTGAAAAACAGAGTCAACGTAACAAGGCCCAGGCCGCCAACCTGAATCAGTGCCAGAATCACCCCCTGGCCGAAAAAGGACCAGTGGGTGTAGGTGTCCACAACCACCAATCCGGTCACGCAGGTGGCGGAGGTGGAGGTGAACAGCGCGTCGAAAAAATTTGTGGCTGTTCCGCTTTTGGCAGCCAGAGGCAACATTAAAAGCAAAGTGCCGGTGATGATGACGCCAATGAAACTGCCGGCGATCACCCGCGCAGGATTGGTCGATAAAGAAAAATGCTTTTTTTTCATGGGAAACGTCCTTTCCTTAAAAAAGACTTATTCCGGCAGGAGAATTTTCTTGGCCTTGTTAATCAGGTTTTTATCGTTGCGGAAGGTGACCCAGGTATGGGCCTGCTCCAGAGGAATCCAGCGGGTTTCGCCAATTTCCTCCTCCTGGCGGACCACATGGTCGTTTTTGGCGTGTCCCAGAAAGTAAACCACCTGTTTTTTGACGGTGGGCTTAGGGTAGTATTCTACGCTTTGGCGAAAATCCCCCTCCAGATCAATATCCAGGCCGGTTTCTTCTTTGACCTCCCGCAGGGCGGTCTGCACCTCGTTTTCCCCTTCCTCCATGTGACCTTTTGGGAAGGACCAGTGGGTGCCGTGCCGGTGCTTAATGAACAAAAGCTCCTTCTGGCCATTTGGCGTAATGCGGTAGACCAGCGCACCGCAGGATTTTTCCCGTTTCACAGGAGCGCCTCCTTCTTGATCTTTGCCCCGCCTGCTGTAAGCGGGGGAAACAGATCCCAATCAATGCAGCATACAAAAACTAATATAACATATTTTACGGGGAAAGAAAAGAGAAAAACGGCGCAAGAAAGCCCGCCGGCGAGATTTTTGTAAAAGGCAATTCCTATGGGGAAAGAACTGTGGTATAATAACCACGAAGCGGTTCTTATACCAGAAGATTCCCCATAGGCGCCAGCCTGGGGCGAAACCGCTGAGGGGTGACAATGCTCCCATAGCCCTTTGGGCCCACGGAAGCGGAACCACCAAGACAAGCAATTCGGGTTATTTGATTTTTTATAGCCTGCCGATAAAAGGAGGAGTTTTTTTGCCTACAATCCCATCCGATCATCCGCCTGTGATGCCGCCGCCGGCACAGCCTTACGGGCCTGTGCAGCAGCCTTATGTCCCGCTGCCGCCGAATCCGGCCTATGTGGCCGAAAAACGAAGCCTGCGCCAATCCGCCAACTATTTCGGCGTTGCGGCAATTTTATATTTTGTAGTCAACATTGCGGCGAGCTTATTTTTTGGCTTTTTGATTCAGCTGGTATACCGGTTTACAGGGCGGCATCTGTTCGGCAATTCGGAGGTTTCCTATTATCTGTTGAACATGGGCGTTTACATGCTGTCCTTTTTTGTGTCCTTCGGTGCGTATCTACTGTTTCTGAAAATGCCATGGAAGGCAGCGGTTCCCTTCCGACCGGTCCGGATAGAAAAAGTGTTGTTGAGCATTCCTGCGACCTTTGCCTTTTCGGTGGTCGGGTCCATTTTAACGTCCATTTTAGCGTTGCTGTTTTCGATCACCGGGTACCAACCGGTGACCAGTGACATCCAACTTCCGGTGACCGTGCCGGGGACCGTGCTGTATTTTGTCCTGTTGGCGGTGCTGCCGCCGGTGTTTGAGGAAATTGCCTTTCGCGGCATATTGATGCAGTCGCTGCGCCGGTTCGGAGACGGCTTTGCGCTTTTGATTTCCGCGATCATTTTTGGCCTGTTCCATTTGAACATGGTGCAGGCGCCCTATGCGTTTTTGCTGGGGCTTTGGTTTGGTTATCTGGTACTGCGTACCGGATCGCTGCGGATTTCTATGGCGCTGCATGCCTGCGTCAACCTTTCTGCCGGGGTCATGAGCTTTTTGATGGAGGGCATGACGGAGCAGACGCTCGTGATCGTAAATTTGATCTATATCGTGTTCTGGATTCTCACCGGCGTAGCGTCTTTTTTGTTCTTGATTCTGCGGACCCGCGGCCCGCTGGGACTGTACCCCGCCCGGACCTTGATGCGTACCGGGCAAAAAATGGGGACGTATTTCTCCTCGGTGGCGATGATTCTGGCACTGTTGGCGATTTTGTATTTTATGATTCAGAATTTTGAGAGGGTCGCATGAAACAAGATACGCTACACGAAAGGTACATGCGCTTTGCGCTGGAAGAAGCCGAAAAGGCGGGGCGGCAGGGCGAAATCCCGGTGGGGGCCGTGGTTGTGCGGGACGGACAGCTGCTGGGGCGCGGGCATAACCTGCGGGAGGCCAACGCCAGCGCGGTGGCCCATGCGGAAATACTGGCCATCGAAGATGCCTGCCGCCGTTGCGGCAGTTGGCGGCTGGCCGGATGCGATTTGTATGTAACGCTGGAGCCCTGCGTGATGTGCGCCGGGGCCATCCTCAACAGCCGGATCACGCGGGTGTTCTACGGCGCCCCGGATCCGCAGGAGGGCGCTGTCTGCGGGATGCTGCGGCTGTTTGACCTGCCCTATGCAAACCGGCCCGATTACGAAGGTGGCGTGTTGGCCGGCGATTGCGCCGCTTTGTTGGCAGAATTTTTCGCCGACCGCCGCGGATTCAACAAATGAAAAATGATCCGCGGACAAGTTTTTTCTATTTGTGGACGCAGGAAAGAAGTGGGAGCAACTGTTACATTTTATTCCGAAAGAGGAAAGTTGTTCATAATTTGTTCACCATCTCGTTGCCGCTTATGCTATAATAAAAGGCAGGAAACTGTATTGTACTGTTTCCGGTCAATCCCCCCTCCTTTATCATTATTTTTTCTTTTTTCATTTGCCCGCAGGCCCGTTGCCTGCGATTTTTTTTGCCCAAAATTCCACGTTATCCACGAAGATTTCCACAGGCTTTTGCTTGATTTTATAAGGAAAATTGCTGTTTTGCTGATTTTTGAGGCTTTTTTGTGGAAATGGCCATCTATTTTCGGTATACAGTTGAAAGAATCGTGGAAAATGTGGAAAACGGAAATGATTTGTAAAAGTAATACAAAGTGTAAAAAAACCCGCCTTTTTCGTATTAAAAAAGGCGGGTTTTTTTAAAAATCAACGAAAAAGACAGCAGAATTCCCCGGCGGAAGGGTAAGAGGATTGGACGTTGGGAGAAAAGGAAACAGCCGAATATTGTTCACAATTTTGTAAATATTCTAAGAAAGCGACCAACTGCGGCGGCGAATCGGTGTGGACCGAAAAACTCACGGAATGATGGGAAAACCATATTTTTTCCAACTGCACGTCCGGGGGCAGGTGTTGAATCAACCCCCACAAGCCGTTGACGTCGTAATCGGGGACAAAGTCAAAAGCGATGGCGCTATCTAAAAAGGCGATGGAATAATCATAGATGATTTGGTAGGTCTTTTGCTCAAAAAACAGCTGGTTGGCAGAGCGGATCTCTTCGCCGGTATGCAGGAGGATCTCTTTGGCTTTGGGGCCGCCCTGGCTATCGAGCAGGGCGCTTGCGCAAAAGCTGCCGCCCCAAAGCAGCGCCAACGCCAACACCGGGGGCAGGATGACGTGCAGCCAGGCGGGAACCTTTTTTTGGGCGGGCATCGGCGGCCCTCCTTTCTTTATCGGGGTAGCCCGGCGGACGTTTTTACAGGTCGCCGGTTTCGTACAGAATGGCCGCCAAAGCCGCCAGTGGCGCTGTTTCGCACCGAAGGATCCGGGGGCCCAAGCTGGTGGATACGGCGCCAGCTTGGATAGCGGTGTGCGCTTCTTCGGGGGAGAAGCCTCCCTCGGCGCCGACAAAAAGCCCGATTTGGGCCGCCGGCCCGCACAGCGATTCCCGCAGGGGAAGGCCGCCTTTTTCGTATAGAAACAGCCCCTTTTCCATCTGGCCCAGTTCTGCGGCCGCTTGCGGAAAACGCATCAGCGGGCGCACAATTGGGATCCGGCCCCGGCCGCATTGCTTGGCGGCTTCGGTGACGATCTTTTGCCAGCGGGCCAGCTTCTTTTCCATGGATTTTTCGTCGGGGCGGGAAACGCACCGATCGGTAAGCACCGGCACAATCTCGCCGGCTCCCAGCTCCACCGCCTTTTGGAGGATCAGCTCCATCTTATCCCCCTTTGGCAGCGCTTGGTACAAACGCACAAAAACCGACGGTTCGCTCCGGGAGGGTTCCCGGGAGAGGATTTCTACGGTTACGCTTTGTCCGTCGGCCTGCCGCAGCGCCCCGGCGTAATCGGTTCCGGCCCCGTCGCAGAGGGTCAGTGCCTCGCCTACCGCCATCCGCAAAGAGCGGCAGATGTGCCGGGCGTCCTCACCGGAAAGGGTTACAAAATCTCCCGCCGGCGGATCGATATAAAATCTGGGCATGGCCTATTCCTCCGTAAAACGGCAGCGCAACGCGACCCAGCCGCCCTCTTCCCGCCGTTCGGCAATGGTCATGCCGCAATGTTCGATGGCCTTTTCCACCTCCACCGACCGTTCGTCGATGATGCCGGAGGCCAGAAACGTCCCGTCGGGTTTTAAAAACTGTGGAATTGACGGACATAGCCGGATGATCACATCCGCCACGATATTGGCGCAGATCACGTCGTATTGGCCGTTAATCTTGTCGGTCAAATCGCCTTGGACAAAATGGGTGCGGTCTGAAACCCCGTTGAGGGCGGCGTTTTCCCCGGCGATTTTAGCGGCCAGCTCGTCGATGTCCACCCCGTCGGCATGGGCGGCGCCCAAAAGCACCCCGCAGACAGCCAGGATACCACTGCCACAGCCAATGTCCAACAGGGTGCAGCCGGGCTTGACCGATTGTTCCAACAATTCCATGCAAAGGCGGGTGGTGGCGTGGGTGCCGGTGCCAAAAGCCATGCCCGGATCCAGCTTTAAGAGAATGTCCTTTTCCTGTTTCTCATAGGGCTCCCAGGAGGGGACGACCATCAAATGCCGCCCGACCCGCAGAGGCTTGTAATACTGTTTCCAGTTGTTTTCCCAGTCCTCCTCCAACAGGCTCCCGCAAGAAATTTCCAGCCGGCCCATGCGCCCATCTGCATCGCCGGACTTTAATTCGCGCACCATGGCGGACACCGCCGCCAGCGTTTGGACACCCTGGGCGTTTTTCGGCAGGTAGACGATGACCCGGGTCTCTGCGTCTTTCAGCGCCATCAGGCTGTCCTCGACATAATCCCAATGGGGGGTAGTTTCCTCTAGGAATGTCTCAAAATCCCGGGCATCCTCCACGGCAAAGCCGTTGATCCCCAGATCCAGCAGTTTTCCGCATAAAAGCTCCACCCCCTCAGAGGTGGTGTAAATGGAAGCTTCGGTCCATTCCATAAAAAATACCGCCTTTCCTCACCGGCCAGTTTGATTTCAAATCCTTTTTATTATACACCCGAAGGGGGGCAGGGTAAAGGGGCAAACCAAAGGCTTTTCGCCCTTGTGCTTCCAATGGGTGCGTGATAAAATAAAAGCAAAAAAGGGAGTGAAACCAATGGTTTCTTTTGTCAATGATTATTCGCAGGGGGCTCACGAAGAGGTCCTGCGTCGTTTGGTAGAGACCAATTTAGAACCGCTGCCGGGTTACGGGGCTGACCAGTACTGCGAAAGCGCAAAGGAAAAGATCCGCCGGGCCTGCCAATGCCCGGCGGCGGACGTCTTTTTTCTGGTGGGCGGAACCCAGACCAACGCGGTGGTGATCGACGGGTACCTTCGCTCCTTTGAAGGAGTGGTGACGGCGGACACCGGTCACATCAGCGTTCACGAAGCGGGGGCGATTGAATTTACCGGCCACAAGGTCCTGACGCTGCCCCATCACGCGGGCAAGATCAGCGCAGAGCAGCTACGGGCGTATCTGCAAAGCTTTTGGCAGGATGGGAACCACGAGCATATGGTGTCCCCGGGAATGGTCTATCTCTCCCATCCTACCGAATACGGCACCTTGTATTCCAAAGACGAACTGATCGCCATTTCCGCCGTTTGCCGGGAGCGGAGGATCCCCCTGTATCTGGATGGGGCCCGGCTGGGCTACGGTTTGGCCAGCCGCGAAACGGATGTGACCTTGCCGTTGATCGCCCAGTGCTGCGACGCGTTTTACATTGGCGGAACCAAAATCGGGGCTTTGTGCGGGGAGGCGGTGGTCTTTACCAAAGGGGCGCCTGGCGGATTTGTCAGTTTCATGAAGCAGCATGGGGCGCTGCTGGCCAAGGGCCGGCTGCTGGGGATCCAGTTCGACACGCTGTTCACCGACCGGCTGTATTGGCGTATCAGTGAGCAGGCCATCCAAATGGCGGAGCTGCTGAAACAGGTTTTGGAAGAGGCAGGGTATCCTTTTTATCTCAAGTCCCCCACCAACCAGCAGTTTATCATTTTGGAAAACAGGGAGATGGAGAGGTTGTCCCGAAAAGTGGCCTTTGGTTTTTGGGAGGCGCTGGATGAGAATCACACGGTGGTGCGGTTTGCCACCAGCTGGGCTACCTGCCGTGAGGATGTGGAGGAGCTGAGGCGGATCCTGGCGGAAAAAGAATAGGATCTTCCGAAGCGAAGGGGCGAGCGGATGAATCTGAAAGAACGGGCAAAGGGGCTAAAAAAGAGATCCCGGTTATTTTTCTGTACCTACGGGACAAACAAACGCCGCTGTCCGCAAAGCTGGCGCCATGGCTGCCGGCGATTTTTGTCTGGCTTTGGCGGTCGGGCTGATCGTAAAGGCCATCTGGTTTTAAACGCGTTTTTATTTTTCCTCTTGCATCCGGGGGCGGAACCGATTACAATAAAAAAGCCGCAGCCAGCCTGCCGAAAAGGCACGCTGGAATCCACCTGAGGCAGTCAGTCGCAAGAACCTGACTATAAATAAAAACTACGAGAGGAAAATGAAAATGAAAAAATTAAACGGAAGAGCCATTGCCGTATCGGCAATGATCGCCGCCGTCTATGCCGCCGTGAGCTTGGCGCTGTCGCTGGCGTCCTTTGGCGTGGTACAGATCCGGCTGGCGGAATGCCTGACCCTGCTGCCGGTGCTGTCGCCTCTGGGGATCTATGGCGTTACGGTCGGGTGCCTTTTGACCAACATCGTAGGCGCTGCCATGGGATTGACAATGCCGGTGGATATCCTGTTTGGGACTGCTGCCACAGCCATTGCGGCGGTGCTCAGTTATCTTTTGCGGCGGGTGCGGATCAAAAAACTCGCCATCCCCGCCGCCATCCCGCCAATTTTGGTCAACGGGTTGGTCATCGGTTTGGAATTGACCTGGCTGTCCGGCAGCTTTCAGTGGGATGTGTTCTGGACCTGTGCCGTATCGGTAACGCTGGGGCAGGTGATCCCCTGCTTGGTGTTGGGGGTGCTGCTGGTTTGGATTTTGGAGCGGAAGGGCTTGGACAAAAAGCTTTTTGAAGGAAAATAAAACGGCGGAATGAGTCGGCCCCGCCTTTGTGGAGAGAGCGGGGCTGCCTGTAAAAACGCTGTAAAAAAGGCTTTGGGACAATTCCCAAAGCCTTTTTATATTTTGGTGGTTGAAACTTATTCGCCCATAACGGTGATGTAGACCTTGCGGCGCTGGATGCCGTCGAATTCGCCGAAGTAAACATCCTGCGCGTTGCCGCAGACCACGTGGCCGTCCACAATGGGGAACACGGCGTGGTTGCCGCAGATCATGGATTTTAAATGGCCCGGGGCATTACAGCCGATGGCGCCGTAGGAGGGCAAAAAGTGGTTGTGATTGTAGGAGGCAAAGGTGGGAACCAGCTCCTCGAGCTTCTTTTCGATGTCCACCTCCAGGCAGGCCAGACTCTCGTTGACCAGGATGCCGGTGGTGGTGTGGGCGGTGATGGCGTAGACGACGCCGTTTTTGACGCCGGATTCCTCAACGGCTTTGAGGATGTCTTTGGTGATGCGGATCAGTTCAAATTCTTTTTTGCTGATCAGTTCGATGGTAGTGGTTTTGACCATGATTATTTCTCCTCCATTCCCAGCCATTTGAGTGCGTTGCCGCCCATGAGTTTAGCGCGGGTATCCGGTCGCATTTCGATTTTTTCCAGCCCCTGCATCATACGCTGGCTGCGGTGGCGAGGATTGTTGGAGCCGAACATGACCTTATCCGCAAAGTTGTGTTCAAACCAGGTGGGGCCCCATGTGCGGTTGAAGATCTGATCCATAAATACAGCAGGGGAGTCCATGGGGATGGCGGAGGTGTCGGTGTAAACATTGGGGTATTTTAAGCACAGCATGGCCGTCTCGATCGCCCAAGGCCAGCCGAAGTGGGCTAGGCAGATCCGCAGCGCCGGGTATTTTACCGCGATCTCTTCAAAATTGATGGGCTCCGAATATTTGATTAGGCAATCCGGGTCCCAAGACATTCCAGAATGGAACATAATAGGTTTATTATACTCTAAGCATTTTTTGTAAATGGGATCCATCATGGGATCGGCGGGGTAGAAGGCTTGTTTGGAGGGGTTGAGTTTGAGCCCTGCCAGCTTTTGATCGCGGAATGCGTGATCCAGCACCTCCAGCGCGTCGGGACGGCGGGGATCCACGCTGGCAAAGCCGATAAACCGGTCGGGAGCGGAATCGACCAGCAGTTTGATCTGGTCGTTGGAGACGATCCAGCCGCCGTGGGTGGTGGTCAGATCCAGAGGCAGCAGAACCAGTCGGTCGATGCCGAAAGAATCCATTTGGGTGAAGGTCACTTCTTCGGAGCCGTGGTCAAAGCTGTTGCCGCCGGAGGGCTTACCGCTCATGGCGATGGGGCTGTGATCCTGCTCTACCTTTTTTTGGAATACAGCAGTGCGGAATTTCCGCTCCGCCGGATCCTGGGAAATGAGGCTGTACCCTGTGGGATGAACGTGTACGTCGATTACCATGTGTATAATCTCCTTTTTATATACTTAATTGTCAACTTATTCGCCCATGACGGTGATGTAGACCTTGCGACGCTGAATGCCGTCGAACTCGCCGAAGTAAACATCCTGCGCGTTGCCGCAGACCACGTGGCCGTCCACAATGGGGAACACGGCGTGGTTGCCGCAGATCATGGATTTTAAATGGCCTGGGGCATTACAGCCGATGGCGCCGTAGGAGGGCAAAAAGTGGTTGTGATTGTAGGAGGCGAAGGTGGGAACCAGTTCCTCCAGCTTCTTTTCGATGTCCACCTCCAGGCAGGCCAGACTCTCGTTGACCAGGATGCCGGTGGTGGTGTGGGCGGTGATGGCGTAGACGACGCCGTTTTTGACGCCGGATTCCTCAACGGCTTTGAGGATGTCCTTGGTGATGCGGATCAGTTCAAATTCTTTTTTGCTGATCAGTTCGATGGTAGTGGTTTTGACCATGATTATTTCTCCTCCATTCCCAGCCATTTGAGTGCGTTGCCGCCCATGAGTTTGGCGCGGGTATCCGGCCGCATTTCCAGTTTTTCGATACCGTGGGTGTGATTTCGGGGACTGTCAGAGCCGTACAGCACTTTATCCGCGAAATTGTGTTCAAACCAAGTAGGGCCCCACTCCCGGGTAAAGATGTGGCGGAAGAAAACCTCCGGCGAATCCAGCGGAACAATGGCCGTATCGGTGTAAACATTGGGGTATTTTAAGCACAGCATGGCGGTTTCGGTGGCCCAGGGCCAGCCGAAGTGGGCCAGGCAGATCCGCAGCGCCGGGTATTTTACCGCGACCTCTTCAAAATTCACCGGGCGGGAGTATTTGATCAGGCAATCTGGCTCCCAAGACATTCCAGAATGGAACATAATAGGCTTATTATACTCTAAGCATTTTTTGTAAATGGGATCCATCATGGGATCGGCGGGGTAGAAGGCTTGTTTGGAGGGGTTGAGTTTGAGCCCTGCCAGCTTT
>JAQUYD010000004.1 GCA_028692035.1 Oscillospiraceae bacterium
CTGGCAGATGCCCATGACGGTGCTGAAGGCGCTTCCTTTGACGATTACACCGACGACTGCAATGTCGAGGCTCTGGCTGTAATCCCGAAGACTGCGAAATATGCTGAGCTGTACTTTGACGGTACTGATTTCTGGTATTCTGTAAAGAACTCCGCGAAAACCACCGTTAACGTATACTTCGAGACCGCTAACAAAGCGATCGCTACCACCTACGAAGATGCTGACCTGGAGATGATCTTCTTCAAAGGCGCTCCCGAGTTTGATTACACCGGCATCCTGCATGCTCCTTACGACAAGGATATGTTTGTTTATGCTGTAATCGGCGGCAAACTGGTTGAAGACAAATTCACCTGGAACAAAGACGCTGAGTGCTGGGAAATGAACGCGAAGAAAATCGAGGGCGTTGTTGTTTCTGATATCAAATTGGATGTCAGCAAATACAATTCCACCGTTAACAACACCGACGATAGCAAAACCAACCCCGGCACCGGTTCCGTTGATTTTGTAAATGTTGCTGTTGCTCTGGGCGTTGTTTCTCTGGCCGCTGCTGGCGCAGTTGCCCTGAAGAAATAATTTCAGTTGCTAACTGACCTTTACTTTGTGTCTCTCCAAATCGCATAAAGTGAAACGAAAAGGCTATCCGAAAGGATAGCCTTTTTCTTTTGTCATTTTTTTGATCGAAAAATGACAAATCATTCATTATTTATTTACAGAATCTGCAGAACATCATCAACAACCGCACACATGGCCTTCACCTGGCGCCCTTATACTAAAAATGTGCTCCGGAGAAGCGGATCGCCAAAAAATGGCGGTATCCCACCGGTGTAACAAAAGGGAAAAGGAGAAATTACCATGAAAAAAATCTTGGCACTGCTGTTGGCTCTCATGCTGACATTGAGCCTTGGCGTCACTGCTTTTGCTGATGAGGTAGAAGCGGAAAATACGACTCCAGACTCCACCGTAGACAGCGACGATAACAAGTATCAGTTGGGCTTTGGCGACCTGGAGGCCGGAGCCGATGCGGAACCGGACAAACCCGGCGCCACCTACTACTACACCATCATGGACGAAAATGACGCATCCGGCATGTTGACCGACGCTGACGTTGCAAGCCACCTGACCGTTTCGATCAAAGAGTCCGGCGACTCTATGATCGACGCGTACGCCATTGTAAAACAAAACGGCGTCTACAAAGTCAAAGTGGAGACCAAAGAGACCTATCTCACCGACGAGACCTCCGCCACCTGGACGATCACCCTGAAAAAGGACAAGAAACTGACGGTTGCCACCGCTACCGTAGAGATCACCCAGCAGTGGGCTGAACTTTGCGAGCAGAGCATTTCCGAAGACGCTTATGGCGAAGCGGTTTACACCGTAGATCTGGCAGATGCCCATGACGGTGCTGAAGGCGCTTCTTATGACGCTTACACCGACGACATCAATGTCGAGGCCCTGGCCGTGATCGCCAGCGACGTTGACTATGCGGAACTGTATTTTGGGGACACCATGTTCTGGTATGCTGTCAAGAACAGCTCCAAAACCACTGCGAACGTTTACTTTGAGACCGCCAACAAATCCATCTCCACCACCTATGAGGACGCGGACCTGGATATGATCTTCTTCCTTGGCAAACCGGAATTTGATTACACCGGCATTCTGCATGCGCCCGCCGATGAAGACGCCTATGTTTATGCCGTCATCGATGGCAAACTGGTTGCTGACAAATTCAAGTGGAATTCTGACGCTGAGTGCTGGGAATACAACACCCGTACGCCTGAAGGCGTTGTCGTTTCCGACGTTGAGCTGGATGTAAGCCTTTACAACTCCACGGTCAGCAGCGGTAGCACCTCTTCCACCGAAACTGACAAAGACAACCCCGGTACCGGCGCTGTTGATTATGTCAATATTGCAGTTGCCCTGGGTGTTGTTTCCCTGGCTGCCGCTGGTGCAGTTGCCCTGAAACGCTAGTTTATCCCCCTGAAATTTTCCAACCGTCGCGGCTCTCCTACCCGGCCGGCTGGATGGTCTTCCTCTAAATAATATTTTCTGTTTCTCGGCGGAGGCTCCCTTTTTACACGGGGGCCTCCGCTTCTGTTTTTCGGCCCAGCAAAAGGAGAAGGCTCCCTCCGGAGCCTTCTCCTTTTGCTATCGTTATGATACAGCGTTACAAATCGTTTATGCCGCTGTATTTTGCCCCTTTTATTGGCGCAAGTCCAACCCGGCCAGATCCCCCACGCAGGGTGTGGCGCCTTTTTCGTCAAATCTTGGAATAGCCATAGCTATTCACAATGGCGTCCACCTTTTTGTGTGCGGCGCATAGGGGGCATTCCCCCGTGCTGTAGCTTTGATACCCCGGCAGGTCCCCAGGCGTAAAGATCGAGTTGATTTTGATCCCCCTGCTTTCGGTCGCCGCGCTGAAAATTGCGGAGATCGCCACCAGCTCGCCGCCGTAATACTGTAAACACTCTACTGCCCGATTGATCGTCTTGCCGGTGGAGACCGACGCCATCAAAAGCAGAACATGCCTGCTCCAAATTTTTTTCTGGGTATTGTCCCGGAAAATCATCTGATTGCTGGCGTTGAGTTCCGGCGTGATCACGTTGATATCATGCCCCGCGTTGAGCACTGGGACGCTGGGATCGCTTAACGCCTGTGCCAAGAATGCACCCAGCATTTCGGTTCCCTCCAAACAGACGATGGTATCAATGTTCGTCCCCATCATGTATTCCTGTGCCAGCAAAGCCGCCGCTTCTTTGGCAATGGACGAGCTTGTCTTGACCGCCGTCATATCCACATAGTAGTTGACATGGGAATGGTTGGTGGCAAAGTGGCCGGGGATTACACCGATCTTTACTTTACTGGCATTTCTCGCACGGATTTCACGCATTCTGGTCTCCATACATCATAACTCCTTCCGGAACCCGCTTTCCCTTTTGAAAAAAGGAAAAGGGCAGCAAAGCCGCCTTTTTATTTATTATAGCATATCGCCTAATCTTTTTCAACACCATTGTTTTATTTTCGATAGTTTGTATGTGCGCCTGTCCCGGTCCCCCTGATTTTACCAGATCCCTTCTGCAAAAAAACAGGAAAAAGGCCGGATCTTTGAAAAGATCCGGCCTTTTTTGATCCGGCAGCCCCCTGCCGGCAAACTGCCAAATTAATATTTGATGCAGGTATTCTCACCGAGGATCCCCTCAAAACCGCCGCGGGTGGCGACGACTGAGCTGTCCTTGTGCCCAAAAGCCCACTTGTTGCAAGCCATGATCAGCCGGTCCTCGTGGTTGACCGGATTGGCCGGTTTTTCGATGGAGCCGTTGGTTCCTTTTTGCAGGATAACCAAGCACTGAAAGCCCTTGTCGTCTACCTTGCAGGGCGCATAGTGCAGTGTGTGGGGATAGATCTCCACCGCAACGCCCGCCGGGCAGTAGAACGCCACAACATCTTTGGAATCCACCGTACCTTCGGCGGACAGATCCCCCACCTGATACATCATGAACACCATATCGGTAGGGCCAACGCTGACCTCCGAGCATTTATGATATTCAAACGCGTTGAGCAGAGAGCCGTTCCCGTTACAGTAACCTACCTGCACCGGCATTCCGGCGTAGGTGTACCGCTCCATTTCCTTGGTGATGGGCATCTGCTCCATCTCTGGGACCGACGCCACATACTGGTTGCCGGATTCCGGCACCGCAGTGTGCTTTTTCAAATAATCTACATAAGGGGTAAAATCATAGCCGTCGATCACGCGGCCGTATTTTTTGAACGCCGGGTCGGTGACCAAATACATCTTGACCCCCGGATTTTTTGCTTTTACCGATTCAAAACTCATAAAAATCCCTCTTTCCTTTGATCCAAATTGTCTTTGCCTGTAGTATAACATTATAATACCTGCAAAGCAATCTTTTTGGCCAAAAAGATTGCAATCGGCCCTAAAAATTGATACAATGTCAAAAAATGCAAATTGAAGGAGACGCGTATTATGGTTTGGGGAATCATCGGTGCCATGCCGTCAGAAATCGCGCTTTTAGAAACGCAGATGTCCGATGTAAAAAAAGAGACCGTATCCGGCCTGACCTATCAGGCCGGCGTTCTACAGGGTAAATCCGTTGTCCTTTGCTGCAGTGAAATCGGCAAGGTCAACGCCGCCATGTGCGCCCAGACCCTGGCCCTGCGCTACGGCGTGGACTACATGATCAATACGGGCGTTGCCGGCTGTACCTGCAATGACCTGGGAGTGCTGGATATTGTCCTCTCCCGCGACCTGGTGTTTCACGATTACGATTGGAAACTACAAGAAAAATACCATCCTCACACCAGCAGCTTCCTCGGCGACCCGTATCTGATCGCCCTGGCCCAGCAGTCGCTGGAACAGATGGCGGATCGAAAATTCCAGTATAAACTGGGGCGGATCGCCACCGGTGACATTTTTGTGGAGGATGAAGCGCTGCGCAACTCCATTATCGAGCGCACCCACCCGGACTGCGTGGAGATGGAGGGAGCCGCCATCGCCTTGGTGGCTTATTCCAACCGGATCCCCTGCCTGGTTATCCGCAGCATGTCGGACAACGCCAATGGCGACGCGGGGATGTCCTTCGACACCTTTGAAAAAATCGCCGCCGATCATTCTGCCCAGCTGCTGCTCGCCATGCTAAAGCTGGCTGAGTAAAAAACTTGCCGCCGTTCGCTCATAACGGCGTTCCCACTGTAAAGATACCAGCCAGCAGGCACCTTTCTTTCTTGGCCCCCCGTAAAACGGTGCCGCAACCCGCTGTTTCAGTCAAAATCCACCCGATTCAAAAGCCGAGGGACGAAATTCGTCCCTCGGCTTTTTTGTAACGAGCCGCCGAATGCGGCTGGACCCCAATTCTGGAGTGCGGCTGAAAGGGGGACTTGCAGCCGGGCCCTGTGCACCCCGCCCTCTTCCGGCTTAGTTGGAAGAAAAGCCGTCCGCGACCCAGGGTGCAGTGGGGTCTTCCTGGTATTTCATCTTTATCACACCGTCTGCCAGCAGCTGTGTACGCCCTTCATCGGCATAGACCCGTACCGGCGCCAGCGCCGTATCCTCATCTGAATAGGTCACCGTTCCATAATCACACCAGTACTGGCGGCTGGAGTCCCACCGGCCGATTACGCCGTCCACCTGGGTGCGATAGACTCCTGCCTGCTCGTCATAGTACTGGGATTGCCGCAGGATCGACGGATCCTGCGGGTGGTACCCGGTGTACGCATAGAAATATTGCTCCACCGTTTGGGTACTCAACTCTGTATCGTTGACCCCGGGACTGTATCCCGCGATCAGCCAGCGATACAGCTGATCGGGGGTCAAATTCTGGGCGCCGTCCCAGTCGAAAAATGCCAGCCCGCCGCAGATGGCTGTGTAAGCATAGTAATCCGGCGACCGGGCGATCATATCCCGCACCGTGTCCACCGCATGGTAGCCGGTGATGCGGTATCCGTCCGCCGTCCTTTGCAGCGTAAAGCGGTGCCGCTGCTCCCTGCCGCGGATCGACTGTTCCTCCTCCATATCGGTGAGGGTATTCATGGCATTGTTGGTGCTACCGTAAAGTTCTCCATAGGCAACGGTCGCCTCCACCGTATTTCCCTGCTCTGTGTAATCCAGCAAAAAGATATCCGGATACCAGCCGCCCATGTGGTAGGGCGTATAGGCCATGGCATATTCCCGGTAGTAACCATATCGGGGTGACTCGGGAGTGATTTGCACCTCGTCGCCAAATAGTTGCCGGGCCGTTTCCTCCAGGATCTGCTGCGGGATGCACTGATGATCGTCCACCAGCGCGGTCAACACCGCAAAATTTCCAAACGTGTTTGGTTCCGTTCCATTTTGATACCAGAAAATGTTGGGCGCCTGGTTATAGGCGGCGTTGAGCAAAAAGGCGTTGGGCGCTGCGGCAATGGAATCAAAATCGCTTTCTGGGACATTGTTCCATATCGTCGCGGCAAAAATGGCGTCCAAAATCGCTTTGGCCTTGGCGTCTCCCTTTAAATCCCACCGGTCGATGGGGTTCCTATTTTCGCTTCCATCGGATTCCCCGCTAACCGCCAGATTTGCCTGCAGCTGCTCCAACGTCACCGTATCGTACAGCGCCTGGATCTGATCCTGGCTCATAGGTGGTAGAACCAGATCCGCCGGGGTGTACCCATCAGCCTCTGCCGCCGATGGAAAAGGCTCCCCCTCCAGCGTAAACCGGACCGTGTCAATCTCGCTGTTTTGCAGCAGCGTCATGGCCACCGAGGACAACCACCGCTCGCCCGATCCGTATTCTTTTGCAATCTGCAGGTTCTCGCTATCCAACAGGGACACGGTCGCCCCCCTGCCCTCGACCGTGATCTCGTCCATCTCCAGCGGGGTCATATTGGTTCCGTCCGCTTGCTGTTGCAGCTGTTCCTGCAGCCAGGACGCGGTCATTTGGCTTACGCCCAGCCGTGGCAGCGGAAAGTAAAACGGCTCTGCGTCTGTCGTGCTATGATACAAAACATACAGCGTCGCCCCCGCCTGGTCCTTTACCGGGATTCCCATTTCCTGGGGCGTCTCCTGCCCCGATCCCCCTTCGCTTTGCGAAGCGTCCTGCCCGTCATCTGCCGCCGATGGCTGCGCCGGCGCCGAGGGGTTGGCCAGTAGCGAGCAGCCCACTAGCAGAACCGCCAGTACCGCCGCCAGCACGGATAACAGGGTTTTTTTATGATATTTCAAAATATTCCCTACCCTCTGTTTCAAATTGCTTTCCCCAAACGCCAGGAAAGGGACAACGCCCATTCGTCGGTTCTGTGCCTTTGCGATGGACAAAAGGCTGCGCGCATAATCTTGACGGCTGTCCTCGCCCAAAATTTTCAGCACCCGCTCGTCGCAGGAAGCTTCCATATCGTCGGAACACAGCCAAAAGCACAGCCACACCACTGGGTTGAACCAGTGAATACAGACTGCCACCGTGGCGGCGATTTTCACCAGGTTGTCCCACCGGCTGATGTGCACCCGTTCGTGCAGCAGGATATGCTGGGCCGCTACGTCCTCCCAGTCAAACCCTCTGGGCAACACAATCCGGGGCCTAAACAGGCCGAACACCACCGGCGTGGCAAACATCCGGCAGGCGCAAATTTGTACCTTCCGCCGCAAAGGCAACAGCTTCTCGGCCCGGCGGATCTTGTCATTATCCGGCAGCGGCCGCAGCCGCCGTAGCCGCAGGGCCGAAAAAACATAATGTAGGGCGAGAAACCCGCCCATTGCCGCCGCGCCGCATAGCCAAATGGCGGCGGCAATCCCTCGCCAACCGGCCGGATTCGCCGGCGTTTCTGTGGAAGGATTTTCCGCTTCCCCCTGCCCGGCCGGCGCCGCGTGAACAGTCCCCCCAGTCCCGATCTGCTGTGGCGCCGGCTGGCTGGCCGATTCCTGTCGGCCCGCGCCGGTAACGTCCAGCCGGGACAGGCGCCCGCTTTGGCCCACGGCATCGGCGCTGTAGGCCGGCACCAGCGAAAATAGGCTCACCGGCGCTGAAAAGGAAACCGGCACCAGCAGCCGGATCAACACCACTGCCCACAAAACGTAGCTGATCCATCGGGGTGCCCGGGCCCTTAGGCACCAGCGCACCAGCAATACCACCACCGCCGTTAAGGAAGCGATCAAGCTCATATTTAAAACCGTAGAGAATAATTCGCTCATTTCCCTTCCTCCTCAATCATTTGCCGGATTTCTTCCAGCTCCGCCGCCGAAATTTTCTCATTTTTTAAAAACGAGGCCAAAAACATCTGCCGGGATCCCTCATACAGCTTATCAATCAGCGTATGGGTCTGGCCCATACGCACCTGCTCCTTGCTGATCAGTGCCGTACAGGCAAAACCCGGATCCGCCCGTTGAATAATCCCCTTTTCTACCATGCGGGTCAACAGCGTATAAGTGGTGTTCCGGCTCCAGCCCATCTCTTCCTTCCCCAGCTGCACCAGCCGGGCGGCCCGAACGCCCTCCTCCGCCCAAATGTGCTCCATCAGTACCAGTTCCGCGTCAGATATCCTGATCTGCTTCATTCCCTCGTCCTCCCCGTTTAGACTACACTTGTAGTGATGGATAAAGTCTACATCTGTAGTCACAGTTTGTCAACCCCTTGTGCAAACTTTTTTTACCCGTTTTTTTGAAAGCAAAAGGGCACACCCTGTGCAAAAGCACAGGGTGTGCCCTTTTATTCCAACGCCGCGCTATTTAATCGGCTCTAAATATTTCGATTCATAATCATGCCGCAGGGTTTCATATTCGTCCAGCGCCCCATCGCGGGAATTGTGCAGGTGGGCATGGGCGTCAAAGCTGCCGTCGATGCTCAACCGCTGGGTCAAATGCAAAGCGATGTTGGCGCAGTGGCTAGCGATCCGATCCATATCGTTGAGCACCTCCACAAAGGAAATGCCGCTTTTGGTGCTGCAAGTCCCATTTTGCAGCCGTTCGATGTGCTTGTTTTTAAGGGTTTCCGCTTGCAGATCCACCGTTTCCTCCAGCGGCTCCACCTGCGCGGCGATCACTGCGTTCTCTTCGGCATACGCCTGCACCGTCATGCCAACGATGGCCCGCACAGCCTCGGCGGCATAGGAAAATTCCCGCTGCCCGTCGGCGGAAAAGGCCACATTCTGCTCGTGATGCAGTTCCGCTTCCTCCGCCAGATTGCCGCAATAGTCGCCGATTTTTTCAAAATCGCTGACCGAATGCATGATTTCGGTGGCCAAGCGGCTGTCCGGAATGCTAATGTCCTTTGCCGTAATTTTTAGCAGATAGTCTACCATTACCGATTCGGTGCGATCCAAGAACTTTTCATTTTCTTCTAATTTTTGCACTTTTTTCTCGTCGTACTTATCGAATAGCCCGATTGCGATCTCGAAATTCTCCTGCACCGTTTCGCCCATGCTCAAAATAGCCTTTTTACACTGTTCCAGCGCAACCGAAGGGGTGTTGAGAAAGATATCGTTGAGCGCCGCCAGCCCCTCTTCGATCTTGGAAGCCTCTCCATCCTTGACCAGATAGCGCGAAAATTGAATCAGCTGGTTGGTAAATGGGAATACCAAAATGCAGGTGACAATGTTAAACAGCGAATGGAAATCCGCGATATTGCCTCGGTTGACCACGTTGTCCCAAAAAGAAAAGCCCACCAGCGCCTGATAGCCATACACCACAACCAGAAAGAAAACCGCCCCCAGCACGTTGACGATCAAATCAATATACACCGCCCGCTTTGCCTTTTTGCTGGTACCGATGCTGGCGATCAGAACCGTCACGCATTTACCGATGTTCTGCCCCATAATAATCGGCGCCGCCATGGAAAAGGTCACGGTTCCGGTGGAGGAAATCGCCTGCAGCACCCCTACTGAAGCGGATGAGCTTTGGAGGATCGCCGTGATTAGGGCGCCTACCGCCACTCCCAAAAGCGGATTTTTAAACAGGAAAAAAATCTGCTGGAACTCTGCGGAATCTTTTAATGGTGCCAGCGTGCTCTCCATCGTCGTCATCCCGACAAACAAAATGCCAAAGCCAATCAAAATCGAGGCGAAGTCCTTGGTCCGTTTTTTCTTGGATACCAAAAGGATCGCCGCGCCCACCGCAATGCACAGGGGCGCGAAAGAAGATGGCTTTAGCAGCATTAAAAAAATATTATCATTTGAAATATCGCCCAACCGCAAAATCTGGCCGGTTACCGTGGTGCCGATGTTGGCCCCCAAAATCACCGGCACCGCCTGGACTAACTTCATAATCCCGGCGTTGACAAACCCTACTGCCATGATGGCCGTAGCCGCCGAGCTTTGGATCGCCGCGGTGACGACCGCGCCCAGCGCAACGCCCTTCAGGCGGTTGCTGGTAAGCTTTTCGAGGGTTTTTTCCAGTCCCGCACCGGCGATTCGTTCCAGTGAGGAGCTCAAAAGCTTCATTCCGTACAAAAACAAACCGATCCCTCCGCAGAGGGCAATGACAGTAGTCACTGTCAAACGAATCACTCCCATACTCATTGTTCGTTTTTTCTCTATTCACCGATTATTTTACATGAATTTTACGTTCGGTGCAAGTAAAAAGTATAGAAGTCGCCTTTTCTTTCCAATTTCACCGAAAAATCCGCTTTTTCCGTTTGTCCTACGCTTTTTCCGACGTCGATTCCGGTTCGCTGTTCTGTGCCAGTTCCCGCACCCGGATATAGATCCCGTTTTCCGTTTTACCCTCCAGCGCCAGCTGCAAAATCCGAGCCAAATTGCCGCCGGCAATCTGGCTCGGCAGCACCTGCGCCACCGCGATCATCGCCCCGTCCTGTCCCAGCTGCACGCCGTAGGACGAAAAACTGTACGCCGCTGTATCCAGCGCCCCATAAACCTGACCCAGCAGCGCCGCCGCAGTGTCCAAGGTTGGCGCGTCGGCGGTTCCTTCCAGCATCAGGCTGTACGGCAGCGCATCCTCCAGGGAAAACGCCATCCCCAGCGTCACCCTAGGGGCGGCGCCACTGTCCAGATGGACGACAGCCCGCACCTGCGCGGCCAATTCCAGTTCCTCCAGCCGCTCCTGTACCAACGCCTCATAGGTTTCCTCCAGCCGCCGGATGGTATTCCCCTTATTTTCCACATCCGCTTCGTAACTGTCCGACAGGATCTGCCCGTTTTTCACTAGCACGGTGAAAAACGCATCCTTCTGCGCCGTGTCCTCCACCTGTGCCCGGTACCCATGGCTGGGCAGGTCGTATACCGCCTTTTCCACCGTCAGAGACTGGTCTGGATACGTCTGTGCCACATACGCTTCAATCTGCTTTTCCGCGCCGGAGCATCCCCAGGGGCTGCCGAAAAACCACAGCAACGCGCCGATTACTCCTGCCGCCACTACCAAAGCCAGCGTCAGGCCAATGGTGCGTTTGATCATTTTTACGGTATCCTGCTCCATTTGCGCCGATCCTCCCTCGCGTTTCTGTTTTCAGTATAATATACCGGCGAAATGATGTAAAGCGCGGAAAAGGACAAAATTCCGCAAAAAATCCCCGCCGGCCCGGCGGGGATCCTCTTTTATTCCGTTTGGGGCGCGGCCGCTTTCCCGATCTGGGCCAACGCCGCATCTATGTCCCTTTGTACCAGCAGGCGCATACTTTCCCTGTATCCGCCGGTGTCAGCGCCTGTCAGCGCCTCCCGGATCTGGCCAGCCAACGCCGGTTTTTCCTGGGCGATTTGGGGCAGCCTTTGGATGCACTGGCGAGCGGCGATGGGTTTGGGGTCGGTAATCTGGGCCAAAATCCGGTCCAAAATCCCCTTTATCCGGTTTTCCTTGTCCCAGCGGGCATTTTCCGCAATCAGGCCAAACCCCCGAACCCGTTCATAGGCGCTTTTACTTTCCAGCAGGGCGGCAAACCTGTCAAAGTAGGCATAGACTTCCTGCCCTTCCTTACTTTTCCGCAGCAGCGCCTCCCAGGCGCCACAGGCAACTGTGGCATTCTTTTCCTGCAACAGCGCCACTGTTTTCTCCAAATCCATCGCGCTTCCCCTCCCTTTTCGCTTTGATAAAGCCAGCGCCCGCCGAAAACGTTTTCCGGCAGGCGCAATGTTCTCAAGCGTTTTGGTGATTAGCCGACGATCTGGAAGTCCTTGGTGTAGTGGTTGAGCACTTCGCAACCGTTCTCGGTCACGATCACCAGATCCTCGATGCGCACGCCCACCGAATCCGGCAGGTAAATACCCGGTTCAATGGAGAAGCACATGCCCGGAACCAGCGGCATTTCGTTGGTCGAACTGATATCCGGCCACTCGTGGACTTCAATGCCGATGTTGTGTCCGGTCCGGTGGGTAAAGTACTCGCCGTAGCCCGCCTTGGCAATGATGTTCCGGGCCGCCGCATCCACATCGCAAGCGCGCACGCCGGGTTTCACCGCCGCGATGGCCGCCATATTGGCCTCCAGCACCGTGTTGTAGATTTTTCTCTGCAGGTCGGTGGCAGATTTGTAGCAGACGGTACGGGTCATATCGCTATAATAGCCGCCCAGGTTTTTGCCGATGTCAAACAATACGTTGTCGCCCGGTTTTAAGAAAACTTCTTTGGACGGCCCATGATGAGGAATGGCACAGTATTTGCCGTAGGCCACAATGCACAGGCTCCGTACCGCCGCGCCCTCTGCCGCAAAAAATTCGTTGACCTTTTCGGACAGGGCCACCTCGGACAGCCCCTCTTGAATGGCCTCAATGGATTTGGCCACCACCCGGTCGTTCATGGCAGAGGATTTCCGCAGCTTCTCCTGCTCCTCGGCGTCCTTGACCATGCGGGTCATGTCCACAAAGACCGAGCCGTTGAGCACCGGCGCGTCGGGCCGCAGCTCCATCATATGGATGAGAAAACGGGCCGGCCATTCTTTGTCCACGCCCAGCTTGCCGGGCTTGACCTCTTTGGCCAGGATCGCTACCGGGTCCTCCGTGTCGTGGAAAAAGACGACCTTTGCCCCGTCGAGCTTAATGTAATTGTGCAGCTGGTTAACCACCAAAGTCACATTGCCCTCAGTGTTTAAGTACAGTGCCAGGCAGCGCTCCCCGGGATGGACCATCTCCCCGGTTAAATAGAAAATGGAGACGGGGGAGGTGACGATCATCTGCTCGACCCCTGCTTCTGCCATCCTTTTCAGCACGTTGTTGATGCGGGTACGGTTCAGTTGGCTCATTTTGCTCTCTCCTAACTTTCAGGCTTTTATCCCGCTTGAAAAATGCCGGAAAACGCCTGTCTCTTGCCTTTATTATAGGATTGGCTCCGCCAAAAGTCAACTAAAATGTCCTAGGTCGTCTTCTGCTAGCCAACACAGCAGCGCCATGTCCCGGCCGCCCACTTCCACCACTCGGCTGCCATGGGTCATTACGCCAATCCCATCCTCGTCCCAACGGCAGGCGAATGCGTACCCCACATAGCAATAACCGTCCTTTTCCACCGGCAGCAGGTGGATTTCCTCCAGTTGGATTTCCCCCAGCAGGTCGATGGGCTCCTCCACGCGGGGCAGGCCGGGCAGGTCAAAATCGTCTTCCAGCCCGTCGCCCAGCAGATCCGCTTCTTCCCCAGCCAGATAGGCTACAATCCCTTCCAAGATCGCGGCCTTGATCCGCTCTTGACTGGCAAACAGATCCGTCAGCGTCTTTCGGTATCCCTCGGTCAACTCCTGGCCCTCGTCTACCCTGTCGCCGCCAAAATCCACCTGGATCCCGGATTTTCCTTCGTCTATCCGCCAATTTTCCCAGGCCGGCAGGCGAATTTCCCCCTCCAGCCCATATTCTCCTCTCGTCAGCTCCAGTTGCGACATCCTCTATTTCTCCCACGGGTTTTCTCGGTCGCACAGGTCGAACAACTCCATGCACAAAAGCGTATCCCGATGGGGGATCACCGCGCTTTCCAGCTGCCCGTCCCGCACGCCCTGGACAAATTCCCTGATTTCGTAAACAAATCCGTTTTCCTCCGGCGGCTCCATCCGCTCGATTTCTTGCCGGTCCGGCCCATACAGCACCGCACCGCCGCCCTTGTGGCCGCCCAGCAGCTGGATGCTGCCCCGGTCGCCGCAGAACCAGGCCGTCTCCGGCGCAACCGCTCGAAAGCTCACCTGCGTTGTGGCAATGGCGCGCTCAAACCGCAGCAGCATCCCGTCGCTGCAGTCGCTGCCATACGGAAAGCGGCTGGTTATGGTTTTGGCCTCCAGCAGCGGCTGGTTGACCAGATAGGACAAAATCTCAAACGCGTAGACGCCAATGTCCCGGTTGGCCCCTCCGCCTAATTCCGGCGCGTTGAGCCGGTGGGCCGCGTCGTTTCCGGACACAAAACAGAAATTGTAGTTGGCCAGGTCAATCTGCCCGATCCGCCCACTGTCGATCCATTCCTTGGCCTTCTGCACAGCTGGAGTAAACCGGCTCCACATGGCCTCCATGGAAAACAGGCCCTGTTCCTCCGCTTTTTGGAATACCTCTTGGGCCTGGGCCTTGGTGAGGGTAAACGCTTTCTCGCACAGAAACGGCTTGCCGTATTCCAGGCAAAGCAGCATGTTTTCATAGTGGAAGTTGTTGGTCGTGTCGATATACACCCCGTCGATGTCCGGCCGCGCCAGCATTTGCCGGTAATCGCCGTAAGCCGCCGGTACCCCGTTGGCTTTGGCAAAAACCTCCGCCCGTTCCTGGCTCTTGCTGGCCACCGCCGCCACCTCAACGCCCGGCACCCGGCTCGCCGCGTCGCAAAATTTGGCGCCGATCTTCGCCGCGCCCATGATTCCAAACCGAAATGCTCCCATACCTTTCTCCTTTCTCTGCCCCGCTTGTCCCGCAGGGCTTTCTACCGTTAAGGTTACTCTATTTCACAGCGCATTGCAAGCCTTTGGCCGCCTTTCGCCATGCCAAAAACGCGCGTCCGCCGAAGAACGGCGGTCTCCGTTTTTCCCCAACCGCCTCTATTTGTGCAGAACGCCAAAGTTTTCAGGAAATGGGTAAAATCTTGCTCTCCTATTGACTTTTCCATATCCTCACTATACAATGAAAATTGTTCGCACACCACAATATGTTGTGGTTTTTTCTTGTGTATAACCACACGAATAGTATACAACGGGGATATCCCAGCTCAGGGCTTATGCGCTGTGGATCCTCTCTGCTTGCTTTAGAAAAAACGGCGTGACAGGATCAATACGAGAGAGGAAGTTGCAAAAATGATCGAAACCATTATCAAACGAGACGGGCGGCAGGTCCCCTTTGACCCGACAAAAATCACCGACGCAATCTACAAAGCGGCGCAGGTCTTGGGTGGCCATGACCGGGAGATGGCCGAAGAGCTGACGAATAAGGTCATCGCTTATTTGACCGATGAGCTGCACGAGACCCACCCCGCCGTAGAGCAGGTACAGGATGCGGTGGAAAAAATCCTGATCGAAAATGGCCATGCCCGCACCGCAAAGGAGTTTATCCTCTACCGTGCGGAACGCACCCGCGTCCGCGACATGAACACCAAGCTCATGCGCATTTACGAGGATTTGACCTTCAAGCCTGCGGTGGACAATGACATCAAGCGGGAAAACGCCAATATCGACGGCGACACCCCCATGGGCACCATGCTTAAATACGGATCGGAAGGATCCAAGCAGTTTTGCGAAATGTATGTGCTGGATCCCCAGTTCTCCAAGGCCCACGCAGAGGGGGATATCCATATCCATGACCTGGATTTCTATACCCTGACCACCACCTGCACTCAAATTGATATCCTCAAACTGTTCAAAGACGGTTTCTGCACCGGCCACGGTTTTCTGCGGGAGCCTAACGATATCGCCAGCTATTCGGCGCTGGCCTGTATCGCCATCCAGTCCAACCAGAATGACCAGCACGGCGGCCAGAGCATCCCGAATTTTGATTACGGCATGGCTCCCGGCGTGCGCAAGACCTACCAGCGGGTATACTCCCGCAACGTGGGCCGGGCGCTGGAGCTGCTGGGCGGCCTGGAGGACGGCGAAGCCATCGCCAAACAGATTGCGGTGCTGATAAAAGATCAGCACGGTTTGCTGCCGGTGTTGGCCGATGATAACGGCTATCATGAATATGAAAAGCCGGAGCTTGCCAAATATGTACCGGAAGAGCTGGTGGAAAAAATCCAGCGGTTTGCGGTGAAAAACGCCAAGAAAGAGACCCACCGTTCTACCTTCCAAGCGATGGAAGCGCTGGTCCATAACCTGAACACCATGCATTCCCGCGCCGGCGCCCAGGTGCCGTTTTCCTCCATCAACTACGGTACCGATACCACGCCGGAGGGGCGTTTGGTCATCGAATGCATCCTCAAGGCGGAAGATGCGGGCCTTGGCAACGGCGAAACCCCCATTTTCCCCATTCACATCTTCAAGGTGAAAGAGGGGATCAACTACAATCCGGAAGATCCCAACTACGACCTGTTTAAGCTGGCCTGCCGGGTGTCCGCCAAGCGGCTGTTCCCCAACTTTTCCTTCCTGGACGCGCCGTTCAACCTCCAGTACTACAAAGAGGGCGACTACAATACAGAGGTGGCCTATATGGGCTGCCGGACCCGCGTAATGGCAAACAGCTATGACCCGACCCGCGAATTGACCTGTGGCCGCGGCAATTTAAGCTTTACCTCCATCAACCTGCCCCGGCTTGCCATTAAAGCCAACGGCAACGTGGACTTTTTCTTTGACCAGCTGGACCGGATGCTGGAGCTGGTCGCCAGCCAGCTGATGGCCCGGTACAAAATCCAGGCGTCCAAAAAGGTCCGCAACTATCCCTTCCTGATGGGTCAGGGGGTTTGGCTGGATTCGGACAAGCTGGGCCCGGACGACGAGGTAGGCGAGGTGCTCAAGCACGGTACCCTCACCGTTGGTTTTATCGGCCTGGCCGAGTGTCTGAAGGCCCTGATCGGCAAGCATCATGGCGAATCGGTCGAAGCGCAGAACCTGGGCCTGGATATCGTCGGCTATATGCGTAAACGAATGGATGAAATGTGCGAAAAAACTGGCTTCAACTATTCGCTGATCGCCACCCCGGCAGAGGGGCTGTCCGGCCGCTTTGTCCGCATCGACAAACAGAAATACGGGATCATCCCCGGCGTGACAGACCGGGATTACTATACCAATTCCTTTCACATCCCGGTGTACTATGAAATTTCCGCCTTTGACAAAATCCGCCTGGAGGCGCCATACCACAACCTGACCAACGGCGGCCATATCTCCTATATCGAGATGGACGGCGACCCGCTGAAAAACCTAGACGCTTTTGAAAAGGTTGTCCGCTATATGAAAGAATCGGGCATCGGCTATGGATCCATCAACCACCCGGTGGACCGGGACCCCTGCTGCGGCTACACCGGGATCATCGACAACGAGTGCCCCGGCTGCGGACGGCATGAGGGCGACGGCAGCGAAGCGTTTGAGCGGATCCGCCGCATCACCGGTTATCTGGTGGGCACCATGGATCACTGGAACAACGCCAAACGGGCTGAAGAACATGACCGGGTCAAGCACGGTGTATCCGGTGAGATGGAACAGATCTGACTTTCCGTTAAAAAGTGAGAAAAAGACGGGCAAAACGTCCGTCTTTTTCTTTGAAAACAGTCAAAATTTCGCCGAAAGTATGGTTTTTTCAGGCAAAAAGCCTCTATTTTTGGCCCCCTTTTTTGAAAGGATGCTGCATATTATGTCAAAACCCATCCGGTTGGCAGGAATCGTCCGGGAGTCCATTGTAGACGGGCCCGGTATCCGTTTCACCATTTTTGTCCAGGGCTGCCCCCACCATTGCGAAGGGTGCCATAACCCCGAAACCCACGATTTTTCCGGTGGGTATAATTGTGAACCAGAAAAGATCTTGGCGGAGATCAAAAAAAATCCGCTGCTGGACGGAGTAACCCTCTCCGGCGGAGAACCCCTTTGCCAGGCAGCGGCGCTATTGCCCCTCGCCCAGGAAATCAAACGTCTTGGATTGAATCTGTTTATTTATACTGGAAGTATATTCGAATCGTTGCTGAAGGAAGCAGATCCCGACACAATGGCTCTGCTGCGGGAGGGGGACTACCTTGTGGACGGCCCCTTCGTTTTGGCGCAGCGGGATTTGACGCTGTTGTTCCGCGGCAGCCAGAACCAGCGGATCCTGGATTTGCCCGCCTCCCTCGCCCAGGGGAAAGCGGTCTTGTCCTCCATCGGGCAATAGGGTTTCACGCTTTCCATTGGCATGGCTTTTTACAACAAAAAACTGGCATGGCCAAAAGGCCATGCCAGTTTTTTGAGCTTTCTAATCCTCTTTACGGGTCATCACAAACGCACTGGCCAGCAGCGCAATGACAAAAGAGATGGTCCCAGCCACCGCCATGGACAGGGCTACGATTCCCTTCCACCGCGCCGTTTTCCCTGTAGCGAGCCTTATCGGATGCTGTAGCATTGCTCTTCCTCCCCTTTAGAAAATGATCAAAAATTACAGAAAAGCCCTGGCAGGCCAGGGCTTTTCTGTTTATACGTTTTACGCTTAGTCCAAATTCTTTTTCAGGGTTTCCAGTTCCGCCTTCAGCTCTTTCGGCAATTTGCTGCCAAATTTCTGGTAGAACTCCTCAATGCCAGAAGCGTCCTCTTTCCAGAGGCCCTTATCCACATCCAACAGACCTTTGAGGGTATCCAGATCGATATCCAGTCCTTCCAGGTTGATGTCTTCCGGTTTGGGCTCATAGCCGATGGGGGTCTCAACCGCTTCGGCCTTGCCTTCGCAGCGATCCAGAACCCACATCAGAACGCGCATGTTATCGCCAAATCCCGGCCAGATGAAATGGCCTTCGTCGTCGGTTCTAAACCAGTTAACATTGAAGATCTTCGGGGCTTTGCCGCCCAGCTCTTTGCCCATGTCGAGCCAATGCTGGAAGTAGTCGCCCATATGGTAGCCGCAGAAGGGCAGCATTGCCATGGGGTCGCGCCGGACAACGCCGACAGCGCCGGAAGCGGCAGCGGTGGTCTCAGAAGCCATGATGGAGCCTACGAACACGCCATGCTCCCAGTCTCTTGCCTGGTAGACCAGCGGCGCGGTTTTTGCGCGGCGGCCGCCAAAAATGATCGCGGAGATCGGCACGCCCTGGGGATCGTTGAATTTATCGCTGATGCAGGGGCAGTTGATCGCCGGCGCGGTAAACCGGGAGTTGGGATGGGCGCCCTTTTCGGTGGAGACAGAGCCGTCCCACGGCTGGCCTTTCCAATCAATGGCGTGTTTTGGCGGGTTTTTATCCAGGCCCTCCCACCAAACGGTGTTGTCATCCAGATTGTGGCACACGTTGGTGAAGATGGTGTTTTTGCGGGTAGAAGCCAGTGCGTTGGGGTTGGACTTTTCGTTGGTGCCGGGCGCTACGCCGAAGAAGCCGTTCTCCGGGTTGATCGCCCACAGTCTGCCGTCAGGGCCGATCCGCATCCAGGCGATATCATCGCCGACTGTCCAAACCTTATAGCCTTTTTTCTTATAAATCTCTGGCGGGATCAGCATTGCCAGGTTGGTCTTGCCGCAAGCGGACGGGAACGCGGCGGTGATGTATTTCACTTCACCCTTCGGATTCTCAATGCCCAAAATCAGCATATGCTCCGCCATCCAGCCCTCGTTTTTGCCCTGGTAGGACGCAATGCGCAGCGCAAAGCACTTTTTGCCCAGCAGCACGTTGCCGCCGTAAGCGGAGTTGATGGACCAAATGGTATTGTCCTCCGGGAAATGAACAATGTATCTCTCGTTTTCGTCCACGTTGGCTTTGGAGTGGAGCCCTCTTACAAAGTCGTTGGAGGTGTCGCCCAAATTCTCAAATGCCTGCGCGCCCATTCTGGTCATAATATCCATGTTCAGCACAACATAGATCGAGTCGGTCAGCTCAACGCCGACTTTAGAGAAAGGAGAGCCGATGGGGCCCATGGAATAAGGGATCACATACATGGTGCGGCCCTTCATAACGCCGTTGTACAGCTTGCCCAGTTTCTCGTACATCACCTTGGGATCTTCCCAGTTGTTAGTGGGGCCTGCGTCCTCTTTGTTACGGGAGCAGATAAAGGTTCTGCTTTCTACACGAGCAACGTCGCTAGGGAGCGTCCGATGCAACAGGCAGCCGGGGAGTTTTTCCTGATTGAGCTCCTCCATTTCGCCGGTGGCGATCGCTTCAGCTCTCAGCCCTTTGAGCTGTTCCTCGCTGCCATCAATCCAGACAATTTTGTCCGGGGTAGTCAACGCAACCATCTCATCCAACCATTTTAACACATTCGGATTTTTCGTCAGTGCCATACTTTTTGCTCTCCTTTCAAACCGGTGCTGTCACCGATCTTGGTTTATACATTGGAAATCCGGTTTGCAAAAACCAAACTTCCCACGTCTATCATTATATCGAAGTTTTCAATGCTTTTCAAGTGGGAGTCTGTTAAATTCATAGCAATTTCATAAATTCGTTCGATCCCAAGAAAATCCGTCCGTCGGCTTTTCTTTTTGCGGCGACGTCCAAAAAAAATCGAAGGGGAATTCCCCTTCGATTTTTTCAGACTGGTTCTTCCATGGAAAAAAACGACGCTTCCAGTCCGTTCAACGGCGCCAGCTGGTGGCTGACCAAAACCGTCAGCGTTTGCGGGGGCAGATCGCGGATCATCCGGCAGATTTTTTCGGACGCGTCTGCATCCAAGCCGTTGAACGGCTCATCCAGCAGCAGGACCCCATCGGCCGCGCCCTCTAAAAAGGCGATGCCCCGCAAAAACGCCACCCGCCGCCGCTGCCCGCCGGACAGCTGATCCGGATATTTTTTGCCCTCTAAATCAAGCCCCGCCAAGGCCAGCAGATCCTGCACGGGGCGCTTTGCCCCGGGGGGCTGGGCCAGACGGATGTTCTGGGCCGCCGTGACCCAGGGGAGCAACCGGTCCTCTTGAAACACAAAAGCCATTTTGCGGCCAGCCAGCCCCTCAACGCTGCCGCTGTCCGGCTGCTCCAAACCGGACAAAAGGCGCAGCAGGGTGGTCTTTCCCCGGCCGGACGCGCCGGCAAGGCAGACAACGCCGCTGTCCGGCAAGGTCAGCGAGAACCGATCCAGCACCCGCCGGCCATCGTAAGATTTTTGCAAGTTTTCGACCTGAATCATTTTCCCGCCCCCTTTACGGCCGCCAAACGTTTGGTGACAGCCCGCAGCAGAAACGCCGCCAGTTTTTCAAACAGCAAGCTCAACAGGATCACGACCGCCGTCCAGCAAAACAGATCCGGCATTTCCAGATAGATTTTAGAATGATAGAGGGCTTTGCCGATGGAGTTTTGGGGCAGGCCCAGCACCTCGGCGGCAATCCCCGCCTTCCACCCAACGCCAATGCCTGTGCCGCAGGCGGCGGCGAAATAAGGCAGCAGGCTTGGCAGATACAAATACCGCAGCTTTTTACCGAAGGAAAAGCGGTATGCCTTTGCCATTTCCAACAGGCTTTGGTCCACCGCGGCAATCCCCTCATACAAGTTGGCCCAGACCATGGGCAACACCATCAAGAAGGCGGCGAAGGTCCCCAGCGCGCCGGACTTGATCCAGACCAGCGCCAAAATGATAAAAGAGGCGATCGGCGTGGCCTTGATCACCTGCAAGGCCGGACGGAAAAAGGCATAGAGAAACGCAAACCGGCTCATCAGCGCCGCCAGCACCGTTCCGACGGCAAGCGCCAGCAAAACGCCGGCCATGATCCGGCCGCATGAGGAAAAGACAGCCTGCCAAAAAACAGGCTGCCTTACCAATTGGGCCAATTGGCGCAACATCGTCAAGGGGGACACCAGCAAAAGCTCCTGCCCCACCGCCTGCGCCGCCACCTGCCACAAAAGCAGCCATATGGATGCGACGGCGATGCCCCGCACAATTTTTGTTCCGATTCTATTCTGCGTAGTAAAGTCCTTCATCCGGCAGTTTTCCTCCAACCGACTGGGGGTTCGCATTGTACAGCACGGTTAAAAAGCCCTCGGCGGCTTTTTTCATCTGGTCGCCCTTCCAGAATACGATGTTGCATTCGGGGATGGCTTTGGCCGCTACCGCTTCCGCGATGACGTCGAATTTCCCGGACAGGGCCGCCGCCTGCGCCACATCGCCGTTTACAAATTCAACCGACGCGGCGTACTCTTCCAGAAAACGGTCAACCGCTTCTTTATGCTCTTCCAAAAATTCGCTGCGGACCACCACGCAGCCCATGGTCAACTGGCTGCCGTCGGTTACGCATTTGTCCCATTCCTCAGTCATATCCAGCGAGACTTTGATCGCCGCGTCTTTGGCCAAAGCCTGGGTCACAAAGGGCTGGGGCAGCAGCGCCACAGTGGCTTCGCCGCTGATCATCAGGGGCAGGATCTCCGAATGTTCGGATTTATAAACGATATTCACATCGGTGGCAGGATCCAGGCCGTTTTGGGTCAAGATATACTCCAGGGCATATTGGGGGGTGGAACCTTCGCCGGTGGCGTAGATGGTCTTGCCCTTTAGGTCGGCGATGGAAGCCACTTCCTCATTTTTTGTCACCAGATACAGCACGCCCAAGGTGTTAAGCGCCAGCAATTTTACGCCGCCCTCGGTTTTATTGTACAGCACCGACGCCAGATTGGTCGGGACGGCGGCGATGTCCACCTCGCCGCTGATGAGCTTGCTGGTGATTTCATCCGGCGCGCCAACCAGCGTAAAGTTGTAATTGTTGTTGGCCGTTCCCGCTTCGTTATTCTCCATGATCTGGAGCATTCCCAGCGCGGTGGGGCCTTTCAAGCCAATGATATTGATGTCCGCTTTTTCCGCTTCGGGCTGGGACGGTTCCTCCAGCAAAGAGGATTCCGGCAGGCTTTCCGCTTGGGATTCGCTGGAATCCGGGACAGACGTGGACACAGTCGTACCGCTGCATCCGGCCAAAGCCAGGGTCAGCAGCACCGCCAGAAACAAAGACAATGCTTTCGTCATTTTTTTCATCATTTTCTTCTCCTTTTGTTTTACCATATCAAAAAGGGGCAACCCTTTTTAACGAACCTTATTCCGTCGTCTCCTGCCAGTCCAACAGGCCCTGGGCGTTCAAAATCTCAAGCTGCGCGCCCGTCCGCCGGATATAGCCCAGCCGGCAGAAGCGCTCCAGCGCCCGGTAAACCGTGGCGCGGCTGACTCCCAGTTCCCGGGACAGCCGGGTAGGCGAACAGGCGATGGAAAAAGCCCCCGCCCGGCCCATACACTGATCGTGCAGGTACAGCGCCATCTTTTCCTCCGCCGATCCCTGGGTAAAGCTGTCGATTTTACGGTTTAAAAACGCGATTCGCTCAGACAAAAACGAAATGTAATTGCGCGCTGCGCCAAAATCCTCCCGGAAGATGGCGTCCAGCTCCTCGTCGGTCAAAAACAACACCCGGCAGCGGGTGAGGGCGGTGACCTGGGTCACGTACTCCTTCGCCTGCCGGAACACCGCTGCAGCCCCGAACATCATCGGCGGCTCAAAGCGGTTGAGTACAACGGCGCGGCCTTCGGCGGTCTTTTCCGCCTGGGCTTTTCCCTGCAGGAAAATGCCAACTGCCCGCTTAAAGCTGTGGGGGGAAAAAATCGTCTGCCCTGCGGCAAAAACCGCTACTTCTCCGCGGCCCGACAGGGCCCGGGCAAGGCGGTCCCCGTCAAATCCGCTAAACAGAAAGCATTGGCGCAAGGTTGTTTCATATTTGGGCAATATCGATTCCATTTTTACCTTGTACCTCATTTTCTGTATCAAATGATACACTTTTAGGGCGATTTTATTGTACTACGCCGTCTCCTGTTTGTCAAGAAAAAAACGATCGCTGGATTCACAGGCCGGAGGCGCCGGAATTTTTTCAAAAAAATTGGCAACTGGCAGGTTTTGTACTATACTATAAAAAGGTAAAAAGAGGCGTTCAACCCGCAAAAGCGCCGGTGAGGATATTTGCGGCGGCTTTTGGGACTCCCCTGGAATAAAGAACGCATTTTCACTCCAAAATCATATTTTACGATAAAGCCATCAAGCGAAAATTAGGAGGTAACCGATGAAATTATCTTTTTTTGGTGCGGATAAAACCGTCACCGGCAGCTGCCACTGCCTGGAGGTGGGCGGCAAGCGGATCCTCATCGACTGCGGGCTGCAGCAAGGCGCAGGGGATAAGGACAACAGCGAGCTGCCCTTTACTCCGGGCACCATCGACTATGTGCTGGTGACCCATGCCCATATCGACCATTCGGGGCGGCTGCCGCTGCTGGTCAAACAGGGCTATTCCGGGCCGATCATCACTACCCGGTTGACCGCGCAGCTTTTATCCATCATGCTGCGGGACAGTGCCCACATCCAGGAAAGCGACGCTGCCTGGGAAAACCAGAAGGGCCGCCGGGCGGGGCGGGATCTGATAGAACCGCTGTACACCCTGCCGGATGCCGAAAGCGCGCTGGCGCTGGTGAAAACCTATGATTACGGACAGCCATTCGCGGTCTGCCCCGGCGTAACCGCCGAATTCTTTGACGCGGGCCATCTGTTGGGATCGGCCATGATCCGGCTGACCCTGCAGGAAGCCGGCGCAGAAAAGACCATTGTCTTTTCCGGTGACATCGGCAACGTAGCCCATCCCATTATCCGGGATCCCACCTACCTGAAATCCGCCGATTATGTGGTGATGGAAACCACCTACGGCGACCGGGAGCATGAACCAGAACACACTTATACCGAGGAATTGGCTAAAATCATCGACGAGACCCTGGGCCGGGGCGGAAACGTGGTGATCCCCGCCTTTGCCGTAGGACGCACCCAGGAGCTTTTGTATTATATCCGGGAAATAAAGGCCCGCCGCCTGGTTCGGTCGGCGCCGGACTTTCCCGTCTATGTGGATAGCCCGCTTGCGCGGGAGGCAACCCACATTTTTAGTGGAGACCTGCGCGGCTACACCGACGACGAGACCTCCGCGCTGGTGGCACAGGGCACCAACATCCTAGAATTTAATGGTCTGCGCTTAACCCAGACCACCGACGAATCCAAGCTGCTCAACCAAGATCCCTCCCCCAAGGTGATCCTTTCCGCCAGCGGCATGTGCGACGCGGGCCGTATCCGCCACCATCTGAAGCACAACCTCTGGCGGCCGGAATGTACCGTCGTATTCGTGGGCTTTCAGGCGGTGGGAAGCTTAGGCCGCATCCTGACCGACGGGGTGGATCAGGTCAAGCTCTTTGGCGAGGAAATCGCCGTCCGGGCCAAGATCGTCCAGCTGCACGGATTGTCCTCCCACGCCGACCGCACCGCGCTGCTGCGCTGGATCAACACCTATTCGCCCAAGCCCCAACATGTTTTTCTCGTCCATGGCGAGGAATCAGTCGCAGTGGGCTTTGGGGAGACGTTGCGGCAGGCGGGCTTTGCCGCCCACGCGCCGGATTACACCGAGGTATACGACCTGACAGCCAACGCGCTGGTGCAGGCGGGCGTTCCTTTTATCGAGAAGAAAAAAGGCCCCGCCGGGAAGGACTCACCGGTTTATCAGCGGCTGTGGGCCATAGGCCAGCAGCTTTTGGAGGTCATCAAGCGCAACCGGGGCGGCGCCAACAAGGATCTTGCCAAGTTTGCCGACCAGATCAAAGCCCTCATCGACAAGTGGAACCGATAAGGCTCCTCTTCCCTCTCAAAAAAGCAAAACGCACGCGGAAGCCCCGCGTGCGTTTTATTTTTTCTCGATCCTCTTTTGCGTTCCGCCTTGCAGATCAGGCGTTGTATTACCCTTTATCCTTTTTTCCGTTATTCAGAATACAACATCCCATAACCAGAAGAGGAAATAGGATTCTTAAGCACATAAAACCCATTGGATCTCCCCAATCAAGATTTACATCTATCAAAAGACCGATAAACCATGCAATGATTGTTAAAACAACTGCACCAATTGTTTTCATCCTTTTACCTCCTTTCGTAAACTGTTATTGATCGAGCTGATGATCCACGCTTTTTGACGAGGAACAAAAGGTCGAATTAAGATCTATTTTAAAGCCGCGCTCGGCGGGCTTTGTTCGATTGTGGTTTTACAGCTCCTGCCGATCTTTGCCCAGAAGCCGTTCCAGTTCTCGGGCCGTTCTGGCCATGGGAAAGCCCATCACGTTAAAATAATCGCCCCGGATGCTCTTTACAAACAGGCCGCCCTGCTCCTGGATGCCGTAGGCGCCCGCCTTGTCAAAGGGCTCGCCGGTGGCCAGATACCGCTGAATCTGCTGTTCCTGCAGCGGGTAAAAATCCACCTCGGTACGCTGGACAAAGGAGGAGCACTCCCTTCCGGCCCGGCAAAAGGCCACGCCGGTATAGACCAAGTGGGTCCGGCCGGACAAGGCTCGCAGCATCGCCGCAGCATCCGCTTCGTCCCGGGGTTTGCCCAGCACCGCACCGTCCAGCGACACAATGGTGTCCGCGCCGATTACCAGCGCGGAGGGGTGTGTTTTGGAAACGTCCATCGCCTTTTGCAACGCCAGCTGCCGGGGCAGCTCCTCCACCGTCCAGGTAGGGTCGCGCCGTTCTTCTATCCCGGAGACCACCACCGAAAAAAGGGTTGTCACCCGCTCCAACAGCTCCCGCCGCCGGGGCGATTGAGAGGCCAAAATCAATTCCACTCCAAACGCCCCCTACAGCCGGGACGCCAGGCCCTTGTAGGCCAGAATGGCGATGAGCACACAGATGATCTGGGCAATATTGATCCCCAGCTCAAAGCCAAAAGCCAGCCGGATCACCGCCAGATCCAAAATCATCGGATTGTCCACGGCGATGCCCACCGTCTGCCCATAAGACAGCCAGCTCATCCACGAAACGCCCCGGGTGGCCGCCGCCAGCAAAGAGCCGAACATGACGCCGGCCAGCAGCAAAAACAATAAGATCAGGTTTTTCTTCATCCGCAACTCATTTTCCTCCTATCTTACACCGGTGGAGCCAAAGCCACCGGCGCCCCGGGCGGTATCATCCAGAGAATCGACCTCCCGCGTTTCCCATTCGGGGGTGGCCAGCACCACCAGCTGGGCGATCCGCTCCCCCGGCTCAATGGTATAGGCCGCGTCCGAATGGTTGTGCAGTCCCACCAGCACTTCACCTCGGTAATCTGCGTCAATGACCCCTACGCAGTTGCCGGGGACGATGCCGTGGCGGATGCCAAGGCCGCTGCGGGCAAAGACAAACCCCCCGTATCCTTGGGGCAGCACCATGGCAAGGCCGGTGGGAACTGGCACCGTCTGCCCCGGCGCCACCGTTACCGGCTGGGGGATGCAGGCGCACAGGTCGTATCCGGCGCTGGACTGGGTCGCTTTGCGGGGCAGCTGGGCCGCCGGATCCAGCTTTTGAAACAAAACGGTCATGTTGATCGGTCTCCTTCGCTATTTTGTCAGACGCCAGATGCGCTGGGCGTATTCCTCCACCGCACGGTCGGCGCAGAAAATCCCAGAGCCGGCGATATTCATCAAACTCATCCGGTACCAAACGTCCGGCTGGCGGTACAGCCGCTGGATGTTCTCCTGGGCCTCCAAATAAGCGCGGAAGTCGGCCAGCACCATGTATGGATCGACGTTCTTTAAGGAATCGGCAATCTCCGGGAACTTGTTGCCGGAAATCCCCTCGTACAGCGTGCGGATCAAATCCTGGATCAGGGGGTCCGACTGGACGTATTCGCCCGGCGCGTATCCCCGCTGGCGCAGAGCCTGAACCTGCTCGGTGCGCATCCCGAAAATCATAATATTTTCATCGCCCACCTGCTCATGGATTTCCACGTTGGCCCCATCATAGGTCCCCAGGGTGACGGCGCCGCCCAGCATCAGCTTCATATTGCCGGTGCCGGAAGCCTCGGTCCCCGCAAGGGAAATCTGTTCGGACACGTCGCAGGCCGGGGTTAGCAGTTCTGACAGGGTGACCCGGTAATCCTCCAGATAGACGATCCGCAGCTTTTTCCGCAGCACCGGGTCGTTTTCGATCTCCTTTTGCAGCACGCAGATCAGCCGGATGATCTGTTTGGCCAAATAATAGCCCGGCGCGGCCTTGGCCCCAAAGATAAAAGTGCGGGGAACCAGATCCAGCTGTGGATTCTCCCGCAGCTTTTTCATCAGGTAGAGGATGTGCAGCGCGTTGAGGTGCTGGCGCTTGTATTCATGCAGTCGCTTGACCTGCGCGTCAAAAATGGAATCGGGATCCAGTTCAATTCCATACTGCTTTTGCACAAACTGGGCAAAAGCCAGCTTGTTTTCCCGTTTGACCTGGGCCAGTTCTTTCAAAGAGGCCGGGTCATCGGCAAAATCCCGCAGCTGTGAAAGCTTGGAAAAATCCTTCAGATAGCTGTCGCCGATCCGGCTGAAAATGAATTTTGTCAGCCGGGGATTGGCTTGTAACAGCCAACGGCGGGCGGCGATTCCATTGGTCACGTTGGTGAATTTTTCCGGCCAAACCGTATAAAAGGGATGGAACAAATCGTCCTTGATGATCTGGGAATGGAGCCGGGAAACGCCGTTGACGCTGTGGGAGCCTGCCACGCACAGGTTTGCCATCTTAATTCCGCGGTTCTGGACGATGGACATGGAGGACACCGCATAGGGCGGCTGCTGATACTTTTGCTCCAGCTCCAGGCAAAAACGGCGGTTGATCTCGCAAACGATCTGGTAGATTCGGGGCAGCAGGCTTTTAAATAGGTCCTCGTTCCAAACCTCCAGCGCCTCAGACATGACGGTGTGGTTGGTATAGGCGAACACGCCCTGGGTCAATTCCCATGCCTTATCCCAGTTGTAGCCGCATTCGTCCAGCAAAATCCGCATCAGCTCCGGAATGGCCAGGGTGGGATGGGTGTCGTTGATATGGATGGCGATTTTGTCCGCCAGATTATCCAGCGTGCCGTAGGTGGACATGTGGCGGTTGATAATGTCCCCCACCGAGGCGGCCGCCAAAAAATACTGCTGGCGAAGGCGCAGCAGCTTTCCCTCCATGTGGCTGTCGTTGGGGTAAAGTACCTTGCTGATGACCTCGGTCATGGAGTTTTGACGAAGCGCAGACAGGTAATCCCCCCGGTTAAAGGAGTCCATATCAATGCCGGCGGAGACCGCCTTCCACAGCCGCAGATTGCTGACCCCTTCGCTTTGATAGCCGGATACGGGCAGGTCGTAGGGCACCGCCTTGACCGTGTTGTAATTTTTATAATTGATGTGATGGTAGCCGTAGTCCCAGAATTCCTCCACCTCGCCGCCAAAATGGATATCAATGGCCTGATCCGGGTTGGGGGTCATCCAAATCTCGCCGCCGGGCAGCCAGTAATCGGGTAGCTCGGTCTGCCATCCGTCGATGATCTTCTGTTTGAAAATGCCATACTCGTACAGGATGCAGTAGCCGGTGGCCAGATATCCCTGAGAAGCAAGGCCGTCCAGATAGCAGGCGGCAAGGCGGCCCAAACCGCCGTTGCCAAGGCCAGGATCCGGCTCGTGCTCATACAGGTTTTCCAGCTTGACCCCCATCTCCTCCAGCGCGGCGCTGACCAGCCCCACGATTTCCAGGTTGTACAAGCTGTTTTTTAGCGACCGGCCCATGAGAAACTCCATGGAAAGATAGTAAACCTCTTTGTTGCCGTTGGAGTGGTTATATGCGGAAAAGTTTTTCTGTTTTTCGGTCAAGATGTTGCGCACCATCAAAGCGGTGGCCTTGTAAAACTGGTCGTCCGACGCCTGCTCCGGTTCCATCGAGAACAATAGCATCAGGTTCTTTTCGATTCCTGCTTTCAGCTCTGCCTTGGAAAAGCGGTCCATTGAAAAACCCCCTTCTGGTTTTAAATCAAACAGTTTCCTTTTGTATCTGTCTTTTTCCTCACGTAGTTTTATTATACTGGCGCTGTGTAAAAAACGCAACAAAAGAAGCTTTTGGATTTCTGTTTTCCCCCGCCGCGCTGCCTTTTGCGCCGCGCGGCCCAGATCATGCGCACCATTTTGGGCCCTTTTTTATGGATTCTGACCATTTTTTCGGAATTTCCCTTTTCGATTTGGGGAAAAAGTATTATAATATGAATATCTGTATATTGCGCCCTTAGGAAGGGGCGTTTTGGAAAAGATTCCGCGGGAATTTCCCGCAGAAAGGCGGAACATCCATGAATCCAACCAGTCGGGTAAAAATCGAGGTCTGCGGCGCAAGATACAACATCGCCAGCAATGAACCGGAGGAATATGTCAAAGAGCTGGGCGCCCAGCTCAATGCGCAGATTTCCGATATGTTGGCCCAGAACAACTCCCTTTCGGTGACCGATGTACTGATTTTATGCCTGCTGAACTATATGGACAATTATCGCAAGGCGGAGGGCAACACCGATCACATGCGCAATCAGCTCACCGGTTATTTGGAGGACGCGGCCAAATACCGCATTGAAGCGGACGAAGCCAAACGGGAAATTGAGCGTCTGCGCCAGGAAATGAAAAAAATGGAACAGGAGCTGGCCGATGCAAAACGAATGCAAGCGTAAAACGATGGAGCTTTTGGCTCCTGCCGGGGGGCCCGAACAGCTGACCGCGGCGGTGCTTTGCGGCGCCGACGCGGTTTATTTTGGTGCGGGGAATTTTAACGCCCGCCGAAACGCCCAAAATTTCGAGCTGGAATCGCTGGGGGAAACGGTGTCCTTTTGCCATCTGCACGGGGTCGCCGTCCATCTGACGGTCAACACGTTGGTGTTTGACCGGGAGCTGCCCGCCGCGATGGAAACAGTCCGCGCCGCCTGTAAGGCGGGGGTGGACGCGCTGATTGTGCAAGATCTGGGGCTGGCCCGGCTCATTGGGCTGGCCGCGCCGGATATGCCCATTCACGCCTCCACCCAAATGAGCCTGCACAATCCCAGCGGGGTTCGGCTATTGGAGGGGTTCGGCTATGCCCGCGCCGTGCTGGGCCGGGAGATGAGCGCCGAGGAGATCCGGCAGGTTAGCCGCCAAACCAGCCTGGAGCTGGAAGCCTTTGTCCACGGCGCCCTTTGCATGTGCCTATCCGGCCAGTGCTATTTAAGCGCAGTGGCTGGGGAACGGTCCGGCAACCGGGGGATGTGCGCCCAGCCCTGCCGGCTGCCTTTTTACGAAAAATCACCTCAGCGCTGCGGCCTATCTTTGAAAGACATGAGCCTGTTTTCAAAGATCGAGCAGCTTGCGCAAGCGGGTATTTGCTCTTTAAAAATCGAAGGACGGATGAAGCGGCCAGAATATGTCGCGGCGGCAGTAACCGCCGGGCGGGCGGCGCTGGCCGGGGAAAAACCGGATCTTGCCAGCCTGCAGTCGGTCTTTTCCCGCTCCGGCTTTACCGACGGGTACTTTACCGGCCGCCTGGGCCCTGACATGTTCGGGACCCGGCAAAAAGAGGATGTGACCGCCGCTTCTCCCGCGCTGTTAAAGGAACTGTCCCGGCTATATGCCAAAGAGACCGGGCGGGTGGGCGTCTGCGCACGGATGGAAATCCATGGCGGAGAGCCCCTGCTCCTGGCCCTGTCCGACTGCGATGGGAACCGGGCCGAATCGGTCGGGGACGCGCCGGAAGCCGCCCGTGCCAAAGAGACGACGGAAGAGATGGTGCGTCAAAGCCTGGGGAAACTGGGCGCGACGCCTTATCATCTGGAACAGGCGGCCATTTCCATCGACAGTGGGCTGGCCGTTCCCGTATCGGAACTCAACCGGCTGCGGCGGGAGGCGGTAGACGCCTTGTCCGCCATGCGTAGCCGTTGCCTGCCGGTTGCCTATTCCCTGCCGGCCCTGCCGAATCTGCCCCGCTCCGACGCCAGCCAGACGCCGGCTTTGTGGGTACGGCTGGCGTATGCCGGCCAGCTGGACCGGCCGCTGTGGCAAAAGGCCCAGCGGATCATCCTGCCGCTGGACCAGCTGGCGGCGCTGCCGGTAACCGGTTGGGAAGAAAAGCTGGTGGCCCAGCTACCGCCAATGCTTTTTGACGAAGAAGCCCTGACCCAACAGCTCACCGCTTGCCGGGAAAAGGGTGTTCGACACGTCATGACCGGGAATCTAGGCGGTATTTTGCCCGCACAGGAGCTTGGGATGCAGGTGATCGGCGATTTTGGGCTCAACGTGACCAATGTCCAATCCCTGCTGCGCTTAAAAGAAATGGGGCTGGCCGCGGCGACCTTATCCATCGAAATGCCAATGGTGGATTGTACCGCTATGCCGCCGGTGCTGCCGCGGGGCATTTTCGCCTACGGGCGGCTGCCGCTGATGACGGTACGTAACTGCCCGGCCGCGGCAGAAAGCAGCTGCCGTGGCTGTCAGGGGTTCCGGGTGATGCGCGACCGGCGAAACGCCCCCTTTGTGGTAGACTGCGGCGGCCGCCGGGACGGTGGACACAGCTACGGCGCCCAAATATACAACCATCTGCCCCTGTATCTGGCCGACCGGTTACGGGAATGCCGGGGGCTGGATTTTCTCACCCTATATTTTACAGACGAATCTTCCGCCCAGGCGGCGGATATTTTTGCAGAATACCAGCAGGGCGGCCGGCGGGAAGGGATCACCCGCGGATTATACTACCGCCATGTCAAATAGAGCCAACCCACTAGAATGGAGGAATCGCCGACGTGGACCCGATTTTTCACGCCCAGAATCTTACCTACAAGTCCCCTTTTGGAGCGGTACCGGCGGGAACGCCGGTACGCTTTTGCCTGGATCTGCCCAAGGACGGCTCCTGCTCGCAGCCCCAGCTTTTGGCCTGTGCCGACGGCGGATGGGCCCAGCCCAAAAAAATCCCCCTTTTACTGCAAAGCGCCTTGCCCCAGGTCAACCGCTTTGAGGCCGTGTTTACGCCGGAAAAACCTGCCCTTTTGTTCTACCGCTTTTCCTTTCTTCAAGCGGGGGCGGAGGTGGACTTTTTTAGCGACGAAAATGGCGGCGCTACCCGGCAAGGCGGCCGCTGGTGGCAGTTGACTGTCTACGACCCAGGTTACCGGACCCCTGATTTTATCAAGGGCGGGTTGTACTACCAAATCTTCCCCGACCGGTTCTGCCGCAGCGAAACCCCCAAGCAGGACGTCCCCGACGACCGGGTCCTGCACCCGGATTTTGGCGGTCTGCCGGAATTTCGACCCAACGCCGAAGGGAAGATCCTCAACAACGACTATTTTGGCGGGGATCTGGTGGGAATCACCCAAAAAATCCCCTATCTGCGGGAGTTGGGCGTCACCTGTCTGTATCTGAACCCGATTTTTGAAGCCCACTCAAACCACCGCTACAACACTGCCAATTATAAGCGGATCGACCCGCTGCTGGGCACCCTGGCAGACTTTAAGGCCCTTTGTTCTGCCGCCCATGAGGCAGGGATCTCGGTCATCTTGGACGGGGTGTTTTCCCACACCGGCAGCGACAGCGTTTACTTTAACCGGGAGGGCCGCTACGGAGACGGCGGGGCTTTTCGTGACCCGGAGAGTCCCTACCGCAAATGGTATCAATTTGATGAATATCCAAACCGGTATCGCAGCTGGTGGGGGATCGACACCCTGCCCAACGTGGAGGAGGAAGAGCCTTCCTATCTGGACTTTATCTGCTCAGACGAGGGCGTTCTGGAATTTTGGATGGATCTGGGGGCCGATGGCTTTCGGCTGGATGTGGCGGACGAGCTGCCCGACTGCTTTTTAGACGCGGTGCGCCGCCGGCTAAAGCGACATGGCGCCCATCTTTTGATCGGCGAGGTCTGGGAGGACGCTTCCAACAAAATCGCTTACGGCCTGCGCCGCCGCTACCTGCTGGGCGACCAGCTGGATGGGGTGATGAACTATCCGCTGGGTAGCGCCATCCTCTCTTTTGTCCGCTATGGCGGCGGGCAGGATCTCTCCAGAACGGTCTGGGCCATCCTGGAAAACTATCCGCCCCAGACGGTGGCGGTGCTGATGAATTCCCTGTCTACCCACGACATTCCCCGGGCCATCACGGTGCTGGCGGGGGAACCCTACCAAAATCAGGACCGGGAATGGCAGGCGGCCCACCACTTTTTGGCACCGGAGGCTTACGAAACCGGCAAAAAGCGGCTGCGGCTGGCCACGCTTTTGCAATATTTGCTGCCGGGGGTTCCCTGCCTGTATTATGGCGACGAAGCTGGTTTGTCCGGCTACCGGGATCCGTTTAACCGCTGCCCTTATCCGTGGGGGCAGGCGGATGTCCCTCTGCTGGACTGGTTCTGCCGGCTAGGCGAACTGCGCCGGACCTTTCGGGAATTGCTGGCGGACGGGGATTACCTACCGGTGCAGTGGAGCCAGGATCTATTTTGCTTTTTGCGTAGGAAGGGCAGCCAAGCCCTGTTGACCGCGGTCAACCGCGGAGACGCGCCTTGCCGGATCCTGCTGCCCGGCAGCGACTGGCAGGTTCTGCTGGGGCAGGCCGACGGCGGCACGCTTGCCGCCGGGGAAGGGGTCGTCTTTTTGTGCCACCTTTAAAAATTGAACCGTTCGAGGTGATTTTCCATGCGTTTTACCCCTTACCGCCATCTGGTGCAGTATTACGAGACCGACCAGATGGGGGTTGTCCACCACTCCAATTATATCCGCTGGTTTGAAGAGGCGCGGGTCTCTTTTATGGACCAGATGGGCTTTGGCTACAATGAAATGGAAAAAGCCGGCGTTTCCAGCCCGGTGATCGAGGCCCGGTGCGTCTATCGTACCAGCGCCCGCTTTCACGATGAAGTGCTGGTGTTTACCCACATCGACCTGTTTACCGGTACCCGGATGACCGTGTCCTACCGGGTGGTGGACGCCGCCGATGGGTCCCTGCGCGCAGAGGGGGAAACCCGCCACTGCTTTTTAAACCGGGCGGGGCGGCCCATTTCTCTAAAGCGGGATTGTCCTGCCGCCTTTGCGCTGTTTGGAGAATTGGCGGAGCAGGATCTTTATGCGGAATAAACCCGCAAGATCAAAAAAAGCCAATAAAAAGGCGAAAGCTGCGAAGCTTTCGCCTTTTTATTGGCTTTATGCCTATTCCCGGTGCAGGGCCAGATGTTCTTTTTCCAACTCGCCCAACAGCGCGCCAAAAGGCCAGCCCTGATTGTGGGCTGTCATCATCGCCTTAAGCTCCGCCTGCAGCCCTTCTTTCCCCATTTCGCCCAGCAGCTGCCGGACCCGCTTTTCATCCAGGCCACAAAACACAAGCGCCTGCCGGCTGGGCGTTTCGCCCTGCCAGGGCTGTTTTGCTGGAGCAAATCCCTGGCCGCCTGCCAAAAGTCCCAGCGGATCGCCAAGCCGATCGGCCGGAACCTCTTCCAGCAGGATTCCTTGGGCCTGGCACAGCGCCGCTAGCGCCTGCTCTTGCTCGGAACCGGATTCGATCCCATAGGTCAGAATCTTCTGGGGGAACGGCGTTCGGATATGTGCTTTCATGCTCATCCCTCTTTTATCTCATTTTCATTTTGGCTTCTACCGTAAGGATCTCGTCGCGATCTGCCAGCCGCCCCGCAAAAGCGGTGGCACTGCCGACGGCAACCCCCAGATGAAGCGCGCCAAACCAGCCCCTTTTTAAAGTAAGGCCAGCCAAAAATCCCGCGAGCAAGCTGTCCCCCGCGCCGGTAGTGCCCCTGACGGCGCCTTTGGGTGCGGCCAGTTCAAAAAAATCCCCTTCAGCCGTCAATAGCGCCGCGCCGTCGCCGCCCATCGAAAGCAGGACGTTGCGTGCGCCCATCGCTTGCAGCCGGCCCGCCGCCTCTCTTGCAAAATTCGGATGGTCTTCCGCCAATCCTAACAACTGGGCCGCCTCGTGCAGATTGGGCTTGATCAGCGATGGTCTCCCCTCCAGGCTATGGCGCAGCAGTTCGCCGTCCGCGTCCACAACGGTAAAAATCTCCCGTCCAGCCAAGCGGTGCAGAATGTCCCGTATCACCGTGGACGCCACCCCCGGCGATGCGCTCCCCCCAAAGGAGAGCACATCCCCTTTGTGCAGCCCGTCCAGCCGTTCCAGCAACCGTTGCAACTCCTGCTGCGAGACCTCCGGCCCCGGTGCGTTGATCTCCGTTTCCTGTCCGGCGCGCAACTTTACATTGACGCGGGTCTCACCGCGAACCTCCACCAGCTCTTCTTTTACGCCCTGGGTCCGCAAAAGCTGCTGAAGCCGGCGGCCAGTGTATCCCCCCGCCAGCCCCAGTGCACAATTGGGGATGCCAAGCCTTGTGAGAATCACCGACTGGCTGATCCCCTTGCCCCCAAAGGTCGTCTGGGCGGCATCCATCCGGTTTACCTGCCCCATGCAGACGGCGGAGCCTGTCAGGACATAGTCCAACGAAGGGTTTAACGTTACAGTGTAGATCACGGGCACGCCCTCCTTCTTATTTGGGATTATTGTATCCTTTTTATGGGGAAAAGTCAAAATCCGGCTGTTTTTCGCTTAAAATCTCCCCTTCGGCCCGGATTTATGATACAGTATTTTCAACAGGCTAATTTCTTAGCGGGATTTTAGCTGTACGGCGAACGGCTTTGTTGTATCATAGGTTTATACTGTTGTTTTTAGCGGTTCCACCGCATTGACAGCGGAAAGGAGAATCCTTTTTGAAAAAGCGATTGCTTTCCCGGCTGCTGCCCGACCGGCGCTGCATTGGACAGGACGCAGCCAAAACGCTATTGATCCTTTTGAGCACCACCGCGGCCAATTTTTTCATGGCGTACATCGCGGGCGACGCCCAGAACGCTTCGGAGCTATACCTGTTATCGGTACTCCTCGTCTCTTTGTACACCACCGGATATTTCTGGGCCTTTGTATGCGCCGCCGCCGGTGTTGTGGGCACCAACTTTTTATTCACCTATCCCTATTATGAGTTCAATTTTTCCCTTCATGGCTATCCGGTGACCTTTTTGTGTATGCTGGTGGTGGCGGGCATTGCCGGAACCCTGGCGGCGGGCATTAAGGAACAGCGGAACCTCTCGCAAATCAGGGAAGAAAAGACCCAGCAGCTCAATCGAGTAGCCCGCCAGCTGCTTTCCGCCCAAAGCGCCGAACAAATCGGCCTTTTGGCGGCTCGCTGCCTCTCGGAACTGTTGCAATGTCCCGCCTGTTTTTATCTGTCCGCCGAAACCCGCTCCCCCTTTACCTGCGGGGAAATTGGCGGCCTTTCTCCAGAACGGGAATTGGCGGCCGTGCAAACGGTTTTTACCTGCAATCAGCCGACAGGGCGGGGCTGCGAAAGGGAAAACGGGTGTGTTTTCCACTATTTTCCGGTTTTTTCCGGGCAGAAGGTTTTGGCTGTGGCGGGTATCCGGCCGGAAAGGGAACCGCTAGATGAAGACAACCGGGAATTTTTGCAGCTGTTACTCGCCCAATTCGCCATGGCACTGGAACGGCAGCACCTTTCGGACGAACGGCAGCAGATGGTGGTGGAAAAGCAGAAGGAACAGATGCGCGGCAACCTGCTGCGTGCCATCTCCCACGACCTGCGCACCCCGCTGACCGGTATTCTCGGCGCTAGCTCCGCCATCCTGGAGAATGGTGAACGCATCGCGCCGCAGGGCCGGCGGCAGCTGATCCAGGACATCCATGAGGACGCGGACTGGCTTTTACGCATGGTAGAAAACGTCCTTTCGGTGACCCGCATCGGCCAAGGCGCACCCAACCTGCGGAAGGTACCGGAAGCGGTGGAAGAGGTGGTGGCCCAAGCGGTTAACCGCTGCCGCAAGCGCCTGCCCGGTCTTTCCCTCACCGTGCGGGTGCCGGACGAATTCATCATGGCACCCATGGACGGCACTTTGATTGAGCAGGTGCTGATCAACCTGATTGAAAACGCCTACAAATACGGCCGCTCCACCCAGCCCATCGAGGTCACGGTCTGTGCCGCCGGCAAAAACGCCCAATTTGTGGTGCGGGATCACGGGCCCGGCATCGCCCCGGAACGGTTACCGGCGATTTTCGAGGGATTCCTGGGTCGGGATGGGCAGGACGCCGACTCCAGCCGTGGGCTGGGGATCGGCCTTTCCATCTGCCGGTCGATCATCACCGCCCATGGCGGCGACATCCTGGCGGAAAACGGAGCTGATGGCGGCGCCCAGTTCACTTTCACTTTGCCGTTGGAGGAGGAAACGCCCTATGCCCAACCATAAAATCCTGATCGTTGAAGACGAGGAGGCCATCGCCCATGTGATGGAATCGATCCTCTCGGCCAACGGCTATACGCCGCTGCCAGCCCGAACCGGCGGCCAGGCGCTGACGCTGGCCACCGTCCACAACCCCGATTTGATCCTGTTGGATCTGGGGCTGCCGGACATCGATGGCATCGAGGTGCTGCGCCACATCCGGCAATGGGGCCAGACCCCGGTTCTGGTGGTGTCCGCCCGGGATCAGGAAAAACAAAAGGTGGAGGCGCTGGATCTTGGCGCCAACGACTACATCACCAAGCCCTTTGGCTCTTCAGAACTGCTGGCCCGTATCCGCGCCGCCCTGCGCCAACGGGCCGGGGCGCTGGATTCCAGCGCGGCCCCGCCGGAGCAGTACTCCTCCGGCGGGTTGACCGTCGATTTCGATAAACGGCAGGTCCGGGTGGACGGGCTGGACATCCATCTGACGCAGATCGAATACAAAATTGTCGAGTTTCTTGCCCGGCAGCCCGGCCGGGTGTTGACCCACGATGCCATTATGGTCTACGTCTGGGGCCCTTACCTCACCGACGACAACAAAATCCTTCGCGTCAACATGGCCAACATCCGCCGCAAGCTGGAAAAAAATCCGGCGGAACCGCGGTATATCCAGACTGAAATGGGGGTTGGCTACCGGATTGCGGACGAGGATAACTGACCAGGCCCGCGGCCGCTTTTATCCTCGCCCAGATAGAAAAAAGGCTAAAAATCCCGTTCGCTTTTTTCATTTATCTCCGGCCAGCCCTTTTTAGAAAAGGGATCCTGCATTTTTACGCAAAAAAGCCGCAGTCTTTTGACGGCGGCTTTTTCTTGTCTGTACCGGCCCTGGGGCCGGGGCAAATCATTATTCTACATCGTAGAGTTTGGACAGTCTCACCAGATGCTCGTACTTCGCCTTAGCGTTTTCAGCCGCTTTGTCGAACAGAACGTCCGCACGATCCGGGAAGGAACGGGTCAAGCTGCTGTAACGAACCTCGCCGCTGATGAACTGTTTGTAATCCGCGGTAGGAGCCTTAGAATCCAGCTGGAAGGGGTTTTTGCCATCGACAGCCAGTCTCGGGTCGAACCGCAGGTTGTTCCAGTAGCCGGACGCTACCGCGTTCTTGATCTCGGTCTGTGCCTGGCTCATGCCGGCACGGATACCGTGGTTGATACAAGGCGCGTAAGCGATTACGATGGACGGGCCATGGTAGCTCTCCGCCTCAGTAAAGGCTTTGATGCACTGGTTGTAATCAGCGCCCATGGCAACCTGCGCTACATATACGTAACCATAGCTCATGGCGATGGCCGCCAGATCCTTTTTCTTCACCTCTTTACCAGCAGCTGCAAACTGGGCAACCGCGCCGGTAGGTGTGGATTTGGAGGACTGGCCGCCGGTGTTGGAGTACACCTCGGTATCGAAGACCAGGATGTTCACATCCTCGCCGGAAGCAATTACATGATCCAATCCGCCGAAGCCGATATCATAAGCCCAGCCGTCGCCGCCGAAGATCCAGACAGATTTCTTGTTGAGGAAATCTTTGTACTTGAGGATATCCTGGCAGTAGGGGCAATCCGGCGTGGACTCCAACGCTTTGACCAGCTCCTCGGTCGCAGCCTTATTGGCAGCGCCGTCGTTCGCGGTAGCCAGATATTTCTCGCAGGCCGCTTTCTTCGCGTCGGACTTGGTGATCTTCGCCAGTTCCTCTATTTTCTCAATAGCGGCTTTGCGCATATGATCCTGAGCCAGATACATGCCGTAACCGTACTCGGCGTTGTCCTCAAACAGGGAGTTCGCCCAAGCCGGACCCTTGCCCTCTTTGTTGACGGTGTAAGGAGTGGACGGTGCGGAACCGCCCCAGATAGAAGAACAGCCGGTGGCGTTGGCAATATACATTCTGTCGCCGAACAGCTGGGTGACCAGCTTGGCGTACGGGGTTTCGCCGCAGCCCGCGCAAGCGCCGGAGAATTCCAGCAAAGGCTGTTTAAACTGGCTGCCCTTGACCGTATTTTCTTTGAATTTCTCCGCAACTTCCGGTTTCGCATCAATCTGCTGACCGTAAGCGAACACATTCTGCTGCTCTCTTTGAGAATCCAGGCTCTCCATGGTGATGGCTTTGTTGCCCTTCTTGCCGGGACATACATTTGCGCAGGAGCCGCAGCCAGTACAGTCAAGCACGGAAACGGTCATCACAAACTTCATACCGGGCATTCCGGTCATATCGGCGCTCTTGGTGCCGGCCGGCGCTTTGGCGGCTTCCTCTTCGGTCATGGCGACCGGACGGATTACCGCATGGGGGCAGACATAGGAGCAGAAGTTACACTGGATACAATTTTCGGGATTCCAAACCGGAACGTCCACAGCAACGCCGCGCTTCTCGTAAGCGGCAGAGCCCTGCGGGAAGGTACCGTCCTCAGCGCCTTTGAAAGCGGAGACAGGCAGCTCGTTGCCATGCTGATGGGTGGAGGGGATGAGGATGTTGTTGACAAAATCCACAACCTCTTTGCGGCCGCCCTCGGCAACCGGCAGCTTATGCTCGCCAGTGGCGTTCTTCCAAGAAGAGGGAACTTCGATCTTGACCAGGCCGTCTGCGCCGCGGTCAATGGCGTCGTAGTTCATCTGGACGATTTTGTCGCCCTTTTTGCCGTAGGAAGCTTTCGCGGCGGCTTTCATGTAATCCGCAGCCTGATCGGCCGGGATAATCTCGGCCAGTTTGAAAAACGCGGACTGCAAAACAGTGTTGATTCTGCCGCCCAGGCCGATCTCACGGCCGATCTTGATACCATCAATGGTATAGAACTGGATGTTGTGATCCGCAATGTATTTTTTGTCTTTGTCAGGCATTCTCTTCTCGATCTCGGCCATATCCCAGCCGCAGTTGAGCAAGAAGGTGCCGCCGTCTACCAGATCCTCAACCATATCGTACTTGCCGATATAAGCCGGGTTGTGGCAGGCCACAAAGTTCGCTTTGTTGATCAGGTAGGTGGATTTAATCGGATGATCGCCGAACCGCAGATGCGAGCAGGTCAGGCCGCCAGACTTTTTAGAGTCGTAATCAAAGTACGCCTGCACGTATTTGTCGGTGTGGTCACCGATGATCTTGATGGAGTTTTTGTTTGCGCCAACGGTACCGTCAGAGCCCAGGCCCCAGAATTTGCAGGCGGTGGTGCCCTTCGCCTGAGTATCGGGAGCGTCTTCTCTATCCAAAGACAAACCAGTCACATCGTCGCAGATGGCGATGGTGAAACGCTCTTTCGCGCCGGTCTCGGCGTTTTTATAAACCGCAAAGATGTCTGCGGGGACGGTATCCTTGGAGCCCAAGCCGTAACGACCGGAGTAAACCGGCAGCGCGCCGTAGGGAGTGCCTCTCAAGGCCAGGATCACATCCAAGAACAGCGGCTCGCCGATGGAGCCGGGCTCTTTGGTCCTGTCCAGAACGGTCAGAGTCTTGGCGGTGGCGGGGATCGCTTTGATCAGATGCTCTTTAGAGAACGGGCGGTACAGGCGGACTTTGATGAGGCCGACTTTGCCGCCGTGGGCATTGATGTAATCGATGGTCTCTTCAATGGTGTCGCAGGCAGAGCCCATGGCAATGATGACATGCTCCGCATCCGGGGCGCCATAGTAGTTGAACAGTTTATAGTCGGTGCCAATTTTGGCGTTGACTTTGTCCATGTATTCCTCTACAATAGCGGGCAGCGCATCGTAGTAGGGGTTGCATGCCTCACGCGCCTGGAAGAAGATATCCGGGTTTTGGGCGGTACCGCGAAGAACCGGATGATTCGGGTTTAGCGCGCGGTTTTTGAACGCCTGAACCGCATCCATATCCAGCATGTCACGCAGATCCTCGTCGTCCCAGATTTTAATTTTCTGGATCTCATGAGAGGTGCGGAATCCGTCGAAGAAATGCAAGAACGGCACGCGGCCTTTGATCGCGGCCAGGTGCGCCACAGCGCCCAGATCCATAACCTCCTGCGGGTTCTGCGAGCAGAGCATTGCAAAACCGGTCTGGCGGCAGGCATAGACGTCGGAATGGTCGCCGTAGATGTTCAGCGCGTGGGAAGCCACGCAACGCGCGGATACGTTGATTACGCAGGGCAACAGCTCACCGGCGATTTTGTACATGTTGGGGATCATCAGCAAAAGGCCCTGGGAAGCGGTAAAGGTAGTGGTCAGCGCACCGCCTTGCAGCGAGCCATGTACGGTACCAGCAGCGCCGGCCTCGGACTGCATTTCAACAACCTTTACCTGTTGGCCAAACAGGTTTTTCTTTCCATCGGCAGACCATTTGTCCGTCACTTCCGCCATTACGGAAGAAGGCGTGATGGGGTAAATCGCAGCAACGTCGGTAAAGTTATACGATACATACGCCGCGGCATTGTTCCCATCCATGGTCTTCATTTTTCTTGCCATAGTGTTATTCCTCCCTTGAATTTCTGCATCTTAGCAGGAGCCGTCTTTGGGTTTGATCTGCTTGCAAACCAGATCAAACGCAGAAAAGACTTCACCTAATCGATTTTATCACTTTCCGCCGCCAGTGTAAATAAGAAAACCGGTAATTTTGCGGATTGTTTACAGTTCCACAAGGAAACTGCGAACTTTGTGCCGTTTTTGTGCCATTGGCTGCAAAAAGCAGCGCCAGGGCGGCTTTTATCCCTTTAAGCCGCGGGCCTGGCGATCCATATCTTCCACCACAATATCATGGATTTCTCCTAAAGAAGCGCAGTATTCCAGCACTTCCCACGGCTTGTTGGTGTGGAAATGGATTTTGATCAGGTCTTCATCCCCCACCGCTAACAGGCAGTCACCCTCGAAGTGTTCCGTGAAATAGTCGTTGATCGCGTCCTCATCCAGATTTTCCCCTTCAATCAGAAGCTGGGTGTCGTATCGAAACTCAATCATTGGTTTCTCCTTTCGGCGGCCGCTTAAAAGGTAGCCTTTTCTTTATTCTACATCGGTTTGGCGCTTTTTTCAACGGATCCGCCAGCAATATTTGACGAATGACATACCCTGTAGTATACTAATCTGTAATTATGGGCGTTGCCCGCTGCTCCCAGAGCAGCAATTCGATCGATTTATTTAAGGAGGACAATTTCACAATGGACCCGGACGGCAGTTTATTTACCCACAGTATTTTGGCGGTGCAAGCCGCCTCGTCAACCTCTTTGGCTGTCAGCATCAGCCTATTCTTTCTGTTTTTAGCCCTTTGCGTTTTCTTTACCCTGTGTGAAACCGCCATGGCGGAATATTCTGAAAGCCGGCTGCAGAAGCAGGCTGAGGATGGAGACCGCCGTGCCGCGCTGTTTTTGCAGCTGACGGAGCGTTACTCTTCCCTGACGACTAAGATCCGCACCGGCTTTGTCCTTTCGGTCATGAGCTGCGGGGGGCTGCTTTTGTTCGGCCCCGCTACCCGCCTCACCGGCGCGCTGGCCGCTAAGGCCGGGCTGGACGGCGGTTGGGCGGCGGCCCTTTCATTAGCCCTAACGGTTCTGGCCGGCTCCGCCTTGGTGTTGATTGTGGGCTATTTGATCCCACGCCATCTGGCCTGGCGGGATCCGAACCGGATCGCCCGCGGCGCCGCCCCTGCGCTACAGTTTTTCGCAGGGCTGGTAACGCCGCTGAGCGCCCTGTGCAGCCTGGTGTCCAACGGTGTTTTGCGCCTGATTGGCGTTGACCCCAGCACCGACCCGGAAGAGGGGACCGAAGAGGATATCCGCGAAATGGTAGAGGCGGGCAATGAAAATGGCCTGATCCCGCAAAGCGAACGGGAAATGATCTACAATATCTTCGAGTTTGACGACCGCACTGCCGAAGACGTGATGACCCACCGTACCGAAATCGAAGCGGTAGAGGTGGATGACGATATCGACAAAGCGCTAAAAACGGCTATCGAGGAGGGGTTTTCCCGGATCCCGGTGTATGAGGACACGCTGGACAACGTCGTCGGCGTGCTGTACGCCAAAGATCTGTTGAGACTGATCGGCCATGGCGACGACCGCCCCCACACCATCCGGGCGCTGATGCGCTCCGCTTTGTATGTGCCGGAAAGCACCCGCTGCCGGGACCTGTTCCGCCAATTCCAGCAGAAAAAAGTGCAAATCGCCATTGTGGTAGACGAATACGGCGGCACCTCCGGCATGGTCACCATGGAAGACCTTCTGGAATCCATCGTAGGCGAAATCCAGGACGAGTATGATGAAGAGGAAGAGGCGATTACCCCGATCTCCGACTCGGCTTATCTCATCGACGGCTCCGCCGCTCTGGATGAGGTCCAGCGCTTTTTGCCGCTGGAGGTACCGGCGGATGCGGATTACGACACCCTCAGCGGGCTTTTAACCGACCTGCTGGGCCGGATCCCCGCGCCGGGGGAACATCCGGAAATGGTCCTGTCCGGCATCCGCTTTACCGTCATGGAAATGGACGATCGGCGTATCGGCCGGGTAAAGGCCGAGCTTTTGCCGGAAGAGGACGATCCAAAAGAAAATTAACCCCATTTGATAAAAAGCCCCGTATCTTTCAATACGGGGCTTTTTCGTTTTCTTTACCGTCTGGCAGTCTCAAGTCGCGCCGCTTCGTATTCGGTCCGCAACAGGGAATAGCAGATGTTGTCCAGCACCTGTCCGTCAAAGCGGACCGTACCCCTGCGCAGGGTACCCTCATAATGGAAACCACATTTTTCAATAACCCGGTGGGAGCGGCCGTTTTGAGGATAATGATAAACGGTCACCATTTCCAGACAAAGGGTCTCGAACGCATACCGGAGCACCGCCTGGGCCGCCTCGGTCATCATGCCCCTGCCCCACCACTCCCGGCTCAAAGCATAGCCCAGCATCCGGCAATTGGGGTTCTCCCGGCGTTTTTCCTCGTGCAGGCCTATGGAGCCGATTGCCCGCCGGGACTGCCTTTCCACTACCGCCCACACGTCCCCTGCTTCCATAAAATGATGCAACACGCTTTGCGAAACGCTCTTGTCCGTATGGGGCGGCCATCCCGCCGCAGGGCCCACTTCAGCATCCCCGCAATAGGCAAACAGGTCCTCCAGGTCCGATTCGCGCCATCCCCGCAGGATCAGCCGCGGGGTTTCCAGTTCGCTGTATTTCACGCCGGCTCACTCCTTTTCGTCTACGCTTTGGGCCGGAATTCCGGCTTTTTTGTCCGCTTTTAGCAAATGGACGTTCAGATGGTTATAGGTCATCTCCACCCCATTGGCAGAAAAGGCCCAGCGGATTTTTTCCAGCAGCGCATAATAGAGATCCCAATAATCGACCGTTTTTGCCCAAACCCTTATGGTATACTGAATACTGCTATCCAGATAGGCGGTGACCCCGATGAACGGCGCCGGTTCTTTCAAAAATCCTGGGACCGCCTCCAGCGCCTGGCCCAGCGCCTTTTTGACCGTTTCGGTGTCGTCGTCATAGGACGCGCAGACATCGATGTCCACCCGTCGGTTCTCCTGGGCGGAATAATTCGTCACCCGGGCGCTGGCAATGTCGTTGTTAGGCAGGTAGATCACCTTGTTGTCCGGGGTGGACAGGCAGGTGTAGATCAGCCCGATTTCCCGCACCGTGCCACTGGCCGTTCCCGCGTCGATATAGTCACCCACCGCAAAGGGCTTAGCCGCCAGGATCATCAGCCCGCCGGCGAGTTTGGTCAACGAATCCTGCACTGCCAAAGAGACCGCCAGCCCCACGACCCCCAGCACCGCCACCAGCGAGGTGATGGGAACGCCGACGCTGTCGGCCACGATCAGCACGGTCAAAAACAAAAGGCCGAACCTGACGGCGGAATGGACAAAACGGTGGAGGCTTTTTTCCACCCGCAGCCGTAGGATCATCCGGTCCGCCAGCCGCATCAACAGTTTGGTAACTGCAAGGCAGACCGCCAACAAAAGCAGCGCGGAAAGGATGCGCCCCACCGAAATGCCCCCAATTTGATAGTTCATCAATTCCTCCATCTTCACCGATGATTCCCTCTTTTCAGTCTGATACGGATTTTCAAAAATCATACCACAAACCGGCCGCAACCGCAACCGGCTGCGGCGGACGCGTCCCGGCGGGCCGGTATCGCCAGCAACGGTTTTCTGTTATGGCTTATTTGTAAAATTGTAGCTGCACTGTAACAAAAAACTCTGGTAAAACGACCGGTCAGTTGTTATAATAAATGCAATTCTGTTTGAACCTCCTCGCATCGCCGCAGGAGAGAAGGGAGCGCGTAATGGCAACTTCTAATCCCAGCTGCGTTTGGCCTGGCAGTATGTGGCTTCCGGATCCGGGGACCCCGCCGGAAAAGCTGCGCCAACAAACCCTGGAAATGATGTCCTTTATCAATGATATCCCCGGCGGCATGCTAAAATGCAAAAATGACAGCCAATATACGATTTTGCGGATCAACGACGGGTTTTTAAAGCTAATCGGCTATACGCGCGAGGAGCTCTCTTCTCAATTTTCCGATTCTTACATCAACCTCATCCATCCTGACGACCGGCAGCGCATCCGTGAACTGACCAACCGACAGCTGCTCCAAAACAACGCTCTTTCCAACGAGTACCGGGTGCTGTGCAAGGACGGCTCCTGCCGGTGGGTCACCGAAAACGCCTACATCGCAGCCGGGAATAACCAGGCTTTTTTCTGCACCCTGACCGATATCACCGGCCTGTATGAAACCCGGGAAGCACTCCGACTCAGCCTTGAGCGGCATGACATTATCCTGCGGCAGTCCAAAAATATCGTTTTTGAATGGGACAAAGCGACCAACAGCCTGTTGTTTTCTGCCAACTGGGCGGACCTGTTTGGGTATCCGCCGCTGCCCGCCTTGGATTTTAACCTGATCCGCCAGCGCAAACACATTGCGCCAGAGGACGTCGCCCTTCTGTGTGACATGCTGGAGGAAATTACAAAGGGCGCGCACTCCCTGTCCCGAGAATGCCGGCTTTACAACGGGGATGGCGCCCCGATCTGGTGCCGTATTCAGGTGACCAGCCAATTTGGCCGGGACGGCGCTTTGCTGAAAGCCGTCGGCATTATCGCCAATATCGACGCTGAAAAAAAGATGATCGATTCACTGCGGCAAAAGGCGGAACGGGACCCGCTGACCGGCCTGTACGACAAATCGGCCATCCGGCATCTGATTGAAAAATATCTGGGCGACGCCGATCCCTCCGAGCAGTGCGCGCTTTTGATGATCGATATCGATAATTTTAAATCCCTGAACGATACCCTGGGACATCTGTTCGGCGACGCCGTCCTGTCCGACCTGTCGTCGGCGATCCGGCGGGGGACCCGCTCCAGCGATCTAGTCGGGCGCATTGGCGGAGACGAATTCCTCGTCTTTCTCAAGGGGATCCCCTCGCCAAACACCGCGCTGCAAAAATCCGAACAGATTCTTTCAGCGGCGCAAAACCTGTTTCAGGAGAAGAAAAACAAACTGTCCGTCTCCTGCAGCATCGGCATCGCGCTGTTCCCCGCCCATGGCCACGATTTTCACAACCTATATCAGGGCGCAGACATCGCCCTGTACCAGGCAAAAAGCAAAGGGAAAAATGCCGCCTGCCTGTATTCTGCCCAAATGCAGCAACCCCGCCCGGAAATGCAGCAAGCCAATTCCCCCATCGATTCGGGCGAGAACAGTGCCGTTCTCGCCCACCGGCTGACCGAATACGTCTTTCAAGTCCTGTACCGGGCGGCTGACATCGAAACTGCCATCCCCCTGATCCTGGAAGTGGTTGGACGCCAGTTTGACGTCAGCCGCGCTTATGTTTTTGAAAATTCGGAGGATGGCGCTTTTTGCAGCAACACCTTTGAGTGGTGCAGCGAGGGCATCCGTCCGGAAAAGGAGCACCTGCAAAACCTCTCCTATTCTGCGTTGGGCGGCTATCCGGAACATTTTGATGAAAACGATGTTTTCTTTTGCCGGGAAATTCAGGATATGCCGGAATCGCAGCGCGTTCTACTTCAAGAACAGGGCATCCACTCTATGCTCCAGTGCGCGATCCGCTACAATGGGATGTTCGCTGGATTTGTCGGATTCGACGAGTGTACCGGCCAGCGTCTCTGGACACAGGAGGAAATTGCCATCCTAACCCGCATTTCCGAGCTTTTAAGCACTTTTTTGTTTCAAAAACGGATCCAGCAGCGGGGAGAACTGCATCTCCAGCAGATCCGCAAACTATTGGACCAACAGGACGCCTTTTTGTATGTCATTGACCGGACCGACTACCGTCTATTGTATTTTAACAATCCAATCCGGCATCTGCATCCGGGATCCCAGACCGGGGAACGCTGTTACCGGACCTTCTTCCGCCGGGACACCCCCTGCGAGGACTGCCCCGCTCTTGAAAAAGCCGGCCCCGGAGAAAAATGCGACCAAATGGGCGGTAGCCAGACCTCTGCCAGCGCCCGCCCACTGGCTTGGGAGGGCGCCGACGCCATGCTGATCTCCCGTTATGACATCGCCCGATATAAGGAAATCCCCACGAGCAAATAAAAAACTGCCCAATCCCCTTTGCTGCAAATTCTCCGCAACAAAAAAGCGGCCCGGAAAACCGGGCCGCTTTTTTAATCTCAATTAGTCTTGAAAGGGAACGCCATGGCCGAAGGAGCCTTCGATCATGCAGGATTTGGCAGAGTAATCCGCTGCAAATTCCAGCGCTTTGGGAATCACTTCAGACTTATCCGCTGCGTCATAGCCGCCGTTATTGATAAACTGGTACAAAAACGCGGAGATAAACGCATCGCCTGCGCCCATGGTGTCAACGACCGTTTCCAGCCAATGAGGCGGCTGGTGATAGAACCGATCCCCATCGTAGCAGATGGAGCCCTTGCTGCCCCGGGTACCGATGCAGACCTTTGCGCCGAGGGTGTGCGCCTTGATGAGCCGTTCTTGCGTCTCAGTCTCGCTTAAATGGCTGCAGGACAGCAGGACAAAATAAACGTTGGGGCAGATTTCTTCCATATACCCTTCCTTTTCGTGGGTCAGGGAGAAGTCGAAGGAGATTTTGATCCCCTGGGCCTTAAAGTCCGGATAGTACGCCTCAATGCCGCTGTCGTTGGAGCAGTGGACCACGTCGAAGGTTTTAATGTAGTCCATATCCTCTTTGGAAAAGCCCTCATAGTCCAGCATAGCGAACAGCGCCCGGGTCATAGGGTGCATTTTTTTCGGTCCCCTGACAAATACCCGGTCGTTGTCGATGACCCGGTAATGGGCGCAGGCGTTGGGCACCGGATAGGTGTGAGAACGGGAGTAGTCAATGCCGATTTCATCCAGGGTCTTTTTCATGTGTTCGGCCACATAGTCGCTGCCAAAACAGCCGATAAACGCCGCTTCGGCCCCTAAAAGGTGCATATTGACCGGGATGTTCAAGGACTGGCCGCCGGGGTACATAATCCCGGAGGTCAAGTTTTTATCAACCATGCTGTCGCCGATACCGATGACTCTTACCATACTAATAACCTCATTTCATTGTCTTAAAACATCTATTTTCCAAACGGCGCGGGGCCGTAAGGCGCTAATCCTCGCGGTCGATCCTACACCCGTGGCCGAACGCGCCGGGGGTCATGCAGGCTTTGGCCGCCCAGGAAGCCGCATAAGCCAGCGCATGGCGGATCTTTTCCTCCCGCTGCGATTCGGCACGGGCCTCCAGCCCTTTGGCGCCGACATAATCCACAACGAACGCAGAAATGAACGCGTCGCCCGCGCCCATCGTGTCCACTGCGTCGCACAGATCCGGCTTTTGGGTGTAAAAGCGGTTGCCGTCGTACAGTGTCGCCCCCTCGTCGCCGTTGGTGGCGATGGCGATCCGGGTTCCCAGCGTATGGGCCTTGACCAGCCCCTCCATCATTTGGGTGCCGGTCATTTTGCTGGCAGAAAACAAGCTGATATCCACATAGGGCGCGACCTTTTCCATAAAGCCCGGCTGGAGATGGTCGTTGGAGTAATCGTAGGACAGGACCAGCCCCGCCTCTTTTAATTGCGGCAGAAATTCGTCCATATGGGCGGTATTGCAAAGATGCGCCGCGTCAAAAGTTTTTATGTATGCCAGATCCGCCGGGGTTAGGCCGTAGTAAGGCAACATAAACCGAATGGCCATCTGCAAAGGGGAAAGGGGCCGCGGATCCGCCCCGCCCCAAACCCGCTCGCCGCCAATCACCTGGTATTTTGTGGCGGCGTTGTCCGCGTGTACGATGTGGCTGTGGGTGCGGTCCACCCCCAGCTCATCCAAGGTCTTTGCCAGGTGCCGGCCCAGGGTATCGTCGCCGATACAGCCGATAAATCCTGCTTCGGCGCCCTGCAGCTTGGCGTTGACTGCGATATTCATCGCCTGGCCGCCAGGATAGGCTACCATATCGGTAATATTTTTATCCATCTTTGCATCGCCGATGCCGATGATCCGAACCATGTTTTTCCACCCTTTCTTCCCGCTTGTTGATCTGTCCCCTCCAGTCTAGTCCAGAACTGCTCCGGCACGGGGGACTCGTTTCTTCTTATGCTATCATACAAAAATTCCCTTGTAAAGACCTCATAAGACGTTTGTCAAGAAAATCGGGCTTTTGTCCGATTTTTCTCTTCCTTTTTGGGGGGAAGGTCCCCCAAAGAAAGAATCTGTCGGCAGAGGTCCTTGGCTATTTGTGTAAATTCATGTTTTTCAAAAGGCGCCTAAAAAGGCCCGGCCATGTTGGCCGGGCCTTTTCTATAATCCGCCTTACAACTGGGCCGGTTCCTTTTCATGAAGGGGCGGCAGCGTCTGCACCGTGTTATACACCCGCTTCTTCCAGAAAAAGACCGCGCTGAAGGCAATGCGCACCAGCTGGTCCAGGGCGATGGCCCACCACAACGCCACAATGTCCCAGTGAAACACCCAGCCTGACAGGCAGCACAGCACAACGCGCACCAGCCAGATCCCGGTAAAGGAAATGACCATGGGCATATATTTGTGGCCCGCCGAACGGATGGTACCGTTGAGAATTTTGGATAGGTTCTGGGGAATCTGGGCAAAACCCATAATGAACACATATTTCATACCGATCTCAATCAGCTCCTGCTTATCGGTCAAGAGGCTCATCAACAAACGCGGGCAGAAGAACAGCACCGCACAGGTGAAAATACTGATAGCCATAGAAATGCGAATCAGCTGTTTAAAGTACATCTTGTAAAGCTGGTCGTCCCGCTGGCCGATGGCCCTGGCCGCCAACGTGGTAGAGGCGGTAATAAAGCCCACCGAAAGCATGTCGCACACGCCCTCCGCCTGTAGCCCCAGCTGGTAGGCGGCGTAGCTGTTGGTGCCATAGGAGAGGATGACCCTGCTGATGATAATGGTGGCAAACTGCCACAACAGATTTTCACAGGAGGCGGGCAGCCCTGTAGTATAGATTTCCTTTAAATAACCGCTTTCCAGCGAGAAAAATTTTTTTCCATGCTCCGACCCCAGGAACAGGCCGATCCGTTTATGGTACAAAAGTAGCAATCCGATGGCCGCGCCGGCGATCTGCGCGCTGACCAGCGCAATTCCCGCGCCGGTGAGGCCCATGGCCGGCAGCCCCATATTGCCGAAAATCAAAAGCCAGCCTAACGCAATGTTGACCACGTTGACAATACCGGCAATCACCATCGGCGTTTTGGTATTGCCCTGGGATTGGAACGCGGCGGTAACAAAGCAGGAAATCGCCACGAACGGCAGGCTGAAGGACAAGATCCGAAGATACCCGACGGCATAGGACAAAATGTCCGCGTCAGAGGTAAACAGCTTGATAAACCAGGTGGGGAATGCCGCTACCAACCCGGTAATCACCAGCCCCAGCGGAACGGCGGTGGCAAAAGCCTGTTCCACGGTGCGGCGGCATTTATCCCGGCGGCCCTCGCCAAAATACAGCGCCGCCACCACCGTTACACCGATGGCCAGACCCTTAAACAGGGACAGATAGGTATTGGTAATCCGCCCGCCAACGCCTTGGGCGGAGATTTCCAGCGCCGTCAGCCGCCCCACCATAGCGGTGGTCACCAATGAGGCGGAGGTGGTCAGGACGTTTTCCAAAATCATAGGAATCAGCATCCGGTAGATCTGCCGGGATACCTCTTTTTTATTATGCATGTTGTGACAGCCTCTCTGCCGCGTCAAGCGGCTGTGGGATAGGATCCGGCCAGACAGCAGCGCCGCCCGGCCGGATAAAAAAGATCGTTCGATATCCAAAAACAGGTTTATTCTAGCACACGGAACCGATTGGGGCAAGGCATGTTTTTTGATAAAAACGTTTACCTTAAAAATGCCGCAAAAATTCGCCAAAAATGCCTTTGGAATCTCTTTTTTCTGCGGATTTTTGTGGCTTTTGCCAATGGCATCCCAATTTTATCCCAAACGCCTGTGGCTGCGGCTACCCGGAGACAAAATAGCCTGCGGAAATTTTTATCCCTGTGCCATCAAAAATCCACCGAAAGCGCTAAGCCCTCGGTGGATTCCTTTTTCCTATTTCGTGTTACTGCGCCGCCGCAGAGGAGGCCGGATCTCCTGACATTTCGGCGAAAGCTCCAGGATACGCTTTTTTCACCATATCCTCCAACATATCGAACATGCGCTTGCCCTGCCGCTCAAAGGCGGTGAAATTGTAAGAATAAACAATGTCGTGGATGGTTGCCTGCAAGCCCTTGTAATTGGCGTTTTTTTCCAGCATGGGGATGGTGATATCCTCGTTGCAGAAAATCACGTCCGGCGCGTATTGGCTGATGAAGTCCGCCGGGTAGGTCCAGCCGCCATAGGCGCCTGCCTCATTTTCAAAACCCACAGCCTCCAATATTGCCCCTTCAAACGTGTCGCCAGTGGCTACAGTAAAGTCCAGCATCCGCAGGTAAACCGCCGAAAGCCGCTTGCCGCCGCCCCGGACGTAAGCGTCCACCTTTTCCTGCAGGCTCTCCACCCGGCCCATCTGCTCATTATAAAAGCTCTTGCCCGCTGAAGACCCGGTTTCCTCTCCCTCGAACAGGCGGCCCAGGTCCACATACAAATCTTTTAAATCCTCCGGCAGCCGGGCGCGGGAAAGCACCACCACCGGGATGTTCGCCTGCTGCAAAGCGATTAGGTCGCTCTCCGACAAGGCAGTATGGGTAATCACCACATCGGGCTTCTCCGCCCGGATGCTATCCAGATCCGGCTGCTGGGCGGTACCCATTTGGGGCAGGTTTTGAACCGATTCGGGCCAGTCGCAGTAATTGCTGACGCCGGTCAAGCGGTCGCCATAGCCCATGTCAAAGCAAAGCTCGGTCAGCGCTGGAGAAAGAGAGACGACCTTTACCGGCTGCTTGGCAATGGTCTCATCGCCAATGGAAACCGGGTATTCCAAATCCACCGGCTCTTCCGGTAAAGACGAGGAGCTACTTTCCTTTCCGTCTCCACAGCCGGCAAGCCCTAAGAGCAGCAGTACTGCCAACAAAAAAGGTAACATCCGCTTCATTTTCATAAAATCCCCCATTTTTCTCTTTTTCCCATTGTATCGCGGCGGGAAACCCTTGTCAAATGGGAATTTTTCGCCCTTTTCCACCCTTCGGTGGCAAAACCCAATTCCCCCGGCAGTCCCGTGGAAAAACGTGTGGAATTCCCGTTTCAAACCGATGAAAAAAGCGGCCTTGGCCCTTCTGGGAATCCCATTCCTATTGACGTGAGGGGCCGGTCATCTTATAATAAAAAAATAGAAAACTGCCGAACTGCCGGCTGGAAGGGGGAGCGGACATGACTGGCGCAAAAGCCATTGTCACATCGTTGGAACAGGAGGGCGTGACCACCGTATTCGGCTATCCCGGAGCGGCCATCTGCCCTGTTTACGACTGCCTGCGCGAGAGCCCGATCTGCCACATCCTGGTGCGGCAGGAACAAAACGCCGGGCACGCCGCCGCGGCTTACGGCCGCATCAGCGGCCGGCCGGGCGTGTGCATTGCCACCTCGGGCCCCGGCGCCCTGAATCTTTTGACCGCCCTAGCCACCGCCTATATGGATTCGGTGCCGCTGGTGGCCATCACCGGCCAGGTCCCCAGCGACCAGCTGGGGCGAGACGTCTTTCAAGAGGCGGATATCACCGGCGCGGCGGAGCCCTTTACCAAGCACAGCTTTTTGGTCAAGAATGCGGCGGATATCCCCCGGATCATGAAGGAGGCTTTTTATCTGGCCTCCACCGGCCGGCAGGGCCCGGTGCTCATCGATCTGCCGGTGGATATCCAGACCCAGGAGCTGGATTTTCTGTACCCCGAATCGGTATCGATCCGCGGCTACAATCCTAGCGCCAAAGCAAACCCCTTACAGCTTCGGCGGGTTGTCGAGGCCATCGCGGCGGCCCGACGGCCGGTGATCTGTGCCGGCGGCGGCGTGTTCGGCGCCGGTGCCCGGGCGCAGATGCGGGCCTTTGCCGAACGCTGCCGGATCCCGGTGGTCACAACCATGATGGGGCTGGGGCTAATGCCGTCGTCCCACCCGCTGTATTTCGGAATGCTCGGTTCCTTTGGCAGCAGCGCGGCCAACTACGCCATCCGCCATTCGGACCTTCTGATCTTAATCGGCACCCGGGCTGGGGACCGGGCCATGCGCCAGCCGGGCGTACTGGAAAAACGCACGCGGATTATCCACATCGACATTGACCCGGCGGAAATCCGCAAGAATATGGAGGCCAACATCCCGCTGGTGGCCGATGCGCGGCTAGCCCTGGAAGATCTGGGTGAAAACTGCCAGGCGGCGGACACTGGCATGTGGCTGGCCGAATTAAAAGAAAAGCTGGGCGCGGGCGCGCCTTTTTCCGATTGCCCGGCGTTTGTCAATCCCCACCGGCTGGTGGCGGCTTTGACCGAACGGCTAGACAGCGACGCCATATACATAGCGGACGTGGGGCTAAACCAGATCTGGTCCGCCCGCTCCGCCAGAATCAAAGAGGGCCGCTTTCTCACCAGCGGCGGCATGGGCACCATGGGCTACGCCCTGCCCGCCGCCATGGGGGCGCGGCTAGCAACCACTGCCCGACAGGTGGTTGCGGTCATGGGGGACGGCGGATTCCAGATGTCCATGCAGGAGCTTGCCACCCTGTGCCAGCATGACATCCCGGTAAGGATGGTAGTCCTGCGAAATGATAGCCTGGGGCTGGTTCGCCAGATCCAAAAGCAGGAATACGCCGGACGGTACGAAGCGGTAGACCTTTCCGGCGGACCGGACTTCGCGGCGCTGGCCCAGGTGTATGGCATCCGGGCCATGACCCTTTCCGACAACGACGAAATTGACGAAGCGGTGGACGCGCTGCTGGCCGGGGAAAAAAGCTTCCTGCTCCAGTGCCTGGTCTCGCCGGACGAACCGGCCTTATAAGGAGGGGCACGCAGATGAAACATACCATTTCGGTCCTGGTGGAAAACCACGCGGGCGTCCTGTCCCGGATCACTGGGCTGTTCTCCCGCCGGGGCTTTAACATCGATTCTCTGGCGGTGGGCGTTACGGAGGACAAAACCGTTTCCCGGATGACCATCGTCGTGGAGGGGGACAGCTACACAGTGGAGCAGTTGGAAAAACAGCTCAACAAGGTGGTAGACGTCATCAAGGTGCGCACCATCCCCCAGCAGGATCTGATCAGCCGGGAGCTGATGCTCATTAAATGCAACGCAACCGGCCGCACCCGCAGCGAGATTTTGGATATCGCCAAAATCATGAACGCCAATATCGTTGACCTGACCAAAAATACCATGACGCTGGAAATTTGCGACCTGCCGGACCGGTTGGATCTGTTAGAAGAGCTTTTAAAATCCTATAATATCCAGGAGGTCATGCGCACCGGAACCATCGCGTTGCAAAGGGGCGGCGCAGCGATCAACGTAAAATGACACGGATTTTGGGAACCCGGCTTTCAGCGCCGGCCGCGAGGAAGGAAACTGAGAAATGAAGAAACTCCTGAAATTTTTATGCAGCCGCCTGGTGATCGTCTCGCTGGCGATTTTAGTGCAGCTTTTCTTTTTGCTGTTCATCGTGCTCAAGCTTTCCACTTATGGCTTGTACGCATATGTTTGCTTGCAGCTTTTAAGCCTGCTGGTGGTCCTTTGGATCGTCACCAAGCGAGACAACCCCTCTTACAAAATCGCTTGGATCATTGTGATTATGGGCCTCCCGCTATTTGGCGGGATCTTCTATCTGGTGTTTGGCAACAAATCCATGGACAAAAAGCAGGCCCAGCGCATCCGGGATTACGCCTATAAGCAGGTGGAGGAAAGCCAACAAGCCGCCGGCGCAGACACTGGCGCGGCGCTGAGGAATGAATCGCCCCACCTGAAACGGCAAAGCGATTACATCAGCAATGTGGGGCTGTACCCCCTGTGGGGAAATACCCAGGTGGAGTATTTCCCGCTGGGTGAGGACTTTTGGGCGGCACTGCTGCGAGAGATGAAAAAAGCGGAAAAATTCATTTTCATGGAGTATTTTATTATCCAAGAAGGCAAAATGTGGAATGCTGTGCTGGATATCATGAAGGAGAAAGCCGCCGCCGGTGTGGACGTGCGGCTGATGTATGACGATCTGGGCACCATTCAGACCCTGCCGCCCCACTACTACCGCCAGATGGAAGAAGCGGGCATCAAATGCGCAGTGTTTAACCCCTTCCGGCCGCGGCTTAACTCGATGTTCAATTACCGCGACCACCGCAAAATCTCGGTGATCGATGGGGATGTGGGCTTCTGCGGCGGGCTGAACCTGGCGGACGAATACATCAACGCCTATGAAAAATATGGCCACTGGAAGGACACCGCCGTTATGCTCCGGGGCGACGGGACCTGGAACCTGACCATGATGTTTTTGCAGCTGTGGAGCTACCGGGACGGCAAAAACGCCGATTACCACGAGTACCGGCCCTCCGGCAAAAAGTATGACAGCACCGGATACGTCCAGCCCTACGGCGACAGCCCCATCGATGAATTTAACGTGGCGGAGAATATCTATCTGCAAATCATCAACTGCGCCAAAAATTATGTGTATATCACCACCCCCTATTTGATTTTGGACAACGAAATGACCACCGCCCTAATCCTCGCTGCCGAAAGCGGCGTGGACGTGCGGATCATTACCCCCCATATCCCGGACAAATGGTACGTCCATGCGGTCAGCCGTTCGGCTTACCGGCAGCTGATCGAAGCTGGGGTGCGCATTTACGAATACACGCCGGGCTTTATCCACGCCAAAATGTTTGTGGCGGACGACGAGGTGGGGGTGGTCGGCACCGCAAATATGGATTACCGCAGCTTTTATCTGCATTTTGAGTGCGGCGTCGCCTTCTTCCACAGCCCGGTGATTGAAACGGTCAAACAGGATATTCTAAAAACCATGGAAATTTCCCAGGAAATCCACCCCAATCCTGACGAGCGGGTGCCATTGCTGCGGCGGTTGGGCCGGGCGATTCTCAAAGCCTTTGCGCCACTGATGTAATATTTTACTGCCAAATGTAGTTAAGAAAACAGGAAAAGGGAACAAAAAGCGGTAAAAATACAGCAATCAACCTTTTTTGGTTGATTTAGCCATGAATTTCGTATATATTTAAAGGTAGCCCAGCAATTGACCTTTAAAGGAGAATGAGTATGAAACTTTTTTATAAAAAAATCGGCGCAATGGCCCTGGCGGTGGCAATGGCCTTATCCATCTCTGGCTGCGGCGGCAACAGCGCCTCTTCCCTGCCGGACGACAAACCTTCGGTCTATCCGTTTGTCAACACTTTAAAGGAGCCGGAGGACAACGCCATGTTGGCGGTGGAAGCGCCGGCTTTGGTCGAACAGATCAAACAGAAGGCCGCCGAGGTAAATCCTGAAATCGTCGGCTGGCTGCAGGTGCCGGGCACCGATATCAACCAGCCTGTGGTGCAGACCTACAACAACAGCAAATATATGCGGTTGACCTATGAGGGGAAATACAGCTTTCAGGGCTGTTACTGGGTGGACTACGAATGCACAGTGGGCAACCGGACGAGTGAAAGCCGCAATACCATTATCTATGGGCACAACACCGCCGTCACCCAGGATGATCCCAACGGGCTGGACTTTGCCCAGCTGCTGCGGTTTGCCGACGAAGATTTTGCCGCCTCCCATCCATATATCTTCTTCTCCACCGGCGAAGAGGATCTGGTTTGGGAGATTTTCGCGGTCATGTACACAGACACCAAATTCCGCTACATCGAGATGATTGACAGCCGCATTGATACGTTGGTCAGCGAAGGAAAAGCCCGCTCGGAGTTTAACTACGATGTGGAGGTAGACCCTGCCAGCGACAAAATCCTGACCCTATCCACCTGTACCGCCAAATACGGCTACGTCGGCGGAGACGCGCGGGCCCGTTTTGTAGTCATGGCGCGGCTGGTAGAGCCGGACCGCGAATTGGCGCCCACTGTGGGGCTGGAGAAAAACGCCAGCATAAAAGCGCCGCAGTTGTAGGCGCAAAGCAGAATTTTTTATCCATACCATTCATGCAGGGAGAAATCCCTGCATTTGTTTTCGCCGGAATTTCCGGCGGGCGAACCGGTTCCGGCTCTTTGGGCCTTTGTCCCTAAACTTCCACAACACCGGCAGTTGATGGTGGAAAAGTCTCGGCCGACAGTTTCCAATGATTGCTATTTTTTCTCGAGGTGGGTATAATAGCGGTAGATTATCAAAAAAGGGGATCGTGCTATGAACGGTTGGAATGCGGAACGCTTTTTCCAATGGGTCAAAAACAAAAAAATCGCATTTATCGGCGTCGGTGTGACCAACACCGACTGTATCCGCCTGTTTGCCAAAAAAGGCGCAGCGGTGACGGTGCTGGACCGGAAAAACCGGGAACAGCTGGGGGGGCTGGCAGATGAATTTGAAAAAAACGGCGTCCGGCTGGTCCTGGGCGAGGGCTATTTGGACCAGCTGACAGACTACGACGCTGTTTTTCGCGCGCCGGGGATGTATTTTTACCACCCGGCGCTGGCAGCGGCCCGGCGGGCCGGGGCGGTCATCACCTCTGAAATGGAGCTGTTTTTCCGCCTATGCCCCTGCAAAACCTATGCGGTGACCGGATCCGACGGGAAAACCACCACCACCACCCTAATGGCTGAAATGCTGGCGGCCGCCGGTAAAAAGGTGTACAAAGGCGGCAACATCGGCCGCGCCCTGTTGCCGGTGGTGGAACAGATCCGCCCTGGCGACGCGGCGGTGGTGGAGCTTTCCAGCTTTCAGCTGATCTCCATGCGCCAAAGCCCCGATGTGGCAGTCGTCACCAACGTGGCTCCCAACCACCTGGACGTCCACCGGGACATGGCGGAGTACATCGACAGCAAAAAAAATCTGCTCCTGCATCAGGACGGCTTTTCCCGCACGGTGCTTAACCGGGATAACGACATTACCCGGAGCATGGCGGGGCTTGTCCGGGGCGAGCTTTTGGAATTCTCCCGCCGGCAGGCGCCCCAGTCGGGGGCCTATCTGCGGCAGGACGGGATGCTGTGTATGCGGTACCGGGGGCAGGAGACGGAAATCGTCCCCATGGATCAGATCAAGCTGCCGGGAATGCACAACGTCGAAAACTTTTTAGCCGCGTACAGCGCCGTCTGGGGGGATGTTTCCCCTGGGGTCATGGCCAAAACCGCCCAGGAATTCGGCGGCGTGGAGCACCGGATGGAACTGGTACGGGAGCTGGACGGCGTCAAATGGTACAACGATTCCATTGGCACCAGCCCCACCCGCACCATCGCGGGGCTCAATGCCTTTTCGCAGAAAATTATCCTCATCGCCGGCGGGTACGATAAAAAGATCCCTTACGAGCCCCTGGCCCCCTATCTGTGCGAAAAGGTGTCCCACCTGATTTTGATGGGCGCAACCGGCCCCAAAATCCTGCGGGCGCTGGCGGCTTGCCCTGCGTATGACGGAAAACATCCGGCGGTACATCAGGCCACCTCTATGGAGGAGGCTGTGCTGGCGGCAAAGGAGCTGGCGGCTTCCGGCGACATCGTGGCCCTGTCCCCTGCCAGCGCCAGCTTTGACTTATACCCCAACTTTGAAAAGCGGGGAGAGCATTTTAAATCGGTGGTCGCTGGTCTGAAATAGCATTGCAAACCAAGGAAAACCCGCCGGGAAGGCGTCCCGGTTTCGAAAAGGCCGCCGGATTTCCGGCGCAAAGAAAGGATGAACAATATGGATTGCAAAGATCTACTGATGCGCCTGTCCACCGCGGTAGGCGTTTCCGGCCGGGAACATTCGGTGGTGGCGCTGGCAGCCCAGGAGCTGCAGCCGTTTGGAGAGGTCACGATCAGCCCCTTGGGCGATTTGATCTGCACCATCCGCCGCCCGGAACCGGGACAAAAACACTTTCTGCTGGACGCCCATGTAGACGAGATCGGCATGATCGTCAACTGGATCGACGACGAGGGCTTTTTAAAGGTCGCGCCGGTGGGCGGCTTTGACCGCAGCCTGCTTTTGGCCTCTCAGGTCGCGGTACATACGGCGCAGGGCGACCTGCCCGGCTTTATTTGTTCCATCCCGCCCCACCTGCAGAGCGGCGAGGCGAAAAACCCAAAATTTGAAGAGATCTATATCGACATCGGCTACGGAAAAGAAGAGGCCGAAAAACGGGTGCGCCCCGGCGATATCGTGACCTTTGTCACCCCTACCCGGGAGATGCACGGCGGCTTTATCACCAGCAAGGCCATCGACAACCGCTCCAGCTGCGCGGCGGTCATGCGGGCGGCAGAGCTTCTCCAAGGGGAACAGTTGCCCTGCGGCCTGTCCGTTACCCTGACGAGCCGGGAAGAGATCGGCGGCATGGGCGCCCGGACGGCGGCTTATACCGTAAATCCCACCCATGCGGTGACGGTGGACGTGGGCTTTGGCTGGACGCCCGACTGCAAAAAAGAGCAGTGCGGCGAATTTGGCAAAGGCCCCATCGTGGCCTTCGGCTCCCTGCTGGACAGCGCCATGTCCCGCACCCTGACCGAAGCGGCCAAGGAGAATGAGATCCCCTATCAGGTGGAAGCCATGGGCGGTGGCACCGGCACCAACGCCGACAACATTTTAATCGCCCGCGGCGGCGTGAAAACCGGCATTCTCTCCATTCCCCAGGGCTATATGCACACGCCGGTAGAAAAAATCCTGGTGGCGGATATTGAAAATACCGCCCGGCTGCTGGCCGCTTATGTGAAAAAGGAGGGGAACCGCAAATGATCCGTCTGATTGAAAACCTCTGTGCCATTAACGGCACTTCCGGCGACGAGCAGGATGTGGCCGCCGCCATTATCGAACAGATCAAAGACTACTGCGAATACGAGGTGGCGCCTTTGGGCGACATCATTGCCTTTAAAAAAGGCGCCAAACGGCCCCGTAACCGGGTGCTGTTCGACGCGCACATGGACGAGGTGGGCTTTATCGTCACCTATATCACTGAAAACGGATTCCTGCGCTTTGCCACCGTCGGCGGCATTGACAATCGGGTCATTCAGGGAAAATCAGTTGTTGTAGGCCCGAATAAAGTTTACGGCATTCTAAGTTCCAAGCCCATCCATCTGATCGAGCGGGACCGCCGGGACGACCCGATCAAGGCGTCCAACCTTTTGATCGACATCGGCTGCACAAGCCGAGAGGAAGCAGAAAATCTGGTCGCGGTGGGTGATCGGGTCTGCTTTGATACCCCCTTCGTCCGGTTTGGGGAAGGATTGATCAAATCCAAAGCGCTGGACGACCGGGCGGGCTGCGCGGTACTCATTAAAATGATCCAGTCCAACCTTCCTTATGATACCTATTTCTCTTTCACCACCCGGGAAGAGGTGGGCGGCATGGGCGCCCAAACAGCAACCTACACAGTAAAGCCGGATATCGCCGTGGCCATTGAAACCACGACCGCCGCGGACATTGGCGGCGTGGAACCGGAAAAGCGGGTCTGCTTTTTGGGCAAGGGCCCGGTGGTCTCCTTTATGGATAAGGGAACCATTTATGACAAGCGCCTGTACCAGCTGGCGTTGGACACGGCCAAGGAATACGGCATCAAAGCCCAGCCCAAGCTGGGGGTTTTTGGGGGCAACAACGCAGGCGCCATGCACAAAGCCATCGGCGGGGTTCGGCCGGTGGGTATCTCCATGCCCTGCCGCTACCTGCACACCCAATCCTGTGTACTCCAGGAGGAGGACATCACCGCCACTTATGATCTGCTCATAAAGCTGGCCGAGGTGTACGCAATCTGTGATTAAAGCCATATTGCCTGGTGATCGCGGATTTGAGGCTGCAGCGGCGGGCCGTGACCCCTACGGGGCGATCCATACGGCTCGCTGGGCGCTGTACGGCGGCGACAGCGGGCCGCCACGCTTTTGGCGTACTGCGGAAGGGACGGGGCTGCTGTCCCTGGCCGGCGATACGCTGACAGGTTCCGGCAGCTTTCCCGACCCGGAAGAGTTGGCTTCGTTTTTTGCAATCTGCGGCGCAAAGCAGCTGCGGGGCCCCCGCCCTGCGCTGGAAGCGGCTGCGGATCTGCTGGGCCTGCCGGTCCAATCCCGGCAGATTTTGTGCGCCGCAGGCCCGCTGCGGCCCTTTCCCTCACCGCCCGGCTTGTGTGAGCCGTCCCCTCGTGAGGTCTACCCTCTGCTGGTGAAGGTATTTGGCCTCCCGCAGGAGGAATTTGGCCCCTGGTACTGCGAAGTTTCCCACAAGCTGCGCCACGGGCAAGGGTGTCTGCTGGGCGTTCGGGCAACCGGGCAGATGGCCGCCACCGCCGGGATCTATCACCAAAACAAACAGGCAGCGCTCATCGGATCGGTGGCCACCGATCCGGCCTTTCGGGGCCGGGGATACGCCGTGGCGCTGGTTTTTTCGCTGGCAGACCGCGCCCAAAAAAGCGGGCGGATCCCCTTTGTCATCTGCCAGAACCCGGCGGCAGTCCGGGTTTACGAACGGGTGGGCTTTCGTCCTTGGGGCGAAGAATGGCTTTGCCACCGATGAACCGGGATCCATGCAACACACAGAAGAAAACCGATCAATCGCCGGCCGGTTGCGCCGGCATAAAAAGGAGAATCCATTCCAATGGAACAGAATTTTTTTGATATTGACCCGCGGCTGGAAGCCATGGGAAATCAGGCCCAACTGGACTGCGCTGAAGCCTTTGCCCGAACCGAGGAGATCGCCGAATACAACAGCCGCAAGGTGTTGGCGGCCTTTATCCGCAACGGCGTCAGCGAATCCCACTTTGCAGGGAGCACCGGCTACGGCTACGACGACCGGGGCCGCGAAACCTTAGAGGCCGTAATGGCCCAGATTACCGGCAGCGAAGACGCCCTCATGCGGCACAACTTCGTGTCCGGTACCCACACCCTGACCACCGCCCTGTTCGGGATCCTGCGCCCCGGAGACGTGCTGCTTTCCCTCACCGGCCTGCCTTATGACACCATCCAGCCGGTCATTGGGATCAACGGGGAAAACTGCGGTTCCCTAAAAGAATTTGGCATTGCGTACCGGCAGGTGGATTTGCTGGAGGACGGCTCCCCCGATCTGGACGCCATCGCCGAAGCGGTAAAGGATCCGCGGGTCAAGGTGGCGTATGTCCAACGCTCCCGCGGGTATTCCCTGCGGCCCTCGATCAACATGGCCGTAATGGAGCAGCTGATCCAAACAGTGCGCAAGAACAATCCCAAAGCGATTTTCATGGTGGACAACTGCTACGGCATTTTTACCGAAAAGGTGGAGCCCACCCAGTTGGGCGCCGATTTGATCGTCGGGTCGCTGATTAAAAACGCAGGCGGCGGCATCGCCCGTACCGGCGGCTATATTGCCGGCCGGCGGGATCTGATCGAGCAGTGCGCCTACCGGCTGACCACCCCCGGTCAGGGCAAAGAGGTGGGCTGCACGTTAGGCGAGCTGCGCAATATGTTTCTGGGATTGTTTTTATCCCCCAACGTGGTCTGCAATGCGGTCAAAACGGCAATTTTTGCCGCGGCGCTGTTTGGGGGCCTGGGCTACAAGGTCAACCCCTCCTGGGGGGATCGGCGTACCGATATCATCCAGTCCATTGAGCTGGGCAGCGAAAAAGCCATGGTGGCTTTCTGCAAAGGGGTGCAGCGGGGCGCGCCGGTGGATTCCTTCGTCGTACCGGAACCTTGGGAAATGCCCGGCTATGAAAGCAAGGTCGTGATGGCAGCAGGCGCATTCCATCTGGGCGCCTCCATCGAGCTTTCCGCCGACGGGCCGATCCGCGAACCCTACGCTGTATGGATGCAGGGGGGGCTGACCTATTTCACCGGCAAAATGGGGATGCTGTTGGCCGCCCAGACCATGCTGGAGGAAGGAATTTTGGCCCTGCCAAATTGACAAAAAGAGTTGGGTATGCTATTCTTTTAATGCATATAAGGCGCCTGTTTTTTCATATGCGCCTTGTCTTTGCGGGAGTGGCGGAATGGCAGACGCGCTGGTCTTAGGAGCCAGTTCTCCGGAGTGTGGGTTCAAGTCCCATCTCCCGCACCAAAATTCCTGTTATGGCGAATGCCCATAACAGGAATTTTTTGTAAGGGGATCTTCCCCATACCGCTTTGCACCGATCCATTTATCCGAAATATATGCCTGTTCCGTTTGAGCAGGCGACAAAGCAATCGAGGTGTTCCTATGAAAATGCAACTGGCCCTTTTGCTGGGCAAGCTTCTGTACCTAGTGGGCAAACCCTTTGGCAAATCCACCAATCTGCCCGGGGAGCTGGCACTCAAAATCTGCCCCAAGATGATGGGCAATTTCCGGTTCGACGGCAAGGTGCTGGCGGTGACCGGCTCCAACGGCAAAACCTCTACTGCCAACATGGTCGCCCATATCCTCAAAAAGCAGGGACATACGGTGGCCCACAACGCAAAAGGCTCCAACCTCACTGGCGGCGTAGCCACTACGCTGCTGGCTGCCGCCTCCTTAGGCGGACGGATCCGTCAGGATTTTGTGGTACTGGAGGTGGACGAGCGGTTTTCCCGGCTAATTTTCCGGGATTTTTCACCAGATTATCTGTTGTGCACCAACCTGTTCCGGGATCAATTGACCCGCAACGGCAATGTGGATGTGATTATCGAAAAGTTGCATGAGGCGATCAAGCCGTCGGTCAAGCTGATCCTGAACGGCAACGACCCGATCAGCGGCGACCTGGCGCCGGGTAACGAACGGGTCTACTACGGTCTTTGCAAAACGGCCCAGTCCACCGAGAAATGCCAAAACATCACCCATGACGCTAAGGTTTGTCCCCGTTGCTTTGGCCGCATGGCCTATTCCTACTACCACTATAACCACATTGGCGGATACCGCTGCCCCCAGTGCGGCTACGAGAATCCCGAATGGACCTATACTGCCGACCACGTGGATTTTGCCACCGGCGATTTTACGGTCAACGGCTGCCGGGTACACACCGACTATAAGGATCTGTTTAACCTCCTCAACACCACCGCGGCCATTGCTGCCTGTACGCAGCTGGGCCTGCCACTGGACACCTGCTGTGAAGCGGCGTCTTCCTTCGTCGTGCTCAAGCAGCGTTACGATGAATTCAAAGTCGGGGAACGGCGGGCGGTGATGATCCTCTCTAAAAACCAGAACCCCGTTTCCTTTGACCAGTCCATCACCCATGTGCTGGAGCGGGAGGGTGAAAAAACAGTGGTCGTATTCATCAACAATATCAACCACACCGGCCACAGGGATACCACCTGGCTGTACGATATCGGCTTTGAACGGCTGCTGGGCCAGGTAGATTCCATCGTCGGCACCGGCCCCAGAGCCTATGACCTGGCTGTGCGGCTGAAACTGGCGGGTTTTCCTGGGGAGCAGGTCCGCATTGAGCGAGACCTGTCCCAGCTGGGGCCGGTGGTGGACAAGACCCGAGGGGATATTTGCATTTTGACCGAGCTGTACGACGCCAAGTCCATCCTGGAGGTGATCAGCAAATGAGCAAGGTAAACATTCTTTGGCTGTACGACGATCTGCTGGATCTGTACGGCGACTGGGGAAACCTGCTGGCGGTGACCAAGGGGCTGGACGCCATGGAAATCGAATGGAACCTCGACCACAAAAGCCTGGGCGACCGGCCGGATTTCTCTGCCTATCAGATGGTTTATATCGGGCCCGGCAAAGCCCGCAATTTGGAAGAAGCGGCGAAGGATCTAATGGGGCAGAAGGAAGCTGTCTTAACGGCTCTGGAGGGGGACGCGGTGTTCCTCGTCACCGGGAACAGCCGCCTGCTGTTTGGCAAAAGTTTTACGGTCCCGTCTGGCGAAATAATCCCCGGGATCGGCCTGTTCGACTACACCGGGCAGGAAACCGGCAACGTCTTTATCTCCGATGTGCTGGCCTACCCGGTTTTCGCGCCGGAAACGGCCTCTTACGGATTCATTAACCGGACTGCCCACATTCATGGCAACGATCGAGATCCGCTGTTCACCGTTGCCAAGGGCGCTGGGGACAGCGAGGCCGAAGGCGAGAGCCATGAAGGAAATCTGTACCGAAACTTCTTCGGCACCTGGCAGCTGGGGCCTTTGCTGGTCAAAAACCCGGAGATTTTAAAAGAGCTGCTCCGGCGGCTGGTGGGCGAGGCGTACCACGACTGGAATACCACCGCCGAAGAATTGGCTTTAAAATTGACCCTGAACGAAATGCAATAAAGAATCCATACGGCCCGCTTTTGGCTTTGTGCCAGATCCGGGCTGTTTTTCGCTGACGGAGGGACCTATGAAACCAAAAACGCTGTACCTTTCCGACCTGGACGGCACCCTGCTACAAAACGACGCGACCCTGTCTCCCTGCGCGGTCAGGGAGCTCAATCGCATGATTGAAAAGGGGCTGTGCTTTTCGATCTCCAGCGCCCGCAGCACTGGCACGGTGATCGGCATTCTAGAGGGGCTGCACCTTACCGTACCCATCGCTCTGTTCAACGGGGTCATCTACTACGATTATGCGGCGGCGCAGTTTGTCCGGGTGATGGATATCGACCCCCAAGCGGCGGCGCAGGTGGCGGAAGTAATGGAGCGGTATGGGCTGCACAACACCATGTACACATACCACGATCAACAGCTGTTCGCCTGCTACACCAGCCTGGACACGGAGTGGGAACGCCAGTTTGCCGCCGAGCGGTCAAAGTTTCCGCAGAAAAAGTGGCGGCAGGTGCAGTCGCTGGCCCGGACGGCCCAAACCGAGCGGGCGGTCTTTTTTTCGATGCCGGGGCCCAAGGAAAAAATGGACCGGCTGTACAAGGAGATGGCGGCGATCCCCAACATTACCCTTTCCTATTATCTGGATACCTATGAACCCCTGTGGTATCTGGAAATCCAGGCGGGCGGAGTGGATAAGCGGCTGTCGGTTGAGATCCTTCGAGAGCTGGCGGGGGCGGACCGGGTGGTGGCCTTTGGGGACAACCACAACGACCTAGCCATGGCGGATGGGGCCGACCTGTTCTGCGCGGTGGAAAACGCCACGGCGGACGTGCTGGCCCGCGCTGACCGGGTGATCCCCGCCAACACAGCGGACGGCGTGATCCGCTATCTGCGGGAGCTGGAAGAAACAGGCGGCTGGTAAAACCGAATCGCAAAACAGTCGAACCGCAAAGGCCGCTCCTTTTTTCGGCGGCCCCATTTCGTATCTTTTCGCATAAAAAACCCCTTTTGGCAAACAATAAAACAATCGAAAGGGGGTTCTTTGATGCTGGAAAAAATCCTGGGCATCTTGCAGCCGGAAAAATCTTTTGACCTTGTCCGCAGGGACACGGAGATTGCAGGGCGGCCATGCACCCTATTATTTATCGACGGTATGATCAAAGACGAGGTCATGGAAAAAATGCTGGAGTATTTTCTCAAGTTGGACCCGTCCATTTGGGAGACCGCGCCGGATATGCAAAGCTTTTCGCGAAAGCTCATCCCCTATGTGGAGGTGGCGGACGAAAAAGAATTAAACGCCGCCTGTACCGCCATTCTCTCCGGCAATCTGGGATTATTCATCGGCGGTTTTCCCGCCTGCGCGCTGATCGACATCCGGACCTATCCCACCCGCGGTGTGGAGGAGCCGGAAAAAGACAAGGTCCTGCGCGGTAGCCGGGACGGATTTGTGGAGACTGTGGTGTTCAACACCGCCCTCATCCGCCGCCGCATCCGGGACCCCAAGCTTATCATGTCCATCCTGTCCGCCGGGGAAAGCTCCCATACGGATATCGTGGTCTGTTACATGGAGGACCGGGCGGATTTGGAGCTGGTGGAACGGATCAAAGAGCGGATCGGCCATATCAAGGTGCAGGGGCTGACCATGAGCCAGGAGAGCCTGGCCGAAGCGCTGATTTCCTCCAAATGGCGAAACCCGTTTCCAAAGGCCCGTTATACGGAACGACCGGACACCGCGTCCGCCGCCCTGCTGGAGGGGCGCATCGTGATCCTAGTGGACAATTCCCCCTCTGCCATGATCCTGCCGTCAGGGATCTTCGATTTTTTCCGGGAGGCTGACGATTACTATTTTCCGCCCATTACCGGCACCTATCTGCGGGTGAGCCGCATCGTTATTTTCCTGCTGACCTTATTTTTAACGCCGCTTTGGCTTTTGCTGGTGGAGCATCCCCAGTGGATTCCCCCCTGGCTTTCCTTCATCGGCATTTCGCAGCCCAACAGCGTACCACTATTGGCTCAGCTGCTGGTGCTGGAATTCGCGGTGGACGGGTTGCGGATGGCATCGGTCAACACGCCCAGCATGATGAGCAATTCCCTAAGTATCATCGGGGCGTTGCTGCTGGGGGATTTTGCGGTCCAATCCGGCTGGTTTGTACCTGAAACGATTTTATACGCGGCTTTCACCGCCATCGCCAATTATACCCAACCCAGTTTGGAGCTGGGGTTTGCGTTCAAATTTGTCCGGCTGGGCCTTTTGATCCTCACCGGGGTTTTGGGCCTGTGGGGATTTGCCGGTGGCATTTTGCTGTTCCTCATCATTTTATGCTGCACCCGGACCTTGTCAGGCAAAAGCTATTTGTATCCGCTGGTGCCATTTAATGGCAAGGACTTTAAACGGATTTTTATCCGCCCCAAACTGGAAAACCATTAAAAAACCGCAAAAAGCCGTGGAAAATCCACGGCTTTTTGCGTTTTTTAGGGAAAATCCCCGCCATTTTCTATGGTTTTACAGGAAATTTTATCAAGAATGCCTGCGGGCCTTTCCGCTTACGCGGCAAACGGCTCACATGGGACGAAAAATTGCCTTCCGGCAATTTTTCTATTTTTTGACTGGGAAAATTTTGCCCAGCACGACGACCGTCAGAATAATGACCGCCACCGCAATAAAAATCCCCAGCATTCCGTAGCCCATCATAGGCAAACTTTCCAACAGGGCTTGTACATGAAACATTGTAAAAATCCTCCTTTTACAGCGCGCCGGAAACCAACGTGATAATCAGGCCGCCGGCGATAACCGAAGCGATCTGGCCCGAGACGTTGGCTGCCGCCGCATGCATCAGCAAAAAGTTGGTGGGATCCTCCGCCAGCCCCATTTTATGCACTACGCGGGAGGACATGGGGAACGCCGAAATGCCCGCCGCACCGACCATGGGGTTGATTTTCTTTTTCGTGAACAGGTTGAGGAATTTGGCAAACAGCACGCCGCCTGCCGTGTCAAAAACAAACGCAATCAGGCCCAAGCCCATAATCATCAGGGTTTGGGGATTCAAAAATGCCTGCCACTGCATTTTGGTAGAAACCGTGAGCCCCAAAAGCAGGGTGATCAGGTTGGCCAATTCCTTTTGCGCCGACTGAGACAAGCTGCCCAGCACACCGCATTCCCGGATGAGGTTGCCGAACATCAAAAAGCCGACCAGGGCCACCGAGCGGGGTGCAATGATGCCGGCGATGGCGGTGATCAGGATGGGGAAGAGGATCCGCACCGGCTTGGAAACGCCGGACGCCGCATAGTCCATCTTGATCTGCCGTTCTTTTTTGGTGGTGATTAGTTTGATGACCGCCGGCTGCACGATGGGCACCAGCGCCATATAGGAGTAAGCGGCGACGATGATCGCGCCGATATAATTGGAGTGGAAAAACTGGGAAACAAAGATGGAGGTGGGCCCATCCGCCGCACCGATAATGGCGACCGAAGCCGCGTCCTCCAGCGAAAAGCCCAAAAACCGCGCCAGGCTCAGGGTAAAGAAGATGCCGAACTGGGCCGCCGCGCCGAACAGCATCATTTTCGGGTTCGCCAGCAGGGGGCCAAAATCGATCATAGCGCCAATGCCGATGAACAGCAAAAGGGGGAACAGCTCGTTGGCGATCCCCGCGTTGAACAACACGTCGATCGGGCCCTCTTCCATGCCGGTGGGATAGGTCTGGTTCACTGCGCCAGACCAGGGCAGGTTTACCAGAATCGCGCCAAACCCCATGGGCAAAAGCAGGGTCGGCTCCATTTCTTTCTTGATCGCCAGCCAGATCAAAAGGCCGCCGATGGCCCACATGACCACCATCTGCCATTGGATCTGGGTCACATTGCTAAAAAGATCCGCCATTTGTTCAAAAACTCCTTTCCTGCCGGTTGCGGCAGCACAAAACTTCCTTTGGAACGGCAAAGCCCGCATCAACGGGCGGAAGGAAAAAATCTCTTGGTCCATGCAAGGGGGGCAACGCGCTTGCAGGCAATAAAAAAGACTTTTATTATGGGCGCTTTCAGGCCATAATAAAAGTCTTGCAACTTAGAGTATCTGCGGAAATTCCATTCGTATTGACGCAGGATACCACAGCCTTACGCTGCTTGCTACTCCCTTTTACCTATTGCATTATAAAAAAACCCGCGGAAAATGTCAAGCGAAGAGGCCGCTGGATTAGGATTTTTTTGCGTATTCTTCCAAAAGGCCGGCCAGCTGCGCCACGTCGACGCTGTTATCCTTTTGATATTTGACCCGGCCCAGCAGCTGCCGCAGTTCTTTGCGCTTGAGTGCCGGCGCGGAAGCTTTGACATAGACCTCGGTTTTTTTGCGGGAACCTGCAAAAACCACCAGATTTTCCATCTGGATATTATAGACGTTGTGCTTGGCAAAAATCTGCCGCACAACAGCAAGCCCCTTTTCCCCCTCAATCAGCGGATTGGGGAAATAACTCTTTTTGCTGCCGCCGTCTACCCGGCTCCACTTTTCGTCCCGCTCCTGCCCGTAATAGGCGGCAGATTCGCCCAGGCAGGTGACAAAGGAGATCCCGTAAAATCCAATCAGCGCATAATCAAAATGGGCGGTTTTCCCGTCGATTTCCAGATCCAGATCGGTCAGCACCTTGAACTGCCGGATCCCGGCGTAGCGCTTGAGCATCGCGGTCACCTTGCGGCGGCAGACTTTTGGGTTGGTGCTGCGCCGGATCAGCCACAAAATCAACAAAAACACCAGGGCCACCGCTGTCAGGCCCACCGCCAGCATCGTTTCATTGGAAAGGTTCCAGTTCGGCAAAACACATCATCCTTTGTCAAAAAATCATTGATAGGGCCGTACCGGTACGGCCGATCTAAATAGTATACCATTTTGGCGACAAAATCTCAAGGGCTTAGTAACCGGCGGGGCCCTCCAGCGATTCGTCCTTTTCCACCCATTCGTCCTTGACCGAGATCACCCGGAAGTGCTCTTTGTCGTCCCGGACGATCACCGTATCGATCCCGGCGTTGATGATCATGCGCTTGCACATGGCGCAGGAGTTGGCGTTTTGGACATATTCGCCGGTGGCACATTCCCGGCCGACCAGATACATGGTGGCGCCGATCATGTCCGCTCTGGCGGCGTGGATGATGGCGTTGGCCTCCGCATGGACGGAACGGCACAGCTCATACCGCTGCCCCCGGGGGATCTGCAGTTTTTCCCGGGTGCAGTAGCCCAGGTCGGTACAGTTGGCCCGGCCGCGGGGCGCACCCACATAGCCGGTGGAAATGATCTGGTCATTCTTCACGATGATTGCCCCGTACAGCCGCCTAAGGCAGGTGCCGCGGGTCAACACCGTTTCCGCGATGTCCAGATAATAGTTGATTTTGTCTCTCCGTGTCATATCCAGTTTACCTCCTTGGCCCAGGGATTTATCCTTATCATAAAAGATTTTTTGCCCTTTTGCAATGGACATTTTGTAAACGACAGGCAGATGTGATAAAATGAAGACGGAAAAGAGGGCTTTTGCCCGAAACTAGGAGGGAACCCCTCCGAGGGAGGCGACGTATGTCCCAGCTATCCAACATCAAAACCGTCCGGGAAATCCTTTCCCGGCACGGCTTTACCTTTTCAAAAAAGCTCGGCCAGAATTTTATCATCAACCCGTCGGTCTGTCCCCGCATTGCACAAATGGGCGGCGCCGGGCCGGACGCCGGCGTGCTGGAGGTCGGCCCGGGGCTGGGGGTACTCACCTGGGAACTGGCTGCCCGGGCAAAAAAGGTCGTGGCGATCGAGCTGGACGAGCGGTTGCTGCCGGTGCTGGGGGAAACCCTTGCCGAGTTTGACAACGTCACCGTTTTGCAGGGGGACGTGCTGAAGATCGATTTGGCAGCGCTGATTCAGCGGGAGTTTTCTGGCATGGAGGTGGTGGTATGTGCCAATCTGCCATACTATATCACCTCTCCCATCCTGATGGGCCTTTTGGAGGCGCGATTACCGGTTCGGTCTATCACCGTCATGGTCCAAAAGGAAGCCGCCGCCCGCATCTGCGCCGAGCCGGGCAGCAAAAACGCCGGGGCGCTCAGCGCGGCGGTGCATTATTACGCCCAGCCCCAGGTGCTGTTCTCCGTTTCCCGCGGTAGCTTTATGCCTGCGCCGGAGGTGGATTCATCGGTGATCCGGTTGGATGTGCGCCCCCACCCGGCCGTTTCTCCCCAGGATGAAACGCTGTTTTTTAAGGTGATCCGCGCCGGTTTTTCCCAGCGGCGCAAAACCCTGGCCAATTCCCTTTCCTCCGGATTGGCCTTGCCCAAGGAGCAGGCCATCGCCGCCCTAGCAGGCGCGCAGATCCGGCCAAACGCCCGGGCAGAGGAGCTAACGCTGGAAGATTTTTGCCGCCTGGCATCGCAGATTTTCGAAGAGGATTTTGACAAAAAAGTTTAAAATCACCGGGTGTTTTAGGCATAATTTGTTCATATTTGTGTGTTATTCTAAAAATAAAGAGAGAACTTCCAGTCTACGGCTTGTAAGAGCCTTGCGGCTGGAATGGGCCCCAAAAGGCCCCAAACGGGAGATTGCCATCGGAAAAATATCAGCTTTTCCAACGGCGTTCAGGAACGGAGGTATCACATGAACCGTCTGACGTTGTCAGAACAGACACAGCACCCTACAAAACGCCATACTGTCGTTTGCGTCACCAACCAATTCCACTGTGAACGGCTGATCCGGGCTGGCCGGCTGATTGCCGAGCTTTCCAAAACCGCACTGCTGGTTATCAACGTTTCCAGCCCCGACCTAAGCGAAAACGACGCGAAGGCGTTGGAGTATTTGTTTCAAGTATCCAAGGACAACGGCGCGGAAATGACCGTGCTGTATTCGGACGATCCCATGCGGCAGCTGACCAAATTTATTAAAGAGACCAAAGCCGTCAACGTGGTCACCGGCATGGCGGCCCAACAAAATTCCCCCCTGCCGAATTTGTGGCGGAAGTTTACCAGCACCCATTTTTTTACCGTGACAGAGGATGGCTCTTTTGCCGAACAGGAAACCGCCCAGTCGTCACACATTGCATAAAATCGCACCGGCGGCAGGCGGCAATGCCTGCCGCCTTTTCATGTTCGCAGGTTTTTACGCTTTTGAAAGGAGTTTGCCATGATGTACGATGAGAAACGGGCCTTTTCTTTTCCCAGCGCCGACCAGATCCACACCATCCAGGCGGTTACCTGGTTCCCCACCGGTCAGCCCTGCCGGGCGATCATCCAGGTATCCCACGGGATGACGGAGTATTTTGGGCGCTATGAGGAATTTGCCCATGCGATGACCCGGCAAGGTTTCGCCGTGTCCGGCCATGACCACCTGGGCCACAAAACCAGCGTGCGAAACGATAGTGAGTTGGGCTACTTTGCGGAAAAAGACGGCTGGAAACTAGTGATCGAGGATCTGCATGCCCACACCCTGGCACTGAAAAAGCAGTACCCCGGCACGCCGGTTTTTCTGCTGGGCCACTCCATGGGCTCCTTTATAGCCCGCTGCTACCTGATCTGTTACAGCGATCTTTTAGATGGTGCGGTGATTGTGGGTACCGGCGGGCCAAACCCCGCTGCAAAGGCCGGAAAGCTGCTGGCCCAAAGCCTGTGCCAAATCGGGAAGGGCACGTCCCCCAGTCCCTTGTTACACAAGATGGCTTTCGGCAGTTACAACCGCCGGTTTGATGGGCGCACCCCTTATGACTGGCTGACCCGCGATGTCCAGATCGTGGACCGGTATGCCGCCGACCCCTACTGCACCTTCCTGTTTACTGCATCGGGCTTTCGGGACCTGTTCACTCTGTACGAACAGGCCAATCGTCCGGCGGCCTTTCAGGCGGTTCCCAAAACCTTTCCGCTGCTGGTGATTTCCGGTGGGGAGGATCCGGTAGGCGGCTATGGGGAAGGCCCCCGCCAGGTGGCCCAGATGTTGAAAGAGACCGGCCACGTGGATGTAACCTTGCAGCTGTATCCCGGCGGCAGGCACGAAATCCTCAACGAGACCAACCGGCGCGAGGTGTACGACAGGTTGGCCGCCTGGATCGGCCGACGAATTTAGGCCGCAGGTGAAAAACAAACTGGGCCTTCCACGGCAGGGCTACGATCCCGCAGGATGGTGCAATGATCAAGAGCCGGCAGAGTTTCAGAAGAAACCCTGCCGGCTCTTTTTCGTGCGGCGGCATCGATTTTCTCCGGGGTCAAGTTCGTTTCAAATGTGTTTCTGTAACGGGACACAACGATTCTTCCTTTCCCTCACTCTTTCGATTTTGTTGGTAGCTTACGTTTACAAGGGCTGTAGCCAAGTAAACGGGACCATCGGGATATTCCGCAGCACCCCATACGCCAACAAGCCGTAAAACACGCCGACTAGCAGCCGATCGGGAATGTGGCGGTCGATGTGATTTTGGCCGGTAAACACCCAATTACCCAGCTTTGCCAAATAATACAGGGAACCCACGGCGATGCCAGTGGCCGCCAACAGCGCGGCGGCCACCACAGTTCGGAGAAGAAACGACGGCGCGCGTTTTAATATTGGGTGCCAATCGCCGCCAACACGGAAAGCGTAAAGTAGAGGATTGCAAACACAGCGCCAACACAGCCGCCGATAATCGAGAATAATTTAGATTTTTTGGCCGCACCCTGTGCAAGCTGGTAATTGCCCACCGCCATGGCTGAATTGATTTTTGAGGCATATACGATACTGACGATCCCCAGCGGCAGGCAACAAGCAACTGATACAATAATGGACCACACCAAATAAGGCGTCTGGTCAATTGGAGGGGCCGCAAAGTACGGCGGGACAAAGCTGTTTGGTTTCGCCTGAAATGGTGTAGGCGTCGGTTTCGCCAATCGTCCCGCACTGCTGGCAACAATTTGAAAATCCGTTTTGGTGCAGGAACTGGGTGAGATCCTCCAATGCCGTTCGGATATTCTCCTGGGTTTTTGCCTTTGTCCTCCCAACCCTGATGCCGTAGGTAACTCTAAACCGCTGGACCGTACAACCCAACAGCGCTTTGGAAGACTTAGCCACCGCCTTGAGCGTTTTGACATCTGGCAACTGCCCGCCCTGGCAGACCGACACGCTGACCTGCAATAATTGATTGGATTGCTCAGAAAGCGCCAAAACAACGTTGTAGCCGTCGCGCACGCCGAAAAGCGTTCCGGTTTGGCCGTCCTCCTCCAAACCGATTGCGGCGGCCGACTCTTGGGCCAATCGTAAGGTTTTGTTCATCCTTATTTCTCCTCAAAATAGATTTTCATTGCTTCTCTGTGGTGCCATTGATAATTTTTTCCTACTGTTGCCGCAAACCGCAACGCGGCAAACAACGACAGCATCGTAACACAGGGGAACCAGCAAGACCCACGGGGACAACGCCGCCGGCTGCCGCAGCAGGTCGTAAAGGTACCCATTGCCGCCCAAGATCACTAGGCAAGCCAGCAACAACATCCCGATGTCCGGCCAGCGGTTATTGCCCCCGCTGCGCTTTGCGCCTGGCATAAAAAACGAGCGGAAAATCCAGATGATATCCTCCCCACCAAATACTTATGAAAAAATTAACGAAGACCATAAACATCAGGTATAAAATCCGCATTGTCCAAATAACCAGCTGTTCCATAGTGCTCCTCTCAGAGTGACCGCCTTTTCGTGGTTGCCGGCGGGATCGGATAATTTGGGAACCGTTTCCTCTATGATATGGCTCTTATCGTGGGAACAAACCTTGTACCGGTGCCCCTGGGTATTCCAAGTTGGCTCAACGTCCGTGATCCAATCTCCATAGTCATGGCCCAGGGCCTCAATATCCCGCGTTTCTTGGTGGCTATCGTTATTTTTACAAGCGCGCGTTTCAACGCCCTTTTCTTCACATGTAGCAGGGATCGTAATTTCCCAATCGCCCAGCTGTGACCTGTCGGCTGAATGGCCTCTACATACTGTCTTCCACAATAAATGCAGGTGTATGTGATGGAACCAGCGGTATCCTCTGTCGCATCGACAATAACTGTATCATATACATGCCCGCAGACCAAAACCGTCGCATCTGCGCGTTGACGTCAAAATACAAAATGTCCTACACGCGAATGTTATGGGTTTGGCCGCCGCTGGTCACGGAGATGTATTTTGCGGAAAGCGCATGGGACTCCTGGGCGATCCGCCCGACAACATCGTTTATTTTTTCTTGCGTAACCTCGCCCTTTATCATATAGTTAAGTGCGCCTATCTCATATCCACTCCGCCAATAGACATCCGAACCGGTTAAGAATACGATACTGTTTCGATAACCATAACCGCGAATATCCTTCGCGAGTTTTATCCCATCAATGTCCGGCATACGAAGGTCAAGAAAAACAGCGTCTACCGGTAGTACGGAATCTTCCAGAGCAAAGATTACCTGGCTTGCATTATTAAATTTTTTTAGTTCCAATGGTTCATTTAGCTCATCTGCAGCCTTTTTTATATATGCGGCATGGCATTCCAGATCCGCTTGATTATCATCGCAAATTATGATTCGCACCGCATCGTTTCCTCCTTCCTCTTAAGCAAAGGGTAGCGCCTGCCCTGACTGCTTATTAGGCGGTTTCGGCAATTGATTTCTCTTTTTTCACTTTTATTATCAGACTACGGCAAAGCCCCCAGAATAGCAAGTGAATAAAGCGCAAAAAATTCAAAATTTAGACAAAATCATTGTTACAAAACCACAGGAAACGCTGCCTTTTCGCTATATGGAATTTTTTCTCTCTGTCTGGCAAGGATTTTTTAGATAAAAGTTTTTTCTCTTTGAAACGGCAGGTTCTTGCAAATCCACCGTAAATCAGGTGTGAATTAGCCTCTTTCCCCTTTTGGGGGTGAACGCCGTGCAAAATCGTTTGTATCAAGCCATTGCATAGCAACGTACTTGACCCCCATCCCGTGGAAAAATTCCTTCTGCTGCATTGCGGAGCCTAACAGTTCATCCCGTGATTATGCCCAAAAAAAGCCTTGTTTTTTCAGCATAGATCCGTGCGTTCGCCTCATAAAACCGCTTGCAGTTTCCAACTTTTTCCGATATGATGAACACAACGGGATGTTCTATCCTGTCTTATCAAAACGTGCGGGAGGGATTTCCTTGGCCAACGCAATTTCCCGGGTGCTGCGTAGAAGCGCACTGCTCAACCAACTGATGAGTTTGGAAGGCAACGCCAAATGGTGCGTGCTGTGCGAGCCATTCTGGGCGATTACCAACGCGCTGTATGTGGCGTATGCGGTGGAGTACCGCAAAGCGATTATCGGTTTGGACAACGCAAACCTTGGCACCCTGCTGGGCTTACTTGTGACCATCCAGCTGGCGGCCCAGTTCATCAGTTCCTTTTTAGGCGGCGTGATCACCGACAAACTGGGCCGCCGGCGGACCTGCTACTATTTTGACCTTCTGTCCGGTGCGTTGTCGGTACTGCTTTTGGCCTGCGCCCAAAATTTTTGGTGGTTCGCGGCGGCGATGGCTTTTTCCGGCTGCTGGCAGATCAACACCAATGCCTGGAACGGGCTTTTAACCGAAGATTGTCCCCCGAAAAAGATCCCTTACGCCTTTTCCGGCATCACCATGGTGCAGCTGGCGGCTACCTTTTTGACCCCCATTTCCATCATTTTGGTGCGGCAGTTTGATATTATCCCGGCGCTGCGCGGGGTCTATCTGTTTGCGTTTTTGTCCCAAGCATTCAAGTGCACCTTGCTGTTTTTGAAAGCGAAGGAGACCGAACAGGGCAAAAAACGCATGGCCGAAACAAGAAAAACCCCTTTCTACCGAATGTTCACCGGGTACGGCCGGGTGGTCGGGCTTATCTTTTCCACCCCGGTGACCCGATTGCTGTTGATCCTGGTCATTACCATCGGCATCAACAACATTATTATCAACACCTTTTTTTACGACTTTGCCACCGAACGGCTGGGGCTTCCCACCGCGTCGCTGGGGTACATTCCCATGATCCGGGCGGCGGTCTGCCTGTTGTTTATGTTCACCGCCCAGAGCAAAATCAACGAAAAAAGCCACAAAGCGGTCCTGTCCATCGGGCTGGCACTGTATGCGATCGCCTTTGCCTGCCCGCTGCTGTTTCAGGGGGCGTCCTGGCTGGGGGCGGTGCTGTATATCTTTTTTGAGGCCATTGCCAACGCGTTCGTCATCCCGCGCAAGGAATCCCTTTTGTTTTTGTATGTGGATAAAAAAGAACGCGCCCGGGTCTATGCCATGCTCCATGTAATCGCCCTGGCCATCACTTCACCGTTTGGCGCTGTCTTAGGAGCCATGAGCGACCGCAACCGCCTGTACCCCTTTTTGTTCGCCATCCTGGTTTCTCTGGGGTGCAGCATATTGGTATTCCGATCCCGAGCCGAATCGAAACACACCGGAGCAACGGCGGCAGAATGACCGCGCCTCCCTTATTTTTCCTTGCCAGCGCCAGGGATCTGTGGTAAAATGCAGGATAAAGCAGTCAAAACTGCAAATCGTTTGGAGGATGAGGGAATGTCTCTGCAAAAACTGATTTTACCGGATCATTATACATCGAAATTGGATATCCTCAACACGGAAATCGCCATTAAGCTGGCCAAGGACACCTTTGAGCGGGAGCTGGCCGAAGCCCTGCGGCTGGTGCGGGTTTCCGCGCCGCTGTTTGTCCGGCCGGAATCGGGGCTCAACGACGATTTAAACGGGGTGGAGCGCCCTGTCCAGTTCGATGTATTGGAAATGCACAGTGACGTGCAGGTGGTCCACAGCCTGGCCAAATGGAAACGCCTGGCCCTGAAACGCTACGGATTTGGCCCTGGCAGCGGGATCTACACCGACATGAACGCCATCCGCCGGGACGAGGATTTGGACAACCTGCATTCCGTTTATGTGGATCAGTGGGACTGGGAAAAGGTTATCACCCCGCAGCTGCGCAACGTCTCTTATCTCAAAGACACGGTAAAGGCCATCGTCGGCGCGCTACAGCGCACGCAGGATCAGGTCTGCCGGCAATTTCCCATCCTGGGCCGGATTGTTCCGGACAAGATCACCTTCGTCACTTCCCAGGAGCTGGCGGATCAATATCCGGATTTGACCCCCAAACAGCGGGAGGACGCGGCCTGTAAGGAGCACGGGTTGGTATTCCTAATGCAGATCGGCGATCGGCTTCGTTCCGGTCAACCGCACGACGGCCGGGCGCCGGACTACGACGACTGGTCACTCAACGGCGATATTCTAGTGTGGTACCCGCTGCTGAATCGGGCGGTGGAAATTTCCTCTATGGGCATTCGAGTGGACGAAAAAGCATTGAAAGAACAGCTTGCAAAGGCGGGATGCGAATCCCGCGCGGCGCTACCTTTCCACAAAATGTTATTGGACGGCCAGCTTCCTTTGACCATGGGCGGCGGCATTGGCCAGTCCCGCATTTGTATGCTGATGCTCAACAAGGTGCATATCGGGGAAGTGCAGGCGGCCGTCTGGTCCAATGAGATGATCGACGCCTGTGAAGCAAGAGGGGTGCATTTGCTCTAAAGGACTTCTCTGCACCGCCACAGCATCTTCTGAACGATTAAAAAAAGGACCGATCCCCCGGTTAGGGGATCAGTCCTTTTTGCGTCTGTCACAGGCAACTGGAATCTGGCCCTGCGCTGGGCCTTTCCCCGGTTGTTCTAGCCTTCTTTCCCATCCCGCAGTTGTTTCGCGTGCCGACAAATCGCGTCAAACGTCTTTTCGCTGATATCATGCTCGATCTTGCACGCGTCCTCCCGGGCGGTTTCCTCATCTAGCCCGAGGCGAAGCAGAACTTCTGTCAAAAGCTTATGCCGCTCATACATGCGCCCTGCGATCTCCAACCCGGAAGCGGTCAGGGTAATATAAGAATCGCCATCCATCGTGATGTAGCCGTTCTCCCGCAGGCGCTTGGTGGCGTAGCTGACGCTGGGCTTTGTAACGCCCAGATGTTCGGCAATATCGATCGACCGAATATATCCGTGTTTTTCCTGCATCATCAACATGGTTTCTAAATAATCCTCTGATGCTTTTTGTATTTTCATGGTATTTTTCACCAACCTTTTCCGTAAATTGAGTATAGGTTAACACACTCTAACCAAATTTTCAATACAAACCGGAAATCTTTCTTTTTTCCCTTGACAGAATCGGTTAGAGGGGTTAAACTGTATAGCGGTTAGAAGCTACTAACTGATTTTTTTACATCTTGGTTATCAGTAGCTAATCTATAAAAATATGGAGGAGGATGCTATGATGCCGCTTACTCTCGCGAACGTTGGCGAAGAAAACATGATCCAAAAAGTCGGTGGAAATTCGGAAATGAAAAAGCATCTGGAGGATTTGGGCTTTGTCGCCGGCGGAAATGTAACCGTCGTCTCCACGATCAGTGGAAACCTGATTGTAAACGTGAAAGATTCCCGCGTTGCCATCAGCCGCGAGATGGCCGCAAAAATCATGGTTCATTAAAGGCTCCACAAGCGCGGGCCAAATACAGAGCACGGCCGCCTGGCCGAACTTATGCGGAGAGGAGAACATGTAATGAAGACACTAAAAGAAACGAAGATTGGCGAAACCATCAAGGTCGTCAAGCTCCATGGCGAGGGCGCTGTCAAGCGCCGTATTATGGATATGGGTATTACCAGAGGCGTGGCGGTTTACGTCCGCAAGGTGGCGCCGCTTGGTGACCCGATCGAGGTCACGGTCCGGGGATATGAATTGTCCTTACGCAAAGCGGATGCAGAAATGATCGAAGTGGAGTAAACACGGGGGAAACCCCATTTTTTAAGGGCAAACGATTAGAGTGCTCTAATTCAAAGGAGAGAAACTTTATGGCTGAAGAAATCAGAATTGCCTTGGCGGGCAACCCCAACAGCGGCAAGACGACCCTGTTTAACGGTTTAACCGGTTCAAACCAATTCGTTGGCAACTGGCCTGGCGTTACCGTAGAGAAAAAGGAAGGCAAACTCAAAAAACACGACGGCGTTATTGTGACGGACCTTCCCGGTATCTACTCCCTGTCCCCTTACACACTGGAAGAAGTGGTCGCGAGAAATTATCTAATTGGCGAACGGCCCGACGCTATCCTCAATATTGTAGACGGCACGAACCTGGAGCGCAACCTGTATCTGACCACCCAGTTGACGGAATTGGGTATTCCAGTAGTCATCGCCATCAACATGATGGATGTGGTGAAAAAGAATGGCGACCGGATCAATATTCCCGAGCTTTCCCGTGAGCTGGGCTGCAAGATCGTTGAAATCTCCGCTTTAAAAGGGGACGGGATCATGGCGGCGGCCGAAGCGGCGATCAGCGCGGCGGCAGACACCCAGACCGTTCCAATGCACACCTTCTCCGGCGTTGTAGAGCATGCGCTGGCCCACATTGAGGAAGCGGCGCTGAACAACGTGCCGCAGGAGCAGCAGCGCTGGTACGCCATCAAAATTTTTGAGCGCGACGACAAGGTGCTGGCGCAGTTGGGGATTCAGCAGGCACTCCTTTCGCATATCGAACAGGACATCCAGGCGGCGGAAAAGGAATTGGATGACGACGCCGAGAGCATCATCACCAACGAGCGGTATATTTACATTGCCTCTCTGATGAAGGGCTGCTACAAGAAAAAAAGCGCGAACAAAATGTCCGCTTCGGACAAAATCGACCGGGTGGTCACCAACCGCTGGCTGGGCCTGCCGATTTTTGCGGTCGTCATGTTCTTGGTCTATTACATTGCCATGGTAACCGTCGGCGCAGCCGCCACCGACTGGGCGAACGACGGGCTGTTCGGAGACGGTTGGCACCTCTTCGGCATCGGCACCTCTACTTATGAAGCGGCGGCGGAGCAGTACGGCGATACCGATCTGATCATCGACGCGTTCAACGCTGAATATGGCAGCGAAGAGATTGCCGCCGCAGTGGATTTGGAGTCGGAAAGTTACGATGAAGCTGCCGCAAAAGCTGCTTTGGAAGAACTCGTAGCCCTCACTCCCGAGAACGCCAGCGTAACCTATGAAGTGGAGGACGAGGAAACCCTCGAAGTGACTGAGGTCCCTGATACCACAAGGGCAGATCTGGAAGGTGCTGTCGCCGCCTATCTTGACACCACCTACAAAGAAGCCTATGGCGCGCCGGACACTTCCACCTATGGCGTCTGGGTACCCGGCATTCCCGTGCTGGTGGGCAACGGCCTAGAAAAAGTAGGTGCGGCCGAATGGCTGAGCGGGCTTATCAACGACGGGATTGTGGCCGGTGTAGGCGCGGTGCTGGGCTTTGTTCCCCAGATGCTGGTGCTGTTTTTGCTGTTGGCCTTTTTGGAAGCGTGCGGTTATATGTCCCGTATCGCCTTTGTGCTGGACCGTGTATTCCGCAAGTTTGGTCTGAGTGGTAAGAGCTTTATTCCGATGCTGGTTGGCGTCGGCTGTGGCGTGCCGGGCATCATGGCGTCACGTACCATTGAGAACGAACGGGACCGGCGCATGACCATCATGACCACCACCTTTATCCCCTGCGGCGCGAAGGTGCCTTTTATCGCCATGATTGCCGGCGCTATTTTCGGCGGCAATGCTTGGGTGGCAACCTCCGCTTACTTTATCGGTATGGCTGCCATCATCCTTTCCGGCATCATGCTAAAAAAGACAAAGATGTTCTCCGGCGAACCCGCTCCTTTTGTCATGGAGCTCCCAGCCTACCACTGGCCGACGCTTAAAAACGTACTTCGCTCCATGTGGGAGCGCGGCTGGTCCTTCATTAAAAAGGCTGGTACCATCATCCTTCTTTCCACCATCGTCGTTTGGTTCACCACCTACTTCGGCTTTGTAGACGGCGCATTCCGCATGCTGGCGGAGGATGAGATTGACTCATCCATCCTAGCGGCAATCGGCGGCGCCATCGCCTGGATCTTTAAGCCTCTGGGCTGGGGAACTTGGGAAGCGGCAGTCGCTTCCATCACCGGCCTTGTTGCGAAAGAGAATATTGTGGGCACTATGGGTATCCTCTACGGTGCTTCCGGCAATGTCTACGCCACCCTGGCGGGTGTGTTCACCAGCGTTACCGGTTATTCCTTCCTGGTCTTTAACCTGCTGTGCGCGCCCTGCTTTGCAGCCATCGGCGCGATTAAGCGGGAAATGAACAATCCCAAATGGACTTGGTTCGCCATCGGTTACCAGTGCGGCTTTGCCTACGCGGTGGCATTGATGATCAATCAATTCGGCGGTTTGTTTACCGGTAACGTCAATATGGTCGGCTTAATCTTCGCCGTAGCAATTCTTGTTGGCATGATCTACATGCTTGTAAAGCCTTACAAAGAAGCCACCAAGCTGACCGCTACCGTAAAAATTTGACCGTACAAAACGCGAAGTCTGAGACTCGGTTTTGTACCTTTGAGAAAAGGAGCAACAAAGCGACAGCTGGTTTTTTGCACCGCCCTGCAGGGTGATGCAAAACCAGGATTGCGCGCCGCCTGCTCCCCCAAGAAAGGGGCTGATCCAAAATGCTGTCATGGTTTTCAGAAAATATTGCAACGATCCTGATCTGTCTCGCGCTTTGCATGGTAGTAGCCGGCATTGTCGCCGTGATGGTAAGGGATAAGAAAAAAGGCAAGTCCTCATGCGGCGGAAATTGTGGACATTGTCCGATGGGCGGCTCCTGCCACAAACGATAATGAACAAATACCTAAAAGGGAAGGCGCAAAATGCCTCATGCCTCCCCCTTGAAAATACCCTACAAAAAAACGGCAGTCCGAATCGCGGGCTGCCGTTTTTTCTGTAGGGTATTTTTCTTAAGGGAAAGCAGGGCTTCGCGCCGTTCGCTACGCTTAAATCCCCTTAGTCGGACCGCTGTCCGCTTACGGAAGCAGGGTGTCTGTCTTCGTGGGGATCTGGTCGTTGGTTTTGCCAAAGAAATACTCATCGAAGATGGCCTTTGCCACCGCTGCGCCCCAGTAGCCATGGTATCCGTTCTCAATGACCACCGCCACGGCGATCTCAGGATCATCCGCTGGTGCATAGCAGATGTAGGTGCCGTTGGGGAAACCGGTGGTCTCCGGCGTACCGGTTTTCGACGCCACCGAGATGGCATAATTCCCAAAATAAGCGCCGGAGGTTCCACTGTATCCGTTTTGGCCGGACGCGCGGATCATGCCGTCGCGGACAGCGCTCACCGTCGTATCGGAAAGGTTCATGTCCACCATCACTTCCGGCTCTACATCCTCCACCGTTTGATCCAGATTATAGCTTTTGATACTTTTAACCAGATGGGTTTTCATCCGCACGCCCCCATTTGCCAGCGTGGAAACATAGGTTGCCAGCTGCAGCGGGGTAAACAAGCTTTTGCCCTGCCCGATAGACGCTTGAAGCACATCGCCCGGATTCCAGGTTTCGCCAATCCCCTCGCTATACGAGGGACTGGACATGTGCCCTAACGCCTCCGGAAGCTCAATGCCGGTAGGTTCGCCTAGGCCAAACTGGCGGGCATAATCTACCAGCGTATCAATCCCTAGCCGGCGGCCCAGATCATAGAAGAAAATGTTGCAGGAAACGCGTAGCGCATCCATCACCGTATAGTTCGGGTGCCAGCCCAAACAGCGGGGCTGATAGTCCTCGTAAAACGTATAAACATGGTTACAGGTGTAAGTGTAGGCGGGCGTAATCAGCCCCTCCTGCAGGCCGGCAGTCCCCACAAGCGGCTTAAAGATAGAGCCCGGCGCATAGGTCCCCTGCAGCGCGCGATTAAAAAGAGGATTGTCCGGATTGGCCAAAAGGTCATTGTAGTCCTGATTATAGGTGGCCAAATTGTAGGTCGGATAGCTGGCCATGGCCAGGATTTCTCCCGTTTTACACTCAATGGCCACGACCGCCCCGGAAGACGCTTCTCTGCCCTCGCCCTCCTCGCCGTTGGCCTGCAGCCAGAGGATCTCCTGCGCCAGCGTATCCTGTGCCACCCGTTGCAAGTCGATGTCAAGGGTCAGCATAATCGAGTTGCCCGGCACCGGGGATTTTGTCACGGCGGCGTCGATCACCTCGCCGTTGGAATTGAGGGTGATGGTCCGTTTGCCATTTTCGCCCCGCAGTGCAGATTCAAACGCTTCCTCGATGCCACTTTTCCCAATGGTATCGTTCATGGCATACCCCTGGTTTTTTAGCTCCGCGTATTCTTCCGCGTAAATGGGGCCGATCTGGCCCACCAGGTGGGGAGCGATATCCCCTGCCGCATACTCGCGGACGGTGCTTTCCACCACCATGACGCCGGAGAGCTCGTAAGAGCGTTCTTTGATCTGAATCACAGTGGAAACCTCTACGTTTTCCGCCAACGTATACGGGGCCGAAATTGAAAATCCCTGCCGCTCCATCTCGTACCGGATGCCGGCCAGCTGGCGCTGCTGCGTCCGGGTATAACCCTCCAGCCCGTACCGTTCAACCAGCCAACTCATCACATCCTCCACATTGGTGTAGGAACCAACATTGAGAAAGTCCTTGAGCTTGGCAACTTCTGCCTCCTGCCCGTCGCGGAAGGCAAACGGCTCCGCCTCCGTGACCGGCAGTTTATCAATCCATTCATCCCCTGCGGCGGACAAAAGGCCCAACAGGCGGAGGATGATTTCATTTTCCTTTCCCCGGGTCAGGTAAGCCTTGTCCAAGGTGATATTATAGCCCACTTCGTTCTGGACCAGTGGCCGGCCATACCGGTCGGTGATCTCGCCTCGGGCAGCCTGGATGGTTTGGGACCGGGTCGTGCCCTTGGTCGCCAGTTCGGAATAAGCCTGGCCATGCACAATTTGAATCTCGATCAAAACCAGGCCAAAAATCAGACCCACGGCTAAAATCAAGCCAAATAAAATCCAAATACGACTCGAGTTGATTTTTTTCTCCATGTTCCACCTCTCTGCTGGATTGTTGCGACAGCAGATCTGAAAATACAAACATCCAAAAGTGCCCTATTCCTCCCACCGGCCATCACACTTTTCTTTGATCTTTCGAACCAGCAACAAAAACACAGGCATCCAGAAGACCGTATAAATAAGCATTGGAAATACCGAATGTATCAATATCAAGTGTACATTTTCATAGCCCCAAAGCCCATAAAAAAAGAAAAACTCCAGCAGCGCCCGAACTGCCGCCAAACCGCCGCCTAAAAGCAGCGCGCTTTTCCAACTGACCTTGATTAAAAAAATACTCAACAGGCTGATTGCCGCGCAACCGCACAGCATCAACAGCCCATTGAATCCAAACAGCGCCTGGCTGCCCAAGTCGCAGAGAAGGCCACTGACCGCGCCGAAAACCGCCCCTGCCATTATCCCCTCGCACATGGAAACCGCCACGGTAAAGGACAAAACCCAAATGGGCCGGATCCCAAAAATTTCAAAGGCGCCGGCAGTCGTCTGGAGCGCATACAAAACCAGTAGGATCAGGCCGTATATTCCGTATTTGACCGAATTCCAGAACCGCTTTTTCCGAATCATTGGCCGGCCTCCGCGGAAGGGCTCTCCGCCCCGGACGCACTTTCGCCGCCGTTTTCCTGCGTTTCTCCGGCGTTTTGCAGATCCTCGCCGATTTCAATACCCTGCCCGGCAAATGAGATAATCACAAATACATCCTTCACGTCCTGGATCGAGGCAAACGGCTCCACCACCGCATAGAGCGACACGCCATGCCCCTCCTGCTGGATCTCCATGATCGTACCGATTTTAAGCCCCTTTGGGAAAATGTTGCCGCCTGAGGTGAGAACCATGTCCCCGATAGCCGCGCCGCTGTCCCGGGGCAAATAGGTCATCCGGCACTCGCCTTCTTCCTCGGCATCTACCGCGCCGGACACAATACCGGTATCCCGGGTGCGGGAAACATAAGCCCCTACATTCAATCCCGGATCGTAAATCGTAATAACCCGGGAATAGGTCAGCCCCACCTCTTCAATCACGCCGATCAACCCATCGGAGGTAATGACCGGATCCTGCTTGGAAACCCCTTGCAACGTTCCCTTATCAATGACAAAGCTGCCGAACTGGCTGTTGGCGTCCCTTCCGATGACCATGGAGGGACAGAACTCAAAATCTGCGTTCTGCTCTTTGATATCTAAAAACTTCTGATATAGCTGATTCTCGTTTTTAATCGACTCATAGTCCAGCAGCTGATCCTGCAGCTGCTGGATCTCCTCTTTCAACTGCTCGTTTTCCTCTTGCAGCTGTTCGGTGCGCAAATGGCCCTGCAGCATACTGGTCACACCGGCGGAAATATCCGTCGCCACCCGCTGAAACGGGTATACGACCACCCCCATAATCCTCTGGGCAAAAGTGGCTACCCCCTCGGTATAAGCGGCTCGGATCATAAAGGCGCACATCAGCACAGCAAGCCCCAAAATGATTTTAAATGTCTTTGTTTTCAGAAAATCCTTCACGACCCGCCCTCCTTTGCTGTCTATCTTCATTTGCGATCCGCAAGCGGAAACAAAAAGCGGCCATGGGCCGCTTTTCCCTTTTATCCGGCAAACCCGCCGGGCAAAAGATCCCATGCCGCCTTAGGCCGGGCACGGAATGGGAAAAACGCGGCTGCCACCGCCGCAAAAAACACATCCAACAAACCGAACCGGTTAACCGCGCCGGTCGTCCTCCGCCAGAACGTCGCGCAGTTTTTCCAGGTTCTCCAACACCGTACCGGAACCGTCAGCCACACAATCCAGCGGGCGTTCCGCCACATAAACCGGCATCCCGGTCTCTTTGGTAATCAGCTGGTCCAGCCCCTTCAGCAACGCACCGCCACCGGTCAGCGTGATCCCGTGATCGATAATATCGGCGGACAATTCCGGCGGGGTCCGCTCTAGGGTTGTTTTGACCGCGTCCATGACCAGCTCCAACGGGTCGGCCAGCGCCTCTCGAATTTCGTGGGGCTCGACCATGATGTTTTTGGGCAGGCCGTCCACCAGGTTGCGGCCTTTAATCTCCATCGGCGCCTCGCCGTCGTAAGGAAAAGCGGAGCCGATCTGGATCTTGACGTCCTCAGCGGTGCGCTCACCAATCAGCAGGTTATACTTCTTTTTTATATATTGAATGATCGAAGAATCGAATTCATCGCCGCCAACCCGTACCGAACGGGACGCCACGATGCCTCCCAGCGAAATAACAGCCACTTCGCTGGTACCGCCGCCGATGTCCACAACCATGCTGCCAGTGGCCTCTGCCACAGGCAATCCCGCGCCAATGGCCGCCGCCATTGGTTCCTCAATGATGGACACATATTTGGCGCCCGCCTTCTGGGTCGCTTCTTTTACCGCGCGGCGTTCCACCTCGGTCACGCCGGAGGGGATGCAGATCACCACCCGCGGCCGGACGAAGATAGAATTGCCCAGCGCTTTTTTGATAAACAGTTGCAGCATGCTGGTCGTAATGTCAAAATCTGCGATTACGCCGTCTTTCAGCGGGCGGACCGCCACGATGGAACCGGGGGTTCTGCCGATAACGTCCTTTGCTTCCTGCCCGACGAACTTAACTGAATCACTGCGCACGTCCACCGCCACAACCGACGGTTCCCGCATGATAATGCCTTTTCCCTTCATAAAAATCAAGGTATTTGCCGTACCCAGGTCAATGCCGATATCTTTTGTAAAAAACACGATTGCGTCCCCCTTTGATATTCCTTGTTTATTCGAATCCTGCGGATTTAAAAGCAAATTTTCGCCTTTCGGCTGGGCAGAAACCTCGCTGGGCCCCATTTCCCGGCCGCGCGGACAGACATCTGCACAATCAAGTTTATTATACCCGCTTGCATAGGATTTCTCAACTGCTCAAACAGAAAAAATTTTCGAAAATACGCAGATTTTTTTCAATAATGTGGGGGTTCTCAACTTTTCCCTGTATATGCAAGAAAATTCCACAAAAAAGGAACCGATCTGCCAACCCAATCGTTACAACAAATCTTTGAAATAAAAAATCAAACGGGGAATTCGGTTTTCTGCCGGGCCTGTTACCATTTTTCCTTATGGATCTTCCGTACCAGCTCCAACGGCTCCTGCGCCGGCCGGATAGCATCTTCGGCAGGATACCCCACCGCAATATAACAGGGCATGACGTACCCTTCCGGCGCGCCTACCTGCCTGGCCACAAACTTCCATTCTTCCCCCACAGGGATCCTGATGGCGCAGCCGAGCCCCTCCGCCGCCGCGGCCAACAGAATATGTTCGATACAACACCAAATGGAAGCAAACCCATTGAGGGATTGTAGCGCAACCGGATGCAGCAGATCCCCATTTTGCCTATAAAAAGGCAACAGTAGGCACCCGCTTTGAGAAAGCATGCGGTATTGTTTCGGAACCGCGTCGGCATACATCCTGCGCTGGAAATCGTCCAACGGGCGGGACGCCAAAGCGTTTTGCTGCAAACCGGCCTTTTCCCGCACCTGCTCCAGCGCATTTTCGATTGACTCCCTCTCTTGCAGCACAACAATTTCCCATTGGCGCAGATGATCGTTGGTCGGCGCTTTGAAAGCGGCTTGCAAAATCCGGGAAAGGCTGTCCTCCGGCACCTGCTTTTGAGAAAAATCCCGGACAGTTCGCCTGTTATTCACAACTTCATAAAAATCCATAGTGTTCCTTCCCTTATTCTGTACTGGCAGGTTTAGCCGATGATGATTTGGTATGCCGCCCGGAAGGTCTCTCCCGGCGCGACGTTGTTGCCGTATTCCCGTTTTGTCAAATCGCCGGAGAAATTTTCCCCGTCGCACCGGCCATACCAAGGCTCAATGCAAACAAAAGGAGCGTCCTTTCCCGCCGGGGACCAGACGCCAAATAGCGGCGCGTCGAACGCCACCGTCACAAACGGTTTTTTCTCCCGGTCCGCCAGCCAGACCCGGCCGGTCTGCCTGCCTTCCACGAGCAGCGCGTCGTGGTCGAAAAGGCCGGGGGAAAGGGGATAGCAGCCGCCTTTCAGCGGGAGCGTGTGCGATTCTCCGGTCACCAGCCCTTGAGCGTTCAACAGGCGGTAAGAAAGATCTCCCGGCAGATCGAATCCCAGATAACAGCCGTCCATTCCGCCGCCAGCGGGCGGGCACAAAAATGCCGGGTGGGCACCGATGGAAAAATACAGCGTTTTTTCCCTGTCAGGATTATGCACCTTCCACGATACCCGCACCTCATTCCCCTCCAGCCGGTAGCCAATATCCAGCACAAAGGAAAAGGGATATTTTTGAAGAGTTTCTTCGTCCGACAACAGGCGAAACCAGATCTCCTGTTTACCCTGCTCCAGCAGGGTAAACTCCATGTCCCGCGCAAAACCGTGCTGGCCCATGGGATAAGACCTTCCCCCGTAGGAAAACGCCTTGTTTTTTAAGCTGCCCACAAAGGGGAACAACACCGGGGCGCTGCGGCCCCAGTAGGCGGGGTTTGCATCGAACAGGAACTCTGTCCCCTGCCCGTCTTTTAAAGAGCAGAGTTCCGCGCCCTTTGTTTTAACCTGCGCCGTTAAATAGCCGTTTTGTATGGTATAGATCATCCTCTATCCTTCCTTTCCCTCTTCCTGCAGAATCGGCCCGTGGCGCAGCGGCAGCCATCCACCAATGGCCTTGCGCAGGCTCAGATCCCAAAAATCCCATTCATGCTGGTAACCCGGCACCTCTTCATAAAAAACGTCGCATCCCAGTCCGGTCAAAAAATCTGCCGCTTTGCGGCAGCGCGGCAGGGCACGGATATCCTCTGTGCCGCAGGTGAAAAACATCCGGGGCAAGGAAATCCCCGAACTGGCATGCTGTTCGGCCTGGGCGTACGCGTCGAACCGGGAGCCTGAAAAATACGCCAGATCGCCATAAAAATCGGCAAGATCTGGCAGCGCCATGCTTTCCTCCCGCCGGCTTTTTGCAAACGCCGGCAGCTCTTCTCCCAACCGGGCGGCGCCAGACATCATAAGCGCCGCGGCAAACCGCCCCGGATAAGCCATGGCAATTTTCATCGCGCCGTTGGCCCCCATGGAAAGGCCCGCCACAAAGGTATCCTCCCGCCGGTCGGAAATGGGGAAGAGCGTCTTCAGCACCAGTGGCAGCTCCTCGGTAATCCAGGTAAAATATCGGGGACCCTGCAGATAGTCTGCATAATCAGAATTGGCGGCAGCTGGCATGACCACCGCCAGTTTATGCTCATCCGCATACCGCACAATATTGGTAAAATGCAGATAGTCGGTCTCGTCCCCGTACGTTCCGTGGAGCAGATACATCAGCTGATAGCGCATCCCCGGCTGATAGACCTCTTTTCCCGCCGCCATGTCGTCATAGGTCATGGTGGGCAAAACCACCGTGATGTTGGTCTGCCGCCCCAAACTTTTGGACAGCAGGTTCATTCGGATAACCGCCATTTCACATTCCCTCCCATCGTTTTTGCCTGCATTCTTACATCCTTTTTATTGTAGCATATTTCCGCCGCCCTGTAAGCAAAAAAGCCGGGACAAAGGTAGCTACTGATAAGACAGTATCAACAACAAACTGAACAGGGTAGCTGCCATACGGGGTGCAACAAAAGACGGGTGAGAAGCAGACGCTTTCACCCGTCTTTTGCGTTCGGCGTTATGCTGTAAATGTTACGCAGTAGAACGCCATTTTTGAGGGAGGGAATATAAAACCCTTACCCACTCTGTTTCAGCGTCCGCAAAGCCGCATGAATACAGGCTTTTTTGACCTCTATTGCGTGACAGGACACCCATAATATTTGAGGGCGCAAGCGGTCTGCTGCTTGCGCCCTCTTGATTGCCATACAGCAAAGACGGGAAAAGCTGTCAAGGGCGCGAAGCGCGAAGTTTACCCTTGACAGCTTTTCATGGCTTTGCTACTCGTTAACGGTCAAACCGAAACTGCAAGATAGCATTTATCAGCTTTGCTTTGAGCCTGTCCTCTATGTCGCTATTGAAATGTCCTTGATACATGGATAGGTATTTGATGTACCCGGCGTAGTGCCGCAATACTGTGTCCATCGCTTCCGGCTCTCCCGTAACAGCTTTTTCTATCACTTCAATAGGCAACAAGGGATATTTCTTACTCGCCATTTCTCAATACCTCCATTTCTTTCCGCAACAGGCGCAAGGCGGCGTTCTTCCTGTAATTTGCCGTACTACGGGGGCAGTCGTACAATCTGCCGATTTCCTTATCTCTGCACCCGAAGAAAAAACGCAAAAACAGGATTTCCCGACGTTGTTCCGATAGCTTCAATAGGGCTGTTACCAACTGCCTGTTTTCGATAAGGACTGTTTCGCCGCGAAAAGCGAAGGCGGTTGGCTCGTCCCGCATGGCAAAATACTCGTCTGTGCTACCAGGCTCAAAGTGTAGTTCATGCAGATAGTCAAGCGATACCTCACGCTTCTGTTTCCTCTGCAAGTCGCGGCAGGCGTTGATTGCCTCATAGCGTAAAGTGGTCTTGCAAAAGGCGTTGAATGTGTGCTGAATGTGCTCCCGTAGCTTGTCCGTATAGGTCATCTAAATCACCCCCGTTCCTCCCGGTAGGGGGTAATTGCAATAAAAATAAGCGTTAGGGGCTAAAACACAACATAGCCATTCCTCCTTGATGCTGCCATGCTGCCTTCCCGCTGGTACGGCAAAACGGCGGCCTTGATTACTCAAAACCGCCGTTTGCTGCCAATATGCGGCAGTTTCTTATGTTGGATTATCACAAAAATCTAATTGTTGTAATAGTATTTGAATTTCGGCAGTTTTTAAGACTTTCCCCATGCTAACCACGTTTTCGTTTACTACAAGAGCCGGAACGTGCATAACGCCATACTCCATTACCTTTTGCAAATCCGTAATGTATTCGATCTCAATATCAAGTCCCATATTTTTTACTGCTTCTTTTACGTATTTCAATTGTTCATGGCATGAACCGCAGCCCGCACCAAGGACTTTTATGTTGTGCAGTTCGTTTCCGACTTTTTTTGCTATCGGCTGCAAAAGTCTTGTTTCGCAATCACATCCACAACAGGATTGTTCTTTTTCCAGTTTCTTTTTCTTTTTAAAATTAAATAGTGGCATAATTTATTACCTCCAAAATTATTTTGTCCAAATATAAATCAAAACACATTGCCGCTTATACAAGCAAAAATTGAATCGCATTAAAGATGTACCCCACAATAATAATGCCAACAGCGCATATACCAATAAATAAAGCAAGCAATTTCGGCTTAACGGCTTTACGTAGCATAATCATTGAGGGTAGTGACAAGGTTGTTACACCCATCATAAAAGAGAGAACAACACCAAGCTGCGCGCCCTTTGCCAACAGCGCTTCCGCAATCGGAATTGTACCAAAAATATCTGCATACATAGGAATACCCGCAATTGTTGCGAGAATAACGCCGAAAGGATTGCCGTCGCCGAGGATTTTTACAATAAAATCTTCGGGTATCCAGTTGTGAATAAACGTACCAATTCCGACACCTACAAGAACATAAGGAAAAACCTTTTTTGCGGTATCAACGACCTGCTCCCGAGCAAACTTTATTCTGTCCTTGAACTGTAATTTTTCCTGCGGAATATCGAGCGTGTTTCCACTGCGAATAAACTCTTGCACTTGATTATCAAGGTGCATTTTTTCAATCAATGTACCGCCCGTAACAGCAATTACAAGACCGAGCAGCACATAAACGATTGCAACTTTCCATCCGAAAATGCTCATTAGAAGGATAAGCGAGCCGAGGTCAACCATAGGGGAGGAAATCAAAAACGAGAAAGTTACCCCGAGAGGTAAGCCCGCACTTGTAAAGCCAATAAATAGTGGAATGGAGGAACAGGAGCAAAACGGCGTGATAGTGCCGAGAAGCGCAGAAATGCAGTTTGCACCAATTCCTTGAAAACGTCCAAGTATTTTTTTCGTCCGTTCCGGTGGGAAATAGCTTTGAATATAGGAAATAATCAAAATCAATATGGCGAGTAATGCCATAATTTTGATGGTGTCATAAAGGAAAAAGTGTACGCTTGCACCTACTGGGGTAGATAAATCAAACCCAACGGCGGTTAGCCCTTTCCCAATTAGGTCATCCAACCACTCCATACCAAGCAGTTGGTTTTGAATAAAGTACCAAATTGATTTTATTGTATTCATCATACAGCCTCCATTTCATAGATACATTGAAATGTATCTATATTTAGTGTTGAACAGAAGCCGCCAGTTTGAAAGGCGGCTTAGTTTTGTGTCGGTTGGTGTTGTAATTGTGTAATTTCGGAAAGCAGTCTCTTTGCTTTCTCAACACCGTCCGGGTTCAGTGAATAATAAGTCCATTTTCCCTCTTTGCGAGGAATAACAATTTCCGCATCGCAAAGGATTTTCATGTGATGGGATAAAGTGGGCTGCGTAATTTTGATTTCGTCAAGTAAATCACAAGCGCACTTCTCACCCGCTATAAGCAGTTTTAGAACGTGTATTCTATTTTCATCGCAGAATGCTTTGAAAATAGTGGCAATTCTTTTCTCGTTTGTATCCAACTACTTCACCTCCCATAGATTTTTATCTATATGTTATTATACACAACGCATAGAAGAATGTCAATATATTTTGAAAATTTATTGCGCCAACTTTGGCAAAACGGGATTGGTGTCGTGTTAGTAATTGAGCGAAAAATATTTCTTAATATTTCTTAAAATCTTTGGCAATTTCCGGTTTGCGGTGTTGTAGATAGTGAAAGGAGAAATGCGAATGGAAAACAGAAAACGAAGCGTCCAAATCATCGTGAGGGTTACGGAAGAAGAACGGGGCTTGATAGAGCAAAAGATGAAGCAGATACCCACAAAAAACCTGTCCGCATTCGCCCGCAAAATGCTCATTGACGGGTACATCATTTTGCTTGATACGCCGGAGATAAAAGCGCATACGGCACAGCTTCAAAAGATGGGCGTTAATCTCAATCAGATAGCGCGGCGTGTTAATGAAACGGGAGGTATCCACGCCGCCGATATGGACGATTTGAAAGGGCTTATGGCGGAAGTTTGGAAGTCGGAACGGCGATTGCTTTTGCAGTTTGCGAAGCTTACGAAATGAAAGGGTTTGGGAATATCCCAACAAGCAAAATGCGGGGCATTTTACGGAAAGGGTACCCCTTTCCTATGCTTGCTCCGTAGTTAGTGCAACAGAAAGGACGGGAAAGGAATGGAACGGAAACGAAAGATAGTAAACGGGCATATCGTGGTGAGAAATCCTCTTGCCTATGAACTTCCGACGCATGAGGTGGTCATAAAATCGGGGCGCACGACCTACCGCTTTACAGGCAGCTACGACGGGCAAAAGAGCCTGCCAAGCAAAATTTTTCGCCTTATGGAGCATGATAATTTGCGTCCACCTATTGATAAAGAAAGCGAGAGCCGATACAATAGATACAAGCAATCCTGTATTGTCAGACTGCCCGCCGATAAAGGAGGAACATTCTATGTTAAGGCAGTCTGACAAAATTACCGCCCTCTATTGCCGTTTATCACGCGACGACGAATTGCAGGGCGACAGCAACAGCATTGTAAATCACAAGGCAATATTGAGTAAATACGCAAAAGAAAATGACTTCACCCCATTTTTGAATATCATCAACGAGTGGTATTGCCGCGATACGAGCAAGAAGATACGGGCTGTGATGAAGTCCAAAGGTGAAGCGGGAGAACATCTCTGCACCAACCCTCCCTACGGCTACATAAAAGACACCGACAATCCGAAACAATGGGCAGTGGACGAGGACGCCGCCGAGATAGTCAAGCGGATATATGCGCTTTGTTTAGAGGGCTACGGGCCTACGCAGATTGCCCGTATTCTGAAAACGGACAAGGTACTTACACCCGCCGCATATTGGCAAGCGCAAGGCAAAATGACAAACCAACCCATTCCCGAAAATCCGTACCATTGGGTGTCTGATACTGTGGCAACGATTTTGGAAAAGAAAGATTACTTGGGGCATACTGTGAACTTCAAGACTTTCAAGAAGTCCTACAAATCCAAAAAGAAATGCTACAATCCCGAAGAAAAACAACTTGTGTTTGAGAATACCCACGAAGCAATCATCGACACAGACACGTGGGAACGGGTACAGGAACTCCGCAAGAACAAGCGCCGCCCAACGAGGACAGGCAAGACAAATATGTTTTCTGGGATTGTCCGCTGTGCTGATTGCGGGGAAAAGCTGTACTACTGCACAAGCAGGAACTTTGAAGCAAGGCAAGACCATTTCATCTGCTCCACTTCAAGGCTGAACGGGAAAGAGGTATGCCCGACGCACTTTATCCGCGCCGTTATGTTGGAGCAGGGCGTACTCGCGCATATGCGGCTTGTGATTGCCTGCGTATCCAACCATGAAGAACGGTTTCGGAAAGCGATGGGCGCGAAGCAGAAAGCCGAAGCAAAGAAAGAACTTGCGGCAAAGCGGCGGCAACTTACACAAGCAGAACGCCGTATTGAAGAACTCGACAGATTATTCAAGCGTATTTACGAAGATAACGCCAATGGGAAAATCTCTGACAGCAGATTTCAAATGCTCTCTGACGATTACGAGCAGGAGCAGACGGAACTGCAGGAGAAGCTGTTGCAACTGAATGAAGAAATTACCCAGCAGGAAGAACAGGCAGAAAACATTGACAGGTTTATAAGCAAGGTGCGGAAGTATCTTGACTTGGACGAGCTGACGCCCGCCGTATTGAACGATATGGTAAAGGCGGTATATGTTCACGCTTCCGACAAGTCAAATGGTGCGCGGGAACAGCAGGTAGACATATCCTATGACCTTGTGGGAATACTCCCCGCCGCCTTGCTCTATGACCTGCAAAACGGAGAAACGGCATAGCCGAAGCTATGCCGTTCCCCGAAAACAACTCTATGCTGTTTTATGAGTGCCGCCCAAACGCCCGGCTTTTTTGCTATACCACCTGAAACAGGTAAAATTTCAGATAATTGGTTTCCGGCACATTCCACAGGATCGGATGATCCGGCGACTGCTGGCGCGCTTCAATTTGCCGCAGGGAAACCCGTGCGTCAAACGCAGCAGCCCGCAGCATTTTGCAGAACAATTCCTCCGTCATAAAATGGGAGCAGGAGCAGGTGGCCAGATATCCGCCTCGGGGCAGCAGCTTCATAGCCCGCAGGTTGATTTCCTTATACCCGCGCATGGCTGCTTCCACCGTTTGGTGCGATTTTGTAAACGCAGGGGGATCCAGGATAATATAATCATACGGCTGGCCGGACAGGGACGGCAGCAGGTCGAACACGTTGGCCGTCTCAAAACTCATGTCTGCGCCCAGCCCGTTTAAATCGGCGTTGTGCTGGGCCATCTTCACCGCGTCCCCGGAAATGTCCACCGCATGGACATGGGCTGCGCCAGCTTTTGCCGCGTTGAGGGCAAACGAGCCGGTGTGGGTAAAGCAGTCTAGCACCCGTTTGCCGGGAGCCAGCGCCGCCGCCGCCCGGCGGTTATACTTCTGATCTAAGAAAAATCCGGTTTTTTGGCCGTTTTCAAAATCCACCTGATAGCGGATCCCGTTTTCCACAATCTCGGTCCTGGTACTATCCGGCAAAGGCAAGCCCGCTAGCGGGAAAAAGCCCTTGTTTTCCTCCATCCCTTCCAGTTTGCGGATGGCCACATCGTTTCGCTCATAAATCCCGCGGATCACCTGCCCGTCCTCTTTCAGCAGCCGGTACAGTTCTTCAAACAGCATCGGTTTGAGCCGTTCCATCCCCAACGACAGGGTCTGGGTCACCAAAACATCTCCGAACCGGTCCACTGTAAGCCCCGGGAAAAGGTCCGCTTCTCCGAAAATCAGGCGGCAGCAGTCTGCGTCGGCGCCCATGACCGTTTTGCGGTATTCCCAGGCGTGGGATAGCCGGCGGCGGAAAAAATCCCGGTCAAATCGGTCGTTGGCGTTGGCGGAGATGACCCGGATGCGGATTTTGGAGTGGTGATTGTAAAACCCTACCCCCAGATAGCGATCCTTGGAACTTACAACCTCCACCAGGCTGCCATCCTCGCAGGGGGCCTGCAACGACACAACCTCCGTGTCGTATACCCAAGGGTGTCCCTCCCGCAGGCGGGCCTCCCCCTTTTTTGTAATGCTTGCCTTCACAAAATTTCTATCGGCTGCCATGGAACTCTTCCCCTCTTATTTTAATTGGCCATTTCCCTCTTTTTTGCGCCACTGCTCCAGCAACCTTCTGCTGGGGCTTTCCGCTGGGACATGTTTTTCCAGATAGGCACAGGGATAATCGGCGCAAGCCCCGCAGTGGGGCAGATTTTTTTGCCGCGCACAGGTGCGGATAAAACATCCGCTGCAAAAAACCGGAAGTGTATGATCCGCCGCCCGGCACCCGGTACAGTGGATATCCGGCGGCGAAAGGAGCCTCTCCGCCGTGGAATAGCGCCGGGCAAGGTCCTTTTTCGCCGCATCGTCATCACTGGCATATGCTTGGTACACTGGACACCGGTCACACCGGAACCCACAATAAGCAATCTCCTCCACCGCCCAGTCCCCCCCCCGCCATTTCTTTTGGCTATCATATCATATTTCCCGCAAAAATAGAAGCACAAAGGCAATCGCCATGCGGGATGTAGGAATCTGGCACAAAAAAATCACAAAATTAAAAAAATCATAATTTTTTTAATTTTTAGAAAATTCTTTTGATTTTGTGACTTTTTTGAGACTTTTCCGTAGTATACTCAGGTCAGTAAATGAGAAAAAGAAAAAATAGATGACAGCATGTCTGATTACAGGAGGAACTTTTATGAGAGAAAACAACCAGAAAAATAGCAAAAAAAGAACTGTTGTGCTGGCGATTCTTTTGGCACTGATGCTTTCCGGCGGTGCCGCTACCGTCTCTTTGGCAAAAAACTTTTCCAGACAGGATCAAGTGGCTGTAAACCATGTCTCCGGTGCGGATCAGAATATCATTGATGGCGCTATTCCCCAGGGGGCTGCACCAGAAATCCAAAGCACTGCAGGGGACACGGAAACTGTTGTCCTGGAGAATGCTACCAACGTAGCGCCGCAGCAGATCATTACCGCTGCGCCGGTTGTCTCTACCATTTCTGATGACCTGTCCGTTCCCACTGCCGCTCTTCCGCAGCAGACGCTGGCGTCCGTAGCCAATGGCGAACTTGTAGAACGTGAACCCGTTTCTCATGTCAACCCGGTCGTTCCTTCCGATCCGGTTGTTCCCTCTGAGCCAGTCGTTCCCTCTGAGCCGGTTGTTCCCTCTGAGCCAGTCGTTCCCTCTGAGCCGGTTGTTCCCTCTGAGCCAGTCGTTCCCTCTGAGCCAGTCGTTCCCTCTGAGCCGGTCGTTCCCTCTGAGCCGGTCGTTCCCTCTGAGCCGGTCGTTTCCGAACCTGAGGCTTCCATTTCCAGCAAAGGTATTCAGTGGATCCAAACCCAGTTGGAAACCGAAGGCACTGTAATTTACAACTATTTTTCCACCAGAAAAGCCAAATCCACCTTGGATTCCACCGGTAAAAACTTCGCTCCTGAAGTCAATGCCGGCCTGATTAGCGCAGGAATTGTTGGCGAAGAGGACGATTTTGGCTGGAGAATTTACAAATGTGATGGCCAGACTGAATCCGGCTATAACATCTTCTGGGCAGATACCGATCTGAACGAAACCGTCAAAGGTGAGCGTTTTGACGCTGTAAAATACAACACCGAGACCGAAGTTTCCATAGAAGGTGATATGACAGTTAAATCCCAGACCGTAGAAGGCAAAACCTTTAACGCAATGGACGGCGGTTCTTTTGAAGAAAAAGAAGAGGTCGTTGAACCTGTGGAGGATGTCGAAGCCTAATAAAAGAAACAAAAAGAGCGGGAAGCTTTGAAAGCTTCCCGCTCTTTTTGTTTCTTTTTTGCACCTTTCGGCGCATCTGCCCAACACTATTGATCTAAAATATCCGCCAGCGCGCAGATGAAAGCGGCATTTTGTTTGCTATCTCCAATGGAAACCCGGGACAATTCAAACGCGCCGATCAAGATTCCCCGTTTAGCGCATTCTACTTTGAGTTTTTGAGGATCCATATGCGCATCAAAATATAAAAAGCTCGTCTGGGAATGATAGACTTGACAACCCAATTTCTCCATCTCTTTGATCAGATAATGCCGGCCCTCTTTGACCATCTGGTAGGAACGGGACAAAAAATCCCGGTCGCCCAGCGAGGCAGTCGCCCCGGCAATCGCTACGGTGCTCGTATTAAACGCGCCGGGGGAACGCATCAAATCGTCAATGATCGCCTCTTTGGCCAGGCCGTAACCAACGCGGATTCCCGCCATCCCATGGATTTTGGAAAAGGTTTTGAGCACAATGACAGAGTACCCTTCCGAGATCAGCGGCACCGCCGAGCGTACCGCCGGATCGTCCGCATATTCGATATAAGCTTCATCGATCATAATCAGAATATGCGCCGGCACTTTTTTCACAAAATCCTCCAATTCGGCCGCGCCTACGGCCATGCCAGTGGGATTGTTGGGGTTACAGATCACAATGATTTTTGTTTGATCGGTAATGGCTGCATACAGCCCGTCCAGATCAAAACGCATTTCCGCGGTTAGGGGGATCTCCACCGGAACGGCGCCGTTGACAACCGCCATATCCCGATAGGCCCCAAACGTCGGTGTACAGTATAAAACTTCATCTCCCTCGTCCAGATAAACCGCTCCAATCGCATCAATTACCGCGCTGGAGCCGCCGGCGGTGAACACATTGTCCCTGGTCAACCCGTACACCTCGCCAATGCGGTCTTTGAGCGCTACGGCATAAAAGTCCGGATACAGGTTACTTTTTTCCAGCGCCTCTTTCATGGCAGCCACGGCTTTCGGGGAAATGCCCAACTGATTTTCGTTCCAGCACATGCGGATAATTGGATCGCTGGTGGCAGAGCTTTTTCTTTGATTGCGGGGTGTGAAACCCATCTTTTCCATCGAGCGGCAAATCTTTGGGACCGACATAACCAATTCCTCCTGTTCTGCGGTAAGCAGTTCGTATAATTGTATACAATGCGGGTGATGCCCTGATTTTACCACGGCTTGGCCCAAATGTCCAGCCCAAAAAAATTTGATAAAAAAAGGAGGATCTCCATCCCCCTTTTCCGATTATTCCCGCCCCAGCAGCCTGCGGCCCATAAGCACCCCCATAACGGAAGCCATCATCAGGCCCCGGGTCCAACCGCTAGAATCCCCCAGGCAGTACAGCTTACGGATGCTGGTATCAAAATTTCGGGCCATTTTGACCCGATTGCTGTAAAATTTCAGTTCCGGCGAATACAACAGCGTTTCCACCGAAGCGAAACCTGGCACCACATGATCCACCGCCTGGATAAAGCCGATGATGTTGACCATCGCCCGGTACGGCATAGCGGCGGTGATGTCCCCAGCTACCGCATCCGGCAGGGTAGGGCGTACATTGGAACGGCCCAGCTCCTTGTCCCAGGTGCGCTTGCCATCTAAAATGTCGCCAAATCGTTGGACTAGGATCCGCCCGTCCCCCAGCATGTTGGTCAATTCCCCGATTTTCTGGGCATAGGCGATGGGCTGATTAAACGGCTCGGTGAAATGATGCGAGCACAAAATCGCCAAATTGGTGTTTCCGGATTTCTGCGATTTATAGGAGTGGCCGTTGACCACCGCCAAATCGTTGTCGTAATTCTCCTGGCTGACAAAGCCGCCGGGATTCTGGCAAAAGGTCCGCACCTTGTTTTTGAACGGCTGGGGGTAGCCGATAAGCTTTGATTCATACAGGACGTTGTTTACGTCCTCCATAATCTCATTGCGCACCTCTACCCGCACGCCGATATCCACCGTTCCTGGCTCATGGGCAATCCCATGCCCGGCGCAGAGCTTTTCCAGCCAGTCGGCGCCCCGCCGGCCGGTGGCAATAACCGTTTCGTCCGCCAGAACCTCCATGGATTGGGCGGGATCCTCGGCCTTGTGCAGCGCCACACCCCGGCATTCCTCTCCATCCAGCACCAGGTCCTCGCAATTCCAGCCAAACAGAATCTCCACCCCATTGGCCTGCAAGTATTCTTGGATGGCAAGATAGATCTCCTGAGCCTTTTCTGTTCCCAGATGGCGGATCGGGCAGTCCACTAGCTTTAGCCCCGCCTGGATAGCGCGCGACCGGATTTGTTTGACTTTCTCATCCGCGCCGATCCCCTCCACATGCCTGTCGGCTCCAAATTCTAGGTAAATGCCATCGGTATATTCAATGGTCCGTTGCGCCAATTCCTCTCCGATGAGCTCCGGCAGCTCGCCGCCCACCTCACAGCTTAAGGACAGTTTTCCGTCTGAAAAAGCGCCCGCACCGGAAAATCCGGTGGTGATATGGCAGTAGGGCTTACAGTTGACGCACCGCCCCGTAAGACTTTTCGGGCAGCGGCGCTGCTGTACCGGGCTGCCTTTTTCCACCATCACAATCTTTTTGCGGCTTTTCCCCCGCACCAGCTCCAGCGCAGTAAAGATCCCGGCCGGGCCCGCCCCCACGATTACAACGTCACAGTTCATTTTTGGCGCCTCCTCTTTTTGATAGGTCTTTCCCTTCTCTCTGCGATTCTCCTCACAACAAAAAACCAGCCTTCCGGAACGGTATAGACCTCCCCTTTCGGGGGATTGCCTATAGTCAACTATTTCCGGTAGCTGGTAGAAACATTCATCCGATTATGAATTTATATAGCGCTAATCCAAGAAATTATACTACCGGAAATAATTTTGTTTGTCAAGGAGTTCTTATTTTGTATGCCCATTTTGTTCATCAGAGTTCCCCATTCCCTTTGGCTGCGCCGCCATTTTTTCGACAGAGTGACAAAAATATCGGATTTTTTAAAAAATTGGGCGGTTTTAGCTTGTTTTTCCTGCGAAAAATCTTTACACTATTGCCCATACGACGATAGGAGAGAAGTGCTTTTATGAAAAAAGGATTGAAAATTTTTGCGGCAGCTTTCGCAACCGGCGGCCTGCTGCTCATTTTATATGCGACAAAGGATCTGTTTCCCTTTGGTGAAAATACTGTTTCCTGGTGTGACATGAATCAACAGGTGGTTCCGCTTCTGTGCGAACTGAAGGACATCTTGTCTGGAAAAGGCAGCCTGTTCCTCAACCTGCAAAATGCAGGCGGTATGAATTTTTGGGGCGTGTTTTTATTCTTTATTGCCAGTCCTTTTTCCTTTTTGGTGGCGTTCGTGGAAAAAAGTCAGATGATGCACCTGGCAAATATCTTAGTCCTTTTGAAAATGATGCTCTGCGCCGGGTGCGCATCTCTTTTCTTCGACCGGGTGTTCCCAAAACTTCGGGCCGCCTTCACCCTCCTGTTGTCGGTCAGCTACGCCTTTTGCGGTTATACCATGCTGTTTTACCAGAATGTAGTCTGGCTGGACATGATGTATCTGTTCCCGCTGCTTTTGCTGTCTTTGCGGCGGTTGGAAAAAAGCGGCTCTTTTTTGCCGTTCGCCTTTTGCCTGGCAGCGATGATCACCGTCAATTTTTACTTAAGCTATATGCTGGTTCTGTTTCTGATCCTGGCAGTGGGGATTTGGGTGCTGTTTTTCTCCCCGCGGGAAACCCGTGGGCAGCGGACTGTTCAGCTAGGCGCCGGCACGGTGGGGGCGGCGGTGCTCTCCGCAGTGGTGTGGCTGCCGGCCCTTTTGCAGTATCTGAATTCCGCCCGGGGCGGCAACCTGTTCCAAAGTTTGGGAAGCGGTAGTTTTTTTACTCCCTTCAGCACCATTGGTATGCTGGTTTTATGCACTGCTATGATCGTCCCCGTTTTTATTTTTCAGTCGTTGCGCTGTATCCGCGGGGAGATGGAAAATCCGCAGGAGCCCTATATCCTGGCCCTTTTTTCGCTGATGCTGATCCCGCTCATCATCGAGCCCATCAACAAGATCTGGCACACCGGCAATTATCAGGCTTTTCCCGGCCGCTATGGATATATTTTCGTGCTGCTGGGCCTTTGCCTGGCGGCACAGATTTTGCAGCGCCCGGTGGAGCCTGCCTGCCGCCGTTCCGCAATCTCTTGGGCGGTACTGCTGTTTTTACTACTGGCAAGCGCCGTCTTCGCCGCTTGCATCTTATGGCAGATGTATCCCAAAACCCTCTCCACCTATACCCGCACCTTATGGGGCAATGACAATTCCCTGCAGATTTTCCTGATCTTTTTCTTGCTGGCGGCGGCCTGCTATGGGTTGGGGCTGTTTTTATACCGGCACCGGCTGCTATCCCATCGGCTGTTTGTGATTTGCTTATGCGTTCTTACGGTGACGGAATCCCTTTTCTATAGCACCTGCTTTTTCTCCTCCACGGCGGGCCAGCCTTTCCTGAATGTGACCAGCCTGGAAGGGCAGATCCAGGACGACGGTTTTTATCGGGTAAAAAACAACCGAAAGAACTACGACATCAACTATACCGGCGCCATCGGCTATAACACCTTAAACCATTATACCTCCCTGACCGGCGAGTACTACCTGCAGGGGATCCGCAAGCTGGGCTACTCCGGCTACTGGATGGAGGTCAGCTCCGTAGGCGGCACCCTGATCAGCGATGCACTTCTCAATCAAAAATATACCATCTACCGCCAGGAACCCTTGCGCGCAGACACCGTTTATTCCGACGGGGAGTACTCGATCCGCCAAAACAGCTATTTTCTGCCGCTGGGGATCGTCACCAGCGCCAACCTTTCGCAGGAGCAGGATCTAAAGCTATCCGCGCGGCCCTATACAGGGGAACATCTGCTGCAAACCCTTTCCGGGGGGCCGTCCATGGTTCAGGAATACCACCCTGCCTATACCAACAATGTCTCCCTGACCCGGGACGGCGAATTTTACAACATCACTCGGGAGAAGGGCGGCGACTCGATCATCGTATACCAGCTGCCGGCGGAAGAGGAGGCGCGCACCTACTATTTCGACTGCGGCGACTCCCTGGAAAACAATCTTAGCGAACCTTATTACAAAGCCTTTTCCATCTATGTGGATGGAGATCTCGTCTGCAAAGAATACCCCACCCAGAGCCTCAACGGCATTTTGGAATTGACCGTCAGCGCCAATCAGCCGGCGCGGATCACCATAACCGTTCACAAGGATGTCTCGGTCCGCTCCTTCGGCGTATTCAGCGTCTCCCATGAGGCGCTGGAAACAAATCTGGCCGCCGTGCGCACCGCCCAGCTACAGGTCGGAAGGGACACCGTCACCGGTACCGCCACCGCCCAGGAGGATGGCGAGTATCTTTTCCTCTCGCTGCCCTATGACAAAGGGTATACCGCCACCGTCAATGGGCAAACGATCCCGGTCCTTCGGGTGTTCGACACCTGGATGGCCCTCCCCCTCTCTCAGGGAGAGAACACCGTAGAGCTACGGTATCAGCCGCCGGGGTTCGCCGCCGGCGCAGTTTTGAGCGCCGCCGGTTTGGTATTTCTCTTGGCGGCAGGATTTTTCCTCTACCGAAAGGGCCTGCGCCTACAGCGGCTGGAAAAGCTGTCCATTGTTCTTCTCTCTGTGCTCACTGCCGGCGTTTTTGCGGTGATCTATCTGATGCCGGTCGTCGTATACTTGGTTTATCAAATTTTAGGGTAAAACAAAAGCCCCGGATTTTAGATGGGTGCCCGTAAAACAACAAAACTCCTGCTTGTATTACGCAAGCGGGAGTTTTTGTTCAATACGCACTACATGGTGAAGCCATGTATAGAAGTGCGCCATTGATTTTCAGAATCACCCCATAATTTCCCAACAGGCGCCTCGACAAACCGGAATTTACCTGCTTAATCACCAAACAAAGGGAAGCAGCCTATACTTTGTTTGGCTTGTGTATTCAAGATATCCTTCCAAGCCTTGCTTAAGCATCTTATCTTCCAATGCCGTTCTTACAACGATGATCAACGCCGTTATTGCCATGCATATCCAAACACGCACATAAGGAAATATCATACATAGCCCGATACAATTCAAAATCAACCCACTATACGCAGGGTGCCGCACAATACTATAAGGCCCCGTTTTACATACCGTTTGATTTCTATCGCTTTGGATTCTGGCTGTGGATTCCAAAAAAGTATTTTCCAAGAGTGCTTTTGTGGAAATCCAAGCTGCAAAAAAGATTGCCGCCATGCCACACCAATATACGATATTGAGATGTTCTTCTGTTTCGGATGTACCGGCAAGCCAATAAACCACAAAATAGTTTAGCAGCCAGAATAATGCTAAGAGCACCTTATCCCATAATGGTGAACTCGTAGCTATTTTCCCTCTTTGCGCAAGTGTTTCCTCGTTTGCTCTCAATAAAAGCAAAGAGCTAATCATTGTACCTGCAAAAAGAGAAATAAAATAGATGCTTCCGGCATAGGTCAGTACAAAACCAGCACCGACCAAATACAAGGAGAATCCTATTATCTTTTGCAAAAGAACTCTTACAAGATAGACCATCGCTTTTTTTCTCATTGTAACCACCTCATTTGCTAACTTCATTCAAGAAGCATCGCTCGCAGAAGAGCTCGCTCAATTCCGGTTTGCCGGCTTGTTTCCTATTGTCAGTATAGCATATAAAATAATCAAACAAAACAGAAATTGCTGTGAATGACGAATCATTCGCAGCAATTTCTGTTTTATGGACACCCGCCTTTATCCGGGGCTTTTGTTTGATCAAATTAAAAATCGCCAATTGCTTCTACCCGCGAAACCGTGCAGCGTTTTAACTGTTATGGTCCGACTGGTGCATCTTCTTCAGGTTGCCGATTTTTTGACTACGTTCTTCCAAAATAGAAAAAATATCCTCCAGAGAGATCTGCTGCTCGACCATCAGCACTGTCAGATGATACAACAGATCGCAAATTTCGTTTTGTGTATCCGCCCGAACGCCATTTTTAGCTGCGATGATGGTTTCGGCACATTCCTCGCCGCATTTTTTTAGGATTTTATCCAACCCTTGGGAAAACAGGTAGCAAGTATAAGAGCCCTCGGCAGGATTTTCCTTCCGGTTCTGCACCACCTGATATAAGCTTTGCAGTGGGTTTTGTTCCATTTTATTTCCTCCTCTATCCCTCACGCCCCTCAAAGGCACGGTAAAAACAGCTGTGCGCCCCGGTGTGGCAGGCGTTTCCGGTCTGATCCACCACCGCTAAGAGGGTATCTTCATCGCAGTCGTAATACAGTCGCAGCACCTTTTGCAGATGGCCAGAGGTCGCACCCTTGTTCCACAGCTCTTTGCGGGATCGGCTGTAAAACCAAGTGTACCCGGTCTCGAGGGTCTTTTCCAAACTTTCCCGGTTCATGTAGGCCAGCATCAGCACCTGGCCGGTGGCCTCCTCCTGGACAATGGTAGGAATGAGCTCCCCTTTTTGAAAAAATCGCTCCAAATCCATCGTTTTCCCTCCTTATCGCCGCACCGGAATGCCGTTTTCCCGCAAATGATCCTTGACCTGGCCCACAGTCAGCTCTCGATAGTGGAAAAGGCTGGCGGCCAGCGCCGCGTCGGCCCCGGTTTTTCGAAATACCTGGGAAAAATCCTCCAGCTTGCCGCAGCCGCCGGAGGCGATGACTGGGATGGAAACCGCATGGCACACCGCGTCGGTCAAGGGCAGGTCAAAGCCCTGCTTGGTACCGTCGGCATCCATAGAGGTCAGCAGGATCTCCCCTGCGCCCAGCCGCTCGCAGCGGCAGATCCAATCCAGCGCGTCCAATCCTGTATCAATGCGGCCGCCATTGATAAACACACCCCAGCCGCCGTCACTCCGGCGTTTAGCGTCCACCGCTACGACGACGCATTGGCTGCCGAATTTATTTGCCGCCCGCCGGATCAGCGCCGGATTGCGGATGGCCGCCGAATTGACCGACACCTTGTCCGCACCGGCCCGTAAAAGATCCCGGTAATCGTCCACCGTGCGGATGCCACCGCCGACAGTCAGAGGGACAAAGACCTGTTGCGCGGTTTTACGCACCACGTCCAGCATGGTGCCGCGACCTTCATGGGTGGCGGTGATGTCCAGAAAACAGATTTCATCCGCCCCCTGCCGGTTGTACGCCACGGCGCACTCCACCGGATCTCCTACCTCTTTGATTCCTACGAAATTGACTCCTTTGACCACCATGCCATCCCGAACGTCCAGGCAGGGAATAATCCGTTTTGCCAGCATATCTTGTTTCCTCCGTTTCTTGAACCCCGGGCGATCAGGTCTGCTGCGGCCCCGCCCAGCGAACCGCCTGCGCCAGATCAATGGCGCCGCTGTACAAAGCCTTGCCCAAAATGGCCGCCTCCACCCCCATGGCGGCCAGCGCCTCCAAATCCCTTTGGGAACGGATGCCGCCGCTGGCCACCAAGCCGCAAGACACCGCTTTTCGCAGCTGGGACATCTGGGAAAGGTTTGGCCCTTCCATCATCCCGTCTTTGGCAATATCGGTAAAGATGATCCAGGCGGCCCCTGCCGCTTCCACCGAATGGGCCAAATCTAGATAGTCCACGCCGGAATCGGCCAGCCAGCCCCGGGCGGACACCCGACCGTTTTTCGCGTCGATTCCTACGGCCACACGATCGCCGTACTTTTCCACCGCGTTCTTTACCAGTTGTGGATTTTCCAGCGCTGCCGAACCCAAAATCACCCGGGCCACACCGTTTTCCAAATAAGCGACAATCGTATCCATATCCCGGATTCCGCCGCCAGTTTCTACTTTTAGGGATGTTTCCCGGGCAATCTTCAAAATCGTCTCCCTGTTGCGGCCATCCCCAGTTTTTGCGCCGTCCAGATCCACCAAATGAATCCAGCCAGCGCCGGCTTGTGCAAAGCTATGGGCGGTTTCCAACGGGTCGGCTGCCACCTGATGGGCCGTGTCAAAATCGCCGCGCCGCAGCCGGACGCACCGGCCCTCCAACAGGTCAATCGCTGGAAGCAGTATCATCGGTCGTCTCCTCCGTTTTTGGTATCGTTTTTCGCCGGTTTTCGGCAAAGATCCGCGAAATTTCGCAAAATGGCAAGCCCTACACCGCCGCTCTTTTCCGGATGGAACTGGGCACCGTAGCAATAGGCGCCATCCCATACCAATGCTGGAACCTCCCCGCCATAATCGGCCCAAGCTACCAGATCGTCCTGCTGCGGCACCGCCGCATAAGAGTGGACAAAGTAAACGTAGGGTTCCTCCGGCAAATCCCAAGTCAGCGGGCAATCCCGGACTACCTGCAGCCGATTCCAACCCATATGGGGGATTTTAAGCCCTTGCGCCTGCAGCTTGGTCACCCGGCCGGGCAAAAGGCCCAGTCCCTCTGTAAGGGAAAATTCCTCTCCCCATTCGAACAGCACCTGCATTCCCAGGCAAACGCCTAAAAAGGGCTTTTCTTTTCCCAGCCGCCGCAAAACCGGGACCAGGTTTTTTTGCCGCAGCCTTTCCATCGCGTCCGGAAAGGCCCCGACGCCCGGCAACAGGATCCCGTCCGCCCACTCCAGCTCTTGCGGGTCTTCGGTAACCCGATAGGGAATTTTTAAATATTCCAGCGCGTTGGCAACACTGAACAGGTTGCCCGCGCCGTAATCAACAACTGCGATCACGCGCTCCCTCTCCTCTACAAAATCCCTTTGGAGGACAAAATCTGCCCGGCGGCCAACGGTGATACCGCCGCTTTCAGGCTATGGGCAAAAGCTTTAAACGCCGCTTCGATCATATGATGGTCGTTGGCACCGTAGGGCACCTGCAAATGCAGGGTAATCCCGGCGTTCATCGCCAATGCACGGAAAAATTCCTCTGTCATGCAGGTGTCGAACATGCCGACCCGCTCGTTTTTCAAGGGGATGGAAAAGACCAGAAAAGGCCGCCCGCTCACGTCCAGCACCGAAGAGGCCAGTGCTTCGTCCATGGGAATCAGGGCGCTGCCGTATCGGGCGATCCCACTTTTATCCCCCAGCGCCTCTGCTAGGGCTTTGCCCAACACAATACCCAGATCCTCCACTGTATGATGGCAGTCCACCTCCAGATCGCCCTGCGCCCGGATGGTGAGATCCGCCCCAGAATGAACCGCCAAAGCCGTAAGCATATGGTCAAAAAAGCCGATCCCGGTTTGGATATCCGCGCGGCCATCGCCATCGAGGTTCAGAGATAAAGAAATATCGGTTTCCTTTGTCTTGCGGGAACAGTCAGCCTGTCTCATCGGTTATTGTACCACCTTTCCCAGCGCCTGCAGCAGCGCTTTGTTTTCCTGTTCACTCCCGGCGGTCAGGCGCAAATATCCGCCCATTTTACGGATCGCGATCCCCTGGCGCTGCAGCGCCTGGTCAATTTCGTCCGCCGCCGGGGTTTTCAAAAAGATAAAGTTTGTCTGGCTGGGCCAAACCCCTTCGATTTGCCGCTTGCCGGCCAAAACTTCCGCCACGCCTTTTTGCAGCGCAGCGCGGGAATCAATGATCGCCTTGGCGCAGAAATCGCACAGGGCGCCGCTTTCCAGCACCGCTTTGCCCACCGCCTGAGTCAAACTATTGACATTGTAGGGGGATTTGACAGCTTGCAGCGCCCGGGTGATAGCCTGATCCGCCACCGCAAATCCCAGGCGGATCCCAGCCAACCCCAGCGCTTTGGAGCAGGTCTTGAGCACGATGAGATTCTGATATTCTCCCACCAGCCCCAACACCGATTCGTCGGAGGAAAATTCCATATACGCCTCGTCCACCACCACCAGGGTTTCGGGCAGCGCCTCGATAATCGCCCGCACCTGATCCCGGGGCAGGGTAAGGGAGGTTGGGTTGCAGGGATTGGAGAAAATCAGGGCCTCGGCCTTTTGCGCCTTGGCATATGCCGTCAGCGCTGCCGGGTTAATGGCAAGATCCGCCGGTTTTTGCCAAACCCTATTTTCCAGTTCAAAAATATCGCCATAAAAGCGGTACATGGAAAAGTCCGGTTCCACCGTGACCAAGCGCGCCCCCTTTTCCAACAAGCAGCCGCAAATAAGGCCGATCAGCTCATCAGAGCCGTTCCCGGCTGTCACCTGCTGGGGCGACAGACCGAACCGTCCGGCAAATGCCTGTCTAACCCCGGCGCAAAGCGGGTCGGGGTAGCGGTTGAACGCCACTTGGGACAGGTTCTTCCGCACCCGCTCCATCGCCTCTTTACACATCAGTCGGGCCTCCGGGGGAAAGGATTCCTCGTTGCTTAAATCAAAATAGCTTTCGTTGGCATCCAACCGGATAGGAAAATTGCCTGCAACCGGCTGATAGGGGATTAGATCCCGCGCTTTTTTACAAAGGGTATAAGCCATATTAAAACCTCACTGTAATCGCGTTGGCGTGGGCGGTCAGGCCCTCTTTTTCCGCGATGATTACGATATCCTTTGCGGCATTGCGCAAAGCGTCTTCCGTGTAATAAATAAAACTGGAGCGCTTAACAAAGCTGTCCACCGACAGCGGGGAGAAAAAGCGCGCCGTGCCGCTGGTCGGCAACACATGGTTGGGACCTGCAAAGTAGTCACCCAGCGGTTCCGGGGAATAACGGCCCAGAAACACTGACCCGGCGTTGTCAAAACGGCCGACCGATTCCAGCGGGCTTTTGGTCATGACCTCCAGATGTTCCGGGGCGATTTCGTTGGCCAGCGCCACCATCTGCTCAAAATCCTGACAGACGATAACTGCGCCGAAGTTTTCCAATGCCTGTGCAATGATCTCCCGGCGGGAAAGCCCCTGGGACTGGCGCTCAATCTCGGCAATGGTCTGGTGGGCAACCGCTTCGTCGGTGCACAACAGGATGGCTGAGGCCAGCCGGTCATGCTCCGCCTGGCTCATCAAATCCGCCGCCAGATATCTCGGGTCGGCGGTTTCGTCCGCCACCACCAAAATTTCACTTGGCCCGGCGATCATGTCGATATCCACCTGACCGTACAGGAGTTTTTTGGCGGTTGCCACATAAATGTTGCCGGGACCCACAATTTTATCCACCCGGGGGATGCTCTCGGTCCCATAAGCCAGCGCTGCAACCGCTTGGGCGCCGCCGGTTAAAAACACCCGGTCCACCCCCGCAATGGCCGCGGCGGCCAGAATGTCGGGGTTGGCGCTGCCGTCCTTGCCGGGCGGGGTGACCATGATCAGCTCGCCAACTCCGGCAATTTTTGCCGGTACCGCATTCATCAGCACCGAGGAGGGATACGCCGCGGTGCCGCCGGGGACATACAGTCCGACCCGGTGCAGCCCCCGCACCCGTTGGCCCAAGATCACACCGTTTGGCTGCGGATCCAAAAAGCTCTGTTGCTTTTGCCGCGCGTGAAAAGCGGTAATATTCTCCTGCGCCCGGCGCAGCGCCAGCACAAAGTCCGCATCGGCGGCGGCCAGCGCCTGTTGGATCTGGGCTTTGGGCACTTCCAGCGCGGCAGGGGCAGCGCCGTCGAACCGCTCGGCATACTGTTTGAGCGCCGCGTCCCCCTCTCGGCGGACGGTTTCGATAATCTCTGTGACTACCGCGGTCACCTTACGGTCTACTTCGCCGCTGCGGGAGCGCAACAGCGCCAACGCCTGCTGCTCGGCTGTACCATCGGCTTTTATAATCGAAAGCATATGCGTTTCCTCCTTTATTTTTCCTGATCCAACCCCTGCTCCAAGCGGGCGACCAGCGATTCAATTTCTTCTTTACGCAGTTTTAAGCTGGCAATATTGACTGCCAGCCGGGCGGAAATATCGCAGATCCAGCGGGAGACTTCCAAACCGTTTTCCCGCAGGGTCACGCCAGTTTCCACAATGTCCACAATTCCATCGGCCAGCCCCAGCAGCGGCGCCAGCTCCACCGACCCTTCGATTTTGACGACTGACACGTCCATAGACTGTTTTTCAAAGTATCTGCGGGTGATCCGGGGGTATTTTGTCGCAATGGTCTTGGCGCCGTAACCGGCAAAAAAATCGTCCCCTTTTTTCACTGCCAGGGCAAAACGGCAACGGCCAAATCCCAGATCCAACAGCTCATATAAACTGCTGGCGTTTTCCAAAATCGTATCTTTTCCCACAATCCCCATATCGCAGACGCCGCTTTCCACATAGGTGATGACGTCCGCCGCTTTGGCCAGCACCACCTCGGCCCCGATATCCGGCAGCGGCAGGATCAGCCGCCGGCCCTTATCCCGCAGGCTTTGGCAGTCCAGCCCCACCCGTTCCATCAGCGCGATGGCATCCTTTTCCAGCCGCCCTTTGGTCAGGGCGATCCGCAATGGCTTGTTCATGCTTCCGGTTCCTCTCCAATCAAAATTTCCTTGATTTCATCCCCAACGATTTGCAGCCGCCGAATCCCCCGGGCTCGGGCGTAGACTGCCGCGTCCTCCTTAGAATCAGCCAAGCTGCTCTCACAGGAAACGCCTTGGCTCCACAACTCCCGCAGATGGGCAAAGCCCCGGGCGCTTTGCTCCCGTTCCCAATAAACCAGCACCTGCGGGATCTGCGGCACACGCGGCGAAACCTGCTGTAAATAGCCAGCAACCGCATCCAAATGGATGGCAAAGCCGATGGCCGGCTGATGCACCCCAAAATCGTCCAGCAGCCGGTCATAGCGCCCCCCGGACAACACCGGCTGCCCAATACCGGGCAGATAGCCCCGAAATACTACGCCGGTGTAATATTCCGCCTGATTGACCAGCCCAAAATCCACCAGCACCTGCGCGCTTGGATCAACCTGCATCATCCTGCGGTACAGCTCCTCCAGCTCCTGTAAGGCCGCCTGGAAAGCCGGCCCTTGGGAAAGCTGCGCCGCCTGGGAAAAGACCTCATCGCCGCCAAACAGCCGGGGCAACCTGCCCAACGTGTGAACGGCCGGAGAATCCGGCAGCGCATGCAGCAAATCGCCCAGAGCTGCATAGTTTTTCGACTCGATCAGCTGGCGAACCTCTTCTTTCTGTGGTTCCGGCGCGTCCAGCTCGTCCATCAGCGCCCTAAAGATTCCGATGTGGCCGATTTCTAGGGTAAAAGGCCGCGCGCCGCATGCCTCCAAACAATCCGACGCCGTCCGCAGCATCTCCAAGTCCGCTTTGGCGCCGCCTGCGCCAATGAGCTCTGCGCCGCACTGGGACATCTCATCCATCCGCCCCCGCAGCGAGGGATTGGCCCGGTAGGCCGCCTGGCAATAACAAAGGCGGACCGGGTAAGGCTCGTTTTGCAATTTGGTGGCGGTCAGGCGGGCAATCGGGATGGTGGAGTCGGGCCGCAGCACGAGGATGCGCCCTTGGGCGTCAATCAGCTTATACATACTCTCCTGTGCAAAATAGCGGTTTGCGCCGAACAGATCGTAAAACTCCATCGCAGGGGTCATCACCGGCCGGAAACCCCGCCGGTACAAAAGGCCCATTACCGCATCCCGCACATCCTGCCGGACGATGCAGTTCTGGAACAAAATATCCTGTGTCCCTTCTGGGGTGATTTTATCATAGGTGTTCAAATCGGTTTCCTCTTTCGATTTAGTGTGCTACTATGATATCATGCTAAATTCTCTCTGTCAACTGGATATTTGAGAAAGATTTTCCCCTTTTAATCGCTATTTTTTGGCGGGATCGCCGGGAGTCTTCCCGTTGACAAATCCAATAACAGATGGGATAATCGGTAGGAAAGGGGGGAACACTTTTGAAAGCTTACCAATTTTTGCTGTTTGATGCGGACGGAACCTTGCTGGATTTTGACCGTTGCGAGGAAAAAGCACTGCGGAATACGTTGACTCGTTATAGGATCGATGACGGCGAAAAGACGATTCACCTGTACCACCAGATCAATGCCGACCTATGGGAACGGTTTAATCTTGGAGAAATCGACCGAGCCTATTTGCTTCACCGCCGGTTCGGGCAGCTGTGTGAGCAGCTAAATCGGCAAGAAGATCCAGCGCAGATGAACCGCGATTACATGGAGCAGCTGAGCCGACATGCGGATTTATTGGAAGAATCGGCGGAAATCTGCAATATTCTTTGCCAAAAATACAAGCTGTATATTATTACCAACGGTGCCAGCCTGACGCAGCATGGACGATTTGCCGTTTGCCCCCTGACGCCATTGTTTGAAGACATTTTTATCTCGGAAGACATGGGGGTGCAAAAACCACAGAAAGCTTACTTTGACGCTGTCGCCGCTGCTATTCCCGGATTTGACCCTGATCGGGCGCTGGTTATTGGCGACTCGCTGTCTTCCGACATGCAGGGCGCCAACAATGCCGGGTTGGACTGTTGCTGGTATAACCCCCAGGCGCTTCCCAATTTATCCGGCGTCTGCTGTACTTATGAAATTCGCCGGCTGCGGGAATTGCTGGCGCTTTTGCCATAACCTTTCGGGGGCCTTTGTGGCCTTATAATGCCTGAAAACTGGAAAACCGGTTTTTGAAAAAATTTCAAAAATCGATTTTTGCATATTGACATGAGTCCCTGTCCCTGTTATAATAAACAAGCGTTTGGAGATCCTATGAACCACTAGCTCAGTTGGCAGAGCATTTGACTTTTAATCAAAGGGTCCGGGGTTCGAATCCCCGGTGGTTCACCAAAAAAGTTTGATCGTGATAGATGCCATGCGGCGAAAGCCGCATGGCATCTATCTTTTTATAGCGCTTATGAACCCCGGCATTCCACCGAAAAGTCTTTGGCTGTTTTGAAATGCGTCCCAAAAAACAAGCCGATAAAACGCAGAAGACAGCGGCCCTGCGGCAGATCCATGACCCCAGTATGAGGCCAAAAATCTCTGCGTCGGGGAATCCTTCCCCGCGCCTGTGCGCTTCCCACAGCAGAAGGCCCGGGAGTTCCCTTAAAATGCCGCTTGGCGACGGGCAAATGAGGCAGCCCACGCCCTTTGGGCTGCCTAAAAAATATGACCTTTCCGCCTATACGAGCGCGCTTTTGTGTGCTATGATTGCAGTATAAATATTTGTCCTTTCTCCGTTTTTGTTTTGGTGAAAACACACCAACATGTTGTCAGCTGCCAAGCGGGATAAAATGGCAAAGCATGCTGTTTTAAACCATGAACAGCTTCACATCTCCTACCGCGTTTTCTGCAAAGACTGCAGCGTCCTTTGGGTAAATCTTTCGGCATACCCCGCAGGGTATGCCGAAAACGGCACGCCGCTCTATTATGCCATTTTTTCCAACGCCACCTCCCAATTTAACCTATACCAGGATATCTGCGACAACTCCGACACCGGCATCGCGGCGTTTGATGCAAAAACCGGCGGGATTTACTACGCCAACGACGTATTCTTTGCCCTTTCCGGCTGCAAAAAGAGGCCCTATACCGGCATGCTGGCCAAAGATCTGTTTGGAGACGACCTGATGGCTCATGAAAAAGCGCTGCTGGGTAGGAGTGCCGCGGATTTTGTCCATTCAATCGCCGCCAACGGAAAGGCCGTTCAGTTCCATGTCCAAAACCCGAGAAGCGGCAACCAATAGGAGGGCGATATTGTGGTCGAGCAAAACGCTACGAATCCGGATGCGGAAAGCAGGGATCTGCTTGAATTGCTGCGTCGGGTGACTAATATTTCATCTATTGGCATCCATGTGGTGGACATCCATACAATGGAGATGTATTACTGCAACGACGCTGGGTTTCGGCTTATTTCCCAAGAGCCGTGCGAGTATCACGGCCGGCCGTGTTATGAAACTTTTTTCGGGATCGACCATCCTTGTACCAACTGCCGGCTGGAACAGACCAAACGCGGAGAAACCCGCCACGATGTCTATGTCCCGGCAGTGGGCAAAACCTTTCGCACCCATACGCAAATCACCACATGGAATGGAAAAAGCGCATTTGTTGAATATATTACGGACGTCACAAAGACAAAGCAATTAGAGCAAAAGCAGAAGCATCTCCTTGCGCAGCTCGAAACGAATACAAGTGAGCTGCGAAGGAAATATGAGGTGGAAAAGAGAAGGAGCCGGGACGACAAAAGCATTCTGGCCTACGCGGTATTCAATCTAAAAAACCAGCAAACAGTTGAGATGGAGCGCCGCCCGCCGCTGGTTTTGCTGCAATCCCCCCTGGCGCTGGAAGCGTTTCGCCTCGATATCGCTTCCTCCATTCTTCGGAACGATCAGAGGGAAACTTTCCTGCATATGTTTGATGTGGGCGAATTGGTGCGGCTGTACCAAGGCGGGGTTGAGGAACAACATTTGGAGTTTCAGCGGATCCTGCCCGGTGGCAAAGTCATATGGGTACATAGCAGCTTTCATATCATGCCGGAGCCGGACGGGCAGGATCTTCTTTTGTTTTACTACTGCAATGATATCAACCTGCGCAAATCTTTGGAGATTCTTTCGACATACATCGCAAATGAAGATTATGATATGATCGGCTGTATCAATTTTCATGACGACAGCGCCATTATGATGTACGGGAAAACCAGCAGCTATGTCATCCATGTCGGCGAGAGGTCTTATCAGGAGGAACGGTATTCGGAAGCCCTGGAATGGTTTGTCTCGACTGCGGTAGTACCCGAAGAGCGGGAACTGTACCGCCCTCAATTTTTCATAGAAAAGATCAAAGCGGAGCTGTTCGCCACAGGGACCTATGAGTTCCGGCTCCATGTGGCTGGCAAAAACGGCGAACGGCTGACCAAGAAGATCCGGTATACACAGTACGACAAGGAATCGGAGGTCTGCCTCTTTACGCAAACCGACATTACCGCGCTGCTTGCGGAGGAAGAACAAAAGCAGCAGCAATTGAAGGCCGCCTTGCTCGAAGCCCAAACGGCCGATGCCGCCAAGTCCGAGTTCCTCGCGCGCATGAGCCATGACATTCGCACGCCGCTAAATGTTATCATCGGCATGAGCCACCTTGCGGCGGACAACGAAAACCCGGCAGATACGAATGATTGCCTGCGCAAAATCAATATATCCGGGGACTTTCTGCTGGGGTTGATCAATGATGTGCTTGACATGGAACGCATTAGCAGTGGAAAAATGCAGTTGGAGCTTTCTCCGTATTCCGGCGAAGAATTCGCACAATACATCAATGCGGTCATTACGCCCCAGTGCCAGGAAAAGGGGATTTCGTTTGATTATTCGTATAACGGCTCGAACGATTTTGTCGTTTTGCAGGATAAACTGCGCATCAACCAAATTTATTTTAACCTATTGTCAAATGCCGTAAAGTATACGCCGAAGGGCGGTAAGATTACCTTCTACACAGAAATTACAAGGACGGGGAAAACGGTCATTCTTGATGTGACCATTTCCGATACGGGCATTGGCATGAGTCAGGCATTTCAAGCGCACATGTTTGAACCCTTTACGCAGGAAAACCAGGCGGTGACGCCTATTGGCACCGGCACAGGGCTTGGCCTATCCATCGTCAAAAATTTATGCGATATGATGAACATGCGCATATCCGTGGAAAGTGCGCTGGGCAAAGGGACCACATTCTATATCCATGGGGAATACGACGTGGCGGCAGATCTTTCGGCCGCCGCAAGGCCGGATCATTTACGCGAAACTCCAGAATTGGCCTTCAATCGCCAAAAAATCCTCGTATGCGAGGACCATCCGATGAACCAAGAGATTATTAAAAGACTGTTGGAGAAAAAGGGCGCGACGGTTGTAATCGCTGAAAATGGATGGAGCGGGGTAGAGGCATTCCGGCAGTCCCCCCAGTATCATTATACGGCCATCCTCATGGATATCCATATGCCGGTAATGGATGGTTTGCAGGCAGCCCGGACTATTCGCGCCCTACCGCGCGCCGATGCGATGAACGTTCCCATTATTGCACTCTCCGCAAACGCTTATGAAGAAGACATCCGGCAAAGCCGAATGGCGGGAATGAACGCACATTTGTCAAAGCCTATCGATCCGCTGCTCTTGTACAAATGCCTTGCAAAGCATCTGGCCGCGTCAAAGGGCGCCAACGCAGGCGAGCACCGATAAAAAACAACCTCCACGATCAAAATGGCCGGGGCCTTTCGGCTGTATTCGCCTCCGTTAGGCCACCTGCACATAAAAAATAAAGGTAACCCCCCTCATCAAAGATGAGGGGGGTTTTTGACTGCTTATAACCAATTTCCCCCGGCGCGGCCAGGGGCTTTTCCATTATGACCCTGCCGACAGCAGCTCCAGCAAATCGGTGGCAAACCGGCGCAGAAGCGCCGACTCAAAAGAAAAATCTGCGCCTCCCCTATAGCATTGAAGCGCCGCTTCCACCGGGGATCGGCAAACAGGCGGCAAATTCTGCAATCCCCAAACACCGCCGCCCTCCTTGGAAAGGATCAGCCCCTCTTTCTCAAAAGCAAGCACCCGGCAGAGATTTAAAATGGTATAAACCGGGTCTCGCAAAATGTCTTCCTCGGCGTTTTTGCTGTCCCCCCGGATGCTATCCAGATAGTCGGACCGGGGTACAGGCCCGAATACCGTTTCCTTTTCCTCGCCCCAAAGGGTAATCCCCACCGCCTGGGTCACTGTAAAATGGGCGGCAAGGTCTGGATCGGTCCCGTTCATCTGTTGACAATACCCCTTTATGTCCCGCAGGCACCGCTCTTTGTGAGCGTTAGAATAATGCAGCACAAACCGAGTGGGATAGGTAAACCGCCTGCAGTCGTCCTTTAGAATCACGCTCATTTCAAAGCCTTTTGGGGGACTGTTGCCATCCAACGCTAAAAGCGTTTGGATAAGCGCTTCCTTTTCCGGTTCAGAGGGCTCTTTTACCGTCACCACCAGAAAATCAATATCGCTTTTATCCCAGCGAAAACAGCCAAAGGCCAGGGAACCGTGGAGATAAATTCCCGTCAGGTTTTCTCCTAAAATTTTTCGATATGCCGCTGTGATCTCATCCAGAAGGGTTTGCACTTCCACAGGGAATTCCCCCTTTTTGCCCCTTTCCTGTTTTTGCAGGCCGGTTTGAATCAGCATTTCTTTTTGGGCACTGCGCAATTTCTTGATCTGCCACTCCCGGCGCATCGCAGCCTGCTTTGTCGCGTGCAATTCATAATAAGCCAGCGCCACCGGCCGCCGGGATCGGGTGTATTTGGCGCCCCGACCGCTGTTGTGGGCGGCAATCCGCTGATCCAAATCATTGGTCCATCCTGTATAGAGGGTTTTGTCTGCACAACGGACGATATAGGTATAATACATGTTTCGCCTCCAGAAAAAGAAGGTCTCTCCCGCTATTCGGGCCGGGAAGCATCCCGCTCTCTGACAAACCGGGCAAACTGCCGGACCTCCTCAAGTTGCTCGTCGGTGGCTTCGCCGCCGAACAGGGCAAATTTCAATTTTTCTCCCGGAATCCCCGCCGCGGCTGATTCCCTCTCGCCACCGAGCAAAAAATTGACCGTGACGTCAAAATAATTCGCCAGCTTTGCCGCTGTCTCCGCCCGTACCGACTGCCGCCGGCCCTTTTTCAAATCAGTCATGACGCTGGGCTGGATCCCTGTGTCTTTACACATCCGGTAAGGCGTAATCTGCCGTTCGGCACACAACTGGGTCAGAATTTTATACAAATTTGACATCTGTGGCTCTCCCCTTTTATGCAATACGGAAATTATATGTTTGCGTAATAATTTTGCTTGATTATTACGCAAACAAGTGTTATTATTACAATATATCATACGCGAACGTATCATATATTTGGGTTAATTCCCCTTTAATATATGATACAATCGCGTAAAAGTCAAGAACAAACTCTGATCGAAAGGAGAAATCAATGATAGAAACTGACAGTACAAGGGAACGGCCCTGGCAAAAGAGCCCTCCCTGCGGCGGCTTGCCCAGGGGGCTTTTTTGCGTATCAGCCACGGCAGGCCGCGCACATGATCCTTTTGGCGTCATGGCGTCCGACCGGCACCTAGACGCCGCCGACGGGAGGGAAGATGGGGCAGCAAAACTTTGAAAACGGAAGAGGGAGAGAAAATCATGACAAACGTGTATGTAAAAACAGATGAAGCGGGGCGGATATTGGCGGCAAACAGCGGCGTATTTTTAAGCGACCCTGCCGGCTGGGTGCAGATCGACGAGGGGGATGGCGACCGGTACGTCCACGCCCAGGGGAATTATTTTGCACTGCCGCTAGTCGGCGATAACGGGTGCCACAACTATGTGCTGGACGGCAGTACCGCCAGGGAATCCACCGCAGAAGAACAGGCGGCGGAGCTTGCGGCAATCCCCGCGCCGGAGCCAAGCCAGGAAGCGCTGCTGCAGGCACAGGTGGACGCATTACAAGCGCAGGTGGACGCGCTATTGGGGGTGGAATAGATGGACAAAGCAGTAAGAGCTAGGCAAATCTATCTGGCGATGCAGTTTGCGTCCACCTCCCTGCCGGATGAGCAGGCGGCCCAGGTTCCGGCAGTATTCCCCGGATGGGACGCGGCCGAGGCTTACGCGGCTGGTGATCGAGTCCAGTACGGCGAGCGGTTGTACAAATGCCTGCAGGCCCACACGGCACAGGCGGACTGGGCACCGGACACGACTCCGAGCCTATGGGCCGTGATCGATATCGCTCACGCCGGAACGGCGGAGGATCCGATTCCTGCGGCACGAAACATGGAATACAAAGCCGGCCGATACTATCTGGATCCGGCGGAGGGCCGGGTTTATCTCTGCTCCCGGGACACTGGGATTCCGGTGGCATATCTGCCGCATGAGCTGGTGGGGCAGTATTTTTAAGGAGGACATTTTATGAAAATCAATTGGATGGCTGCCCTGACCTCGGCCGCGGCGATACTTGGCTCTTGGATCTCCTTTGCCTTTGGCGGGTTGGACGGCATGCTTTGGACGCTGTTGGCCTTTATGGCGGCGGACTATATCACTGGAATTGTTGTGGCGGCGGTGTTCCATAAATCGAATAAGTCCGAAAGCGGCGCGCTGAACTCCGAAGCGGGCTGGCAGGGTTTGGTGAAAAAAGGTGGCGTTCTGCTGGTGGTGCTGGTGGCGGCCGCGCTGGACCGGGTGCTTGGAACCGATGCGATCCGAGACGGTGCGGTTCTGGCATTTTTGGTTAACGAGACCGTCAGCTTGATCGAAAATGCCGGTCTGATGGGAGTTCCCATTCCAGCGGCCCTGCAAAAGGCGATAGAGGTTCTGCGGGATCGTTCGGAAAGCGGTGATACCCAATGAGCCAAAAGCTGATTTTGCCATTGAATCAATGCAACGTCAACGCCGGGTACAAAATGCCGGCCTACACAAAAGAGTGGGGATTCGCCCATTATGGCATCGACCTGGGCAACCCCGACCGCCAGCGGACCGTCTACAGCCCGGGGGACGGTACGGTGATCGCCTGCGGCATGGATGGGGCGACAGCTACAGAGCGGATGGGAAATGCTATTGTACTGATGTTCCCAGGCGTGGAGCGAAACGACGGCAACTCTGGATCTCTAGCCTGCCGGATGTATCATCTGGACAGCATCGCCGTCAGGGTGGGGCAGCTTGTTAAGCAGGGCGATGCGCTGGGGGTATACGGCAACACTGGAGCCAACACGTCAGGGCCCCATCTTCACTGCGAGTTCGACACGGATGTGCAGTATCCCCAGTATGCAGTGGGGATCAAGGCCAGCGGCAACATCGTTAAAAAAGGAAGCAAGGATACCACCGTAGATCCGGCAAAGGTGTGGTATGTGGGGCCGGGACAGGCGTTGTATGACGGATGGGGTGGCAGCGGCGTATCATCCGGCTGGATTGCGCAGAATGATCTTGACGTGCCAAAACTGCCAGATGAAGCCGGGGAAGTCCCAGACTACAAGCTGCTGTATGAGCAGGAAAAAGCTGCCTGCGAGACTGAAACAGCGAGAGCCCAATCGCTCATGTGCGGTATTCTGGAGGCCATTGCCATGCTGGAAAATATGTTGCGGCTTTAAAAATTGTCATGTGGCGGGTTGGACGGCCCGGGGTGATGTAGAGGCATCAGGTCGATATAGTCTAGCCCCAGTTTTTGGAGCGCCATATCTTGGAAAATGAGTTGGGTAAGAAATTATTCAACAGGCACAGCTTTAAAATAGAACTGACTGATGAAGGGATGTTGCTGCGAAAGCGCGCAGAGGATTTAATCTCTATTGTATCCCGTGCTTGAATGCCCGATGTATGTCATATGGAAAAAGCAGCAGATGTTCTCTCCCATTGCAAGCAGATTCTTTGAGCGGCTGAAAAGAAATCTTGAGTAGCGTTGGCACAACAAACGGACACGAAAAACGAGTGCCGCGTCACAGAGCGATTAGCAAAAAGCTAGTCGCTCTTTTCTGATGCTAAAAAGGAAAGGCGGCCTACCCCATGACAAACAAACCGCCTACAACCACTGGACTATAACGCCGAATTGGAGCGCATGCAGGAGCAACTATGGCAATTTGAAAGCCAAAACAAAATGTTTGACCGCAAGATCGCCGCCCAAAAGCACAAGGCGTGAAGCCACCACCTTTGTTCCGGATGGGGGCTACCTGATTCCACCATCCCTATCAGCGTGGCAGCTTCCCAAAGGGAGAGATCAGAAAAGGGCGGTCAAGCCAAAAACTTGACCGCCCTTTTCTGATCTCTCTTATCAATGGGGATGCGCCGGACAAGTCAAGAGGTAAACATAGACCGTCTCACCACCGCCAGGGTCGGTCTTTTCCCAGCCACCCGCGTTCCTGCCAGTACCGTTTTTCCACAGGGGAAGAATCCCATCCCGCGGCGTGCATCCCTCTCATGACGAAAAACAGCGCCCTTGTCTTGATTCCCGTTTTCGGGAAATTTTTCCGCTTGATCCGTTTTGCTAAACGGGTCAGATCCCGTTCAACCTTTTGCTTGTTTTGCTCCTTGACCATTTCCCAGTTCATCGCCTGCAAATTGGCGCCGTAGCCTTTGATATCGGATACGCCCCAGTACCGCAACGACTGCCTGACGCCCTTGATCGCCGCTCCGCTCCCGCCGCCTGCCGCGGTGGACAAAACCACCGCCCTTTTTTGAAACATCCACGCTTTGGGCCGATGGACCATCCAGCAGTCAAACAGCAGATCCAGCAACGCCTTCATAGAGGCGGACGGAGCCATGCAGTAGGTTGGTGTTGTAAAAATAAGCAAATCCGACTGTTCCATCGCCTCTAGGATCAACTTTTTTTCCGCGTAAAAAGGGCAGGCCGTTTCATCCTCGATACAGCGGTAACAGCCGGTGCAAAAATGATTCAGGTCCCGCAGAAGAAAAAATTCGGTGATTTCTTCTTCTCCCGCCAGCTTTTGCGCCATCATCCGCCCCATGTGATAGCTGCTCCCTTTATGATTCTGGCCGTGTATCATCGTAATGTTCATCGGTTTTCTCCTTTGCGGCGGCGCGGTTTGGAACACTGCGGCCGGAACCAACGTCTTTGTAATACTCCCGGACAAAAGCGCGCAGCTTTTGAACCGGTTCGGACAAAGCATGTTCCTTGTGGGTGACCAGATACAGCTGCCTTTTCAAAAGTGGATGGTCAAAACGCAGCACCTGCACCATCTGGAACCGCTCGTAATCCAGCACCCCCAGTTCGGAGACGATGGCGATTCCCAGCCCTTGGCTGACCGCGTGCTTGATCGATTCCGGATCGTCCTGCTGTGCCACCACGTGCAGCCCCTTAGGGTCAACCCCGATCTCCTGCAGGAAACGCTCCGCCTCCCGCCGGGTGCCAGAGCCCCTTTCCCTGACCAGGAACGGTTCCCGACTCAGCTGTTCCAGGGGAAATCCATTCTGCTTCATCTGCCGGTACCGCTCCGTATTGGGGGTAATGACCACCAGCTGATCCTCATAAAACGCCTCAAAGTCACACGGCTCGCTCCCCATCCGGGTTCCTGTCATCCCCAATTCCACCCGGCGGGAGGCCACCTGTTCCACCACCTCGCCGCTATCACAGCGCAGCACATGAAAGGCGCTGCTGGGGTTTTCCCGGCAAAACGCCGCCATAATCGGCGGGAGCACATATTGGGAGGGGACGGTGGACGCCGCAATGTGGATTTCCCCTCCTTTGGATTCTCGCTTATTTTGGAACCAATTCAGGGCATTGTCTCGCAAAGCCAGCATATCCCTGGCATATTCCCCCAATAGCGCTCCGTCCTCCGATGGAAACGCGCCCTTGGGGGAACGGATGATCAAATTGGTTCCCAGCTCTTTTTCTAGCGTCCGGATATGGGCGCTGACGGTGGGCTGGGTCAGGTACAACTGCTCCGCGGCTTTGGAAAACGAGTGATGCTCCACCACCGACAAAAAAATCTCCAGCTGTTTTAAATCCATGTTTTCCCTCCTGCCATCTATTTACCTGTGAGAACACGCATTTCTCCAGATTTGCGGGTCAGACCCTTGTGGTCGAAATATTCCAGCAGGGCCAGCGCATATTTCCGCGAGGTGCCGGCTAGATCTCGGAACTGAGCCAGAGAAATCGCCCCATTCTCCCGGCAATACGCTTCCAGCATTACCTGGGCTTTTTGGCAGGCATCCCGGTGGATCGCGATCTGGGGCGTTAAAGCGACCAGCTCCCCGGTGTCGAACAGGGCGTCCAACACCGCTTTGAGCTCTTTGTTCTTTGCGTACTGGGACTTGATTTCATCCAAACCCGGCGGCTCAATCCCGCTTTGGGAAAACTGGTTCCCGATCTGTTCAAAAAGCTGGCGCTGGGCAGGGCTGTATTGGACGGAAAATCCTTCTCTCCACACCCGCTGATCTCGCTGCCCGATCAGCCCTCTGCGCTCGAATTCCGCTAAAATGCTGTCGGCCAAGGCCACCTGCTGCCGGGGAAGGAACTTGCTGCGCAGCTCTTCCTTGCGCATGCCGGGCTGCAACGGGTTTTGCCGGTGATATTCTTCCAGCACCGCTGTGAGCTTTTGACCCAGCTGCTCCATCCAATCCCGGTGCAGCAGCACCTTGGCGGTCACCTGCACCAACTGGCCAGACTGTAAAAAGCCCTGCACTGCCCCGTCGAATTCCTCCCGGCTGACGCGCAGTCCGTCGAACACCGTTTGGGAAGAGGAAAAACGTGGCCCCTCCTCTAAAAAACGCTGCAAAATACGCCGTTCCGCCGTTCCGCTCTCCTTGATTTGCAGCCCTTCCAGAACCGTTTGGTCAAACCGCTTGTGCCGTTGGGGCAGGCAGTCCAAAACCATGCCGCCGCCCACCGTTTCGATGGGGGAGTAAAAGCGGACTACAAACCGGTCCTGGTTCTTCACCACCACTGGCTCGATAAAGCGCAGCTGGGCATAGGCCGCCTCTCCTTTTTGTAGTGCGTCTCGATCCAGCAGCACCAGCTTGCACAGGCTGTCCCCGGCGCCGTGGTAAAAATGCAGCCGGGAGCCATTTTGGATCTGGCGTTCACAATGGGGCAGGATATTCAGCTTCACATCCAGCATCAGCGAGCCCTGCAGAGAACCGGGAGCTGCCAGATAATCGCCGCGCTTGACCTCTTCTTTTTTGATCCCCGCCAGATTCACCGCCACCCGCTGGCCTGCAAATGCCTGCTTGACCGTTTGAGAGTGAACCTGCAGATTGCGCACCTTGGCAGGGAGCCCTGCGGGGTAGATTGTCACCTCGTCCCCCTCGCGGACGGTGCCCTCCATCAGCGTGCCAGTGATCACAGTGCCGAACCCATCCACCGAAAAAACCCGGTCAACCGGCTGGCGCATGGGCGTGTTTTCGCTTTTCTGACCGACCCGCCCTAACGTTTCAAAGATCAGCTGGCGTAGCGCTTCGATCCCTTCTCCGGTGTAGGAGGAAACACAGGCCACCGGCGCCCCCTGCAAAAAGGTCCCCTGCACCTCGGCGCGGACCTCCTCCTTGACCATTGCTAGCCAATCGGCGTCCACCATATCGGTCTTGGTCAGCACGATGATCCCCTCTTTGATATCCAACAAAGACAAAATGTCCAGATGTTCCCGGGTCTGGGGCATAACCCCTTCGTCAGCGGCGACCACCAGTAAAACCAAATCCATGCCGCCTACGCCGGCCAGCATGTTTTTGACAAATTTTTCGTGGCCCGGTACATCGATGATGCCCGCCTTACCGCCGCCGGGTAAATCCAGATAGGCAAAGCCCAACTCAATAGTAATGCCTCGTTTTTTTTCCTCTTTAAGCCGGTCGGTATCCATGCCGGTCAGAGCCTTGATCAAGAGGGTTTTGCCGTGGTCCACATGGCCCGCCGTTCCGATGATACTGTTTTTCATGCCTGCCCCTCCCGGCCTTGCCGCCCTAAGCAGGCGCGCAACGCCGCCGCTGCCGGTTCCAATTCTGCTGGCTCCATGGTGCGCACATCCAGCAGGAACCGGTCATGGGCGATCCGCCCGACCAGTGGCGTATCCCACTCCCGCAGCCGCTTTTCCAGCTGGGCGGCGGAACAGTCTGTCGGGCTCACCGCCACGGCGTAACCGGGCAACAGCTGCCCCGGCATGGAACCACCGCCTACCTGCCCGTTTTCATGCTCTATCGAAGCGCAGATCCCCGGAATCGTTTGCTGCAGCAGACCGCACAGGTACTCGGCCCGCTCCAGCAGCTCCTCTTCCGGCGCCAGCAGCATCCGCAGGGTAGGGATTTCCCGCTTAGCCCGCTCCTCGTCCAGATAAAGCCGCAGTGTTTCCTCCAAGGCGGCCAGAGTCATCTTATCTACCCGGAACGCCCTTGTCAAAGGATGGCGTTTCATCAAATCCAGATATTCCTTTTTGCCCACAATGATTCCCGCCTGGGGGCCGCCTAACAGCTTATCGCCGCTAAAGCTGACCACATCGGCGCCCTCTTTTATGCTTTGTACCACCGTCGGCTCGTCCGACAGGCCACAGGCGGAAAAGTCCAGCAAGGCGCCGCTGCCCACGTCGTAGATGACCGGCAGTCCATATTGGCGGCCAAGCTCCACCAGCTGGGGCAAACCGACGCTTTCGGTGAATCCCAATATCCGGTAATTGCTGGTGTGTACCTTAAGCAGCGCGCCGGTCCGGTCCGGGTCGATGGCGGCGACATAATCCCGCAGGTGGGTTTTGTTGGTGGTGCCCACCTCTTTTAAAATACCGCCGCTCTGCTCCATAATATCCGGTACCCGGAAGGAGCCGCCGATCTCCACCAGCTCCCCACGGGAGATGACGACCTCTTTTCCGCGGGTCATAGCGCTGAGAATCAAAAGGACGGCGGCGGCGTTGTTGTTGACCACCATCGCGCTTTCGGCGCCGGTCAGTTTGCAGAGGATCTCTTCTACATGGTCGTACCGGCTGCCCCGTTTTCCCACAGCAAGATTGTATTCCAGGTTGGAATATCCGTCGGCGATCTCGCCCACCGCCTGGGCCGCCTGAGCACAGAGCCGGGCCCTGCCCAGATTGGTGTGGAGCACCACGCCGGTTGCATTGATGACCCGCCGCAAACTCTTTTGAGAAGATCGGCGGATCAGTCCTGCCGCTATCTCCACAATTTCTTCCAGCGAGGGGAGCTGTTGACGCTCTTCCCGCAGAATCTGACCGCGCAGCTCATCCAAAACGGCGCGGACCTGTTCCATCAGCACCGAATGGGGAACGGTTTCCCGGAGGGTTCTCAGCCCGTCGGACTCCAGCAATTCATCTACCTTGGGGATCTGCCGCAGCAGGGATTGATTGATCGACATAGCGTCTGCTCCTTTGTTGAAAAATCCATATAGAAAAAATCTATACCTATTGGTAGTATACTGCATCCGGGGCAAAATGTCTATCTCTTTTCGCTGTGCTTCCCCGGCTTCTTGACGCTAAAAAAAGCAAGGGCTTCTGGGGAAAGCCCTTGCTTTTTTGGATTCTTCTTTTCGGTTTAGTTGCCGTCGGTTACAATGAGCTTAACCAGCCGCCCTCTTTGAGCAACTGCGCCGCTTTTTCGCCGTTGGCCTCATTGACCATCACCATAGGTCCGGTGCAGCCCATGCCGCTTTCCGCATAGATGCCCGCTTTCCACAGATGCTGTACCGCATCCTCCAAGTCCATGACGTCGATGCCGGTAAACGCTTGGGTCACGACCTCCTTAGGCGGGGCCGAAATGGTCTGGGTCTGGGCCGCACCCGCTTCTTTTGCGGCGCGGCGGCTTTGCAGGATCTGGTCCAACCCGGCCCTTTTCGCGGCGCCAAACTCCGCGTCCGCCACGGCGCGGTAGCCGTTTTGCACCAGCTGTGCCCCAAACTGGATGGCGTTGGCGATCACCGGCGCACCGGAGGCGCGGGAGACGATCAGCACCAGCCGGTCGTACCCTTCGCCGATGCCGGGGCCGTAGCCATAGCCTGCGGACTCGTAACTGCCGCCGGTGGTAAAGGCGGACAGGGTTTTCATCAGGATATTGCCGGTCAACGAATCGGTGACCATCACATCGCAAGAGGCGGCCAAAAGATCGTTGCCGCGCATAACGCAGCCGCCGTCGGACCGGGCCGATTCTGCAAAATCAATTTCATAACCGCCGGCCTGCAACTGCTTTAACGCGGTTTCGGTCTGCCGCGCGCCGTCCACATTGAGGATGCCCACCGTCGGCCGCTTGATCCCGCATGCCTTGGCGGCGATGATGCCATAAACGGCATTTTTAATCATGCCCTCTACCCGGTCGGTGGAGGATGTGCCGGTGGTGGTGGCCAAAAACAGCTCCCGGCCGCGGCCAGGGGTTACAAGCCGCCCAACCGTTGATACGCCGATGGGAAAAGGATAGTGCATGGTGACCACACCGTCCACCTGTTTTTCCGCCAGAAGCGACTCCATCATCTGGTGGGCCTGCTCTTCCGTTTCCGCTTGGACCGTATGGACAGACGGATCCTCCATTGTGCCGATATAGGTGACGTCCACCCCTTTGCGCGAAGCGGCCAGCGCGGCGGAAAAGACCTCTTCTTCGCCGTGCTCACTGCCAAGGCCGGTCACAGCAATCCGTGGGCGGCTGCCAAAGGAACCGGTCTCCAGCCCGTCGGCAATGTCCAGAAAGGTTCGGGCGATCACCTGTTCCAGGTTACTGCTCATCTGCTTTCCTCCGTTCCTGCCGCGCCTAAGCTCAAAGCAAAGTCGCGCATGGCTTTGGCGATCAGGCTCTTGACCTGCCCCTCGGACACGCCGCCCTCTTCCGATTCGTGGCTGTTTTCCTGGATGATAAAGGATACGCCGTCAAACAGGTTGGTCATGCGGCCTAAAAACAGGCTGCCCTTGCCGATAATCATGGCTTTTTTCACCCGGCCCGCTAGGATATCCTCGCAGCAAAAACCGATATAGGGCACGCCGGAGGGGATGTGCCCTTGGGTCGGCGCCCAGCCTGCCATACCGTGCTCCTGCACAAAAGCGTTCAGCCCCGCCCGCTCCAAATCGCCGTTTTTAACAGCCAGCGCCGCGATCATTTTATAGTTTGCCAGCGGCACGTCGCCTGCGCCTGCCGGTTTGGTAATATCGGGGTTTTGCATCTCCACCGCGTAACGGTCGATGTCGGTGATCTTGAGGCCCGCCTTTTGCAGCGGCTCCAGCACCAGCGAGGAAATGACCGCTTGGGGGGAAGAACCGGTGCCTACCGCATGGCGGCCGCAGATCCCGTTGTTGATTTCGGGGCTGATCCCGTCATTTTGGGATACGAGCACCGAGAAGCCGCCGACCATATCTTCCAGAACCGGCATATCCTTTTTTACATGATCCTTGCCGTTCATCCCCAGCTTGGCGGTACAGCCGCCTGCGGTGACGATCACGTTGCGGTAGGTGCCTGCCTTGACCAAAGACGCCGCAGTGATCATTGCGTGGGACGGGCCCGCGCAGAAACCGCGGACGTCGCAGCCCGACGCGCCGGTGAGCCCCGCGATCTCCGCCGCCGCCTTGGCAAAGTTGCCGCCGCCGCGCTGGTTCATGTCGCCGCAAGCCTCCTCGCAGCAGTCGATGACATAGTCTACGTCCCCCTTGTCAATGCCGGTGTTGTGCACCACATGCAGCAGCGACAGCACGCTGGACGCCTTAGACACTAAATTCTCCAGGATCACATGAGCCGACAGGTTGACGTCCACGTCGTGGGCGCGTTTCACATAGCCCACCAGCTTGCCGCCGTGGAGGATGGGTTCCGCGTGTTCTTCTTTTACAAAGGCTTCGATCTGTTCCTGCTCCACGCCCTCGTGCACCCGCGCCACGATTTCCGGGGTGATGAGCGGATGCTTTTCAAAAGTCGGTTTGACTGCCGCCACAAAGGATTTTTCCAGGTACATCAAATCAAAAACGTCGCATACCTGCATCAGCAGATAAAATTCCTCCTGGGGCATGATCTCGCCGAATTTGCCAAAGCGTTTGCCCTCACAGGGCTTGTCGTACCAGGGCTGCTCAACTTTGGCCAGCTCGTCCGGGGTGCAGTTGCCGATATAGGTCTGGTTCGGCAGATAGCCCAACGCCTGCTCATAGCTGCGGATGTGTTTGGGCAGTTGTTTTAAATAGTCCGACTCTGGGTTTACAATGCGCTCCGTCGTCTGTGTGCTCCCGTTTTCAACGACCATATCGGGGGTATGCACAAGCACATAGCTTGCGCCCTTGATTACGCTGTTCATTGCGCTTTCGCCCTCTCTTCTTTGCTTTTATTTTTATCGGAAAACAGGGGATAGGATGAAGCCACCCTATCCCCTGTTTCGTATGATTTTAATATTTGCAGTATTGTTCCCGGATGCTGGTCATTTCCGACTTGATGTCGTCCACGTCCAGTACCATCTCCATCATACTGATCTGTTCATCATACACATCAGGATCGACTTCCGCTTTGATCTCGTCTTCGCAGATGTGGTAAACACTAAGTCCCAACTGGACTCCGGTTAATGGTCCGGCAAACGTGGGGTCTCCTGCAGTTACCGTTTCAGCAGCAAGGCCGGCGGCCTCGCCCTCCGCAGCGCCGAGAATGACAACAACATTCTCAGGGCCGTACTGTTCGGCAAACTCTTTAACCCGCTTCTGGTTTTCCAGATCCATTGCACCCGCCGCGGTTCAGACGAAGCATTCCGTTGCGGAAAACACCGCTTCACCGCCGGCAGTCTTTACGCACTCTTCAATGGCAGGGCCGGGGATACCGTCGCGGTCGCCAATGATGACAACTTTCTTGCCTTTTAAGATGCTCATAGACTTTTCCTCCTTTTTCTAAAATCATATCAAACGGCGGTTAATACCGTTTCATATCCGTAACATCTGAGCGGATCGTTAGATGTATTTCTGGATCATCGCTTCAATGCTCTGCTCGGTGGCTTCTTCCTTGACCACTTCTTCTACCTTCTGGCCGTCCTTATAGACCGCCATGACCGGCAGGCCCAGGATCTTCTGGCCGATGGCCAGACGGCGAGCCTTGGTGGTGTTGAGCGCCGTAAATTTCAACTTGTCGCCGTATTTCTCGGCGCAGGCGTGAACAAAGGGCATCAGCGCCGCGCAGGGAACGCATCCGTCTCCGTAAAAATCCACGAAAACATAACCGTCCGCCTTCAAAACTTCCTCTTCAAACGTATCTTTGGTCAATTCGATCATGGAAATCACTCCTATCTCTCAGTTGTAGTACCGGTCAAACCAACATCTATCCTTCGATATATCTTTCCGCCTGGGTCGCGGCGATAGCGCCGTCCGCCGCCGCGGTGATCACCTGGCGCAGGCTTTTTTTCCGCACGTCGCCTGCGGCAAATACGCCGGGGATACTGGTTTTCATATCGTCGTCGGTGAGGATGTAGCCGTTTTCCATGTCCAGCTTGCCCTCGAACAGCTGCGCGTGGGGGGTAAAGCCGATGAACACAAACACCCCAAAGGTTCCGTCCTCTTCGTCGGCTTTGATGGTGGTCCGTTCCTTGGTCTTTACATTTTCCACGACCATCGTATCCAGAATGCCGTCGCCGGACAGCTCAACCACCACGCTGTCCCACAGAAAGTCGATCTTCTCGTTGGCAAATGCTTTCTCCTGGATGGATTTGGCCGCCCGCAGCTCGTCGCGCCGATGGATAATGGTGACCTTGCGGCCGAATTTAGCCAAATACAGGGCCTCCTCCACCGCGCTGTCGCCGCCGCCGACCACAAAGATCTGGAAATCCTCAAAGAACGCCGCGTCGCAGGTGGCACAGTAGGAAACGCCTTTGCCGATTAGCTCTTTTTCTCCTGGGCAGCCAATGGGCCGCGGGTTTGCGCCGGTTGCAATAATCACGGTTTTGCCATAATAATCGCCGTTTAAGCCTTTGAGGTGTTTAATCTCTCCCTCCAGCTCCACATCGACAATGGTATCTTTGACCTTTTGCGCGCCAAAACCGCTGGCCTGTTTGCTCATCCGTTCCACCAAAGACGGGCCGGTTTCGCCCTCGATCCCGCCGGGGTAATTTTCGATCTCAGCGGTGATGACGATCTGGCCGCCGTCCTTGGCCTGTTCGATGATCAGGGTGTCCAACCGCGATCTGCCGGCATAGGTACCTGCAGCCAGACCCGCAGGGCCGGCGCCGATGATCATGACGTCATAAATTTTTTCCATGGTACACCTCTTCGTTTTCCCAAAATCCGCGGGCTTTCCGCACGATCTTCTTCGGCGGCGGAAAGCCCAAGACCGCCCCGCGCCCAGTGATGGGCCGGACCTTTATTTCCTATTCTTCCGGCTCGAAAACGGTCTGATCCTCCACTTCAGTAGAGAGGGCTTTCAGCGCCGTGTTCAACAGTTTTCTTCTAATCCGTTTTTCTTCCTCCATGGTCAGCGCCGGGTTGCCCAGCGGATGGGGGATCGCAATCGCCGGGACAATGCGGTTCGCGCCGACTGTCAGGGAGATGGGGGTAACCGTACAAATATGAACCACTGGGATACCGGCCCGTTCGATTTCTTTTACCATCGTTGCACCGCAACGTGTGCAGGTGCCTCAGGTGGAGGTGAGGATGACCGCGTCGATATTGGCTTTTTTCAGCTCGGCGGCAATTTCCTCAGCATATTTCTTGGCGCTTTTTACCGCGGTACCGTTGCCCACTGTGGTGTAAAAATAGTGGAACAGGCTCCCGATCTTTCCCTCTTTTTCAAACTCGCGCATCACATCCACCGGCAGGACCCGGTCCGCATCCTCGTTGGCGTATACGGGGTCATAGCCGCCGTGGGCGGTCTCGTAGGTGTCGGCAGTCAGATCCATTACGCCCTCGATGTCATAGCGGCCGTATTTGGAGGCGCTGGAAGACTCGATGTGGTCCGGATTGCCTTTGGGCACGATTCCGCCGGAGGTGACCAGCGCGATTTTCGCCTTGGAAATATTTTTGACCGCAGGATTGGGTTTTACCCGGTCGAAATCAGGCATTGGGAATTCGGTGACAAAATCCTTGCCTGCCATTTTCTTTAACAGCATGTCCACCGCCCGCTTGGAGCCCCGTTCCTTTTCAAAAAAGTTGACCCGGATGCCGTTGGGGATATACCCCTCCTGCGCGGATGCGCCGATCTTTTCGTTTCTGCCGAGTTTTAGCGCCAGAGGCGCCATTTTTTTCACCGCGTCACGCATACCGGCGGCGCTGTTTTTGGTGGATACGATGTAGACCGATTCTTTAAACATATCCACGCCGGGGTTTTCCACATACATACCGGTGAGGGCCGGAATCCCCAGCTCCTTTTTCACCGCGTCACAGATGGAACCGCAAGCCACGCCATACCGCCCTGCGTTAAAGGCCGGGCCGGCGATAAACAGGTCGGGGGACTGGGATTTGACCATCTCCACGATCTCTTTCTTGGCCGTTTCCAGGTTTTCGTTAAAATACGAGTCGCCGCAGATAACGGCGGCAACAATCTCGGCCTCATCCCCGAATGCCTGGTTGAACGCCAGCCCGGGGCCGACGATTCCTTCTCTAAGCTCCGGTTTGATGTGGGCCATTTCCTCTCCGCCGATCTGGGCGAAAAATTGGTTAATATACTGAACAATTCTTAATTGAGCCATTGCTTGTTCCTCCTTTCTAAAAATTACCGCGCGCTTAAGCGGTTAAATCCCATTTCGTTCGTAGCGCCGGTGATCGCCTGCAGCTCTACTACAATACTGCCGTCCTCTTTCAGGTTGCCGTTAAACCCGCCGGCGATCCGCTCCACATAGGAAACGTCTCCGATGACCTTATCCAACTTGGGCAGCGTGATCAGTTCGTTGGCGTTGCCGCCGGTGACCACCGCGGTGGCCAGCGCGTCCGCGTCCGCCAGGGACTGGGAAGAACCATCCCTGCCAGCGTATTCGTCGGTGATGATGACGGTGGGAATATTTTTGCTCTCGATCTTTTTGCAGTTCATGATCAGGTCGGTGTCCGGGTTTCCAAAGCCCTCCTGGGAAATAATCACGCCGTCCAGCCCCAACCACTCGGCCAACTTCGCGGTCCAGTCAGAGGAACGCTCCTTATCTGCCAGGTAGACGTTTTCATTGGTGATGATCACGCCGACAAAGTTGATCTCCTTGCCGTGCTTGTCAAACAGGTCCATGACCACCGGATTGTTCAGGTGGTGGTAGGTGGTGTTCTTGTCACAGGCGGACACGCAGTTGCCGCTCAAGATCGCGCCATCCATAATTTCCGTGGGGTTTATGATGGTCGGCAAAGAACGTTTCGCGTCTACGCCGTACACATAAGTGTCATGCATCAGCCCCTGGCTTTGCAGCATCAAAACATATGCAACGCGGGGCAGGCCCTTGAGCTTCTCCATCCCTTCGGGGATGCTGTAAGTCTCAAACTCCTGGGTCTCGTCCGGCTGCACATTCCGGGCCAGCTCGCCCAGATAGGTGGCAACTTTCAGTCCTGCCATACGCAGAGCATGCTCATGTTCATGCTGGGCAAGCCCTTCTTCCGGTTCCATTTTCAAAACCAGATTGTTCAGCTTGGAAAAAGGCGTATAATCGGCGCCGGGGCCGGCCATGTCGATAATGCCTTCCTGAAAGCCCACGATCTGCCCGGTGGTGACCACCGCAGAACCTCTGAGTACATGGGTTTTACCCGATCCGACCGTGCCGACTTTGGAAATCACGCCCGGGAAAATCCCGCCGGGGCCTTCCACCTTCACGCGGGGCTCGATAACGTCCTTAACCGGGGTAATGCGCACGCTTTCTCCCGGCCGGGCAATGTCGATCTCCACAGACCGAATGTGCTCCTGGCCCAGGACGATTTTTTGGATCTCGTCTTTGTTGACATAGAGCACGCCGTTTGCGATTTTGGATTCCTCTGAAAATTGAATATCCTGGATATCAATGTATCCCAATTCCAACTTCAAACGGAACACCTCCTTTTTATGAATATCTCTTTCTTGTCTGTCATGGAAAAAGCAGCCCGAAACGCGAAAGGCAATTCCGGTATGCTAGAGTGCGCTTTGTAAAAGGGTATAATCGATCAGCTGAAAATCCGCGCGCATTTTAGCGGACATTTGTGGGTATTTCACCGGAAACTTGTCCGCCGTAAGGATGCTGTTTTCAATGATGGTCAGCGACTCTACATCCAGCGCGCCGGGCCCATCGGAAATCAGCACCGATTTGTACGGGGTCTCATTGGGTTTTACGCTGCCGGACAGCGGATGGGAAAGCAACCGGTAGCCCAGATGAGCCTTGTCGCGGACCCTAACCAGCAGCTCCCCGAAAGAGCCTTCTGCATAATCCACCGCATAATGGTCCTGTAATTTTTCCCGCACCAGGGGGTTGTTTGTGACGATCTGCACCGGTCCGCCTCCTTGCAGTGGGCAAAATAGGAAATAAAAAAAGCAAACTGCAAAAAAACTGCAGTTTGCTCTGTTTCTAACCTGAGAGATTCTCCGCATTCATACTCGGTCGAATGGGATTGCTCCGTCGGTGCTTTCGCTCTCCAGAGGTTCGTCGGATAACGGTCCTTTTACCTGAGATCTTCGCTGGCAATCTGCACGATGCCCGCTTATTCCGTCGGTGCTAAAAAATTAGTCTCTCCCGTTATCGTCATCCAAATTACATATTCGATTGTCCGGAAATTATCAAATTTCTTCTCTATAAGAATATCCCAAATGAAGGGAAAGTTGCAATGCTTATAGAAAAAAACTATGTCATTTTTTTGCCTTCCTCGCTGACCTGCATGCGCTGGATAACAACAAAATCCAATTGCATGTTGCGAAAAAATGTGTTAAAATAACACACAATCTATGGGAGCAGATGGGTCGCTGGTGTGCCCTCTGGTCTTCAAAACCAGTAATGGTGGTGAAAAACCGCTTAGGTGGGTTCGATTCCCACATGCTCCCGCCAAGATAAAAAGTGCCCCAAGGCCGCGGCCTTGGGGCACTTTTTTGTGTTTGATCGGGGCCGGCCCACCGGCAGAAGCCTTTTACTCACTGCGCGGTTACTCGGACGGATTTCCCGTTGAAGGGCAGCACCCGTCCAACGATCTTCGCGCAGGGGGTTACCCCCGAAAGCGCCTGCACCAGCCGCAGCGCTTTTTCCCCCTCCAGGCTCACCAGCAGCCCACCGGAGGTTTGGGGATCCAGCAGCAGATCCTGCATTGGCAGCTCCACCGCCGGATCGAAGAATATTTTGTCCTGCAAATACTCCAGGTTGGTGTAAGCGCCCCCCGGCACAATGCCCATGTTGGCAAAATCTTTGGCCCCATCCATCAGAGGCACCTGCGCCGCGCCGATTTCGATGGTCGTGCCGCTGCCCGCAGCCATCTCATAGCTGTGCCCCAACAGGCCGAACCCGGTGACGTCGGTACAGGCGTGAGCCCCGATCTCAACCACCGCATCCCGCGCGGCCTTATTCAGTTCGGCCATTACCGCCACCAGATCGCCGGTTTCCTTTTGACCCAGCAGCCCGGCCTTTAAGGCTGTGGCCAGCACCCCACTGCCGATGGGCTTGGTCAGCACCAACAGATCCCCCGGTTGGGCGCCGCTGTTGGTCAGCACCTGTTCCGGCAGGGCAAAGCCCGTAACGCACAAACCGAATTTTGGTTCTTCATCCTCGATGGTGTGGCCGCCGGCTACAATGGCCCCTGCCTCCCGCACCTTACTGTAACCGCCTGCCAAAATCTGTTCCACTGTATCCAATTCTAGGCAATTTGGCACGCACAGCAGGTTCATAGCCAGCGTGGGGGAAGCGCCCATGGCATAAATGTCGCTCATGGCGTTTGCTGCCGCAATCTGGCCAAAGGCGTAAGGGTCGTCCACCATCGGCGGAAAAAAGTCCACTGTCTGCAATAGGGCCATCCCATTCTGCATCCGATAAACACAGGCGTCGTCGCTGGTGTCGAACCCAACCAGCAGGTTCGGATCCTCAAACCGCGGCAGCCGCTCCAAAATTCCATTTAGGACCCCCGGTCCCAGTTTAGCCGCTCAACCGGCGCTTTTGGTCATTTGCGTCAAACGCAGTTTTTCCGCCACTGTAAACACCCTCTTTCTATTTTTATTTTATCCCAATCCCCGGCCCGATGCAAGACTAGAACCATGAAACGAAAGGCGGCCAAAGCCGCCTTTCGTTTCACAGGATCCTTTTCGGATCATTCGTCCCGTTCCATACGATCCACCGCCACCGAAAAGGATCCATTTTCCAGCCGGTAGATTTTTTCCACCTCTTCGTCCACCAGAGCCAAAACGCCGTCCTTTGTAGAAAACTTTACGCAGCTGCCACAAGAGGAACTCAGTTGCCGCGGCACCGGCATGATCTGGCAGGCTATGTCCTCCCGCTTCAACTTTCGGGCAAACTGCATCGCCCCAAAGTGGGAAAAAAAAGTTGCAACATACTCCAAGTGGTTCCGCCCCTTTATGATTTGGTTAGGACTAGGCGGAACAGATCGGCTTCTTCGGTCACCCCGACCGTGTAGCCGGCGCTTTTTGCAAACCGGGTCACGTTCTGGCGCGCCGTGTTATTATCCACCAGCACTTCATACCGTGCCTCATGGCTTTCCAGCGCCTTTTTGGTCATCAGCACCGGTTCTGGGCAGGAACGCCCGCAAGCATCTATGATCTGGGCCATTGTTTACCGCTCCTTCCTTCTTATGCTACTGGGACAGCCGGTGTCTCCGCCTTGGCCTTTTTCTTGTTAAAAGTATACACCACGGCGATCACGGTGACAACCACCAGCCCGATAATCACGGCGATTTTTCCGTTGGCAGTGGGCCCCTCTCCAGAGGAGGCCAGCTTAAAGTTATGGCAGAACGCCGCGCCCAGCAGCATTCCCACAACCGAAATGCTCGAATCGGCATTGCCTTCGCCGGAAAGAATCAGCTGGCGCAGGGGACAGCCTCCCAGCAGTACCGAGCCAAAGCCTACCAGCGTCATCCCCAAAAAGTTCCACACGCCGTCGGTGTGCGCCACCGGCTGGCCTGCAAAGCCAAACAGGAATTTGCCGGCGATGAGATTGCCGATCAGCGCCACAACAATGATCGCTACAAAGCCGCACAGCAGCGTCCAGTCTTTAAAAAGCAGCACGTCCCGGATGCCGCCGACCATGCACAGGCGGGTCCGCTGGGCGATGGCGCCTACAACCAGCCCTGCCAACAGCGAAATCCAGATGGGCGCATGGGACGCACCGGGTCCGCTGGTACTGAAGATCAGCACGCTGGGGAACGCCACCAGCAGCGCAAAAAACGCCACATTGATCACCGGCAGCCAAGCCCCTTCTGCAATCGTCTGCCGGTAGGTGCGTTTTAAAGAGAATCCCTTGTTTAGGAAGAAAACCCCTGCGCCGATTCCGGCCACAAAGCCCACCAGTCCGACCACCGCGTTCAAATCGCCACCGCCCAAACGCAGTACCATCCGCAACGGGCAGCCTAAAAACATCAATGCGCCGACCATCACGAAAAAGCCCAGCACAAACCGGGTCACGGGAGAGGATCCGCCCTGGGGCTTAAACTCCTTTTTGGCTATCGCAATCAAAAAGGCGCCCAGCACCAGCCCGATGATCTCCGGGCGCATATACTGCACAACCTCCGCCGAATGCAGATGCAGCGCACCAGCGATATCCCGCTCAAAACAGGCGATGCAAAAGCCCATATTCCCTGGATTGCCCAGGACGGTCAGCAGCACGGCGATGACGCCGATAACGGCGCCGGCCAAAGCCAAGGTCCACTTTTTCACAAAAATCCACCCTTTTCCTCAATTTTGTCGTTTCTCAGGGGCAAAGTCGACACGCTCTCCCCACCCCCGTTCTTAAAAAGTGTATCACGCCACTTTTAAAAATTGAAATTGCATTTTCCCGCATTTTCCCCCATGATTATAGAAAAATCCGATAGCCGGGCAAACCCGCCAAACCTGTGCTATAATGGGGACAGTTTTAAGGCCAATTGGGCCGGCCTTAAAAACATCGCAAAAAGGAGGGGCTGCGTATGCCGCCTATTTATCTGGACAATGCAAGCACTGCCTATCCCAAGGCACCGCCGGTGGCAGATGCGGTTCGGGATTACATTTTGAATACCGGGTGTAATGTTGGCCGGGGAGAATACGCGCAGGCTTATTCTGCCGCTGAAATGGTCTTTGAAACCCGGGAGCGGCTCTGCGATCTCTTTCACTTTGACAGCCCCAAAAATGTGATCTTCACCATGAATATCACCCAATCGCTAAACTTTTTGCTAAAGGGTCTATTGCATTCCGGCGACCACGTCCTGGTCAGCGCCATGGAGCACAACGCGGTTATGCGCCCGCTCACCCAGCTGGCCGACAGCGGCGTCAGCTTTACCCGGATGCCCTGCAACAGGCAGGGGGAGCTTCTCACCGGCGATCTGGATTCGCTGGTACAGCCCAACACCAAAGCGATGGTGCTGCTGCACGCGTCCAACGTCTGCGGCACGCTAATGCCGCTGGAAGCCGTTGGCGCCTTTTGCCAAAAGCACCGGCTTTTGTTTCTCGCCGATGCCGCCCAGACCGCCGGCGTTTTCCCCATTGATATGAAAGCCCTGCATCTGGACGCGTTGGCCTTTACTGGGCACAAATCGCTGCTGGGGCCGCAGGGCGTCGGCGGCTTTGTCCTGACCGACGCCCTGGCCCGCCAGGTCACCCCGCTGATCAGCGGCGGCACCGGCAGCATCTCGGACCAGGAGACGGTGCCCGCTTTTCTGCCCGACCGGTTTGAGCCCGGCACCATGAATCTGCCAGGGATCGCCGGGCTGCATGCGGCATTGGGCTACCTCAAAGAAATTGGCATCGACGCCATCCGCGCCCATGAGCAATCGTTGAGCCGCCTGCTGCAGGAGGGGCTCACCCAGCTGCCCGGCGTGCGGCTACTGGGTGTTTCGGATCCGTTCAAGCGCGCGCCGGTGGTCTCGGTGGACTTTCCCGGCTATGACAACGCCCAAATCGCCTATCTGCTGGACAGCTCTTTCCAGGTGATGACCCGCTGTGGGCTGCATTGCGCGCCCAATGCCCACAAAGTCCTTGGCACCTTTCCCCAAGGGACGGTGCGGTTTTCGGTGGGATTTATGAACACGCAGGCGCAGGTGCTTTATGCGGTGGACGCAGTTGCCAAGGCGCTGAAGATGGCGCAGCCTCTTCGTCTCCCGGTTAAAAAAGATTTATAAAATCGTCCCACCACACAAAAAACCGGTATGGCTAAAGCCATGCCGGTTCCTTGTGTCTGATCCAGGCGTTATCCCTGCTTTTTTCGACTTGGCAATTCTCTTTTGGCCCCGCGCCCAGCCTTTACGCTCCGGAATCCCCCTTTTCAAACGCCTCCCGTAGCTTTCCCAGCGCCTTTGACTCTAACCTAGATACGTAGCTGCGGGAAATTCCCAGGCGCAAGGCGACCTCCCGCTGGGCCATCGGCGCCTTGCCGCCCAGCCCATACCGCAGCCGAACGACCTGTTGCTCCCGCGGGTCAAGAACCAAGCCAATATAACGGTACAGCTGCTCGCTTTTGAGCTTGCGGTCCACATCCTCTAAAATATCGCCGTCCTGCGCCATAATATCCATCAAGGTCAACGCGTTCCCGTCCCCGTCGACATCAATCGGGTCTTGTATGTACAGATCCTGCGCGTATTTTTTGCGGCCCCGAAAATACATCAGGATTTCATTTTCAATACACCTAGAGGCATAGGTCGCGAACCGGATCCCCTTGTCGCTGTCGAAGGTTCCCACCGCTTTGATCAGCCCAATGGTCCCGATGGAAATCAGGTCCTCCTGCTCCTTATGGGAGGCGTAGTACTTTTTAAACGGCTGATGCAAAAGGAGGATTTGCTCCGCGCGAAAACGGCCTCGTAGGGGCCGTTGACCTTTAGGTGGATGTCCAGATGTACTTCCTCGCGGGTCGAGACTTTTTTCACTATGATGTGGTCCAAGATGGTGGTCACCAGCTCGGAGTTGACGCCGTCAGTGAAGTCCAGTTCATGGCGGAGAGCGGTTTTGATGGCTTCCAGATTGTCGGTGGTCGCGGCGGTCTTTTGCTGTTCCTGCCGGATGACTTCCAGCTTACTTTCGAGTGCCGTAAGCTGCTCGTTGAAGCCGTCGTTGCGGGTCTTGAACTCGGATATTGTGATCGCACCCGCCATGCTGAGGTCCAGCAGGCGGTCTTTTTTCGCATTGATCTGCTCCGCTTCCGACTCCAGCCGCTCCATGTCGCGGGCAAAGTCGTGCTCTTGGGGCACACTCTGGATGACCGCGACCAGCGCGTCAATGATCGTCTGCTTGTCGTGCACAAGCTCAGTAAAAATTTGTGCCATGACCTCATTTAACTCGTCGGTGCGAAGCTGCGGCGCGGAACATGCCGCCCTTCCACGGTTGCGGTAGACCCGGCATTGCCAGACCTCCTTGCTGCCCTTGGCGCTGGTCAACACCTGCCGGTGGAAGCTGGTATTGTGTTCCTCGCAGACGATTTTTCCGCTGTACGGGTAGCGGTTGTGAAACTCCGCCGCGCTTTGGTGGGACATCATCTGTTCGCTGCGGCGCTTGTAGAGCGCGTTGGCCCGGTCCCACAACTCCTCCGACACGATGGCGGGGATGGACGGGTCTGGGTATATTTCTCCGTCTTGACCTCACCTGTTTCGTAAAGGTAAGCAGAGGGAGAGAGAATACCGGCATCGTTGAGCCGCCGTGCAATCTGAATGACGCTGATACCCTCCGAACGCCACTTGAACATCTG
>JAQUYD010000017.1 GCA_028692035.1 Oscillospiraceae bacterium
CTCTGATCTTGAACGGAGAAATGTGTGTCTGTGAAATTGAGGACTGTCTTGGCCTGACACAATCCAATGCTTCAAGGCATTTGACCACGTTGAAAAACGCCGGAATACTATCAAGCAGCAAGCAGGCACAATGGGCATACTACAAAATGAATGAAGAATTTTGCAATGAAAACGGGGAGCTCATAAATTATTTGACAAAGATGCTTAAGTCCCTTTCAACGTACGAGTCCGACAACAGGAAAAGAGAAAAATGCAAACAATCAGATCTGTGCAATAAAATGAGGAGTGATTGCAATGAGTAAAGAAAAAAGCACGGGAATTGGCTTCTTTCAGAAGTATTTAACCATATGGGTAATTCTTTGCATGGCGGCCGGTGTTTTAATCGGCCGGTTTTTACCATCAATACCGGCTTTCCTGAATCAATTTGAGTATGCGAAGGTTTCGATACCGGTAGCGATTTTAATCTGGGTAATGATTTATCCAATGATGATGAAGGTTGACTTTCAAAGCATCAAAAACGTCGGGAAAAATCCCAAGGGCTTATATGTGACTTGGATTACAAACTGGCTGATCAAGCCTTTTACCATGTATGCCTTGGCATCATTTTTCCTTTATGTCGTATTTAAAGGCTTCATTCCGCCGGATTTGGCAAAACAATATCTCGCCGGAGCCATCCTGCTTGGCGCTGCTCCCTGTACAGCCATGGTCTTTGTCTGGAGTCTTCTGACCAAGGGAAACCCCGCCTACACAGTCGTGCAGGTTGCGACAAATGACCTGATCATACTGGTCGCCTTTGTTCCAATCGTGAAATTCCTGCTGGGTGTCAGCAAAGTCTCTGTTCCCTGGGATACTTTGATTTTATCCGTTGTGCTCTTTGTTGTCATTCCGCTGGCGGGTGGTATTCTGACAAGGTTATTCGTAACCAAAAAGAGAGGCTTGGAATATTTCGAGAAGCAGTTTTTACCTAAGTTTGATGGTGTAACGACCGTCGGTCTATTACTCACTTTAATACTTCTGTTTGCATTCCAAGGGGACATTATCGTAAGTAATCCGCTTCATATTATCCTGATTGCCATACCCTTAACGATTCAAACATTTCTGATCTTCTTTATTGCATATCTGCCTTGCAAGTGGCTGAAATTATCCCATGACATCGCCGCGCCCGCGGGTATGATCGGCGCTTCCAACTTTTTTGAGCTTGCAGTTGCTGTGGCAATCGCACTGTTCGGCACCACCTCTCCAGCGGCGCTTGCCACTACCGTCGGCGTATTAACCGAGGTGCCCGTTATGCTGATTCTTGTGAAAATTGCAAATAAGACTGCTCATTGGTTTCCGTCACCGAAGACCGATGACAAATAATTATAAGGAGATGTTCTATATGAAAAAAATGATTATTTATGAGCCAGCCATGTGCTGCTCAACAGGACTTTGCGGAGTAGGTGTTGATCCGGAACTACTCAGGATATCAAGCGGCTCAATTAACAACTTATAGTCGCCGTTGATTAGGACGTTGTAATTCATACCTGTTTCTTCTGCGATCCGCTTAACCACATATTCAGAACAGAAATATCGCTTTATTGCGTCAATGTTGGTTGAACCGTTTGAGCCTATAATTCGTGGAATGGTTTGCCCTGGATTCTTATAACTGTATCCTCCTTGATATGCCTGTAGAGAAGTGCCATTATTATATTGCAATTTACTCACTTTTCCGAAATGATAGATACTCGATGATGGAGCAATATTTGTTAGGTCAATCGGGGTTGTCACAGCGGCGTGGTCACTTGCCCTCACTACTGTCACTCGAACTCCCTCATTGCCAGGATTCCAAAAATTCGAATTTGTGCCGGAACCCATTCCGTCACCGCCGCCGTCAATATTTCCACTTCCGCCTGTATCGGCAAACGCCGTGGTGGGGCAAAACAGACATAGAATAAGCAGCAAACTCAATGATATCTGAAAGAGTTTTTTCATCTGTTCCTCCTTTCACAAATAAAAAAGCACGGTGTATTTCAACCGTGCTTGAGAGAAAATTCCGTTCAGTCCATTGTTTATCTTTAGGAGGCGGATGTCTAACACGAAACAACCGCCTTGTTTTACAGGGATTTTTACACATTAGATATTCCTCCGCGTCTAATACGTTGAGATGATTTTCCGAATCTGCTCATAAAAGTCCTGCTCAGTTGACTCTACCCCAAGAGTTTCACCGCCAAACCGACGTAAAATTTCGGCTTCAGCCCTGCCTGAGATTGCGGCAAAACTGCTTTCACGAAGCTTTTGAATAAATCGGTTGTCAATCACTTCTTGCCGGGGTTGCAATGACAGCCTGTCCCTCAGTTTGCGGTTTTCCTCTTTTATCTCCTCAAATTCCAGCAGCTGCAGGATGAGATTTTCTTTATCCTTTTTCAATCGCCGGACTTCAGCACGCAGAAGCTTAACTGCATCCATGTTTTCAACAGGAACGGGCTGCTGCTGTGATTGCACTAAAATAGGTAGGACTGACAACGCCAGCGCCAGCACCATTGCGACAGCCAGCACCAGCACGACCACGTCGATGTATCCCTCGCCGCGGTTGGATTTCAGGATTTTCAGCACGCTCGTCACCTCCTTCTAAAACAGACTGCCCAGCGAGTTGAGGATTTCAAAAACGATAATGACGATGTAGGTCAGCATGAAGCAGCCCAGCATTAAGAGCGAGAACACACGGATTTTAGGCGGTATCTTCGCCGCCTCCACCTTGAGCTTTTGAAGCTCCTGCTGCTTGAGGTCATGCGCCAGCATCTGAAAATACATCCTGCCATCGTCACCGTGCAGAACACCGGTCAACCCACGCATAATGTCGGACAGCGTTGCCGAGCCGACTCGTCTGGAGATGCGGTTGATGGCGGTTTCGTAGCTGGATGAGCGCATATCCGCTGTGAGAATGTCCAGCTCAGCAGCAAGCGCGGCACACGCGTGGCTTTTGTAGTTTTCCAGCATGGTCAGCACGTCGCGGCTGGACTGAAGCTCCTGCTCCAGCGTGGCGACAAAGCGCGGAAGCTCGGCTTCGATCTCGCCACGGTGCTTTTCGCTGCCTTCACGCACCTTTTTGGATTCACGGAAATAGAGCGCAACCGCCAGTAAGATGAAAACCGGCGCGAGGAGCGGAATGACGGGCAGGCAGAGTAATGCGCCGATGACCGCAAGCCCCGGCTTGAGGAAGGTGTACGCTGTGAACGCTTCCGGGGTCATGTCGATTCCAGCAGATGCAAGGTCAACGGACAAAATGCTCTTTTTATACTCGTCCATGCGGATGTGTTTTGAGAGCTTTCCCGCCCACGCATGGAGGAGGACTTCAAGGCTGTCCGCTTTCCTGCGGTCACGGCGCACTGCCGTCAGCATAGCCTTTTCCATCACCAGCTTCGGGAGTTTTAGGCGGTCGGACGCAATCAGGAACAGCCCGGCCGCAAGGAAAATGCCAAATGAAATTGTGAGCAGTTCCATGCGTCACCTCCTATATTCGATCGGCTGCGTTAGCTTCATGACCTTTGCCGCCGAGAGAAAAACAACCGCCGCGCAGATGGCGAGGACAGCTTGACCAGGGATCGTGTGCATCAGGGTGTGGTACCAGTCGGCGTTGATGAGCCGCATGAGCGGCACGTTGCCCCCAACAAGAATGACCATTGTGATAAACTCCTTGCGCGGGGCGAATACGAGGGTTTCCAGCTCTGCGTTCACAATCCGCATATCCGAGAGCTTTGCCACAATGGGATTCAGCGTGCTTTTGAGAGAGCGGTCATGCTGGCAGGCGGAGAGCGCCTCGCACCACTCGCGGAATACCTCGTTGTCAATGGCCGGCATCATGGCGCGGATCGCCGCATCCACATCCGGGTCAATACACTTGATGCGCGTGAGAAAGGTCTGGAACACGCCCTGCACAGGCGGACGGAGATATTCAAGGTTTTCCTCCACCGCCGTCTGGATGTCCTCTGTGCGGAGGTATGCCGTAGTAATGATAGAAAGCGCCGTTTCCAGCTCTGCCGTCACTGCCTTTTTATAATTGTGGGCGGTCAGCTTGACGCTCCAGAACGGGAGCAGCATCATACCCACCGCCAGCACCGGCACCAGAAAGAAGTTGCCCATGACGATGGAAATCGACGCGCCGATGGCGAAAAGCAGAAGGGAAACTGCGCAGAGCATGGGAAAGCGGTGGCTTTTGCCGGTGACCTCCAGCACCGCCTGCACCTCGTCGATCTCGCGGCGTAGAAAGCTCTTTTTTTTCCTGCCGGTGTCCTCGCCGATCTCATCACGGATGCTGTGGGGCTTGGCGGTGAGACGTTTGAAGATATCTGTGGTCAGTTCCATCGGGGATAATCGTAGCAAAATGAAAGCGCCGGCAATCAAACCGACGCAGGCAATCAGAAGAAGCGTATTCATACGGCGACGGCCTCCGCTTCCACGAATTGAGCCAGCTTTTCCGAGGGCATTCCGTTCTCTACCAGCCGTTTTTGCAGACTGCGAGACGGGTTACATATCGCCTCATGGTGTCCGCTGATGACGGTCTTGTCGCCGTCCATGTGGTTTTCATCAATGACATAGCGGTAAAGCGTGTTATAGCGGCGCGTTCCATCCGGCAGAATTTCGCATTCAGTAATCTCCATCAGGCGGCGCTTTTTGTTCTCCAACTGCTTGCAGAATACGACGATTGGATATGCCTCCGTGACATAATCCATCAGCGTCTGATCGGACATATCCACCGCGCGCTTGCACAGGGAGACCATGCGGCGATAGGTCGCTTCACAGGAATTGGAGTGGATGGTAGTCAGCACCGCAACGCCGGTTCGCGCCGCCTCCTGCGCGGCGTTGGCTTCAGCTCCGCGCATTTCTCCGACAAACACAAGGTCGGGATTGAATCGGAGCGAGATGTCCAAAAGACTAATCTGCGTAATGCACTGACGCTCATTTTCGCTGTCGCGGGTGAGCGTATGCACCACAGAGTTTACCACCTGACCGTTCTTTTCCCGGACGAGGTCAACCTCGCGGGAGCCGCTTTCGATGGTGAAAACGCGCTTGTTGTCGGGGATGGTAGTCAGAAGCCAGCCTGCCACGGTGGTTTTGCCGGAGCTTGTCGCACCGGCGACGCAGATGGAAATGCCATAGCGCAGGCACAGGGAGAGAAAGTCCAGCATATCGTCGGTGGCTGTGCCACCGCTTACAAAATCCGCTTTCTGCATGGACTGCGGGTTGACGATACGGATGGAGGCGGCAACGCCCACGTCCTCATCCACCACCGGCGACTTCATGGCGGCGATGCGGATGTTTTTGGAGAGATGGCCAGTCACCACGGGATTGGAGTTGTCCAGCACGGTCCCGCTGATGTGAAGCATACGTCGGATCATGGCGACGGCGTGTTCGGGACTTTCAAAATGCTCCTTGAGCTTTTCCGTCAGGCCACCGGAATACTGAATTTCAATGTCGCACCACGAGTTCACGTCGATTTCCTCCACGCCGCTGCCATAGATGTATTTCGTGAGAAATCCGAACTCTGCCATCTCCGTGTACAGCGCGTCTACCAATTCATCGGAGCTCATGCCGATAACGGCAAGACGATGATCCTGCAAATATTTGAGAACATAGCGTTTGACCTGTGCCTTGGATTCCTCACCGCCTTGGGCAATCAGGCTGGAATATTCGGCAGAAATGAACTCCTGCACCTCGCGCAGAATGGAGGAGAAGTCGCGTCCCTCTGCACTCGGCTTTGTAAAGAGGTCATGGGTTTTCATACGCCAAACACCTCCTTGGAGATTCTTGCAATTTCCTTCTGGAATGCCTTTCCGTCCTTCAGGCAGAGGTCGGCGAGGAGATCTTGCGCGAGGAACTGTTCCTCCAGCTCATAGGAATACGGAAGCCGGAATGCCATGCCGCCAAGCTGTTCCACCGCCTGATTGGGCTTGAGATTGGAGCCGACCTTATACAGCTTGTCCGCATCCGACAGATTGCCCTGCACGAGCGGGAGCTGGGAGTCAAAATAGCTGGCAGATTTTGCATCGGCATTGATGAGTCGCAGAACGCTGTCTGCTTCCATGATCGACACAGCGGAGAGAATATCCGAGGCAATGTAACTGCCGCAGTCGATGATGACATACGGCGTCAGCTCCCGCAGCGAAGCAATCAGCTCCGTGACCTGCTGCTGGTCGCAGGGCGGATAGCTGTATTCGTTTTCGCCCGACTTGAGACCCAGCAGAATGAGGTGTGGATTTTTCTTCAGCGTCACGCAGTTGTTCTTGACCAGCGGCTCCGTCACATGGGCGGCGGCGAGAATACTGCCGAGGGAGCGGTCACACTCCAGCGCGGAGGACGGGCAGACGCAGTGGAGCATAGGCGCGGTCATGTCCGCAAACACCAGCGCCACGTTTTTCTTGTGGTCGGCAAGGTGCTTTGCCAGCTTCACCGCCACTGTCGTTTTGCCGCTGCCGGGTGAGCCCCAGACAGCAAGAACGCCGGAGCAGTCAGATGTTGACGGCTCCGGCGTATCCTCGTCGGGTTTTCGTTTGAAAATAGAGTTTTTTATGAAATTCATTCTGCCGCCTCACTTTCGGCGGGGGCGGACTCTGTTTCCACGTCAGGCTCGGCATAGAGAGCGGTAATCAGGTCATCCTGTGCCGCAACGAATTCGGCGGCGGTATCCGCATCGCCGCGATACACCAGCGCCAGATGCAGCTTGCTGTCCAGCTCCAGCTCTGCCAGCACGCGCGCCTGTTCTGGGGATACGAGGAAGGTCACCGTAGACGGCAACTCCTTTTCGTCCTCATTGCCAAGCGTCGCACTGCTGGATATGCCCGCGTTTCTACGGACAGCGACGAGCAGTTTACCAGCTATGAAGCACAAATCGACTATTACACGAAATTCATACAGGCTCGTGATGACTGGGAGTTCGTCAAGGTTTACACTGACGAAGGCATCTCGGCCACGAACACCAAGCACCGCGACGGCTTCAAGCAAATGGTGCGGGACGCGCTGAATGGCAAAATAGACCTCATCGTCACCAAGTCCGTCAGCCGTTTTGCCCGCAATACCGTGGACAGTCTGACGACCGTCCGCAAGTTGAAGGAGCACGGCACGGAGATTTATTTTGAAAAAGAAAATATATACACCTTCGACAGCAAGGGTGAACTGCTCATCACAATAATGTCCAGCCTTGCGCAGGAAGAAAGTCGCTCCATTTCGGAGAACGTCACATGGGGTCAGCGGAAGCGGTTTGCCGACGGAAAGGTCAGTATGCCGTATAAACAGTTCCTCGGCTACGAAAAGGGCGATGACGGCACCCCGGTTGTAAATGAAGAGGAAGCCGTCATTGTCCGGCTCATTTACCGGCTTTTCCTTGAGGGCAAGACTCCGGCAGGGATTTGCCGCTACCTTGATGCACAGGGTGTTCCCACGCCATCCGGCAAACAGAAGTGGAGCCAAACAACGGTGAACAGTATGCTCTCCAACGAAAAATACAAAGGCGACGCGCTTTTGCAGAAACGGTTTACAGTCGACTTTTTGATGAAAAAGATGAAGACCAACGAGGGTGAAGTTCCACAGTATTATGTGGAGCACAGCCACGAAGCCATTATTAGTCCCGTTGAATGGGACATGGTGCAGGCGGAAATCGCCCGCCGCAAGACGCTCGGCAGAGCCTACAGTGGTAACAGTATCTTCTCATCCAAGCTGGTCTGCGGCGACTGCGGCGGCTTCTTTGGGCAAAAGGTCTGGCATTCCACCGACGCTTATCGCAAGGTGATATGGCGCTGCAACAGCAAATTCAAAGGTGAAAATAAATGTGCTACCCCACACCTCGACGTGGAAACCATACAGCAGAAATTTTTGATTGCCTACAACCGCCTTATGGAAAACAGGGATGGTATCGTCAGCGACTGTGAACTGATGCGCCGGACGCTTTCCGACTGCACGGCACTTGATACAGAAATCGACAGGCTGACGGAAGAAATCGAGGTGGTCGCCGAGATGGTTAAAGCCTGCGTCAAAGAGAACGCTTCGGCGGCGCAGTCTCAAGAGGACTACACGAAAAAATATAACGCGCTGGTGAAACGGTACGAGAAAGCCACCAAGTGGGTTGACGAACTGAGCGCCAAGCGAACGCGAAAACAAGACCGCGACCGTGAGCTGCGACTTTTCATCGAGTCCATAAAAGAACAGCCCCTCGTTCTCGAAGAGTGGAACGAAAGGCTGTGGGTGGGGCTGCTGGAAAAAGCTACGGTTTTCCATGATGGCAGAATGGTATTCGAGTTCAAAAACGGCACGTGGATTGAGGTTGAGCTGTAAGGCTTGACCTCTCTTTTTTGCCGTTTGCACCCCCCTAAATGAAAAAATGCACCCCCTCCGAGATTTTGCACCCACCCCACAGGAATAGTTCTGCGAAGGTATGGAAAAGAGCAAAATTGCTCGGAGAAAAGGTGCGTTTTTCGTGTTTGGATAGCGGTGGCATAAGTCCAGAAATGCAAAAAAGCCCGTAAATACAGACTTTTCGGGCATAAAATAAGAACGCTAACCTCGATACTCACCGTATCAAAATTAGCGTTCTTATATGGTGGAGACGAAGAGGATCGAACTCTCGACCGTGGGGTGTAGATAAAACCACGGATTTGTTATTTCTATCTTCAAATATCGGCTGCTCACATCGTGATGTGTACATACCCGACGTACTTGAAGTAGATCGTAACTTTCTGGGTTTTACTGCCGTCCGGCTGCGTCTCGCGCTGGGATACCTCGATCCGCTCGATCAGCGTGTGCAGGACGTGGGCGTCCAGCTCCTGCAGGTCTGTGTATTTTTCGATCAGAGAGGTGAACTGCTCCGCCTTGATGACAGCCTCGTCCACTTCCCGCGCGGCGGCTTCATAATCCTCCAGCACCGCTTTAAGCTCCCGCTGTTCCCTCTCATACCCAGCGGCCAGTGTGGCGAACCGTTCGTCTGTAATTGCCCCGGCGGCGTTCTGTTCCAGCAGCTTGCGGATAATTCCGTCAAGCGTCTCGATTCGCTTACGGGCCTTCTCTGCTTCCTTTTTTCGATCCTTCAGCTTGCCCTGCGCGCTCTCCGCCAGCGCCGCCGTCAGCATTTTTTCGTAGCGGTTATGATACAAACGGGCGTATTGCGCATTACGCCGGATGGCATCCAGTACAACAGCCTTGATCTGCTTTTCGCTGATGTAATGGGTCGAACAGTATTCCTTGCCATAGCGCATATAGTACCAGCATTTGTACTGCCCGCTGTCCGGAACGGTTTTTCGAGGCGCACGGGAGTAGGATAGCGCGCTCCCGCAGTCAGCGCAGTAGAGAAGCCCCGCGAACATTTGAGGCTTGCCGTCCTTGCAGGCACGGGAGCGGACGGCGATTTGCTTTTGGACGTTCTCCCACTGCGCCGGCGTGGTCAGCGCCTCGTGAGTGTTCTCCGCCACAATCCAATTTTCCTCCGGGGCCTTTTCACTTTTGCCCTTCATCGTCTTGCTGGTGCGACGTCCGTTGACGGTATTGCCCAGATAGACCGGATTGGTCAGAATCGCCTTGACAGATGTCACATGCCATTTGGACTCGTGGAGGTAGTAGCCGTTGGTGAAATAATCGGGATTCTTTTCGATAAAGTAGGAGATGGGGTTAAGGATACCCTCATTCTGCATGGTTTTGGCGATTTTGTTATACCCGGCGCCATCTTCCGCCATCGCGAAGATTTGCCTCACAATTCCGGCGGCTTCCTCGTCTACAAGCAGATGGTGTCGATCCTGTGGATCGCGGATGTACCCATACGGTGCTTTCGATCCAAGGAACATTCCGTGCTTCGCCCTGGCTTTTTTCGCGTCCCGCGTTTTCTCCGAAATGTTCTGCGCGTACTCGTAGTTCATGATATTGAGGATGGGCACATTCAATCCGTAGTTTCCGTTGGCGCTGTCCACGCGGTCGCCGATGGCGATGAAGCGTACCCCTTTTTCAATGAAATATTTATGGAGGTAAACGCCTGCCTCGAAGTAGTTGCGGGCAAAACGCGAGAGGTCTTTGCATACGACGGTGTTGATTTCGCCGCGCTCGATGGCCTCAATCATCCGCTTGAACGCGGGGCGCTCAAAGGTGGTACCGGAGACGCCGTCGTCGAGGAACAGCTCGACCAGGACATAGCCGTGCTCCTTGCAGTAGTCCGTAATAATGGATTTTTGCGTCTGGATGCTCTCGCTTTCACCTGCGTTGCGATCCTCCACCGATAGCCTTCCGTAGCCGCCGACCTTCACGATATTCACTTTATTTTCGGTTAGATAAATGGGACTCATAAGATTCGCTGCTGCCTGTATTTGCATAATTCGCTCCTTTCCCGGACTGTCGTCTCTGCAGCAGCAACCTGTCAGATACACAATACCACAGGTCCCGCTGCAAAGCTATTGAAATGGTCTCAGCCAGCGGCTTTTTTATCGCTATTATCCGGTGCAGAATCGTCAGGTTCGAGATCATCCAGCATCAGCTTTCCCAAGAGACGGAAAATGCTGTCTTCGCCGAGGTAACGGCTTTCCACAAGAAACGTCGTACCGTCGATTTCCAGCGCTGTTTCTCCCAGATGAACCGGCAGAAGATAATTGGTCGGTTTATTTTTCATCGTATTTTCCTTTCTTTGTGGTGGGCGCGGGAGCACGGAGACTCCCGCGCCCTGTTTGGTTACCCCATGGTCTGCTGCCAGGTTTGCTCATCCTCGTGGTCATCCACCTTATGGCCGAGGGCGATTTTCTTTTCACGCTCTTTGGTGATCATTTTTCGGTCTGTATACGGATTCAGAGTTGTGGCGTCCTTCACGGGAACATCGTCCTGAGTCCGTTCCAGAGCGTGTCCCAGCTGTGCCACATTGCCCAGAGCACCAGCAAGATTACCGGGATTAACAGCAACGCCGGGCTGAGATGTGGAATGCGCAGATGCAGCCGCGGGAGAGAGATACGCCGCGCGTTCCGTTTCCCAGCCTGTTGCAGCATCTCCCGCACCGCCGCCACATCCCGCGCCAGCGCCGCGATCTGCTCCCCAGTCGGGTACGTCCTCGGCCTCTGGGAAAGCTCCCGCTGGAGCGCCACCTGCGCGTCCACGCGGCGCTCCAGTGAGCTCAGCGCACTCATCAGTTCCGCCCATTCCTCCTGCGTCGGATGCGGCTCCGACTGCGTTGGCGCCAGCGTTTGCTGTGTCAGTGAACTCCGCGGATGGTTCAGCTGCTTCAATTCCTCCATGGACAATTCCCGCCCGGATTCGGAATTCACGTTCCATCGCCTCCTTCAAATACCGTTCGTCGTGCAGCCGGTCATCCCGGCACTTCATTCCACTTGGGGTTGTGTAAGTGATGCTTTTTCTGGAATCCTGCCAGCGGACATCGTAACCCTCGGTGCGCATCAGAGTGATGAACTCCTCACGGGTTCCGGCGTAGCGCATGCACTCGTCGATGGTGTCCATGAGCCGGAACTTCCAGCTCTCGCCCCGCGCGGCGGCATGGTACTCCGCTGTGGACATGGATTTCACCTTTTTCTTTTTCTGGCCTTTCTGAAAAACCGGAAGTCCAAACATCTCGCACACCTGATCGTTGCGCCGCCTGAGCTCAACCAACTCCGGTTCGCTGATATGGAGCTTTTTCCCGTCCTCCAGAGAAACGCTGTTGATGATGAAGTGCGAGTGAACGTGGCCACGGTCGGTATGGGTACAGACCAGCACCTCGCGTCCGTCGAAATAGTTACCAAGCTCCATTGCCGCGGCGTGCGCCGTGACCGGATCGACGTCGGCACCTTTGGGAAAGGACTGCACCATGTGGAAGAACAGAATTTTGTCATCTTTATGGTAGAGCAGCTTGGTGCTGAGAAAATCGTCATAGACACTTTCAGGACGGCAGTTGATGCCGCTGACCAGAAACTGTCCCTGCCACAGCGTTTTCGCCTCCCGCTTTGTGTACGCCATGACCGCCGCCATGCAGGGACGGTTTTGCCCCTTGGGGTAATTTGTAAAACTGATGATGGCTATTTCGTCCACCTCCCGCGCTCGGCAATCTCCCGCAGCGTCTCGCTGATGGTTTTCAGCGCCTCAGCGGTTTCGCCGAGATTGGCAACCGACACTCTGCCCATGTTGGCCAGCACTGTGAGCTGGTTGAGGTTGTTGCCGATGGCGCGCTGCTGTTTCAGAACTTCCTTCAGATCTTCCACGACCACCACCTGCCTGCCGAGGCAGCATCGGGTGACGTAATCGCTTTGGGAGAGCCGCGCCTGTTTGGCTTTTCGCTTGATGGTGTCCAGATCGTCGGATGCGATCCGAATGCTGAATGTCGTATCCTTCATGCGTTCCTCCTACAATATATTTGCGGTTAAAGGCACGACAGCCAGCCGTGTCTTTTTCCATCTCAAAGCTGAAGCTGTTAGAATGGGAGAGTAATGGCCTGACTTTTCGTTCCAGGGGCTAACACGCCCGTAACGGAGTCCGTCAACCGCCTCTCTCATTCGCAGCATTCGATTTACGCAGATTGTACCGCCAGATTCTTTGGTGCGTTCGTGTCACTGAGGAGATTGAACAAGCAATGAGTAAAGCGGGATGCCATATCCAACCACACAGGAGGAACACTATGAACGCTGTTGGAATCGATGTCTCCAAAGGAAAAAGTATGGTGGCAGCTCTGCGGCCAATGGGTGAGGTTGCGTTGCTGCCGAAGGAGTATCCCCATTCAGAGGTCGGTCTGGAGCAGATGGCCTATGCCATCATCGCATTGGGCGAGGATACACGCGTCATCATGGAGGCTACTGGCCGGTACCATGAGCCGGTAGCGGCAGCACTGCATGAACATGGAATTTACGTTTCGGTTCTGAATCCACTGTTCATTCAAAAAAGCGGCGGCGGCTCTATCCGCAAGGTCAAGACCGACAAGGCGGATGCCATGAAAATCGCCAAGTACGGACTTGACAACTGGATGGATCTGCGGGAGTATACTCCCATGGAAGCAGTCAGACAACAACTGAAGCTTTGCAGCCGCCAGTATAATCTGTACATGAAAACCATTGTGGCGCTGCAAAACAATCTCATTTCTCTAACCGATAAGACCTTTCCGGGCGTGAACGAACTGTTCTCCAGCCCGGAGCGTGGGGACGGGCACCAGAAATGGGTGGACTTTGTTATGTCCTTTTGGCACTGTGAATGTGTCTGCCGGGTCAGCGAGAAGGCGTTTACAGAGCATTACTGCAAGTGGTGCAAGCGCAAGGGTTATAATTTCAGCGAGGACAAGGCTCTTGACCTATACGCTGACAGCTGCGGACACATTACCACACTGCCGAAGAACGAGAACACCAAGCTCCTCATCACCACAGCGGCGCAGCAGCTTATTGCCGCAAAGACTACTCTTGTTGCCATGCGCACTGAGATGCTGCGTCTGGCAAAGCTGTTGCCGGAATACGATACCGTCCTTGCCATGTACGGCGTCGGTGAGATCACCGCCGCACAGCTTATGGCTGAGATCGGTGATGTGCGCCGTTATCCGCGCCGCAGTTCGCTGGTGGCCTTTGCCGGCGTCGATCCGGCTGTCAATCAATCCGGCAAACACGAGTCACAGAGCAATCCGACAACGAAGCGGGGGTCCCCGCATCTGCGGAAAACGCTGTACCAAGTCGTCTGCACCTATCTGAAAAAGTCTCCTGCAAACGAGCCGGTGTACCAATTCATTGACAAGAAACGCAGTGAGGGCAAGCCTTATTTCGTATACATGACCGCCGGAGCCAACAAGTTCCTGCGCATCTACTACGCACGGGTGAAGGAGTGCTTGGCTGCGCTGGATCACTCTCCTGCTTCTCTGAATTAACCCCCCTTTCATCTGCCTGCACGAAGACCGGCGAAAAGCAATCCTTCTCCGGCCCGTTTTGTTGCACTCTTTTCCTCTCACATACCCTGTGAGAGATTTTTCTTTTTGGGGCTTGACTTTTTATTTGCAGACTCCGTTTCTAAAGTGGGTGCGGGCTTCTGCCCGCAAACTGGCGTTTGGCGGGGCGGCGGCTGTGGCCGACGTCCAGACAAACGCGATGCTGGCTCTCCCCGAAAGGGGAGAAATCCCCCGCCGTGCATCTACGCATCCTCCCGTGACAGGTGTGACGGCTGTGACAGCAGATTCGGTACTGAGCCTGTGTCGGGTTTGCCGTCATTCCCGTCACTGCTGTCACCCGCAAGGGCCAGACGCAGCTCCCGACGGTCGCGGGTGCGGTGAGTTTCAAACGTGATTCCGCGCGCCGCCAACTCGTCCCGACAGCGGATCAGCCGCTTGGTCAGCGCGGCGGGAACAAGCGGTTCGCCGCTCTGCTTCTCCAGCGCTTCCGCCAGCTCCGTGGCTGTGCCGGTGAACGATTTGCGCTCACTGAGAAATTCAGAGAGAAAAATAATGAGCTTATCTTGCGGCTGCGGTTCTGTGGTGACACTGTCCGAGAGCAGGTTCCAGACGTGGGTATCGCTATTGAACTCCAGCGTCAGCTCCCGGTATTCGATGTCCCGCCCGGTGCAGTAAAGCGTCGCGGTGCTGCCACCGCGCTTGTCCTTGCGGAGGACGAAGTTGGAGTCCGTCGCGCCGCTGATCCCGGTGGTACCGGAAATCATGTTCATGGGATCGTCGTCGTTCATCTTCCGCAGGTGGTGGATGAGCAGGATAGCGATGCGATGCCTGTCCGCCAGCTCCTTGAGGATACCGAGGTCGCGGTAGTCGCTGGCGTAAGGGTTCACGTCGTTCGCAATACTGCGGATGCGCTGGAGCGTGTCGATGACGATGAGCGCGGTGCCGGGACGCTCCGTGAGGAAGCGCTCGATCTGCTGCTCCAGACCGCCGCGAAGCTTTTCCGACATTGTGGCAAAGAACAGATTGTCTGGCGCGTCGTCCGTGATGTCCAGCAGCCGGTTCTGGATGCGGGAATAGCTGTCTTCCAAACAGAGGTAGAGCACATCGCCTCGCGCGACCGGGAACTCCCATACGGCCTCGCCCTTGGCTACACAGAGGCACAGCCACAGCGCAAGCCAGGACTTGCCCACCTTCGGCGCCCCTGCGAGGATGTGCAATCCTTGTGGCAGAAGCCCGCCGATGGTGAAGCGGATCGGCGGCAGCGGCGTGGTCATCAGGGTTTCGCCGTCTATGGCGTCCAGCCTGTGTTGGTTCACCGTAGCCGTTGCTTCTTTGTTGATTGACATTTTTGATCCTTCCTTTCTTTTGAGAATTGAGAGACTCTTGGTTCTATCGTCAGTGTAGCAACTTTCTCTCTTGCGGTCGTCGTTTGAGCGTGATAACATATAGCACATAAAATAAAATTATCGTATATATCTTGGAGGGGCACATGGATAGACCGAAATCGACCGCTGATGAGTTTGCGGCTCCGCTCACGCTCTCGCTGGAGGAGAACAGCTGCATGTTTACAATCAAGTGGCGGGACGCGCCAGGAATGCTGGTGGAGAAATTTGAGTCCCCGCAGGAGCTGCTGACGGTTTTTCTCAACGGGGATTATCTTCGGCTGATTACCACAAGGGATCTGCTCAATATGGAGTTGACAGACGCTCCGCAGTTTTACGAGTGGCTGACCACCTATGACTGGGAACGGGTCATGGCTCTGATTAGGCAGCTCTATTTTTCTGAGTCCGCCGACGTGAACGCGCTGCCACCGAGCCAGCGGCTGCGGGTATATCTCACCTTCGACCGAACGCTTTTCTCCGTGGAAACGCGAGAGCAGGAGTATTCCTGCTTTTGGAAGGTGCTGCGCAATCATGCTCTTGCGGATGAAGTCTTCGGGAAATATTCCGGGAAAAATAAGCGCCGGAATACGGGTACACGGCTTAAGGCCGATTTTGAAGCGGCCTGTAAAACGGCAAGGGAATATGATCTCAAGATTCCACGCGGAACTATGGCTCGGTTTGAGGAGCCGCAGGAGTTGGTGATGTACCTGCTGCGGGATACGATTCTATTGGATAAGCACATTAAAAAATGCGAATTCTGCGACCGGTTTTTCATTCCACGGCGCAGCACCAGGCAATACTGTTCACCGGCGTGCGCCAGCAAGCAGCGGAATCTGGACGGATTCTGCGGCGAGACGGAAGTCAGCGCGGCGTACAAACGCATCGTCGCCAATCTCACCGCCAAGGATAAAAAGCAAAAAGAGCTCCGCCGCCAGTATTGCCTGGACGGCGGAGCCGTGGTGAAGCCGCGCGAGGTGCTGCGGCAGTTTTATGATGAGAACTATACCCATCAGGAACAATTCCGCTCGGCGTGGGAGGCGCTGAATAGGGCAGAGAAAAAAAGCTGGGCTGATCGTCAGGCGTACGAGCAGGCCAAAGCGGATTATCTTTCCTGGCTGGACAGTCGGCTCAGCTACGCCAAACGCATTCATATCGATAACGACAGCTTTCTGGAAGAACCCTGAAGCGCAAGAGAGGGAGCGGCAATGACCGCTCCCTTAACGCTGTGGCTGGCTTGCCATCAGATTATACTCTTGCGTCTTACCGTCTCAGAAATATATAGAATCAGTTCTTCAGGCGTAGGGATATCTTTTTCACATGGGACAGCGGCCCAAAACGCCTTGATCTTTGGGTCAGTGCTGCACAGGCCGTTCAGCATGGCAATCTGCATCTGCTTTCTTACATATTCCGTTGAAACACCGTCACGATCGGCGATTTTTCTGATGGCGTTTTCCGCCACAATCCGCTTTGCTGTTTTGCTTCCGCTCTTTTTCTTACCCACACTTCCAACCTCACTATAATTTATTTGGCATAGCCGGTTTATCAGGCATCTTTGCGCGTAATGAAAGCTACAACTCTGGCAACCTATTGGTTTTCAGCCTCGCCGCTGGCAGTGCTTGCCGATAATATGCCTACGTGAAACGATTCCTCAACAGGTACCCCGATTTGTATCATTTTATCGTGAAAAGAAATGCAGTTTCTTCCGGCTCTCTTGGCACGATACAGCGCTTTATCCACGGTTTTATAAAGATCGACCAGTAAATCGTCCGGTTGTGGTGTACTCGTCGCAACGCCTATGCTGACAGATAAAAAATCGCCTGGATTGTTTTCCAAGGCGGTTTTGACTTTCAAATTGATTATGGATGAGGAAAGAGATTGCGCCATTTCCAAAACACGATCATCGTCCACATCCGGAAGGAAAATCAGGAACTCATCTCCGCCGATTCTGCCTATAATGTCTGTCTCCCGCCTGAAGCAGCTTTTTATGCTGTCCGCTACCTGCCTTAAGATGTGGTCACCCTCCGGGTGCCCTAAGGTGTCATTGTAGCTTTTGAAATAATCAATGTCCGCAAGGATGACGCCGGCTTTCTTTTTATCCCGCATGCAAAAGGCCCAGGCGGTTCCTGCCGCCCGCTCCAAACCGTTGCGGTTTAGCAGGCGCGTTAAGGCGTCCGTTGTTGCTTCCGTTTTCAGGTGGTTTATTTCCTCAGTCTCGTTTGTAAAGGAACGGGTGATGGCCTTGCCTGTTATGCTGGCGGTGAAAACTGTCCCGGCATTGGTCAGCAGAAGAATCAAAAACAGTTCAAATCGTATTTGGCCCAGGCCAAGTAAAACCGCTGGGATGCCTGTTGCCGTGATGAGCAATAATAACAAGTCCCGGAATGAGATCACGAAAGCCGCGCCGCATAGCATAAGAATTGCGGAGCAGTATACGGACAGGCGGACAGGCAGCCCTTCCGCCTCAGCCGCCGGAAGAAACATCAATAGGCCAATGAATATGATAAACGCGATGTACAATCCAGCCCGCTGCTTATTGAGAACCTTTATTTTGTCTTTCACCTGCTGCTCTATCCGGCTTTCATAATCTGCCATGATACACTCCCGTTTTACTGCTTTCTTTTCAAACTTGTAGTATTACTACAATATTATACCTCTACGCTGCGTATGATTGCAACCCTTTATTGGATAGAATATAAGAGAAAGAGAATTTTATTTGATTGGAGGGATTGCTGTGCCCCCAATTAGCAGCAAATCATATACAGAGGAAGAAAAGCAATTTCTTAAAAATATTGGTTTTAAAATTCAATTTCTCAGAAAGCAACGGGGAATCAGCCAAAATGAGCTTGCTGAAAAAGCCAATTTAAGCTATACCACGATCAGTCATATTGAAAGTACATCTTTCTATGGCATGTCCATCATTGCTATCTACAAGATTGCGAAGGCTCTGGATGTTGATCCGAGCCAATTACTTCTGTTCAAGTGAATGCAAGACGTATGACGCTATTCCGAATTGATTCAAAAGCAGGAGTGGCCGAAGGAAGCCGGACAAAGTTGTATGCGAGTCATCAAGTCGGCTGTACACACATTTTTTTATAATCTATTTTTATTACGGCAATACAGAACAGGCGCTCAACCCGGCTTGCTTGGCCGGCGTTGAACGCCTGTTAACGTGTTGTTCAATTTGTTTGCCATCTGGCATAACAGTTTGAAGCCGCAGATGAAGCTGTCAAGCGAAAAATCGGTCGCCATCATGTTTAGATCATCTACGATCCGCAGCACGATCTTTCGCTCTGCCACGGTAGCTTGTCTCGCAGCAATGTCCGGTTTGCTTCCACAGCTCGCTTCAATTCTGCCATCTTCGGCCGCGTGTAAAGGCTTGCCGTACAGTACTTTCAGGGTTCTGTCCATGTGTCTCGCTTCCTTGTAGCAAGATACAAAAGCATATGTTTCAGAAAATAGCTATAAAAAAGATTCTCTGGGTACCTGACATTAAGTCAGTACTTCATTAATAATCTGCGCCATCTGTTTATTGTTCAATTGATCTCTGAAGTATACTGTGTATCCATCCCTTGATAGCATGTCAAAAAACACCCTTGCACACTCAATTTTTGCATTTTCTATGGGACGCAAGGAAGACTTCCCCTCAACATCCTTTGTCTCAACTACAATATTGAGCTCTTTTTCGCCGGATTTACGTTTTACGATATACATGAAGTCCGGACTATACATCTCACCTGTAATCGTTGGTATAGCAATACTGCTACGCGGTATTTTTCCGAATACGACTACTTCTTCAATATTTGCTGTAATATTGTCTTTTTCTAATGGTGAATCATATGCATAGACATCATACAAATATTTTGCGCTTGGTGTACCGGGAATTATTTTTGTTCCAATACGCCCCTGTGCAATATCAGTACGCGGCGTCCCATCAGCATAAGTCAGCGCTGTTGCACCGCATGGAGTTCTGCTCTTTGCATAGTGGAATCGCCCTTGTAAATGCTTGGTTTTCCAATCTCGGAATCTTGAACAGAACTCAATTGCAGAATTATCATTAAAAAACTTTTGTTCTATATGTCCGTGCCTTTTTACATATTCACACAAGGCGTTATGAAGCGTAGTTACTGGAACATTTGTATTCTGTGAAATGCGCTTAAGAAATAAGCCATATGGGATAGGTCGGGTCACGGTATATTGGACTCCTGTACTCGTTACCGCTTCCATCTGATCTCCGTCGCTCTTAACGAGTTCTCTTGCACTGCGTATAACCATATCGGTAAACGTTCCCGGCTGCTCAAGAATAGAGAGGATGATAGCATTCATATCCTCGTTTATGTCTGCATCGTAAAACAAAAGATAGCGCTGGTTAATTTTCTCCCACAGTTCCTTGATTTCACTATATGCGGCTTTGCGAATTTTGATGGGACGCGGCTTGTCCTTGTTGCGGTCTTTGACCTTGCCTGTGGAAAGTCCTGCAAAGAAGTCAGGATATTCTGCAAGAAACGCATCTCGTGTTTCCGGCTTGATATTATAATGCCTGTCGATATAATGCTTTTCTGCATACAAAGCATCAAATAAATTGTCTGAAGAAACCCCAAGCTTTTTTGCCACCTGTTGAAGTTTTTCTTCGCTGATGGTGATTGCTTGTGGAATCTCCCCATTTATCTGATTGACAAGCCGCTGTGCGAAGTCGGCCTCAGTGAAGTCTACAATATAATTAAGCTGGAATTCTTCATTAGATATGCGATTTCCGTTTTCGTCCACAGGCAGGCGCAGTCCACGTCCAACCTCCTGCAGTTTGCTATTCTCGCTGCCGCTGGAGCGGAGTTTGGCTATCGTAAATACATTGGGATTATCCCAGCCCTCTTTTAATGTCCATTTTGAGAACAAAAATCGAAGCGTATTATAGCTTCCGTCTGTATTCTTAAAAGACAAAAGCTGTTTTTTCCCGTTTAGAATCTCGTCAACCTCTTTGGCAACATCTTCATCGGAATCGCTGTTGTCCTGAGAAAAGTATCCGGCGTGGCAAGCGGAGATGTCGGCGAGGCTCGCTTCCAAATACGCTCGATATTCGGCATCATGATCATCGAGTGTGGCAAGTACGGCTTCAATGCGCTCTTTCAACAGGCGTTCAAAGGCCAAGCGAAGGTATGGCTCTTTACCGTCTGTACCCGGGCGATAGGATGATATATCGTCTATAAAGAAAAGAGCCAGCGTTTTTATCTTGAAGGTGCGTCCACAGAAATTTTCACGCTCCGTTTCAAAATGGCGCTCAAGTGCCAGACGTATCATCTGCTCTTGATAGGAAGTCATGTAAATGTCTACATCCAGTTCCTCGCCGACTGATTTTATGACACCGTTTGAAAATTCTACCTTTGTGTTACCTATCGCGTAAACCGTTATTCCCTCAAACGCATCGCTTATTATGGACAGTGAGTCACTGGTCTTGAGCGTATATGACTTTGTAGCTTCATCACGTTTTTTATATTGGAACGTAACAGAGTCTTTGCTTGCAATAGATGTAATTTTCACCTTTTCTTCGCGCTTAGAAACCGGTTCAAAGTGTTCCTTTGCAACGCCCTTGATCAGATTTTGGTTGAATGATGCGCAAGCATTGAGATCATAAAGCAGATTTTGATAATCTTTTACTGTGACTTTGTTTTTTCCGCGCCCGGAAGTGGTTTCCGGAAAAGTTGCACCAAAGCGGATAATGCTTTGCGGGCATATCTCATCGGTAATAACTTTAAATGCTTTTTGATCGCGGGAAAAACGATGCGGCTCGTCTATGATGACTACAGGCCTTGTTGCGCGAATAGCGTCTAACGGCCGATAGAATCCTTCCGCTCCGTAATCGTAATCGTCGCGGCTAAGCATTCCGTTTGCTCTTACGACAAGCAACTGCATATTCATAAGCAACACATGGATTTTTTTCGTATCCTGGCAGGAACCTTTAACAAAATCACTGACTACGCTTGGAAAATAGCTGCGTCCCTTTTTCTTATTCTTAGGTGCTTCCAGAATACCAACTTCGATCTCTGTGCCATACCCACAGCCGTCCGCAAAATGGCGACGGGCATATTCATCCCGCAAAAATTGCGCGGTTCCCGCTTTGATGGCAAGCGACGGCACAGCGATGATGAATTTATTAATTCCATACCGTTTGTGCAGTTCAAACATGACCTTGGTGTATACATATGTTTTTCCAGTGCCCGTCTCCATTTTAATATCGAGATTTAGGCAATTGCCGATAGGCGTATTGCTGCGATACTCCGGAGGAACGGCATTTTGTAATTCCCGCACATTTTCGGCAAGGCGAGGATCAGTAAGCATGATATGCGGATTTTCATAAAACTGTTTGGGCGCGGTAATCTGTACGCCGCCCAGGGCAGCACAGATAGCATCGACCGCTTTTTGCTGATGCGGTAGCGCCTGTTGGAGGATTAGCTCCATAAGTCATGTCCTCCCGTCAATAACGGACGTCAAAGTTAATGCGGAGATTCTTCTCCTCATCTTTCAGCCGCTTTAAATTTGTTTTCAAACTTTCAAGCTCTGTCCATGTAAAGCTATACCCGAACAGAACGACATTTTCGGGGTTAAAGTCCCCATCCGTCTCATATTTCACTACAATGGCCTCAATCGCCGAATCGGACAATTTTTCGTCGATGAGATACAAATGTTTTCCTATGTAGTATCCCGTGTATTCAGCGAAGTTCAATTGCTCCACGGATGCGGTAAACCCATAGCCATCCCGGACAAGCCATGTTGCAAGAACGGTCGGCTTCCCAAAATCGTCCAGAACAGTGTTTCCCACATACATGCCGTTATCCTCTGGAGAGAAATCTTCCAGCTTGTCCAGCGTATCCTCGGAGGGCTCAGAAAGAGTATAGTGGCGGAAACCGAGATCTGCCGTAGTGTCTGGATGTTCCTCACGGATCTTCTTAGCGGCACGGATAATTCGCTCCATGCCAATCTGGTCAATCGTGGCATAGCCCACATTCAGTGCTTCACTGCCTGGCTTATTGGGCTCTTTTAGTTGTACCAAAATATAATGTCTATTTCCCTCATCGGTACTATTAAGATTCATGATTGCGTGAGCTGTTGTCGATGAGCCAGCAAAAAAATCAACAACGGTATCCGAATCGCTCATTGCAAATGATAGCAATTTCTCGAGAATAGCTGGGGCCTTTGGATTTTTAAATACGTTTTGATTATCGAAGAGAGCCCTTATGACATTAGCTCCAGATCGTCCATCCATAGATATCACGCTTGAGAGTTTATCAGCATATTCCCTAACATATTGCTTTATTTCAATAATTTTCTTTTCGTCCTCGCCGTATATTATTCGATCTTCGTCAACCAACTTTTGCATAGACTCTTGAGGGAAACGGTATCCCATCAACGGAGGCATACACGCTTTTTTTGTGACGGGATGTATGACGTCATAATAATAGCCTTGTTTTCCAGGGTTGTGTACGCTTCTACTGCCAGCGTAGATGCCACCTTTGTCGATAAACTTGTATCCCTCAAGTTTCCCAAGCTGAGCCTTATGTTCAGAATACCATGCAGTATAAGCATCTTGTAAACCCGCTTCGGAATCAAAAGGAAGGGAAAGCAATTCTGCTTCTTTGTCCAGCAAGATCATTTTTAAGTCATCTATTGAGGACTTCCAAATAGGCTCAAGGGATTCTCGGCTCTTTGAATAGGCTACAATGTATTCATGCTCAACAGCAATATTTGTCGGATTATTATCTGTTACATTGTTCCAAATTATTGTACCAATGTGATTTTCTTCGCCGAAGATATCATCACAAATTAGGCGAAGATTGGCAATTTCATTATCATCAATAGATATAAAAATCACGCCATCATTTTTAAGTAAATCCCGTGCTAATTGGAGCCGAGGATACATGAACATTAACCAGGCTGAATGAGATGCCGAGCCACGCTTTGTTAAATCAATTATCCGCTGCGCTTGTTCTTCGCTTATACTTAGTTTTTCTGATAGCTCATCAACTGTAAAGTTGAAGTTATCCGCATATGCAAAATCATCTTTACCAGTATTATACGGTGGGTCTATGTAGATGCACTTAATCTGCCTTATGTATGATTTCATCATATGCTTCAATCCGTCCAGATTGTCACCGCTGATATAGATATTCTGACTGTTAGCATTCTCCGGCTTCTTGTTATGTTCCTCATCAGGTACGGTGACTGTGGTTGTGTCCACAGACGCCAGTAAACGGGCATAGTTTTTGCCGAGAAACTTGAGCTCATAACCCTCACCGGTGACAGTGAGCTTGTCATCCAAAAATTCCTTGAACCGTTCCAAATCAAAACTGCCGTCCGTGTGGAAACAGGAAGGGAAGTACTCTTTCAAAACAGCCATCTCACGGCTATTAGGCGTAACGCTGTCATTCGCGGCGATAATATCTTTAATCATTTCTTTTCCTCCAGGACTTCAAGCGACAAAATTGAAAAGTAGATGATGAATGGTGATCTGTTTTCCATCGGAATCCCTGATATGACTGGACTTGTATTGAACATCTCGGCTTCCTATTTCACGGCTAATATTCAAACGTGGTTTAGTCTTTGCAATCTCTTGCTTCAACTCATCAACAATCTCTGGTATTTTTCCCGTGAGAACATAACCCACTAAAGAAGAAACGGATGACTTCGATCCATATCTCCCGCTGGTATAGTTGCACACGCCTGTTTCAACGTAGCGCTTTATATGCTTTGGGTCATGATCATATAGGTTTTTACATTCTGCTCCAAAATACCCATCATTTTTATTCCACGCACGAAAACAAAAATCAATTGCCGGCGATTGCCCACGAGGCTTTGCCATCGTGTCATCCCCCAATTGGGTTATCGGGGATAAGTGGATTGATACTCTTGCTGCCCGATTTTCCTGATGCCATATTTCATTTACACGGAGAAACCATTCTTCCGTAATGGCATTTTCGTTCATCTCTTTCGTAATGATGCTGGCATCGTGCAAATCATCATACCCTTGCCACATAACTGAAAGAAGTTCGGCAATCCCTCCCTTGCCCAGTCTCTTAGCCAAATCTACGGGCATTGGATTGGACGCAGTGATATTGCGAATACTACTCATTTTCACCCCTCCACGCCCTCATTACATCAGCATATATTTCATCAGCATCTCTACAAGCTGCCGAAAAGTTCCAGTATCTCGATTGATTGGGTTTAACAATATAGATACTGTCTTTATTGTATACCCGTACATTTCTCTTTACAAAGACGCTTCCAGATCGATCTTCCAATAATTGCCGATCAAGTTTATGCAAAAGCACATCCATCTCCTCGCTATTGCGATTAAGCGAAAACTTTGGATTTGAGGTCGGTGATAAATCAAGAACCGCGATTATCAGAGGGGCATCCCCGTGATATATACAGCATGAGAATGAATAGTGATTTCCCAATGTGTTCTGCATGACCTCTTGCAGTGACACAGAATATTTTTGCAACAAGGCATTGTCGGGCTGGCTCAATGCGGAGGAATTCCCTTTTTTGCTATAGTAGTCGTAGACATAGTCTATTGCGTCATCAATGAGGGAAATTTCATATGGCAGCAGTTTATACTGCCTATACGCGAATTGATCTATGATCGAGAGATCACCGTTACCAACAATAACACGATCAAACAGGTTAACCGCCTCATCAACTGCGGCGGTTGTGGGCATGGGAAATGGCGTATCGATAATGTCTCCAACTTCAGATTCATCTCGTTCAACGAGCCATTTGCGGTTAGTCATTATCTGGTAGTAGACAAACACCTTTGAGGAAATAATCGAACAAAAATACTTTAAGAGGCGCTCATCTCCATGTACACCCAGGAAGCTATGATTGAACACTGCATCAAAGCTTAATACATCAGCAAGGAATCTTGACCCCTTATGACTTTGCTTGATTATTAGGTGCGGACTTTGAAAAATTTGGCGTTTTGTATCGACTGTGCATTCAAACTTTCTTTCTGTCATTTTTGGCAGTGCGTCAGGAAAGTGTTTTCCGGGAGAAAACGTCTTTGCGTTAAGCATCGGCATGCCCAGAAAAGCATTGCAAGTTTTTTTCTTGTTTCCCTTTTTGTATCCTTCTGCATATACCATGTCATTTTCATCAAGCAATTTTCGAAGTGGAGTACCTGATGCCTGCAGGGTATGTACCAAATCCATGTCGCGCGGGCCGCCCCACATAGCAATTCTCCATATTAGATCATCATAAATGAGCTCTCGTGGTATTCGGCAAATATTGGTTGGCTCAATTAAAAATCGCCGTTTATCTTCAATGGTATATAATGGCTTTGGTGTGCAATAGAAAATAGTATCAGATTTGTCTAAATTGCTTACTCGATATATTACACCAACAGCTGGCCCTGCGGCATGTTCAAACAATACCCATCTGAAAGCCGAGAAATTAATTATAACGGAAACATCGTATTTTTCAAAAAATGCTGTCCTGAATTGCTGTGCCTTTACTGAGCGATTAAACAAGAAGCCTTTACTTGGAAGCAGAAAGCAAATTACGCCCTTTGGGCAAATATCTCCCGCCCTCCATGTAAACGCCTGCGCTATTTGTTCGTCACTGACTTTAAATTTGTTGTTTTTGATATACTGCTTTGCAGCCGGAGATAGTCTGCTTTCCCATGGCGGGTTTCCGATGACAATATCATAATCACATTGCTCAAATTCGCAATCCCTGTCGAAAAAATCATTATGAAAAAGATTATAGTGCAACAACCGCGGAAACTGTAAAGAATCCCAAATGGTCCGTGGCTCGAGAAAATCGCACATAGCTAAACTGAGACTGAAAGAAGCGATTCGTATAGCCTCTTTATTGCTGTCCACACCAAAAATGCATGCTTTCATAATGTTGATTAGATCATTTGATCCGATGCTTTCTGGCTGATTGGTGAATATCCATCTTGCAACCAGTCGCCTATATGCTTCCACCAGAAAAATTCCTGAGCCACAAGCGGGATCTAAAATCTTTTGAGGTGTGTATGGACCATCCCAAGGAAGGACCTCATCCATAAGCATTGAAACTAAATGATATGGCGTGTAGTATGTTCCTTTTTCCTTATCGGGGTCTGTCTCTGCAAGATGAAAAAACAATTCATAAATGCTACTAATAAGTTGAATGGGAATGGCATTGAACGAGTACAACGGCCATATAACCATTTGCTGACTGGCAAGTTCACTTGTGCCCAAAAGAAATTGTTGTAATTCGGTTAGGTCAGATTGAGTAATAACATCCTTTTCGTTCTCAATTAACGGAAACATATCGCCATTAAATCGCTCTTCCAATTCAGCGAAAAGCGTATAGGTTGATTGCTTGTCTGCTAAGACATCGGTGTATTTTTTTGCTCCATGAAGGAATTTACCAAAAAAGTCATTTGGGAATACAGTTTTTCCAGTAGAATCTGTCCTTTCCTCCAAGTACTTAATCAATATAGAACGCCCGAGCAAACCATGTACAATTTCACACCGCAGCTGATCGTCAATTTGTTTCTCAACATCTCTCTTTTCGATACTTTTAAGCAGTAGCTTCCGAATTGCACGGAGATTTGCCATTAGTGTTACGTCAACACGCGTATCAATATTAAAGCGTGTTTGATTTTGCTTCCAGAATTCTCCGGTTTCTATCTGGGAACGATGAAATTGAAGCAGTTGCTGGCGCTGCTCTTCCAGATCACTAACTTTTTTGATTCTGGCAAACATCCCTGCATCGTTATTATAACTCCCATCTTCCTTCCTTGGTGCAGGGGGAGTATAATTGTTGTACACAAGAAGTTCATCTGGAAGAACGATAAACAATAAAGGGGCTTCCCCCATGTTCCAAGCCATTCTATGAAGCTCAGCTATTCTTTCGGAATTATATGAATCCATGGCAGAAAAATAAATCATTGGGATTTTGGGAATACCTTCGGCATCTCTCAAAAAGTATACAGCATCAACATTAAGTTTCTCTTTTGCCTGAGCAAAAAAGTACCGTTGAAAAACGGTTAAATCCGTATCATTCGCGTCTGTCAAGCCGTTGCTGTAACTCATATCGAGTGATTGAAAAATACTTCCCAAATTATATTCAAAATATTTCATTATAATCTCCTTGCAAACTTCTAAGCACCATCTTGCCAGGATTATTTGCCGTTTAATTTCATTTTCCGCACGGCGACGATTAGAGCTTCTGCCGCTGCGCTCTGGTTAAATTAGAAATTTGCTTCATGACTGTCCTCCGCACAAATTTGCTTGATGCATTCGTATACCCACGCGGTAATTCGCTTACTTTCAACAAGCATTTGTTTCTTTTCGTCGTCTGTTAGTCTCTTTGAGAGGATGCGAATATCTTTTATTGTGATGTTGTCCTTACCCAAAGCTTTCAGTGCCTGAATGATAAGGGCTGTCTGATAAGAAACCTCAATGATCTCATTTTTGTTGTCCGTGTGTTTGAATTTCAGCATTACACCACTGGCATCATAGTTTTTATATGGGCCATCGCTTACATATATCCAGACGGCCGGAACCTGCGTTGAGATTCCCTGCATATTAAGTGCTGTATCGCCGCAGGGGATAATCGTCCATCCGTAATTTCGGGCAATCGCCTTTGCAATTTTATCAGGACTCGGTGGGATGTTGGCATGCAGCAGCTCGCTGTATCGAGGCTTAGTAAATACACCACGCATCATGCGGTGCAGTTCGCCGCTCTCAACCAACCGGTTTAAACATGTGTTCACTTTAACGGCTTCGGCAATATCAAAAAAGTCGGAGGGAATAAAGACGGAATCAGCTTCGGCTGCCTTGACCCGCTTGCGGACCTGCTCCAGATGGTTGGGACGGCCCATGGCCTCACCTCATTTCGTTATAAAAATTATATCTTATTTATAACGAGAAAACAAGAGTAAAATACACGCTTATAAAAATATTGTTTTATAACGATCCACAGCAGCATGGACGATTCTCTAAATACACAGCGAGATAGAGGAAGTCATTCTGAAGGTGCCATCCACCTATATTTCTTGGAGAAAACTGGTATCATGAATCAAAAATTAAGGCACTGCTCTTGCGCGGAGTTGCGCCGCAAAAATAGTGCTTTTCGCAATGGATGCTTACCAGTTTCAACGAAATTCTTGGGTTCTATTATGAAAACACTTACGCCGACAGAAGTGCTATTATCCCTTTAGAACGCCCTGAAACAAGTAAGGCCGCACAGTTTCTAAAACTGTGCGGCCTTACTTGTTTTGCTTTTCAAAAAAATTCAAAAGGTTACGAAAAAGCCGCCAAATCATAAGATTTAGCGGCTTTGGTGGACCTGAACGGGATCGAACCGTCGACCTCCGCGTTGCGAACGCGGCGCTCTCTCAATTGTTCCGCAAAGCGGGCCCTTTTTGTTTTCCTTAAAATAACCCGTTTTCATGCTGGGATGCGAACTACGCAGCGGAAGGCACGCGCGCGGTTCGCAACTTTCTTATTTTCTATGATCATTCATCTGCATCGCATCTTATCCCTGACCGGCAGTAATTTGATGATAGAACTCTTCAAGTTCAGTAAGACTTCTGGCTACACCTTGCTGAATAAAATCATCATGTTCTCTCGTTGGGTGTGGAAGATCGTCGCAATAATATATCATCGCATGCTCATCATAAGGGAATGGCGAGGGCTTTGGCCCTGAGAGTATTGCTGTTTTGTCTAACGGGAATCCGGTGTTATTGACGAAATAAGAATACATTTCCTCAACGCTTCCTGTGTTGGCGTTTGTCAACGTGGCAGAGGTTAGTAAAGATCGTAAATCCGAAAAAGTCCGTAGTGATTTGCCCGGCTTGTCAGCCTGAGACCTGATGTCTCATGCAGAAAAGGCAAATCGCTATGGACCCTCATTATTTGGCGCTCACAGGCAGAATTATCAAATGATACTGTGTGATTACCGGCTCTGCGGGGCAGCACGCCCGTAATCCTCCGGTGTATTCATGTTGAAAAAGACCTCGTTCGGGACAGTTCTTCCTGTATCCACACAGGCGTAAGGGAGCTGTGTGATAAAGTCCATCACCTTATACCGCCCCTGACTGAGACAGCGCTCCAGCACCGGCAGTACTGTTGTCCGGTAAATACCGCACAGAGGATGAAGTCGGCCGGTACCGTCCTGACAGATCAGCACCTCTACCTCGTCCGGCATGGCCTGTAAAAGAAGGCTTGGAACCGCTCGGGATAATTTCGGCAGATCACATGGGACGCAGAGCAGGGCGCTTTTTTCAGTCCGGCTCAGGGCTGCGTGGAGCCCTGCCAGCGGTCCGCTGTCGGGCCGGCGGTCCTCCACCCGGATAAAATCCCCCTCCAGAGCAGGATCGTTGGCAGAGAGGATAATCTCATCAAAATCTGAGAGGACCGCCCGGGTCCGCTCCAGCATGGTCTGGCCGTCCACATACAATAGTGCCTTGCACATGCCCATGCGTCTGGAGCCTCCACCGGCCAGAATAACGGCGCCGCACTCCTTTGGGGAAATTGCCATGTGACTCACTCCAATCCTGCAAATTTTGCTCTCTTTGCTACAGGTCCATTATACTGACCGGAAGACCATAAAGTCAATGGAGAAGACGTTTTGACCTTTTAAAATTTAGCACGCTAATGTAAAAACTTCAAAAATTAAACCATTTATGCATTTCCCCTCGAAAATTCTTGCACTTTAATGAAAATGATGTTAAAATCTAAAAAATCTTGTTGAATCTGTCGACGCCCCCTGGTGGGCCGAATGTGTCGAAAAAGAGGGAGATGAATCAACTGTGAGTAAGGTATATCTTGCAGATCGAAACAGTGATGATGTCAGGATTGAACACTTTCTTTCCAAATTCTCCGCAAAGACGAGAATTTATCCTCCCGGGGTTTGTCCTGTCACCGTGCAGCTGGCCCTGCTGCAAGCTTCCAAGAGTCAAACTTGCGGAAAATGCGTCCCTTGCCGGGATGGACTGCGGCAGCTGGAATCCATGTTCTACACCATTTTGACCGGTAAGGCAACCGTGGCCATTCTGGACGAGATGAAAGAGCTGTCCGAAATGATCCGGGACTCCGCCGACTGCGCCATCGGCTATCAGGCGGCCATTGAGGTGCTGGAGGGACTGGAAACATTCCGTGAGGAGTACATCAGCTACATTGAGACAGGGGCCAGCTCCGGAGCCAAGGAGCAGCAGATCCCCTGCACCGCCATGTGCCCGGCCCATGTGGACATCCCCGGCTACATCGCCTATGTGGGAAAAGGGGATTACGCCTCTGCTATCAATCTAATCCGTAAAAACAACCCCCTTCCTACAGCATGTGCAATGATTTGTGAGCACCCCTGTGAGGAGCGGTGCCGTCGAAACCTCATCGACGACGCCATCAACATCCGCGGCCTGAAAAAATACGCCGTGGACCAGATCCCGGCGGACCAGGTCCAGGTTCCCAAGGCCAACCCTCTTACAGGCAAGAAGGTAGCGGTTATCGGCGGCGGTCCCTGCGGCCTGACGGCGGCCTACTTCCTGTCTCTTATGGGGCACAAGGTCACCATCTTCGAAGGGAAGGAACACCTGGGCGGCATGCTCATGTACGGCATCCCCAACTACCGCTTCCCCAAGGACCGGCTGGACGAGGACATTAACGCCATCCTCTCCACCGGCAATGTTGAAGTGAAGTACAACACCCAGATTGGCCGGGATATCTCCATCGAGGCCGTCCGGGACAGCTACGACGCCATGCTGGTGGCCATCGGAGCCCAGGCGGGCAAAAAGCTCCGGCTGGAGGGGATGGACGCCAACAATATTTTCTCCGCCGTGGAGATGCTGGACGAGATCGGCCACGGCAACAAGCCGGACTACAACGGAAAGACTGTTGCCGTCGTCGGCGGGGGCAATGTGGCTATGGACGCTGCCCGCAGCGCCCTGCGCTGTAACGCTACCGATGTACGCATTGTCTACCGTCGGCGCCGGGAGGATATGACCGCTCTGGACTCGGAGATCGAGTCGGCGGTCATGGAGGGTGTGGAGCTTATCACCCTTCAGGCCCCCTCCTGGATCGAGAAGGATGAAAACAATAACTGCTCCGCTCTGTGGGTTAAGCCCCAGATGACCGGTCCCTACCGGGATGGCCGGCCCTCCCCTGTGGATGCAGTGTCCAAGCCTGAGCAGCGTATCCCCTGCGACGTTATCCTCGTCGCCGTGGGGCAGGACATCGTCAGCGAGCCCTTTGAGCAGTTCGGCGTGCCTGCCAAACGCCGGGTGTTCCAGAGCGACCGGGACACCTCGGTAGAGTCCATGCCCGGGGTATTTGTGGGAGGCGACTGTGCCACCGGCCCCGCCACCGCCATCCGGGCCATTGCTGCCGGACGGGTGGCCGCCAACGCCATTGACGACTACCTGGGCTACCACCATAAGCTCAGCTGCGGCGTCACCGCTCCTGACGCCCAGCCCAACAACCGCGTGCCCACCGGACGGATCAATATTCAGGAACGCCCTGCATACCTCCGCAGTCAGGACTTTGAGGCAGTGGAATGTCCCATGAGCCCAGAGGAGGCCCAGCAGGAGTGCTCCCGGTGCCTGCGCTGTGATGTGTTCGGCTGCGGCAAGCTGGAAGGCGCCCATAACGCCATGGACGAGTAAGAAGGAGGAGGAACTATGCGTTTAACAATCGATGGAAAAACCGTGGTGATCCGGGAAGGCGCTACCATCCTCCAGGCATCCCGGTCTGCGGGCATTGAGATCCCAACCCTCTGCTATCTGGAAGGGATCAGTGATATCGGATCGTGCAGACTGTGTATGGTAGAAGTGGAAGGAGTCGCTCCACTAGTTCCCGCCTGCAACACCAAGGCAAAAGAGGACATGGTGGTCTTCACCAATACCCCCCGCATCATCTCCGCACGAAAGATCGCTCTGGAGCTGCTGGTATCAGAACATAACATTGACTGCTTCAGCTGCGAGGGCAACGGTAGCTGCGAGCTGCAGCGATACTGCCGGGAGTACGGTGTGGAGCGCTCCCACTACGCAGCCGGCCGCCAGGAACTGGGGCGCAAGAAGGTGGAGGACCACCCCTTCCTGTCCTATGACCCGGGCAAGTGCATACACTGTCAGCGCTGCGTCATGACCTGTGCCCACGCCACCGGCCGACACGCCATTGAGCTGGGCAAAGCGGGACCCTATACCCTGATCCGGCCTCCCTTCGGCCCCGGCTGGGACGAATCTCTGTGCGAATCCTGCGGCAACTGTGCCCAGGCCTGTCCCACCGGTGCGTTGGTTGAGAAGCGGAAGAAGCACTACCGCATCTGGGAAGTGGAGCGGGTTCGCACCACCTGCCCCCACTGCGGGGCGGGCTGCCAGATGGACCTGCTGGTGAAAAATGGAAAAATCGTGGACTGTGAGGGAGCCGACGGCCCCGCCAACCACGGTCTGCTGTGCGTCAAGGGCCGCAGCAGCTCCTTTGACTTTGTGGACAGCCCCGACCGGCTGCGATATCCCCTCATCAAAAACAAAGAAACCGGAGAGTTTGAGCAGGCCAGCTGGGACGAGGCTCTGGATCTTGTGGCTGAGCAGTTCACCCATCTCCGGGACACCTACGGGGGCGACTGCCTGGCGGGCTTTGCCTGCGCCCGTTCCTGCAACGAGGACATCTATATGCTCCAGAAGATGGTGCGCACGGTGTTCCGTACCAACAACACCGACAATTGCGCCCGGGTGTGCCACGCCCCCACGGTGGCGGGCCTTGCCACCACCCTGGGCTCCGGGGCCATGACCAACACCATCAAGGACATCACCAAGCAGTCCGATGTGATCCTTCTCATCGGCTCCAATCCCGAACACGGCCACCCCGTATTGGGTATGCAGATCCGCCAAGCCATGGAGCGGGGTTCCAAGCTTATCGTGGCCGACCCCCGGGAGATCGATCTGGCCAAAAACGCCGACATTCATCTCAAGCTCCGCCCGGGCACCAATGTGGCCTTTGCCAACGGGATGATGAACATCATCCTCACCGAGGGCCTGGAAAACAAGGAGTTCATCGCCCAGCGCACGGAGAATTTCCAGGCTCTGAAAGAGGTGGTGATGGACTATCCACCGGAGAAGGTGGCTGAGATCTGCGGTATCGACCCGGATATGCTCCGGGAGGCCGCCCGTATGTATGCCACCGCCAACCGGGCGCCTATCATCTACTGCCTGGGGGTCACTGAGCACCACACCGGCACCGAGGGGGTCATGTCCCTGTCCAACCTGGCCATGCTGGTGGGCAAGATCGGCCGGCCCGGTTGCGGCGTCAACCCCATCCGGGGACAGAACAATGTCCAGGGCGCCTGCGATATGGGGGCCGACCCGGCCAAGTACCCCGGCTATCAGGGCGTTTCCCAGCCGGGTATGCGGGAGAAGTTCGAGGCCGCCTGGCAGATCTCCCTGCCGGAGAAGGAGGGCGTCAAGGCCACAGACTGTTTCCCTAAGATGCTCACGGGGGAAATCAAGGGCCTGTTCATCTTCGGTGAAGACCCCGTCCGCACCGACCCCAACACCGCCCATGTGATCCAGTGTCTGAAGAGCCTGGACTTTCTGGTGGTGGACGATCTCTTTTTGACCGAGACGGCCAAGATGGCCGATGTGGTCCTGCCCGGCATCTCCTATGCGGAGAAGGAGGGCACCTTCACCAACACCGAGCGCCGGGTCCAGCGGGTGCGTAAGGCGGTCACCATCCAGGGGGAGGCCAGGGAGGACACCTGGATTTTTACGGAGATCATGAACCGTATGGGCTATCCCCAGCCCCACCTCACCTCCGCCCAGATTATGGACGAGGTTGCCACCCTGGTGCCCTCCTTCGGCGGCATCAGCCACGCTCGCCTGGACAGTGAGGAAGTGGCGGGCGGGGGGATCCAGTGGCCCTGCCCATCCAAGGATCACCCAGGCACGGTTATCATGCATGTGGGCAAATTCTCCCGGGGGCTGGGGTACTTCCGCCCCGCCCGGTACGAGCCCTCCTCCGAGCAGCCCGACGAGGAGTTCCCCATGGTGATGATGACCGGGCGCATCCTATACCACTACAACGCCTGTGCCATGACGGAACGGACCTACGGCATCATGCAGATCGCCAACGACAACTTCGTGGAGGTCCATACCCAGGATGCGGAAAATTTGGGCATTGCCGACGGGGAGATCGTGGAGCTGTCCTCCCGCCGGGGGCGGATTACCGCCCGGGCCGTTGTGTCCGACAAGACCCGCCCCGGTGAGGTTTGGATGCCTTTCCACTACATGGACGGGGCCAACTGGCTGACCAACGACTCTCTGGACACCATTTCCAGTACCCCCGAATACAAGGTCTGCGCCGTCCGGCTTTCCAAGCTGCCGGACGCCCAGCCGGCTCGGTAAAGGCTTGGGAGGATGGGTATGGATACCGGTAACCGCTCCGTCTCCCGAAGTGTTCTCACCTACGAAAAGGGCAGCTTCTTCCCCCATCCCCGGGATTTGGCCCAGGAGACATGCTGGCAGCTCACTGTGGACGGGGAGGGGGCGGAGACCTTCTCCTGCTCCCCCTGGGACCTGGAGGAGACGGCCCTGGGCATTCTCTTCTTCAACGGCCGCATCTCCCGGGCCGGGGAGGTATCACGGCTGATCATCCGCCCGGAGCAGGGGCTCATGGAAGCAGAGCTCACCCCCCTGCCTCCTTCCCCCCGGGAAAAGGCCGTCCCCCTCGCTCTACAGGCCTCCCAGATCCTGTCGCTGGCCGCCGGTCTGGAGGCCGGCTCGGGGCTCTTCCGCCGCACCGGGGGCGTTCACAGCGCCGCTCTTGCCCGGAATGAGAAGCTGCTGATCCGCCGGGAGGATGTGAGCCGCCACGGGGTCCTGGAGAAGGTTGCGGGGGCCTGTCTGAGAGAGGCTGTCCCCATGGGCGGCACCGTGCTGGTGTTCAGTGGCCGGGTCTCCGGAGAGATCGTCCGCATGGCCGCCCTCATGGGCTGCGGCGCCATCATCGCCCGCTCCGCCCCTACGGACCTTGCCTGCAGGGCGGCGGCGGAGGATGGGATCATTCTCATCGGTTTTGCCCGGGACGAGAGCTTCAACCTCTACACCTGCCCCGACCAGGTCGTCCCCTGAGGACGGCCTGGCCGGCCGAAAAAACTTCATACTGTTTCCGATGCCCCGCGGCCTAAAGACCCGTTCCATGGCTGCCTGGCCGGTGCTCTTTTGAGCGCCCATACCGCAGGTCCAGAAATGGCGCGGTACTCCGTATTTGAGAAAGGAAACGATCCATGCCGTGTGGAAGCCGCTGGTTTTCGCGCGTGCCTTGGCGTACCCAAGGATCGCTTTGACTTTCTCAAGGCGATCCTTTTTCTTATTTTTTCCCGGCCAGCGGGAAAAAAACAAGGTGGCCCTGGCTGTCCCTGCGGACAATCCCGCAAATATTAACTCCTATGAGGACCTGACAGCGGGGCTAAAGGCGGGCACCCTCCTGCTGGCCATGGGCAATTCCGATGTCCCCGTGGGACAGTATACCCAGAAAATTTTCGACTATTTCAAGCTTAGCGAGGAGGAACTGGCCGCCGCAGGCTGTATCACTTACCGCTCCAATGTAAAGGAAGTGACCACCCAGGTGTCCGAGGAGACGGTGGACTGCGGCGTTATCTATCAGACTGACGCCTTCTCCGCCGGGCTCACCGTGGTGGACACCGCCACCGCCGAGATGTGCGGACAGGTGGTATGTGTGTGGACTGGTTTCCCCTCTTCAACTCCCTGCGCATCGCAGAAATCAGTACGGGGATCATTTTCTTTGCGGGGATCTTCGCGGCCTACCACATCGCCAAAGCCCCCAGGGCCCTGAAAGGAGTGCTGGAAGTGGTCTTGACCCTGCCCCTGGTCCTTCCGTGGGGTATCTGCTCCTGCGCCTGCTGGGGCCCAAGCGGCCCACCGCCGGGGCGGCGGAAAGGAGAGGGTAGGATGTCTGTGTCCGTGGAAATCGAAAAGACCCTGGGCAGTTTTCACCTGGAGGTATCCTTTGCGGCCGGGGACGAGACTCTGGCCCTGCTGGGGGCCTCCGGGTGTGGGAAGAGCATGACGCTGAAATGTATTGCGGGCATCGAGCGCCCCGACCGGGGGCGCATTGTGGTCGATGGCCGGACGGTGTTCGACTCAGCTGGCGGGATTGATCTCCCGCCCCAGCAGCGCCATGTGGGGGTAGTCTTTCAAAACTACGCCCTCTTTCCCAACATGACGGTGCTTCAGAACATCCGCGCCGGAGCCCGGCGGGAGGGGGAGATGCGCCAGGTCATCCGCCGGTTTGGAAAAAGCGTCCTGCTGGTCTCCTATGACAGGGACGAGGTCTTCCATATGGCCCATTCCATCGCCGTGATGGACCAGGGCCGGGGCGGTGCTGACCGGCTGTAAAAATATCTCCCCTCTGCAGCGGCTGGAAAACGGCCGTGTCCGGGCCGCTCACTGGGGAATGGAACTGGCGGTGGACGACGACGGCCAGGCCGGTTATCTGGGGATTCGGATGCAGGACATCCGCCCTGGCGGCGGGGAAAACGTCTTTCTCTGCCAGGTGACGGAGGAGATTGAAAACCCCTTCTCTTTTACCGTTATGCTGTGCCCCTGCGGGCAGGACGGCGCCTACCCCATTGGCTGGGAAGTGGACAAGGCGACCTGGAGCCGTCTGCGCGCAGACCGGGTGGAAATCCACCTGCCCAGAACATCCATTTTGCTGTTGGAGGACTGAACATGGAACAAAACATCACATTTGAACGGGCGAGAGAGCTGCTTCTGGAGGTCGTCTGGCCGGTGGATTGGGAAGAGGTATCTCTCAGCCTATGTGGGGGGCGGGTGCTGGCCCAAGATCTGGCGGCCCGGGAGGATGTGCCGCTTTTTGACCGCTCGCCCTATGACGGCTTTGCCCTGCGGGGGGAGGACACCCAACTGGCTTCGCCGGAAGACCCGGTGACCCTGCGCATCCTGGAAGAGGTCCCGGCGGGATCGGTGCCCACCCGGGCGGTGGAGCCGGGGACCGCCGTGAAGGTGTTCACTGGCAGCCCCATTCCCCATGGGGCCAACGGGGTGGTCATGTTTGAGGATACCTGCTTTGACGGGGACCATGTGACCATTCGTCACCCGGTAAAGCCGGGGAGCAACATCCTCCGGGCGGGAGAGGACATCCGACAGGGGGATCTGCTGGCCGGGCGGGGTGAGGTCATCGACCCGGGTCTGGCGGGCACCCTGGCCGCCCAGGGTATCTCCGTCCCCCCGGTCTTCCGCAGGCCCAGGGTGGCACTTATCTCCACCGGCAGCGAGCTTGCCGAGGCTGAGGAGATCCCCGGTCCGGGGAAGATCCGCAACTCCAACCGGTATATGCTGGAGGCGGCCCTGACCGCCCTGGGCTGTGAGCCGGTGTATCTGGGGATTGCCGGCGACCGGGTGGATGAGATCGCCTGCCGCATCCGGGAGGGGCTGGACCGGTGCGACGCCCTTGTGACCACAGGGGGCGTGTCGGTGGGGGACTACGATGTGACCCCCGAGGCCATGACGGCGGCGGGGGCGGAGCTTCTCTTCCGGGGAGTGGAGATGAAGCCGGGAATGGCCTGCGCCTATGGGGTGCGGGCGGGTAAGCTGCTGTGCGCGCTGAGCGGGAATCCGGCCTCCGCCCTGACCAATTTCTACGCCGTGGCCATGCCTGCCCTGCGCCTGCTGGCCGGTCACCGCCGGCCCATCCCCCGGGAGATCCCGTTGACCCTGCTGAAGGGCTTCGGGAAGAAGAGCCGGAATACCCGTTTTCTCCGGGGACAACTGGTCCTGGAGGGTGGAAAGGCCTCCATGACCCTGTCCTCTGAACAGGGAAATGTGGTCATTTCCAGCGCCATCGGCTGTAATGTGATGGCCATGATCCCGGCCGGCAGCGGACCTGTTCCCGCCGGTACCGTATTGAAAGGATTTCTGCTATGAGAAAAGTCATAGTTGAGGATGCCATTGGTATGCAACTGTGCCATGATATCACCGCCATGTATGACGGCTTCAAGGGGGCGGCCTTTAAACGGGGACACCGCATCCGCCCCGAGGACATCCCCGCCCTGCTGGACTGCGGCAAGCGCACGGTGTTCGTGTGGGAGGAGACGGCCGGAGAGATCCATGAAGAGGATGCCGCCCTGCGTCTGGCGGCCATGTCCAAGCTGGACAACGCCCACTATACCGGGCCCAGCGAAGGGAAAATGCTGCTGATTGCCGACGAGGGGGGTATGTTGCGGGTGGATACGGAACTGCTCAGGGAAATCAATTCCATCGGAGACATTACCATCGCCACCATGCCTGACCACTATCCGGTGGAGAAGGGGGCGCGGCTGGCGTCCATGCGCATCGTGCCTCTGGTGACCAAAGAGGAGCAGATCGTCCGGGCGGAGGAACTTTGCCGGGGCAGGACACTTTTAAGCCTGCGCCCCTATCAGCAAAAGAAAATCGGCGTCATCGTCACGGGCAGTGAGGTCTACCATGGCAGGATCAAGGATAAGTTTGAGCCGGTTGTACGCCAGAAAATGAAGGCATATCCCGCAGAGATCCTGGGCGTGACATTGTGCGACGACGACCTGGACATGATTGCAGCCGCTGGCGAGAGCTATCGGAACATGGGAGCGGATCTGCTGATTTTTACGGGGGGTATGTCGGTGGACCCCGACGACTTGACGCCCGGCGCCATATGCAAGCTTGGGGCGGAGATTGTCAGTCACGGTGTTCCGGCGCAGCCGGGCAATATGACCCTGGTGGCCTATCTGGGAGAGACGGCGATCCTTGGGGTTCCTGGGGCGGCCATCAGCCTGCCCACCACCATGTTCGATGTGCTGCTGCCCCAGATATTTACCGGAGAGAAGCTGACCAGGGAAGATCTGGTCAGATTGGGAGACGGGGGACTGTGCCAGCTGTGTAAGAATTGCCGCTGGCCCAACTGTACATTTGGAAGGTACTGAGATGAAGGATATATACGGAAGACAGATCAACTATCTTCGTCTGTCGGTGACCGAGCTGTGCAACCTGCGCTGCCGGTACTGTATGCCCGAGGATGGGATCTGTAAAAAGCGCCATGAGGAGATGCTGACAGAAGAAGAGATGGTCATGGCTGTAGAGGCGGCGGCTTCCCTGGGAATCAGCAAGCTGCGTATTACCGGTGGCGAACCGCTGGTGAAGAAGAATATCCTCTCCATCTGTAAGAATGTAAGCGGGGTAGAGGGTATCCGTGAGGTCTGCATTACCACAAACGGCACATTGCTACCGCAGCTGGCAAAGCCCCTGCGGGAAGCCGGCATCCGCCGGGTCAACATCAGCCTTGATACGCTGGATCAAAGCAAATATGCCTATATCACCAGAAGAGACAGCTTGGGGCGGGCAATTGCCGGAATCGAGAGCGCCGTAAACGCCGGGTTTGAGCAGGTGAAGATCAATTCTGTTCTGATCGGGGGTTTTAATGACGACGAGATCGTGGCGCTGGCCGAACTGACAATGAAGTACCCTGTGGATGTGCGTTTTATCGAGCTGATGCCCATGTATGACGGGGGTGAGTTGGGGCAGCGGGCCATGGTCAACAACCAAGTGGTGCTGGAAAGGCTGCCCCAGCTGGAAAAAACAGATGGGGACGGCGGCGTGGCACAGCTCTACCGTCTGCCGGGAGCCAAGGGAAACATTGGCCTGATCAGCCCGGTCAGTCATCTGTTTTGTTCAGAGTGCAACCGCATCCGGCTCACGGCCGACGGAAAGCTGAAGCCCTGTCTCCATTCCAATACCGAGTACAATATCAAGGGACTGGGCTACGAGGCCATGGTGGAGCAGTTCCGGAAGACGATCACGGGAAAGCCGGCCCGCCATGACGAGCTCAGCGCGAAAAATTCCAGCGGAGCGGGGCGGAATATGAACGCCATCGGGGGGTAACATGAAAGAGATTCCCACTATAGGCTTTGCCGCCTATTCCGGAACCGGAAAGACCACGCTGATGGAGAAGCTGGTCCGGTGTCTGAAGAAAAAGGGACTGAGGACAGCGGTCATTAAACACGACGGCCACTCTTTTGAGATCGACCGGGAGGGGAAGGATTCCTGGCGCTATACCCAGGCGGGGGCGGAGATCTCCATCATTTCCTCGGCTGAGAAAACTGCGCTGGTGGAGCGGCGGGAGTTGAGCTTTGAACAGATTTTGGCGCTGATCCATGATGTGGATCTGATTCTGGTGGAGGGATATAAAAATGGTTCCTTCCCCCAGATTGGCCTGTCCCGGGCCGCCGTGGGAAAAGGGTTTCCACACGATGTCAGCCGCTATGTGGCCATTGTGACCGATGAGGAGATGGAATGTCCCTGTCCCAAATTTGGCTTTGACGATATTGAGGAGATCGTGGAATTTATGATCAAGAATATGGAAGACTTTACCCACTTTAATCATCAGGGGCGGGCAAGGATGGTAAATGTGGATGAAAAGCCGGAAAGCCGCCGCACTGCCGTCGCCGCCGCCAGAGTGCTGGTCAACAGGGAGACCTTTGAACTGATCCGCAGCGGCGGTGTGAAAAAGGGCGATGTGCTGACCGTGGCGCAGATCGCAGGGGTCATGGGGGCCAAACGGACCGCAGAGCTGATCCCTATGTGCCATCCGGTTCTGATAGACGGGGTGGATCTGGATCTGCGTCTGAATGAGAGCAGCTGCTGCGTTGAAATTCGGGCCAGCGTCACCTGCAGCGGAAAGACGGGGGTGGAGATGGAAGCCCTTACCGCGGCCAGCACCGCCGCGCTGACCATTTATGATATGTGCAAGGCGGTTCAGCGGGATATCGTCATCAGCGACATTCGGCTTCTGGAAAAGACCGGGGGCGTTCACGGCGACTACCACAGAAAGGACGAGGAGCAATGAGCTATACTGCCGCAGTGATCACCGTCAGCGACAAGGGGGCCAGAGGCGAGCGGGCGGATACTAGCGGCCCGGCTGTCTGCGCCATGCTGGAGAGCCGGGGTTGGGAAGTGGTCTATACCAGCATCATCCCGGACGATATGGAGGCCATCACAGGAGAACTGGTCCGCTGCTCCGATGAAAAGAACATCAATCTGGTGCTGACCACGGGGGGAACCGGTTTTTCGCCCCGGGATGTGACTCCGGAAGCTACGCTGGCTGTTGTTGAGCGTCGGACCGCGGGAATACCGGAGGTTATGCGTTTTGAGAGTATGAAGCTGACTTCCCGGGGGTGCCTGTCCCGGGCAGAGGCGGGGATAAGAGGAAAAACCCTGATCGTCAACCTTCCGGGCAGTGAAAAAGCCGCAAGGGAAAATCTGATGGCGGTGCTTGACCCCATCAGGCACGGAGTGGAAATGCTGCTGGGCAGCGGCTCTGCGGAGTGTGCCGCGAAGCCCATACCGGGAAATGCCCGGAAAGCTCCGTCTATGGACCAGTGGCTCCGGGAGGCCAAAGCCGACCCCAGCGCCCCAAAGGTGGGGATGTATCTCATTCATAACGGCACAGTCCGGCAGACAGCCAAGGCGAAAGTGCGGGAGGGAGACGAGGGTGCTTCTGATGTGACTGGGATGGAATTTTCCTATGAGAAGGAAAGACTGGATAAGCTCATTGCCGAAACCTATCAAATGCCCGGGATCTATTATGTGAGGGTATGGCTGAACGAGGGCAGGCTGAAGGTCTGCGACGACATTATGGCCGTCCTGATTGGCGGAGATATACGCCCCCATGTGGTGAATGCCCTGCAATATCTGGTTGGAAAGATCAAGAGTGAGTGCGTTTTGGAGCAGGAGTTGCACTGACAGTTATGCAATCATTACGGGGGGATACCTTTTGGTATCCCCCCGTTTTATGACCGTTGCAACCTGAGAGTTCTGACTCCAATATCCTTCAGACACGGAAAGGAGATGCGAACCGCGCGCACCTCCCGCACGAGCTGGTCAGAAAATCACCGCGTTCGCAGGCCCTTGATTTTCTTGAAAAGTTATGAAAAACGGCTAAATCACTCGATTTAGCCGTTTTTATGGTGGAGACGAAGAGGATCGAACTCTCGACCGTGGCGTGCAAATAAAACCACGGATTTGTTGTTTCTATTTTCTGATATTGGCTGCTCACATCGGGATATGCACATACCCGACGTATTTGAAGTAG
>JAQUYD010000005.1 GCA_028692035.1 Oscillospiraceae bacterium
GTTTGCAGGGTCTTTATTCTACCATCCCGCCGAAGCTTTGTCAAGACTTTTTTTCCGCCTCGCGGCCCCCTCGGGACAGCTTCATTAATATATCACATCCCCGCTCCCCAAGTCAATACCTTTTTCTTGATTTTTTTACTTTTTTTTCGTATGATAGAAATGTTCTTGATTTTAACATGTAGGAGGCGCATCAATGCCTATTTGTATCCCCAACGCTCTTCCGGCGGCACAGATCTTGGAATCGGAAAATGTCTTTGTTATGAATGAGGATCGGGCTTCCCATCAGGATATCCGCCCTTTAAAAATCGGCATTTTGAACCTGATGCCCACCAAAATTGTCACAGAGACCCAGCTGCTCCGGCTTTTGAGCAATACGCCTTTGCAGGTGGATATCGAATTGGTACAAACCGCCACCCACGTTTCTAAAAACACATCGGCGGAGCATCTTCTTAAATTTTATAAAACCTTTGATGAAATCTGTGATGAGCGTTTCGACGGATTCATCATTACTGGCGCTCCGGTAGAGCAGATGGCATTTGAAGAGGTCGATTATTGGCCGGAACTTTGCGCTTTGATGGAGTGGACAAAAACGCATGTCTATTCTACCCTTCACATCTGCTGGGGGGCGCAGGCGGCGCTTTACTACCACCACGGGATCGGCAAATACCCCCTTGCACAAAAAATGTTTGGCGTGTTTGCACATCAGACCCTCGTGCCCCAGCACCCGCTGGTCCGCGGATTTGACGAACTGTTCTACGCCCCCCATTCCCGCCACACCACCGTGCGCACCGAGGATATTTTGGCCTGCCCGCACCTAAAATTGCTGGCCTCATCGGATGAAGCCGGCGCATACCTCATCGCCAGCGAATCGGGCCGCCGTTTTTTTGTGACTGGCCATTCGGAATACGACCGGGACACGTTAGCTGGAGAATATTTCCGGGATCTTCAAAAGGGCCTTCCCATCGAGGCGCCTAAGCATTACTTCAAAAGCGACGATCCCGCGCAGGAAATCCTGTACCGCTGGCGCGGCCACGCAAGCTTACTGTTTTCCAACTGGCTAAACTATTTTGTCTACCAGACCACCCCTTATGATCTGTCTGCCCTGCCCTTGGTGGACTAACTTTCTTTCATCCAAAACGGAGCCCCGGTGCCTGCCACTTTCTCGCAGGCGCCAAGGCTCCGTTTTTTTACTTACAATGCAATCCAAAAGCGCCGGATCCGCTCCGGGCAGCCATCGTCACCCGGCACCTGCGCCTCCCCGGCAAACGTGCCGCCGCAGCGCAGAATCGTCCGCTCCGAGGCAATATTGCCCGCCTGGCAGTCCAGCAGGACCCGTTCCAGCCCGATTTTCCTGCAAACCTGCAAGGCCAGCTCCAGCATCTGCACGGCGTACCCTCTTTTTCGCTCATCTGGGCGCACCCCATAACCGATGTTTCCGCCGCTCCGGCACAAATCATTGGTCAGCCGGTGCCGCACCTGGATGGTACCGATAATTCGTCCATCCTCTTTGCGCACCGCAAAAAAGGTGGTGGCCGGGGTCCGTTCTTCCGTCGCCGGCTGATGCTGTTGGGCGCGGATTTCCCCCAGCCATTCTTCATAAACCGGATACCGTTCCATCCCGCTGCTGCCGTTGATATGGGATTCTCCCGCGTCTACATACGCCTGCCGGTAATCCGCTGCCTGCTTTTTCCAGCTTTCGTCTGGCAAAATCAGCTCCAAAACCTCTTGCAAACCCCCACCTCCATCAAAAAAGGGCGAATGATCACATCCGCCCCTTTTGGAACATTCAAATGGAACTTACAGCGCAATATCCTGCGCAATCTTCAAAAGATTCATATCCACCGATTTTTTCATACTCAACGCCTCAAGGATATCGTAATCGGTCACCTTGCCGTCTTTGGTCACTACAACCCGGTTGCCGACGCCTTTTTTCAGCAACTCCACCGCATAATAGCCCATCTCGCTGGCGATGACACGGTCACGCAACGTCGGGGAACCGCCGCGCTGGATATGGCCCAGCACCGTAGCGCGGGACTCTACGCCGGTCTTTTCCTCAATCTCTTGCGCCAATTCGTGGGAATGGCCAACGCCCTCCGCCACCATAACGATAAAATGCTGCTTGCCCGTTTTCTGTGAAGCTTTGATTTTGGCCACGATATCGCGGTCTACGTCAAACGGGATCTCTGGGATCAGAATTGCAATGGCGCCGCAGGCCAACCCAGTGTTGACCGCAATATGGCCGGCGCCCCTGCCCATCACCTCGACCACCGAACAGCGGTCATGGGATTGGGAGGTGTCGCGCAAACGGTCTACGTTCTCAACCACGGTGTTCATCGCCGTGTCATAGCCGATGGTATAATCGGAGGAGGCAATATCGTTATCAATGGTGCCAGGAATGCCCACGCAGGGGATCCCGCGCAGGGAAAGGTCTCTTGCGCCGCGGAAAGAACCGTCGCCGCCGATGACGACTACGCCATCCAACCCCGCCTCAATGCAGGTCTGTTTTGCTTTTTCAATGCCGGCCTCTTCTTTAAATTCCAAGCAACGGGCAGTATAAAGAACCGTGCCGCCTTTTTGCAGGATATCCGAAACGGAGCGCAGGTTCATCTCGACCATGTCTCCGTTAATAAGGCCATTGTAGCCACGGCGGATACCCAAAACGCGCATCCCTTTGCCGATGCCCGCGCGAACGACCGCGCGAATTGCGGCGTTCATGCCGGGCGCATCACCGCCGCTTGTCAAAACGCCAATGGTTTTTACCTGATTCATATTCCTAACCTCCTAATCATGATCGGAAGATTTCCACAACCTGTTTTATAATGTCATAAAACCAAATTCAAAGTTTATTATAGTATAATCAATTTTTGATTTCAACTGTTTTTTGCATAAAAAATAGGGTTTTCATGCATTTTACGCCTATTTTGTCAAATTTTTACCATCTTTACACCGGCTTCGCCTGTTTTTCACTCCACCAGTTTTACATTGCCTTCCCCCAGTACCTCCGCCAGCTGCTGCAACAGCACTTCATTGGCGAAAACCCACATAGACCGGGGCGCAAGGCTTACCTTCTGCGTATCCTGGAAAAAGACGTATACCGGCGTCTCCCCCTCAAAGATTTCCAACAGGTTCTGTACCTTTTCCATGGGTCCGCCCTGGCGGGCGGGCACCTTTAGATACAGGCCAGGCCGTTTTCCATTTGCCGGCGCCGCGGCGGGCACAGACGGCTTCGCCGGTGCCGGCCGTCCCCGGAAAGCCATCCGCTCTTCAATGGTCGCCACCCGTTCGCACAGAAGCTTCGGCTCTTCTTCCTCCCGCACGCTGATGCGACCAGAAAGAACCACCACGGAACCTGTGTTGAGCAGCTGCCCGTACCGCTGTAGCGTTTTGGGGAACACCAGCACCTCTACGGAACCGGTGGTATCTTCCACCGTTAAAAAGGCCATGGTATCCCCACTGCGGGTGGCCTTGGACTGACGCGCACTGATGATACAGAGAATATCCACCTGTTTGTTATCGTATTCCTCTAGCGCCACATGGGAGATCTTGGCTGTCCCCAGCTTGGGGATTAAGTCGGCATATTCCCCCAGCGGATGGCCGGACAGGTACATGCCGGTGACCTCTTTTTCCAGGTTCAACCGGTCCATAAATGGGAAATCCTCCATTTCAGGAAAAGCATATTCCTCCGGCTGCGCGTCCGCCATCGTGTCAAAAAAGCCCAGCTGCCCCTCCAGATTTTTCTGTTTGACTGCGTCCAGGCTGCTAGAAATCGCCTCGTACCCCGCCAGCAGCTGGCGGCGGTTTGGATTCATCCTGTCAAAGGCGCCGCATTTAATCAAACTTTCCATTGCCCGGCGGTTGAGATCCCGCCCATGCATCCGCTCACAAAAATCATGAAACGTCCGAAAGGGTGCGCTTTCCCGCTCGCGCACAATCTCCGCAATCACGTTGCGGCCCAGGTTCTTGATGGCCAAAAGCCCAAACCGGATTCCTTCGTCCGATACTGTAAAGCCCATGCCGCTTTCGGCAATATCCGGCGGCAGCACCGGGATCTTTAGACGGACACATTCCTCGATATAGCCGGTGACCTTTGAAGTGGCATCCAAAACGCTGGTCAACAGCGCTGCCATAAACTCCTTGGGATAATGGCATTTGAGGTATGCCGTTTGATAAGCCACCACCGCGTACGCCGCCGCGTGGCTTTTATTAAAGGCGTAGGAGGCAAAGCTGGACATCTCGTTAAAAATATCGCCGGCAATCTCCTCGCTGACGCCGTTGTGCACGCAGCCCTTGACCTGGCATGCGCCGTCTTCGCCGTACAACCCATAAATAAAGTTTTGCCGTTCTTTTTGCATAACATCGGCTTTTTTCTTGCTCATGGCCCGGCGCACCAGGTCGGCGCGGCCATAGGAAAAACCGGCTAGCTCCCGGCAGATCTGCATGACCTGCTCTTGATAGACGATGCAGCCATAGGTCACGTCCAAAATCGATGCCAGCTTCGGGTGCCTGTAGGTCACCTTCTCCGGGTGATGCCGGTTTTCGATGTATTTGGGGATCGAATCCATAGGCCCTGGTCGGTACAGGGAGATAACCGCGATCAAATCCTCAATGGATTCCGGCCCCAGCCCCACCAACACATTGCGCATTCCGCCGGACTCGAACTGGAACACCCCTTCGGTTAGCCCTGCCGATAGCATCTGAAAAACCTTCTCGTCGTCCGGCGGGATTTGGCCGATGGAAAAATCCGGCTGGTACGCCTGGACCATCTTTTCCGCGTCGCTGATGACCGTCAGGGTCCTCAGACCCAAAAAGTCCATCTTTAAAAGGCCCAGCTCTTCCAGGGTGGTCATGGGGAACTGGGTCAGGATCGCCTCATCGTTTTTTTGCACCGGCACATAGGTATCCACCGGGTCGTGGGTGATAACCACCCCCGCCGCATGGGTGGAGGCGTGCCGGGGCATTCCCTCCAGCTTGCGGGCCATATCAATCAATTCGTGGATGGTGGGGTCCGTATCGTACTGCTGCTTAAAATCCTTGGAAGCGGTCAGCGCTTTGTCCAGCGTCATATGCAGCTCATTGGGCACAAGCTTTGCCACCGCGTCCACCTGGGCATAGGGAATGGCCATTGCCCGCCCCACATCCCGGATGGCCCCGCGGGCAGCCATGGTGCCGAAGGTGATGATCTGGGCCACATGGTCGGCGCCGTATTTGGAAACCACATAGTCAATGACCAGCTGGCGCTTTTCATAGCAAAAATCAATGTCGAAATCCGGCATGGAAACTCGCTCCGGGTTTAAAAACCGCTCAAACAGCAGATTATAACGGATCGGGTCGATGCCGGTAATACCAATGCAGTACGCGCAAAGACTCCCGGCACCGGAACCGCGCCCCGGGCCAACCGGAATGTCATGGGTCTTGGCGTAACGGATAAAATCGTGGACGATCAGATAGTAGTCCACATAACCCATTTTGATGATGATCCCCAGCTCATATTCCAACCGGTCGTGGATCTGCTGGGGCGGTTTTTCTCCATAATAGCGAGCCATGCCCTCGTAGCACATGCGCTTAAAATAGGTGACATTGTCCTCGTCGGTCGGCGCCTTAAAATAAGGCAGCTTGGTCACGCCGAAGGTAAAGTCCAACTGGCATTGCTCTGCAATCTTCGCCGTATTTTCCAGCGCTTCCGGGTGGGCGGCGAACATCGCCTCCATCTCCTCCCGGCTTTTGAGATAAAACTCCTGGGTCTGGAACTCCATGTCCGATTTGTCGTTGACCGTGTGGTTGGTCTGAATACAGACCAGCACGCTCTGGGCCCGGTGATCCTCTTTCTGAATATAATGGACGTCGTTGGTGGCCACCAGCGGGATCCCCGTTTCTTCAGCAAGCCGGTACAGGTCGGGCAGGATCTGCTTTTGCTCTAAAATGCCGTGATCCTGGATCTCCAGATAATAGTTTTCCGCACCGAAAATATCCCGATATAGCAGCGCCGTTTCTTTCGCGGCATTATAATCTTTTTCCATCAGCCGCCGGGGAATTTGCCCCGCCAGACAGGCAGACAGGCAAATAAGCCCCTCGTGGTGGGCTCGCAACAGCTCCAGATCCACCCGGGGCTTGGAATAAAAACCCTCTACCGAAGCTTTTGACACCATGGCGATCAGGTTTTGGTAGCCGGTCTCATTTTTGCACAGCAGCACCAGATGGTAGGGGCCGGAATCAATGCGGTGTACCTTATCAAAACGGGTTCGTGGGGCGACATAAACTTCGCAGCCGATCACCGGCCGGATCCCCTGTTTTTTACATTCTTTGTAAAAATCGATCACGCCGTACATCACGCCGTGATCCGTAATGGCCAGGGCCGTCTGCCCCAGCGCTTTGGCGCGGGCCACCAACGCCGGAATCCGGCAGGCGCCGTCCAGCAGGCTGTATTCCGTATGTACATGCAGATGAACGAAACTCTCCATACGCCGCCTCCTTCTTTCCATCGTCCGCCGTCCGTTTTCCTTGCGGACTCATTTTTTCTCCGACTCTTCCCTGGCGGGCCTGTCCCCTTTTTGCTGTTCCATCAGCTGATTGTAGATCCCAGACAGCCGCTTCAAACGATGGTTGACCCCGGAACGGGTCAGCGGCTGGGACAATGCCTCTCCCAGCTCCCGCAGGGACATTTCCGGATTCTCTGCCCGCAGTTCCGCGATCTCCCGCAAATCCTCCGGCAGAAAGACTAGCCCCTTGTGGTTTAAAATGTATTCGATCTCCTCCACCTGTACAGAGGAGGCATTAATCGTCTTTTCCATGTTGGCAAACTCGCAGTTCTGGACCCGGTTCACCTGATTTCGGATGCTCTTATAGATTTTGACATTCATAATCTCCAAGCTCAGTTCTCCCGCGCCCATAAAACCCAGCAGATCCTCAATCTCACCGCTGTCCTTTAGGTAGGCCACAAAATTGCCCCGCCGGGGAAAATTTTTCGGCTCTACCCGTATGGTGGACAAAATCCGGACAAGCCCCATACATAGCTCCTGATCCGGCACCACAAATTCCAAATGGTAGCTTTTGCGCGGATCCACCATGCTGCCGCAGGCTACAAAGGCACCGGCTACAAATGCGCCCAGTTCCTCCTCGCTTTGCACCTGCTCCAGGTTCATCACCGGTGCCGGACTTTGATCGTAACCGAAAAAACGCAGGATTTTTTCCCGGTCATCCTGATCGTCCACTGTGGCGCAGAAAAAACTTTTGCCATTTTTGTTTTTGTATTCGTTCACCGAAATGGTGGCTTCCAGCCCGATCAGCCCAAAAATACTGTCGGCATATAACTCCGCCACCTCTTTGTTTTCCGTTTGTAAAAGCATCTTCTGGGCCCCGAACGCCTTTGAAAAGCGCAGCAGTCCGTGAGTCCTGGCCCGCAGCAATCGAACGTCGTCATACCGCTGGTGTAAAAGCTGCCGTTTCAGCTCGTTTGCAAAGGACACGCCGTTTCCCCCTTATATCGTCTTGACCTTCCGGATATCCCGATGGCTGACGAACACATTTTCCTTATCCGCTTGCAGCGCCTGCGCGACCCTCCATGCAAAGGATACCGACCGGTGCTTGCCGCCGGTACAGCCAAAAGCCACGACCAGCTGGCGTTTCCCTTCCTTCTCATACAGTGGGATGGTGAAATTCAAAAGATCCTGGATTTTTTGGTATAGCTGCTGCGCTTCCGCGTGGGAGAAAACATAGTCCCGCACCTCCTGATCCAAGCCCGTTTTATTCTTTAACCCTGGCACATAGAACGGATTGGGCAGGCAGCGCACATCGAACACCAGATCCGCGTCCGATGGAATGCCATATTTAAAGCCAAAAGAGGTGCAGGTAATGAGCATTTTCTCCTTCTGTTCCTTTAAAAAAAGCGCCACCACCTGCTCTTTCAGCTGCGCCGTGCTCAAAAGGGAGGTGTCGATCACATAATCGGCCTGATCCAGCGCCGGGCGTAAAAGGGTCCGTTCCTCTGCCAATGCGTCCTGCATACTGGGATGATCCTCGTCCAGCAGCGGGTGCTTACGGCGGGTCTCCTTGTAACGGGTGACGATCACGTCGTCCCGCGCGTCCAAATAAAGGATGCTATAAGCATACCCCATCTCCTTTAGCTGTTCCAATCCCCGAAACAGGTCGCTGAACATTTTTCCGCCGCGGGAGTCCACCACAATGGCGATTTTTTCGGGGAACTGCCCTTCCTGCCCCTGGCGCAGTTGAAAAAAATGGACCAGCAGCTTTGGCGGCATGTTATCCACGCAATAATAACCGATATCCTCCAGCGCGTTGACTGCCTGGGATTTTCCAGCGCCGGACATGCCTGTGACCACGACAAACCGCATTGGGAACCTCCTCTTTTCTTTGGACCAGGTTACAACTGGCGCAGTTCGCACTCCAGCCGGTAACCGGTCTGTTCTTCCACCGTATTTTGGATCTCCCTAATCAGCTGCGTTACCTCCCGGGAGGACGCGCCGCCCGTGTTGACAATAAAGCCCGCGTGTTTTTCGCTCACCTGTGCGCCGCCGATCCGGCGCCCCTTTAGACCGCACTGCTCAATCAACGCGCCGGCATAATTGCCCTGGGGCCGCTTGAATACCGACCCTGCGCTGGGATATTCCAACGGTTGTTTTTCCTTTCGCCGCGCCATCAGTTCTTCCATAGTTTCCCGGATTTTTTCCGGATCGCCGGCGCGCAACTGCAGCTTGACCTTCGTAATGCACCATTCCTTATCGGAAAATACACTGCGCCGGTATCCCAGCTGCATTTCGGCCGCCTCAATGGACCGCGCGTTGCCCATCTGGTCCACATATTCGGCGGACACCACGACATCCTTCATTTCACCACCGTAAGCCCCGGCATTCATAAACAGCGCGCCGCCGAGGTTCCCCGGGATCCCCCAGCCGAATTCCAGACCGGTCAGCCCCTCTCTCTGGGCAAACGCCGCCGCCGCAGAAAGGGAAGCGCCAGCCGCGCAAATCAGCTCGCCTGGATGAAGGGAACGGCGGATATAAGAAAAGTTGGGCCCCATCTGGATCACCACGCCAGAAACGCCGCCATCTGGCACTAACAGGTTGGAACCGTTCCCGATCACCTGCCAGCGGATTCCATTGGCCGCGCAGAATTGCACCAGCAGCGCAATCTGCCGCTCGTCATATGGGCGAACCAATACATCGCACGGCCCTCCAATTTGGAAGGTGGTATACTCCTTCATCGGCGCGTTTAAAATATATTCGCACTCCAGATTCTGGCACAGAGAAGTCAATTTTAAAAGGTCGGTCATAAGCCGGCTTTCCCCCTTTTTAATGGTTCAGTCGCACCGGGCGCTGCCTAAAAATGCCGCGCCAATCAATCCGGCGTCGTTGCCCAGCGTAGCTAGTACAACGCGGGCCTGCTTTTCCGGATCGCGCACATACAGCTGCGGGCGTATACATGCCACCAGCGGACGCAGCAGGTTTTCGCCCTCGTTGCTGACCCCACCGCCGATCACCAGGACCTGAGGCGCCAGGATGTTGGCGATGCTGGCTAGGCCGTAACCCAGCTGCTCAATGTAAGCGTCTACCACCGCCTGCCCTGCCGCATCTCCCTGTCCCGCCGCCAAAAACGCCGTCCTGCCAGACACCTTGCCACCGTTTTGAGCGGCCACCTCCCACATTCGCGAATCCGGATGGGCATCCATCGCCTCTTTGGTGCTGCGGATCAGCCCCGTGGCGGAGACATAAGCCTCCAGGCATCCCCGGCGCCCACAGGTACATGGCCTGCCGCCTAATACAATGCCCATATGCCCCAGTTCAGCCGCGCCATAGTGAAAGCCGGTGAATAATTTGCCGCCGATGACAATGCCGCCGCCCACGCCGGTCCCCAATGTCACAACCACCGCATCGACCGCGCCTTTGGCTGCGCCGGCCAGCACTTCGCCTAAAGCCGCAGCATTGGCATCGTTCGTAATGTCTATTACCTTATGCAGTTTTTTTTCCAGGTATGCCCGCATCGGCACGTTCTCAAACGGCAAATTGTTGGCATACTCTACAACGCCGGTCTCCTCGTTGGCGGTACCTGGCACTCCTACGCCAATCCGCCGGATATCCGCCCAAGCAATGCCGGCGTCCTCTGCTGCCTTTCTAGCGCATTGGGCCATTGCATCCATGATTTCTTCCGCCGGCCGCGGAATCCCCGTTTTCTCCTTCGCGCGCCCGATGATGCGAAAGTCGCCGTCAACCACTCCGGCTTTGATGCTGGTACCGCCCAGGTCAATCCCCAGATAATACTCCATCGCTTGCTTTGCTCCTTATCGATTAATAGGCATCCCAATCCGCGGGGCCATCGCCTTGTTCAATCATGCCCAGTTTTTCCAAAAGCTCCTGGGCAGCATTGTAGCCCATCTTTTTCTGGCGGTTGTTCATCGCCGCCACCTCAATGATAATTGCCAGGTTCCGGCCCGGTTTGATGGGAATCGTCAAAGAAGGCACGGATATGCCCAAAATTTCCATCTGCTCGTTGTCCATGCCCATCCGGTCGTAGACCCGGTCCGGGTTCCACGGCTCTAGTTGGATGACCATATTGATCTTTTCCGTCTCTTTAATCGAACCCATACCAAAGATCCGGCGGGCATTGATGATGCCCACGCCGCGCAGCTCTAAAAAGTGGCGGATATTCTCTGGCGAAGTCCCCACCAATGTCCGGTTGGACACCCGGCGAATCTCCACCGCGTCGTCGGCAATCAGCCGGTGGCCGCGCTTGACCAGTTCCACCGCCGTCTCGCTTTTTCCAACGCCGCTTTCTCCCAACAGCAGGATCCCTTCGCCGTATACCTCGACCAAAACGCCGTGCCGGGTCACCCGCGGGGCCAGCTCGGTCGTCAGGATTCCCACCACACTGGAAAGGAACACCGAAGTGGATTCCGGCGTCCGCAGCAGCGGTACTTTATACTTTTGAGCGCATTCCAGCATCTGGGGGAAAATCTCCAGCTCCCGGGAAACAATCACCACTGGGGGTTTCAGCGCAAAGTAGGAGTCCAGCTTTTGCATCAAAACATCGTCGCCGAAATTTTTCAGGTAGGCATATTCCGACAAGCCGATCAGCTGAATGCGGGCGCTGTCGAAATACTCAAAAAAGCCTCCCAACTGCAAACCGGGACGGTTTACGTCCATACTGCTGATTTTTACATCGTTTAGGTCGTACGGGGAGTAGATCAGCTCTACATCGAGATCCTTGACGATTTTGGAAAGTTTAACTGAATAAGCATGTTCCATGTTTGATTCTCCCATCCCGGAAAAAACGTCCGCCTTCTCCGTTTTTACCCCACTCTAAAAAAACGGGGCCGCTGTCCTTTTTCCGGCGAATCGCTCAAAGGCCCGCCGGCTCTGTTTATTTTTTATTATACCCCACCGTGGGCAGCCTTGCAATAAACATTCTACAAAACAAGTTTTGAGAAACCTGATCCCGTTTGAAGTATTTCGGCAGCCTAACTCTTTTTAATTGACAGAGGATATGCTATACTATTGTATGGTGATTTTTTCATTTGGCGGCCCGTCATCCTGATGATTGTCACTTTGCGGCGGACTCAAACAACAAAAGACATTTTTCAGCCCTGCTGATACGATTTATTGGAGGATGGTTATGAAAATCGCACTGTTTACCGAAACCTACCTGCCCCACATCAATGGGGTGGTCACCCATGTAAAAATTCTGCGCGACGGACTTTTGCAGCAAGGGCACGAAGTGCTGGTAGTCACTGCCGACTATCAGACCCGCCATCATTATATCAAAGACGGAATCCTTCACTGCCCCGCCATCAAAAGCAAACGCTTTTACGGATACGGCGTGGCTTCTCCCTTCAGCCGCAGGCGGCTGAAACTGGTGCAGGATTTTGCGCCGGACATCGTCCATATCCACAACGAATTCGGCATTGGCCTTTCGGGGATTTTTGCGGCCAAACAGCTGCATGTACCGCTGGTCTATACCCTACATACCATGTACGACGACTATTTGTATTACGTGGCGCCCCGTCACCTGCTGCGTGCGGCGAAAAAGGTCAGCCACGACTATTTCCGTCTGCTGGGCAACGCTGCCACAGAATTGACCGGCCCATCGCCCAAATGCCAAGAGTACTTCCAGCAGATCGGTGTCAAAAAGCTGGTCAATGTCATCCCTAACGCGGTGGAGCTGGATGATTTTAGCCCGGACAAAATTTCGGCGGAAAACAAAACCGCTTTCCGCCGCCGTTACAATATCCCAGAGGATGTGATGATCGCCTGCTTTGTCGGCCGCCTAGGCCACGAAAAAAGCGTGGACGTGCTGCTGGACTACTGGGCCCGCTCGATCACGCCGGAGGACCGGATCATGCTTTGCGTCATCGGCGGCGGCCCCATCCAAGGGGAGCTGGAGCAACAGGCCCAAGAACTGGGCATTGGTTCGATGGTGGTCTTCACCGGTGCGGTGCCCCATGACCAGATGCCCCCCTATTACGCCTCCTGCGATGTGTATGTCACGGCCTCTTTGTCCGATACCAACTCTATTTCCATGCTGGAGGGGATGGCCACCGGCCTACCGGTATTGCGCCGGTACGACGCGCTCAACGAAAACGTGGACCAGGTTCAGGACGGCGTCAACGGATATGTGTTCAACTCTCCGGAGGAAATGGCCGCCGAGTTGCGCCGGGTCAAAAATCTGTCGCCGGAGCAGTTGGGCATCCTCAAAGCTTCAGTCATCGAGTCTGTCAAACGCTCTGGCGCGGAGGCGCTGGCCAATTACACCTGCAACGTCTACCGCAAGGCCATGGCAAGCGCCGAATCCAAAAAGAAATGATTTTCAAAATCAAAAGCCTCTGCATGGCCTTAAGCCGGAAGGGGCTTTTGATCGGGCAAACGTATCGCCGTTTTTTAGCCCAGCTTGCCAAATGCCACCAGCGCTTTGTTTTTCAAGATGGACAAAGACGAGGTCTGATACAACACCACACCGTCGTATTCCGCATAATAACGGGAAAGAACCTGATCCCGGTGGTCGCGGATCTCGCCTAGCAGTTCTCCTTTTTGAACCCGCTCTCCAGGCCGGAAACAGGGATACCAACAGCCGGTCGCATCGGATTCATAATATTTTGTCACTGCGATTTCTACCGGTATTTTTGCAGGCTCTACCTCGCAGGCGAGAATGCCGAGGTGCTTTAACACCGCGCGAACATCCCGTTTGTCAGCATCGGTCTCCTCTTGGCTCCAAAAGCCGTTACCACCCCGCTCCAGCAGCAAAGACGGCAGGCCATGAAGCACCGCCGAGCTGTATTCCCCATTGGTGGCGGTGGAGCGGACAATGTAGCTTACGCTGCAGGATAATGCCATCTGCCGGGAAGTTTCTTCGATCTCTTTTCCCCCCATGAGCGAGAAGAAAATCAGCGGTTTCATTTCCTCGTCTATGCCACCGGAATGCAGATCGATATTGTAATCGCATACGCTGTGAAAATCTTTGGTGATCGCGTCGGCCAGCCGGTCCCCTTCGGTCCCGTTGGGATCGCCGGGGAACAGGCGGTTCAGGTTCTTTCCGTCCGCCGGTACGTGGGAACCCTTTTTCGCCAAAAAGCCGCTGTAATTGGTCATGGGCACGATCACCACGCCGCCGCAGATATCTGCGGGCTGCAGCTCGTTGGAAAGCTGGATCGCCGCCGCGATTCCCGGATACTCATCCGGGTGTACCCCTGCGGTCAGCAGCAGAACTTTGCCCTCTCCCCTGCCGTTAATGAGCGTCACCGGCATCGTCAGGTCGGTCCCCTCCACCTGATAAAAGCCATGCACTTTTTCACCGGCCGCTGCCGCCAGCGTGCCAATTTTGAGGATCTTTTCCATATTGCACTCCCTTTTAGTTAGTTTTCGCTTACCTTTTATGTTTTTTACAGGGAACCGTACCGGTTCCCTGTAAAAGCACTATTTTGCGCAGTTTTTGGCCACATGGTACAGCAGCCGAACGCCAACGCCGGTAGCGCCGAAGGGGCAAACTGCCGTGCCGTCCGTATAGCTAGTACCGGCGATATCCAAATGCAGCCAAGGTAACCCCTGGGTAAACTTCTGGATAAACATCCCGCCACAGATGGTTCCGGCCGCGCGACCGCTGCTGTTGCGCATATCCGCGGTTTTGGAATCCAGCGCTTTGCCTAGCACCTTGTCCACCGGCAGCCGCCAAACCTTTTCGCAGGAGGGTTTTGCCGCTTCCGCCGTCTTTTCCCAAAGTTCGTCGCTGTCGCTGACCACTGCCGTGATCTCGTGGCCAAGCGCCGTGATCGCCGCGCCGGTAAGGGTGGCCACATCGATAATATGGGTCACCTTCTGTTCCTGGATCGCAAAGGTCACAGCGTCTGCCAAAGTGACACGTCCTTCTGCATCGGTGTTGTTGATCTCGATGGTCTTGCCCGCCATAGAGCCGATGATATCCCCCGGATGGTATGCATGGGCCGATAGAATATTTTCACAAGCGGCTACTACCGCTGTAACATTGATTGGAAGCTTCATTTTCGCAATCGCGCTGATCGCGCCGATCACTGCGCCGGCGCCGCCCATGTCTGTATGCATGGTTTCCATGCCAGTAGAGGGTTTTAAGGAATAGCCGCCGCTGTCGTAGCACAGGCCCTTACCCACCAGCCCCAAGATCTTTTTGCTGTCCGGGTCGCCACAGTAGGACATGGCAATCACCTTGGGCTCCCGGTCGCTCCCGCGGGCCACTTCTAAGAAAGCCTTCATTCCCAGATCCTGGATTTCGGGGAGACCATAGACCTTCACATCAAAACCGCTGTCCGCACCGGCCAGCAGCGCCTCGGTGGCAAGCTGCGCCGGCGTCATAACATTGGACGGTTCGTTAACCAAGCGACGCGTCGTCCGCACGGCTTCTCCCAGCACAACGCCCTCACGGGCTTGGGCTTCCTCTACTCCATAGAAAACATAGGAAATTTCGTCCGCCTTTTCCGATTTGTGGGCGTCAAATCCATCGTCCGCCAACAGTACCGCTTCTACCGATTTGCCGGGAAACGCCTGATTCACAAACACACCGATGGTGTGGGGCTTTTGTTTTTTCGCCTCTTTCACTGCACAGGCGAACGCGGCCTCTACCGAATGGGGGGTCGATTCCTTGCCCAGCCCCGCAAAGATACAGCTGACCAGCTTCCCTTCGTGGATCAAATCCGCTTTGAACAGCTCCCCTTCTTTGCCGCTAAAGCGCTTTTCATCCACCACGTCCAACAGCTCGCAGGCAAACTGGCAGCCACCCACATTCTTTTTCTCAGCATCCACCGCGCTGACATAAACGTCGCAAGCGCCGATCCCTTGAAACTCCTTTACAAAAGTCCGTTTCATATCGTACCACCCTTTCTGAAGATTTCTAATACGTATTATAACATGGGTTCCATGGAATTCCACGGCTTTTTTCTAAATTTTTGAAAACTTTTCCGTTTTTCAAAAAAGGGCTTGCATCCGGCCCCAAAATATGATATTATGAATCCCGCGATAGCAATTATGGGGGCGTAACTCAGTTGGTAGAGTGTCACACTGGCAGTGTGGAAGTCGTGAGTTCGAATCTCATCGTCTCCACCAAAACCTGCGGTATCAGATGGGTATTCGTAGGTTTTTCCATTCTAAGGCTATCGTTCGGAGGCGTAGCTCAGCTGGTTAGAGTGCCTGCTTCACACGCAGGAGGTCCCGGGTTCGAGCCCCGGCGTGTCCACCACATAAAAAAAGTTCAGAGGATTTCCTCTGGACTTTTTTATGTTTGCCGCCGGATAGGCGAAACTGGAACGGCGTGATGCCCGAGCCGTAGCCTCGGCGATTCGCAGATCCCCCTGTCCTCGCCTTGCAGCGGCCGTTTACATTATTATAGAAAACGATCAAATAGGCCCTATTTTTATATTTTATATGTATAACCCTATTGTAAAACGCGCATAATGTGGTATTATAAATTTATAAAGTCGTTTTCAATACTATATTTCGGAGGTAACTGTCATGAGCAACATCAAAATCCTTGTGGATTCCGGCTCCGACCTTTCGATGGAATACTGCGAAAAATACGATATTACGGTGATTCCCCTGAACCTTCAGATTGAAGGGCGCACCGTGGCTGACGACACGCATTTTGATGCAGCCAAATACTGCGAATATTTAAAGGTTTCCCCACAGGTTCCCAAATCCGCCCAGCCCAGCCCCCAAGCTTTTTTAGACAGCTACCGCCACTTCTCCAGCTATGAGCACATCATTGTTATCACCATGTCCGCCAAGGCTTCCGGAACCCATCAAAGCGCCGTGTTGGCCCGGGACCTGTTTGAAGAGGAAAATCAAAGCTGCCACGTCCATGTTGTGGATTCTGCCAGCACCTCCTTTGCCATTTCCATGCTCGCCTTCCATGCAGCACAAATGTGCCAGAACGGGCAACCCGCCGCGGAAATCGTGGCGCAGTTGGTGGAGGATACGCTGCATATCGGCGCTTACTATCTGGTGGACAACATCAGCTTTTTAATCAAGGGCGGCCGGATCTCCACAATCAAAGGCGGCCTACTGTCCAAAATGAGCATTAAGCCCATCATTGGTGTGCGTAACGGCATGGCATATAACCATTCCAACGCGCTGGGCTTTCAAAAAGGGTTATCCAAACTGGTCTCCCTTTTCCAAAACAACGCGTTTCCCGGATCCGACGTGTTTATTTCCCACTCCAACTGCGCTCATAAAGCAAAGCAGTTAGAGGAGGCAATCCATCACATCGCGCCGGGTATTTCCGTTTTCATCAGCCAGATGCGCGGAACCATGTGTACTCACGCCGGCCCTGATACCGTCGGCCTGTTCTTCTACCAAAAACAGTTCATCTAAACCTTTCGTCCCATCAAAGTCAAAAAGGGGAACGAAGAAAGCAAAATTGCTTTCTTCGTTCCCCTTTTTGCATGCGTTCTCTATTGGTTGACCACATTTTGCGGGGCCCCTTTGGAGAATGCCTCCAGGTTTTTTTCCGTGATTCGCAGCAGCCGGATACGGGCCTCCTTGGTCGCCCAGCCCACATGGGGTGTAAAATAGATATTCCGCGCGCTTAGCAGCGGATTATCGGCTTTGGGCGGCTCGGTGGAAAGCACGTCTACCGCCGCTGCCGCGATTACCCCGTGGTTGAGGGCGTCGGCCAGATCCTGCTCTACGATCACTGGCCCCCGAGAGGTGTTGATCAGCATGGCCGTTGATTTCATCTTCGCCAGAAAATCCCGGTTGACCAAACCCTGCGTCTGGGGGGTCAGCGGGCAGTTCAAGCTGATAAAATCCGATTGAGCGCACAATTCGTCCAGACTGACCCAGTGGAAATTCTGCCGGCACTCCTGGCCCTTCATAGAGCGGGAATTGGCAATCACATGCATGCCAAACGCCGCGGCAATATCCGCCGCTTTCTGCGCCACATGACCAAACCCCACAAAGCCGACGGTCTTGCCCGCCAATTCCGTTTGAGGCGCCACCATATAGGAAAAATCCAGGCTGCCGGCCCATTCTCCTTTTTGAACGCTGCGCGTATGTTCATATACATGGTTGGCATACTGCAAAATAAACGAGAAGATCAACTGCGCCACCGAATCGGTGCTGTACGCCGGTACGTTGCACACTGGGATTCCCCGCTCTTTTGCCGCGGCTATGTCCACAATGTTGTAGCCGGTGGCCAAAACGCCGATCATTTTCAGCTGCGGCAGGCTTTCTATATCCCCGCGGTTCAATACGGTTTTGTTGGTCAAAAGCACATCCGCATCCAAGGAGCGCGCCAGCACCTGATCCGGCGCTGTCCGAGGATAGCAGCTCACCTGGCCAAACCGCTCCAGCCCCGCCCAGCTCAAATCGCCGGGATTGGCGGCAAATCCGTCCAAAATCACAATTTTCATGTTACCGCACCTTCTTTTTTTCTTCAATAAACTGGTCCATCGTATAGCAATCGAGCTGGCGGCGCAAGTTTTGGGACAATTCCTCAAATACACATTGAAATATGCATGGCCCCTCTTTCTCCCGCGTGCATTGGTAATCCCCTTTGACACAACGAGCCATATGTATCGGGCCTTCGATGGTTTCCACAATCTCCCGCAGCGAAATTTCTCTAGGTTTTCGGGCCAGCTCATAGCCGCCCGCCGCGCCCTTGTAGGAGATAACCAGCCCCGCCGCCACCAACTTCCGTAAAATTTTCAAAGCAAAGCGCACTGTCACCCCTGACATTTGGGCCAGCGTACCCGCGTCAATCCGCCTTTTGCCCACGGCAAGCGCATAAATGATACGCACCGCATAATCTGCTTCCAACGTCATTTGCACCGTTTCTCACGCTCCTTTGCGAAAACAAGCTGTACTTAGTCCAAAAAGTCTTTGAGTTTTTTGCTTCTGCTCGGATGGCGCAGCTTTCGCAGCGCTTTGGCCTCAATCTGGCGGATGCGCTCGCGGGTTACGTTAAACTCTTTGCCTACCTCTTCCAACGTACGGCTTCTGCCGTCCTCCAGGCCGAACCGCAGGCGCAGGACTTTTTCTTCCCTGGGGGTCAGCGTTTGCAGCACATCACTGAGCTGCTCTTTTAACAGCGTGTGGGAAGCCGCTTCCGCCGGAGCAGGGGCATCATCATCGGGAATAAAATCGCCTAGATGGCTGTCTTCCTCCTCACCAATTGGGGTTTCCAGGCTCACCGGCTCCTGCGCTACCCGCATGATCTCGCGGACCTTATCCACCGGCATATCCAATTCTTTGGCGATCTCATCTGCCGTGGGCTCATGGCCGTTTTTGTGCAGCAGCTGGTTGGACACCTTTTTCACCTTATTGATGGTTTCCACCATGTGCACTGGGATCCGGATGGTCCGGGCCTGGTCCGCAATGGCACGGGTGATGGCCTGCCGGATCCACCAAGTCGCATAGGTGGAAAATTTAAAGCCTTTGGTATGGTCGAATTTTTCCACTGCCTTGATTAAGCCCAGGTTCCCCTCCTGGATCAAATCCAGAAACTGCATCCCACGGCCCACATACCGTTTGGCAATGCTGACCACCAGCCGCAGGTTCGCCTCGGACAGACGCTTTTTGGCGTAATCGTCGCCCTGTGCCATCCGCTGCGCCAAATCAATCTCTTCCTCCGAGCTCAACAGCGGCACCCTACCAATCTCCTTGAGATAAACCTTTACCGGGTCGTCGATGTTTACGCCCTCGGCGGGAGGGGCTTCCTCTTCCTCTTCAGAAGCGGCTGCAACTGGAATCGTGTTCAGATCCAGGTCAATGTCCGGCTCCAAATCCTCAATGATTTCAATGTTTAAGCCTTCCAGCGTATCGTAAAGCTTATCCACCTTGTCCACGTCGAAATCCAACTCTTCCAGCGCGTCGGTGATTTCCTTGGTCGTCAGCTTGCCCTTGGCTTTTCCCGATTCGATCAAATCTTTGATGACAGATTTTTTGTCCTGTGTCGCCATATCCTTTGCTCTCCCATTTCTCTCCGCGAAAAAATTTGCTACCCGCCCGCCCCGCGAAGCCACGAACGGCAATCTTTCCAACCGGGCCGCCTCCTGCTTTACAAGGCGCCGGTGTTGTTCCATTGGTTTCCAATCTCGCCTACGGCTTTTTCTTTGCCGCCAGGCCCGCCACATATTCCCCCAGCTGCTCCCGATCCATCTGACGAAGCTCTTCCGGCGATTTTTTGGCCTTGCCGGCCAGAATGGTGTCGATGTAATCAGCAGCCTCTTTCTGGGTCGCCCTTGTGGACGCAGCGTCCGCTAAAATCCCGGCCACCTTCCCCATCTGCACCTCATCCAGCTGCTCAGACAAGGCGATGAGCTCCACCGGCCGGCCCTCCTGCAACCGCTGGCAGATCACCCGAAAAATTTCCCGGTTAAAGTCGGTAAGAAAATCTTCCGGCTGAATCCGCTCCAAAATCGTCCGGTGGTAATCCGGATTTTTTAGCAGGATCCCGATCAGCCGTTCCTCCGCCAGCGCTTCCTTTAGGTGGGCTGTCCGCTGTGGATCCCGCCGTTCTTTGGCCCCTGCTGCAAAAACCGTCAGATCCCGGGACTGTTTTTTCTCGGCATTTTTCGCCTGCTGCCGAATGATATACTGAATCTGTACTGACAACGGCTCTTTGGATACGTCTAATTCCGCCGCGATTTTGGCCACATACACATCCCGCTCAATGGGGTTGCGGATCCCCGCCATAAACTGGGCGAATTCCTTTAAGAACCCCACCTTGCCGTCGGACGTTTCCAAATCGTATTTCTGCCGCAGCTTGCCAATTTCAAATTCCATGGCGCTTCCCGCCCCCTCCAGCAGCAGCCGAAAACGGGTGGCGCCGAACTTTTTTATAAATTCATCCGGGTCCTTTGCGTCCTTGACCTTTAACACCCGAACCTTTAATCCGATCTCGCCGAACATATTGATCGCCCGGTTGGTCGCTTTCTGCCCCGCGCCGTCGGCGTCGTAGGCGATGACCACCTCCCCTGCATATTGGGAGATCATCCGGGCCTGCTCCGCAGTCAAAGAGGTACCCAACGTTGCTACCGCGTTGGTAAAGCCCGCCTGATGTAGCGCCACCACGTCCATGTAGCCCTCCGCCAAAATCAAAGCCGGTTCCTTGGCCGATTTTGCAAAGTTGAGCGCAAACAGGTTGCGGCTTTTCTTAAACACCGGCGTATCCGGCGAGTTGAGGTATTTGGGTCCCTTCCCGTCCATGATCCGCCCGCCAAAGGCGATGACGTTGCCCCGGATATCGATGATTGGGAAGATCACCCGGCCCCGAAACTGGTCGTAATAGCTGCCCCGGCTGCTTTTCACCGCAATGGTCGCCGCTACCAGCTCGTCCACCCGAAAGCCCTTGCCAAGCAGATGCTTGATGGCCGCGTCCCAGCTTTCCGGCGCGTACCCCAACCCAAAATGGCGGATGGTACTGTCCGAAAGGCCCCGCTCCCGCAGATAATCCAGCCCTTTCTTCCCCGCCGGGGAAACCAGGGACTGATGGTAAAAGCGCGCCGTCTCCCGGTTGATTTCTAAAATGCGGGTCTTTAGCTTTGCAAAGCTGTCGTCGTAGCCGTCCTCCGGCATCGCCAAGCCCGCCCGCTGGGCCAAAAGCTTGACCGCCTCGATGTAGTCCAGGTTTTCCATCCGGCGCACAAAGGTGACCACGTCCCCCCCTGCGCCGCAGCCGAAACAGTAAAACGACTGGCTGTCCGGATAGACGGTAAAAGAGGGCGTTTTCTCCGAATGGAATGGGCACAGCCCCACCAGATTCCGCCCCCGCCGCTTGACGTTGACGTAGGAGCCGATCACATCCTCGATGTCGTTTCGCCCCTTGAGCTCCGAAATAAACTGCTCGCTTAACATGCGCCCATTCCCCCTTTCTGCCTATGCGCTTTTCCCTTGCTGGGCATGGTTTTTTATTCGCTGATTCCCTGCCAGCTTTCCGGGACAAACAGCTGGGTATAAAGATGGATGGCAAACCGGTCGCTCATGCCGGAAATATAGTCACACACCGCCCGGTGAATCCCCTCTTGCTCCCATACGGCACGATACTCTGATGGGAGTTTTTCCCCGTGTTCGATAAAATATGCATATAGGCTCTTGACCACCTTTTCCGCCTTGCCCTCTTCGCTTTTGGCAACCGGATTGGTGTAAACCGCTTCAAACAGGAATTGCTGTAACTGTAAAAAAATCCGGTAGGTCTGCTCGTCCATGGCAATGGTCTCGCCGCTGTTTTCAATAACCGCGCTCACCAGCGCCGCGATCCGTTGATTTTTTGTGCGCCCGAGCGTCCACTTCACTTCCCAAGGGAGCTCTTCTTCACTGAGCACGCCGGCCCTGACCGCGTCGTCCACATCGTGGTTCATATAGGCGATCTTGTCCGAAAAACGGATCAGCCGCCCTTCCAGTGTTGCCGCTTCCTGCCCGGTGGTGTGGCAGCGGATGCCATCTAGCACCTCTGCGCACAGGTTTAAGCCACGGCCGTCCTTCTCCAGTTTTTCAACCACCCGCACGCTTTGCAGATAATGCTGGAAACCCCATGGGCAGATCTCATTAAGCGCCCGCTCCCCCGCATGGCCAAAAGGGGTATGTCCCAGATCATGGGCCAGGGCGATTGCTTCGGTCAAATCCTCATTCAGCCGCAGCGCCCGGGCGATGGTACGGGCGATCTGCGCCACCTCCAGCGTATGGGTCAGCCTGGTGCGATAATGATCCCCCTCTGGGCTTAAAAACACCTGGGTTTTGTGCATTAGCCGCCGGAAGGACTTGCAGTGGATGATCCGGTCCCGGTCCCGCTGGAACGGGGTGCGGATCGGATCCTCTTCCTCCGGCCGGGCGCGCCCGGCGGTTCGCTGCGATAGGACTGCCCGGGGCGAAAGATACTGCGCTTCCTGTTGTTGGGTCTGTTCCCGGATCGTCATGGGCATTCTCCTTTTTGGGACAACTCTCTATTGTTATAGTACGAAACAAATCCACAAAGTCCTGCTTTTTTACGAAAAAATTTTTATTTTTCGTAAAATATCTCTGTTATGAGAACGCCCGAGGGGGACGTTTTATTCCAAATCCGTACAAATTTCTTCTAACATCTGCGGCGTTACAGTAGCGGCGGTCAGCTCCGTGAGCTCTTTTTGAAATGCCTCCACCCGGTCCGAGCGCATCATCACCTTCAGCCGCACTGCCTCGCCGAAATCCGATTCCATCGTCTGGGCGTTGTACCGGGGCAGAAGGTATCCGATCTTTCCGTACCAGTCGTAGCCAAAGGCCATTTCCATGATGGTGCAAGGGTTCATATGTCGCCGCGCCGCCGCGTCAACCGCCAGCTTTGCCCCGTGGGAATAAGCGCGGACCAATCCTCCCGCCCCCAGTAGGATGCCGCCAAAATACCGGGTGACCACCACTGCCACATCCGTAAGCCCTTCCCGCTCGATCACCTCCAGCACCGGCACGCCGCCGGTGCCCTGCGGTTCCCCGTCGTCGCTCATCCGCTTGATCCCGCTTTCCCGCAGGATATAGGCAAATACGTTGTGGGTTGCCTCCCGGTGGCCGGTGCGGATGCGGGCGAGGAAAGCCAGCGCCTCATCCTCGTTTTTTACCGGCGCAATGTGGCCGATAAACCTGGATTTCCGCTCTATAAATTCGTCGCTGGCATAGCCTGCCACCGTCTCATAAGGCTGGAACAAGTGACCGCCCCTTTCTGGCTTTGGAATAAGAAAAGACGGTACATCCCTGCACCGCCTTACTCTGCTTATTTTACAAAAACGCGACTTACTCTGCTTTATTGCCTTTACCGAAACGTTTATTGAATCTGTCAACACGACCGCCGGTATCAACCAGCTTCTGTCTTCCGGTAAAGAACGGATGGCATTTGGAACAAATTTCAACCCGGATGTCCTTCTGGGTGGAACGAGTCTCAAATTCCGCGCCACAAGCGCAACGGATCACCGTTTTTTCGTAGTTGGGATGGATTCCTTGTTTCATTGGGTAAGTCACCTCTTTCTGCTATGCATGATTAACGGAGTTATCATACCACATCGTGTTTAAAAAAGCAAGCTTTTTTAAACACCGTAAAAGCTGTTTTTTCCGTGCCGGTCTGGGGCCTGTCAGGCTGCGCTGCGTAGGCTGCCGCTTCTGGAAAATAGAACGGATTCTGCGCACTGCCGAATTTCCATGCTTCGTCGTCTCCTTTGCACACAGCGGGCGCCTGTCTCAGATCAAAACCCCATAATTTGAGTCATTTTCGCCTTGAACTGGCCTTCCAGCGCCAAGGCGTCATCCCGGCTGGAGCCTTGAACCATAAAGTAGACCTTGATTTTCGGCTCGGTGCCGGAGGGGCGCACCACAATGACATTATTACCCTCCAGCCCGTATTCCACCACATTGGATTGGGGCAGATGGATCTGCTGTTCCCCCTGGGCCGATTTTTTGACCGATGCCTGATAATCGGACACCCACAGCACCTTTTTGCCGCAGATTTCGGCAGGCGCGTCCTTGCGCAGGCCGTCCATGATCTCGCGCATCCGCTCCATACCAGAAGCGCCCTCGCAGGTAAAGCTGGCTTGGGTATTCAAATGCATCCCATATTTTTCATATAGGCCAAACAGGACGTCTGCCAGCGTCCTACCCTGTTTTTTGTAGTAGGCGGCCATCTCGCAAATAAGCATAGACCCGTCCACCGCATCCTTATCCCGCACATAGCCGCCGGACAGGTAGCCGTAGCTTTCCTCAAAGCCAAAGATATACCGGTCCGCCTCGCCCTTCTGCTCCAGCCGGAGGATCTGCTCGCCGATATATTTAAATCCGGTGAGGATATTGACCACTTCAAACCCATAGGTTTCGGCCAGCCTGTCAATCATAGAAGTCGTCACAATTGTTTTGACCACAACGGGGTTTTGGGGCATCGTCCCCAGCTCGATGCGGGAACTGGCGATATAATCGGTAAGCAGCACCCCTACCTCGTTTCCGGTCAAAAGCAGGTAGCTGCCGCCGTGGGGCACTGCAATGCCCACCCGGTCGCAATCCGGATCGGTGGCCAGCAAGAGGTCAGGCTTTTCGGTCTCGCATAGATCCAGCCCCTTTTGCAGGGCCTCCCGGATCTCGGGGTTCGGATACGGACAGGTGGGAAAATTGCCATCCGGCATCTCCTGTTCTTTCACCGGCACCACGTCCTTCACGCCAATCCGGTCCAAAATCGCCCGGACGCAAAGGTTGCCCGCGCCGTTTAAAGGGGTGTACACCACCTTCATGCCGCTGCCCGCGCAGATGCCCTTGCGGATAGACTGGGCTTCTACCGCGTCCAGATACCGGTCAATGACCGCCTGCTCAATATATTGGATTTTTCCCTGTGCCAACGCCTTGTCAAAATCCGCGACTTTGACGCCGTCGAAAATATCAATATGCTTCGTTTGATCCAATACCGCGTTTGCTGCCTCATCGGTCATTTGGCAGCCGTCGGGCCCGTAGGCTTTGTATCCGTTGTATTTGGCTGGGTTGTGGCTGGCGGTAACCATAACTCCCGCCTGGCAGCCCAGATCCCGCACCGCAAAGGACAGCGCCGGCGTAGGCATCAGCTGGCGGTACAAATAGGCCGTAATGCCGTTGGCCGCCATGACCCGTGCGGTCTCTTCCGCAAAAAGCCGGGAATTGATCCGGGAATCGTAGGCAATGGCAATGCTGCTTTTGGGATACTTCCCGTTAAGGTAGTTCGCCATCCCTTGCGTCGCCTTGCGGACGGTGTAGATATTCATCCGGTTAGTGCCCGCCCCCAGCACGCCGCGCAGGCCCGCGGTGCCAAACGCAAGCTCTTGATAAAACCGGTCAAAAATTTCGTCATCCTGCTTTTTTATACTCAGCAATTCATCCCGCAACGAAGAATCCTCCAGGGGAAAATCCAACCAGCGTTGATACTGCATTTTTTCTGTCATCATAATCGCCTCCAGCTTTTTGTGGGACCTGTGTTGTCCGCTTTTTATCAGTATACCGTACTTATCTGTTTTTCTCAATAGTTTTTTGGCGGGACTGCCCAAATTCTTCTACAAAAATGCCGCAAAAGATAGACAATTTACCCTTTTTTCATTGAAATTTTACAAGAAACCAGGCAAAAATGTGGAAAAAATCCCCACCGCTCTGGTAAGGCTCGCCAAAATGCGCTATACTGGTCTTATTGTTAGAGGGCAGGTGTTTTTCGTATGTTTTATTCAGTCAACAGTATGGGCCTTTTGGGGCTGTCCGCCTATCCGGTTCGGGCGGAGGTAGACCTCTCCCAATCCATGCCCTCTTTCGAGGTCGTGGGGCTGCCAGGCGCGGCGGTCAAGGAATCCCGAGACCGAGTCCGCTCCGCTATCCGCAACTGCGGGATGGCCTTTCCGCTAGGCAAAATCATCGTCAACCTTTCCCCCGCCGATGTGAAAAAGGACGGCGCTTTGTATGATCTGCCCATTTTCTTCGGCGTACTGATGGCCGCCGGAATGCTGGACGCTGACCTTTCGGACAGCGCCTTTTTCGGGGAACTGTCCCTGTCCGGCGAGGTGCGCCGGGTAAACGGCGCGCTGCCCATGGTGCTGGGCGCAAAGGAACGGGGGCTGCACCGGGTCTTTCTCCCCCAAGCCAACGCCGCTGAGGGATCGGTGATCCAGGGCATTGAAGTGTATGGGATCTCCCATGTGCGGGAGCTTTTGGACTGGTATCAGACAGGGGCTGCCCTCGCCCCTGTCCGGGAGGGGGACTATCCCCGGGAACCGGCCCCTTTCCCCCTGGATTTTGCCGACGTAAAAGGCCAGTCCGGCGCCAAACGGGCGCTGGAAGTCGCAGCCGCCGGCGGGCACAACCTGTTGATGATCGGCTCTCCCGGCGCAGGCAAATCCATGCTGGCCAAACGCATCCCCACCATCCTGCCGGAGATGACCTTTGAAGAATCCATCGAGGCCACCAAAATTCATTCGGTGGCGGGGCTTTTGCCGGACGGCGGCGCGCTGATCACCAGTCGGCCATTCCGGGCGCCGCACCACACCATCTCCCCTGCCGGCCTTTCGGGGGGCGGGGCCGTTCCGCGGCCCGGGGAGATCTCCCTTGCCCACAACGGCGTTCTGTTTTTAGACGAGCTGCCCGAATTTTCCCGGGACGCTATGGAGGTTTTGCGCCAGCCCATTGAAGACGGGCAGGTAACCATCTCCCGGGTGTCCGGCACCTTGACCTACCCTTGCGACATGATGGTGGTCGCCGCCATGAACCCCTGCCCTTGCGGCTATTTTGGCCATCCAGTGCGGGAGTGCAGCTGTTCCGCCAGTGCGGTAAGCCGCTATCTGTCCCGAGTGTCCGGCCCGCTTTTGGATCGGCTGGATCTCCATGTGGAGGTCGCCCCGGTCGAATACCGGAACCTGGTTTCCACCGATTCGGAAGAGCCGTCCGCGGTGATCCGCCAGCGGGTCAACCGGGCCCGGCAGCTGCAACAGGAGCGGTACCGGGAAATCGGCGTTTCCTGCAACGCCAAGCTGTCCGCTCCGGCGCTGGCCCGCTTCTGCCCCATGGACGACGGGGCCTCCGCCCTGCTCTCCCGCGCCTTTGAAAGCATGGGACTGTCTGCCCGGGCCTACGACCGCATTTTAAAGGTATCCCGCACCATTGCCGATCTGGACGGCGCCGAGGTCATTTCCCGCCGCCATATTGCCGAGGCGGTGCAGTACCGCAGTTTGGACCGTAAATACTGGTCACGATAAGGAGTTTTTATGGAATATCGCGCCAATGGGCAAACGTTCACCTTCACCACCGATATTCGGGACGACCCGGCGCGGCGGGAAAGCTTTTTCGCCCTTGCCCGCCGCACCTTCGGCCTGGATTTTGAACCGTGGTACCGGGGCGGCGGTTGGCAGGACAGGTACATCCCCCACGCGCTGGTGCTGGACGGGGCAGTGGCGGCAAATATCTCGGTCAACCCCATCGACTTTATGCTTGATGGAACCAGCCGTCCCTTTGTCCAACTGGGAACGGTCATGACCCATCCAGATTTCCGTGGAATGGGCCTTTCCCGGTTTTTGATGGAGGCGGTGCTGCAAATCTGGCGGCCCCGCTGCGACTGCCTGTATCTGTTCGCCAACGATACGGTGCTGGATTTTTACCCCAAATTTGGCTTTGTCCCGGCACCGGAATTTCAGCCGATTTGGGCAGCAGCCCCCGCCACGCCGATTCTCCGCCAGCGCCTGGATCCTGACGATCCGGCAGACCAGGCGCTATTGCTGGCGGCCTACCGCCGTTCCAACCCCTACTCTGCCTTTTCCATGGAGGATAACGAGGGGCTTTTTTCCTTTTACATTTTAGGCCCCTTTCGGGAGTGCCTTTACTCCCTGCCGGGGCAGAATGCCGTAGCCATCCTGGAAGAGGACGGCGATACCCTTTTTTGTCAGGAGATTCTGGGGCGTCCATCCGTGGAGTTGGCCGAATTGCTAAACGGTCTGGCGGCGCCGGATTTCCGCCGGGTCGTGTTGGGCTTTACGCCCAACGACCCGGGTCTGCGCTTATCCTATTCGCCGGGAGAAGAGCATTTATTCCTGTTGGCGGAGGGGGGAAATCCTTTTGAGGAGCGAAAAATTCTATTCCCACAAATTTCTCACGCCTGATCTTTTGCGATAACTAAAAAACCAGCAGGAGTCCGGCTCCCGCTGGTTTTTATTTGTGATATTTTCCGCCGTTTAAAATTTGGTATCCCCGGTAGACCTGCTCTAACAGCATCACCCTTGCCAGCTGGTGGGGGAATGTCATGCCCGACATGGAAAGCTTCTGATCCGCCCGGGCCTTTACCGCCGGGGACAGCCCAAAGGATCCGCCGATGACAAACGTCACTGCACTTTTTCCTTTCAGCGCCGCATCCTCCAGCAGCTGGGCCAACCCTTGGGAGGTCTTCTGGCCGCCCTCAATACACATAGCCACCACAAAGCTCCCCTCCGGGATTTTAGACAGGATCCGCCGCCCCTCCGCCTCCATCACCGCGTCGGTTTGCGCCAAAGACGGATTCTGCGGCGAGCGCTCCTCTTCGATTTCCACCACCGAAAGCTTGCAGAATGGCCCCAGCCGTTTTTGATATTCCGCCGCCGCGTCCCGCCAATATGCCTCTTTTAGCTTTCCCACGCATAGAATTGTCACCGCCTGCATATTGCCATTCCCCCGTAAACAAGGCGGCCTGGCCGCCTTGTTTTTCTCTCGCTATAACCGGATCAGGCTGCCCGGCTCGTACCGGGGCGCCACCTCGATCTGATAATCCTTTTCCCTGTCGATACCGGCGCAGGCCAGCGCCGAGACCGACGTTTCCAGCGCCAGCCCAGGCAAATTGTTTTCACGGCTCAAATGGCCCAGTACCACCTGTCGGGCGCCTGCGGCCACCAGCTCCGGCAGAAAACCGGCACAAGCCTCGTTGGATAGGTGCCCTATGTCCCCGTCGATCCGGCGCTTTAATGGATATGGGTAAAAACCGGCCATCAACATATTCCGGTCGTAATTGGACTCCAGCAGTACCAGATCGCATCCGCTCACCGCCTGCCGCACGGTCGGGGTAACGACGCCCAGATCGGTGGAAACAGCCATCTTTTTGCCGTTTCCACTCACCGCTACATAGCCCACGCTGTGGGCGCTGTCGTGGGATGTCTCAAACGCACCTATGTACAAATCTCCAATGCCCACGCCTTGCACCGGTATCGGAACCGCCTTTGCGCCAGCCGGCAAATAATCCCGGTCCGCTAAAAAATCCAGTACTTCCTCTGTAGCGTATACCGGAACCTGCAGCCTTTTTAGCAGCACCTTCAGCCCCTTGATGTGGTCGCTGTGCTCATGGGTAATCAAAACAGCGCCAACGCTTTCCCGGTCAAGCCCGCGGGCTTCCATCGCCGCCAGGATCCCCTTGCAGCTGATGCCCGCATCGACCAATACGCCGCCAACCCCGCTTCCAATATACGTACAATTCCCGCTGCTTCCGCTGGCGAGCGTACAAAAACATGCCATTTTGCCAATCCTTCCAGGCAGAACCATGATAAATTCCACCGAATGGAGGACCCTTCGAAGAAAAAGGGCCTTCCGTTTCGTTTTCTAAAAGAAATCGGCTTAGGCCATAAGCCAAAGCCGAAACCACTCAAACCTATCCGATCGCGCGCTGTACATCCGCGTCCGGCACCTCGATTTTTTTCATTTTGGCGCCCAATCCCCGGAATTTTTCCGCAACATTTTCATATCCCCGCTCAATGTGCCGAATTTCTTCCACCTCGGTGCGCCCGCAGGCAACCAGACCGGCAATAATCAAAGCGGCGCCCGCCCGCAGGTCCGTGGCTTTCACCGGTGCGCCGGTCAGCTGTTCTACCCCTTCAACCACGGCGACCTTGCCGTCAACCTGGATTTTCGCACCCATCCGGCGCAGCTCATCCACATATTTATAGCGGTTGTCCCACACGCCCTCGGTAATAATGCTTGTCCCCTCTGAGATGGAAAGCATCACTGCCATCTGCGGCTGCAGATCGGTAGGGAAGCCCGGGTGGGGCAGCGTTTTCAAATTGATTTTTTTCAATGGGCCGTTGCGGGTAACCCGCACTGCATCATCAAATTCCTCCACCGTCGCGCCCGCCGCCACCAGCTTTGCCGTAATGGACTCCAGGTGCTTCGGAATCACATTTTTCACCAGAACGTCACCATTGGTAGCCGCTGCCGCGACCATAAAGGTCCCCGCCTCAATCTGATCCGGAATGATGGAATAGGTGGCGCCGCGCAGATGCTCTACGCCCCGGATTTTAATCACGTCCGTACCGGCGCCGCGGACATCCGCACCCATGGAGTTTAAAAAGTTTGCCAAATCGACCACGTGGGGCTCTTTGGCCACATTCTCCAAAATCGTCAGCCCCTGGGCCCGCACCGCCGCCAGCATCACGTTGATCGTAGCGCCAACCGTAACACCGTCAAAATAGATATGGCTGCCGATCAGCTGTTTGGCCTCCGCACAGATCATGCCATGATCAATGGACACCTCGGCCCCCAGGGCTTCAAAGCCCTTGATGTGCTGATCGATGGGGCGCACGCCGCCAAAATTGCACCCGCCAGGCATCGTCACCGCGCCGCTGGAATAACGCCCCAACAGCGCACCCAGAAAATAATAGGACGCACGCATATTGCGGGCGATGTCAAACGGTACCGAAGGGGCTATAATATGAGTAGCGTCGATCTCCACCGTCGTTTTATTGCGCATTTTAATTTTTGCGCCCAATTCCTGCAAAATTTGCAGGGAAATATTTACGTCATTGATATTCGGGATATTCTCCAGAACGCATGGTTCTTCTGCCAACAAAACCGCTGGTATAATTGCCACCGCCGCATTCTTTGCACCGCTGATGACAACTTCGCCCTCCAACCGGCTGGGACCTTCAATGAAAAATTTCTCCATTCCAGTCTCTCCTTTATCATCTTTTCTCTCTGTTCCCCATTTATAGCGCAGGAAATCCTGCGGACATACTTCTAATGGTAGTATTATAGCACAGGCATCTATAAAATAAAAGCCCCATTTTACAAGAAAAGTATCTTCCTAAATTGGCTTCCTTCCTTTTCAAGTTTTGACTAATTTTTGTTTGTTGATCCTTTCCACACCACAAAATCCTTCCCGCCCTCGGCGTGGATATCCCTTGGCAGACAGGCGTTTTTTTAAGCAATTGCCTATGCTTTTCCGTTTTTTGACAAAAAAAGGCGCCTTTTTTTGCAAAAAGCGCCTGTAATCCGGATTCTTTACCGGCCTGGATAATAAGTGCCAATATATTTCGAAGGATCCATAAATCTGCCGTTGATGATGATTTCAAAATGGCAATGATTTCCGGAAGCGTTGCCGGTCATCCCCACATAGCCGATAATCTGCCCCTGCTGGACATAATCGCCATAGGACACCGCCAACTGGCTCATGTGCCCATACAAGGTATAAACCCCATTTCCGTGGCTGATTTTGACATGAATGCCATATGCGTAGTACTGACGCACCGCCTTGACTACCGTTCCAGATGCTGCTGCCCGGATCACGGTACCACGGGGCGCCGCAATATCCATACCCGTATGGCCCCAATAGCCGTTGATGCCACAGGATAAATATCCGCCGTCCACCGGCCAGATAAAGCTGCCCGAACTGCTGGAGCTACCGCCGGAACTGCTGAGAACCTGAATCGGTTCGGCGGTTCCCACCGTCACAACCTGGTTTACCGGTTCCTGCAAGACAACTGCTTCCAGTTCCGTCCGGTCTGTTTCCATTCCGTTGACATAGACAACATCCGCCGTCACCAGCCGTTTGCCAAGCACCCCTGAGCTTCGAACCGCCTGATAGCCTTTGGCATAATTGGCGTCCACCACCTCTTCCGTTCCAAAGGGTACATCCTCTTCGTAAACTTCTGTGACGGTGCGCTTAACGGTTAAAAAGTTAACCTGATTGGAAATCAACACTTCCTGGCCGACCAATAAACTTTCCTCAATCCCTGGGTGGAGCGCTTTGAGCTGCAAATAAGGGATCTCCACCTCCGGCAAAATCAAAGTGGGCGCGTCACCCGCCACAACCGTATAGGTTACTTCGCCCGCCACCTCGGAGGTCAAAACCGCTTCCATCTCTTCCGGCTCTACCAGGCTGCTGAGCAGGTACAGGCCCTTGGACAACTGCACGTCCTGAACAAAATCCACCCGTTCGTCTTCGCTTCCCGTCCGGTACTGATCCAGCATGCCGTCCAACAACGCGCGGACCGAGGTTGCATCCTCCACCGCACCATAAAAGGTTCCGTTGACGTAAAGGCCGCTGGCCTCTGTGATCTCGTTGCCAGAAGCCGCAATCAGTTCATCAGCGATTGCATTGACGGTGGAAAGTTCCTCCTCGTCAATGATCTTTAGGGTATATTTCGGCACCGTATCCAACGGCGGCTGGTACTCCTCATAAACAATACGGCTCTGCATGATTTTCTCCGACTCATCAAAATCGGATTCCTTTGCGATATAGCCGATCATTTTGTCGTTGTATTCCACCTCCAGTGCAAACTGTAGGTTGGTATTTTGATGGATCAATGTAATCAATATAATAAAGCTGACCACCGGGGCAACATAGTTAAAAACGGTTCCAAGAAGCCGGAATACAAGCTGCAGGCTTTCCTTCCACATCCGGCTCTTCTCTTCGCGAACTGCCTTAGGACCCAGTTCTTCCGCCAACGAAAGGCGTTCTTCCTGGCTTTGGCGCAGGCGCTGCACCTGGCGATAAGGGCGCATGGCGTCACTCACAGCAAAGCGGAATTTGCGGCCGATGAGGGTCATGCGTTTTTTCAGTCTTAACTGAAGCCCCAGCCTGGTACGGACGGCAAAGCGAAACAAACGCTTCTTATAGCGTTTGAAAGAACGAATCAGCTGGACGCCGACGTAGTAGCAAAACCGGTAACTTGCCGAGACGGCAAGTTGCGCCATATCCTGCAAAGAACGGCCCGCTGGTCTGTGCCGCTTTTGATTCGGCTTCTTTTTATCGGCATTCTGGCTGCTCTCCATGCATTCTCCTCCTTTCCGCGGGATAAAAACACCGCTTGATTCCTTTTTCATTATACACATTCTGACGTTTTAATCAACCGAATTCACAAAAATGTAAAAAAGTTGTGGTTAAACTTTATAAATATTTTTGATATTTTAGCAGTTTGTTTATGCTTATTGACAATAAATGTGTATGTTCTGTGATTGTTTTGCCTTTGAGAAAATGGGGCCCGGCCGGATCCAGCCGAAAGCGGCAAAACGTTTTCAAACAAAAAAGCACCCCGCTAGAAGTGCTTTTTTCGGCCTAATATTCTTTTTTTACAGCACCTTTGACAGGAAATCTTTTAGCCGCGGATGCTGGGGACTTTCGAAAAATGATTCTGGCGGCCCCTGCTCCAAAATCTTGCCCTCGTCGATAAAGAGCACCCGAGTTGCCACCTCCCGGGCAAATCCCATTTCATGGGTGACCACCACCATGGTCATTCCGTCGTTGGCCAAATCTTTCATCAGCTCCAGCACCTCGCCGACCATTTCCGGATCCAGTGCAGAGGTGGGTTCATCAAACAGCATGACATCCGGATTCATTGCCAAAGCGCGGACGATGGCGATCCGCTGTTTCTGGCCGCCGGACAACTGACCTGGATATGCCTGGGCTTTCTCCCACAGGCCGATCCGTTCCAGCAGCCGGCGGGCATTGGCCTGCGCCTCGCTTTTTGTCTGCAACTTCAGGGTCACCGGCGCCAAGGTGATGTTTTCCAGAACCGTCAGATGGGGAAAGAGGTTGAACTGCTGGAATACCATGCCCATTTTCTGGCGCAGGGCATTGACATCTGCTTTTTTGTCTGTGATGTTTTTCCCCTCAAACCAGACCTCGCCGCCGGTGGGGCGTTCCAGCAGATTCAGGCAGCGCAGGAAGGTGGACTTGCCCGAACCGGACGGCCCGATAATAACCACCTTTTCCCCCTGTTCGATGGTCTCGTCGATCCCGCACAGCACCTGATGGTCTCCAAAAGTCTTTTCCAGATTTTTAACGGTTATCACTCTTGGCCAGCCTCCTCTCGAACAGGTTCAACAGCCGGGTCATGCCAAACACCAGCACAAAATAGATCACCGCGATGGACAAAAGCGGCGTATACAAATCGTAGGTTGCGCCGCCGACCCGCTCGGCCGCCTTGGTTAGATCGTTCACTGCCATGGTTCCGGCAATGGAGGTCTCTTTCACCAAGGTGATGAACTCATTGCCCAGGGCAGGCAGGATATTCCGCACCGCCTGGGGCAGAATAATCAGCCGCATCACTGTACCGTCCCGCAGGCCCAGCGAGTTGCCGGCCTCGAACTGGCCTTTATCCACCGAGTTGATCCCCGCGCGGATGATCTCGGCGACATAGGCGCCGGAGTTGATCCCGAATGTAATAACTGCCACGAGGATCTTATTTTGGACCGACGCGAACACCACCGTATTCAAAATCAATAGCTGTACGTAAACTGGCGTACCACGGATCACCAGCACATAAGCGTCCAGCAGCCATTCCAGCGGGCGCAGGAAGCGATGCTTTTTGGCCATGTTTTTGACCACCGCCACGAATACGCCGATGGCGGTACCCAGCAACACGGCGAAAAAAGAAATCTCCAGCGTGGTGCCAATACCCTTGAGAAACGCCATATACCGATCCTTTTCAACAAAGGTGCGGTACAGGCTGTCTCCCACCTGCTGCAGCCAGATCAGCAGATTCGTGCCCAGCTCTTGCAACCAACTCAAACCTTCACTCCCCTTTTGCGTTTACATGACAATGCAAGGGAGGGAAAACCCGCCCTTGCAAAGCGCGATGCGTTCTTTTCTATGATCGGCTTACATGGAAGCATCCATATGTTTCTGGGTAAACTGCTCGATCTTTCCCTCGTCAATCAACTGCTGGAGGACGACGTTCAGTGCCTCAGCCATTTCGGTATTGCCTTTTTTCACAGCCATGGCGTATACATCGGTGAACAGCACCATGTCCAGAATTTCCAATTCCTCTGTGTTTTGCTTCAGGATCGCTTCAGCAGGCATGTTGTCAAGGATCATACAGTCGATCTGACCGTTTTTCAGATCCTCCGCCGCAACCAGGTTCTTTTTATACGCGTTTACACTTTCATATCCCATATCCTGGCAGTACAGATCCGCGGTGGTACCCTGCTGGACGCCGATTTTTACATTGGCAAGGTCTTCCTCGCCTTTGATATCGGCAAAGCCCTTACGAACCAGAATAACCTGATCGGACTCGGCGTACTCCATGGTGAAATCCATGGTTTCCAGCCGCTCGTCGGTAATGGAAACGCCCGCCGCCGCAAAATCTGCGGTTCCGTTCTGAGGCGCCAACAGCGCGTTGGTGAAGTCCATATCCTGGATCACCAGCTCCAACCCATAATAATCGGCAATGGCCTGGGCGATGTCCGCGTCAATACCGACAACCTTTTCACCCTCTACATACTCGTAGGGTGCAAAACCCGCGTCGGTAGCCATGGTCAGCTTACCGGGCGTTACGGTATTCAGGGTAGGTGTTCCGCTGTCGGCCGGGGTAGACGCTGCCTCAGAGGAACCAGCCGGAGTGGCCGAGGAGGTGGTGCCGCCACAGGCGGCCAATGTCAGCAACATCAATGCTGCTAAAATCAGAGAAAGTACCTTTTTCATTTTATTTCGTCTCCTATTCGTTCAATTGGTATGTACCCCATTATATGCATATTTTTTCAAAAATCAAGCATATTTTTAAATTTTATTTATTTTTATTCAATATTGCAGGGTATATATGCATTTTTCAGTGCATTTTTGAACGGTTCGTACAACGGAGCCGACAGTTCCACCTTCTTTCCGCTCATCGGATGGGAAAAATGGCAGCAGACACAGTGCAACGCCTGGCGTTCTATGATCCGGGTGTCGCCGCCGTACCAGGTATCCCCCGCCAGTGGGCAGCCCAGGTATGCCATGTGCACCCGGATCTGATGGGTACGCCCCGTTTCCAGCTGGAAGCGGGCCAGGCTATACTCGGTTCCACGGGCCAGCACCTCATAATGGGTCACCGCCCGCTGCCCCTCCGGCGAAACTTCCCGCAGAATATGCACCGGATCCACCCGACGGATGGGCGCGTCCACGGTGCCTTTTACAGATGACGGGCAGCCGCACAGGATGGCCAGATATTCCTTTTCGATTTTCCCCGCTAATTGAGCCGCCGTATACTGGCTTTTCGCCGCTACAACGATACCGGTAGTATCTTTGTCCAAGCGGTTGACCGGCCGGAAAGGAAGAATCAGCCCCTGGGCGGCGCAGTGGGCCGCAAAGACGTTGCCCAGCGTGTCGGACTGGTGTTTTTTTGCCGGATGGCAAGGCATGTCCCAAGGCTTATTAAATACCACCAGCTCCTCGTCCTCATACAGTACCGGCACCGGCGCTGCCGAGAGCGCCGTTTCAGCGGCCCGCTCTGGCCAGCAGAGGGCCACTAGGTCCCCCGCCCGCACCAAATCCACTGTGCGGATGTGTGCGCCGTTGCAAAACAGCCCCATGGGAGGTTTCTGGTGCTTTAGGCTTTTGATCTGCCGGTAGGAGACACCTTTTCCCCGCCGCAGAAAATCATTGATGGTACAGCCGTCAAATTCTGGCGGGACTACAAACGCAAGCGTACCCAAATCCTTCCCTCCTCGTTTCTTCCGCATTACAGCCCGGAACCATTTTCCGATACAAAAAGGCGGCTGCCACCAGCCGCCTTTTTGAGGAATCAGCCCCTATACGCCGCCGGGGCCAACCTGCAAAATTCTTTAGAATCAGTCGCAGACCTTTACGCTCCAGCCTGCCGGCCCAGGGATCCGGCCCCACTGGATGCCGGTCAGCTGGTCGTACAGCTTTTGGGAGATCGGGCCGATTTTGCCACCGCTCAACGGCAGGACATGCTCGTCGATCTTCAATTCGCCGATGGGGGAAATCACCGCTGCGGTACCGCTGCCAAAAGCCTCTTTCAAGCGGCCTTCTTTACCGGCAGCCAGCAGCTCGTCCACCGAGATCCTCCGCTCACTGACTTGATAGCCCCAGCTTTTTAACAGCTCAATACAGGATTTGCGGGTGATACCCGGCAGGATGCTGCCGGTGAGCATCGGCGTTACCACTTCATCGTCGATGACAAAGAACACGTTCATGGCGCCGACCTCTTCAATGTATTTTTGCTCAACGCCGTCCAGCCACAAAACCTGGGAATAACCCTGCTCGTGGGCAATTTCCTGGCCTTTCAAGGAACAGGCATAGTTGCCGCCGGTCTTGGCTTCGCCCATGCCGCCGCGGACTGCACGGACATATTTGGTCTCCACATAGATCTTGACCGGATTAAAGCCCTGGGGATAGTAAGCCCCAGACGGGGAGAGCACGATCATGAACAGATAGTTTTTGGAAGAATCCGTTCCCAACTTCGGCTCTGTGGCGATGACGAACGGACGGATGTACAGGGAGGTGCCAGGCGCGTGGGGAACCCATTCCTTATCCAATTCGACCAGCTTTTTCAGCCCCTCCAGGCACAGGGACTCGTCCAGCCGTGGGATGCACATCCGCTCGTCAGAACGGTTGATCCGTTTAAAGTTTTCGTCCGGGCGGAACAGCAGGATCTGGCCATTGTCCCCACGGTAGCCTTTAAGCCCCTCAAAAACCTCCTGCCCATAATGCAGGCACTTGGCAAACGGGTCCAAAGCAATGGGTGCATAGGGTACGATCCTCGGATCGTGCCAGCCCTTTCCCTCGGTGTAGTCCATCACAAACATGTGGTCTGTAGTGATCGCGCCAAAGCCCAGCTTTGTTTCGTCCTGCGGTTTTTCTTTCGGCGCAGTGGTGCGCACGATTTTGATCTCGCTCATTTTGATTCACACCTTTTCTCATCCCGCTTGGGGTATGGATTCTTATAATATATAAGTCTTATTTTAACATGTTAACGGGCGGGGTACAAGTATGATCCCGCCAAAAAGAATCCCGGTCTACGTACTGCTTTTGTATATTTCTGCCGGGAAAAGCAAACGGCGCGGATGCCATGAAACGGCCGGTAGACGCTCCGTCTCGCCGCTGGCACCGCGCCGCATTCCCCCTTTCGGGCGAAAATCCTAGAAAGTGAGCCCGTAGGCCAACATGGTTTCGGCAATTTTCAAAAAGCCCGCCGCATTGGCGCCGACCACCAGATTGCCCGTCACGCCGAATTCTTTAGAGGCGTTATAGGCATTGTGGAAAATACCCACCATAATATCCTGTAACTTTTTGTCTACCTCTTCAAAACTCCAGCCATAGCGCATGGAATTTTGACTCATCTCCAAGCCGCTGGTCGCAACGCCGCCTGCATTGGCCGCTTTGGCCGGCCCGAACAGGACGCCTTTTTCCAAGAACAGCTCTACCGCTTCCGGCGTGCTGGGCATATTAGCGCCCTCCGCCACAGCGATTACGCCGTTTTGCACCAGCAGTTTTGCCCCTTCGCCGTCCAGCTCGTTCTGGGTGGCGCAGGGCAGCGCAATATCACAGGGAATCGACCAGATGCCCTTGCAACCTTCTGTATACTGGGCGCCGGCAACTTTCTTGGCGTATTCAGAAATTCTGCCGCGGCGAACCTCCTTGATCTCTTTGACCACATCCAGCTTGATTCCCGCCGGATCGTACACATAGCCGGCAGAGTCGCTCATAGCAACGACATTACCGCCCAGCTGCTGGGCTTTTTCCACCGCGTAAATCGCCACATTGCCGGAGCCGGAAATGACAATCTTTTTGCCCTTGATCGAATCCTGCTTCATATTTTTGAGCATTTCTTCCGTAAAATACAGCAGGCCGTATCCGGTAGCCTCTTTCCGGACCAAAGAACCGCCATAGGTCAGCCCTTTGCCGGTCAACACGCCAGTATGTTCATTTTTGATTTTTTTATACTGTCCGTATAAGAATCCGATTTCCCGAGCGCCTACGCCAATATCACCGGCGGGAACATCTGTATCCGCGCCAATATGGCGGCACAATTCAGTCATGAAGCTCTGGCAAAAGCGCATCACTTCCCCGTCTGATTTGCCTTTGGGATCAAAATCAGAACCGCCTTTGCCTCCTCCCATCGGAAGGCCGGTCAGGGAATTTTTAAAGCACTGCTCAAACCCCAGAAACTTGATGATCGAAGCATTGACCGACGGATGCAGCCGCAAGCCGCCTTTATAAGGGCCGATAGCCGAGTTGTACTGGACGCGGTAGCCCCGGTTGACCTGAACCTCGCCGTTATCGTCCACCCAAGCCACCCGGAATTGTAAAAAGCGCTCCGGTTCTACCATTCGCTCCACAATCCCTGCTTTTTGGATATCTGGGCGCTTTTCGACGACTGGTTCCAACGATTCCAGCACTTCCTGCACCGCCTGCAAAAATTCCGGCTCACCCTGATCCCGTTTACAGACTTTTTCATAAACTTTTTTCATATACTCGTTTTTCAATGCCATTGGTTGTTTTCCTCCTTCAGCAACGTCCTGTTCGCAATGAACACAGGCACGGCAACATTCATGTATTCATTATACTGAATTCTTGTCCCTTTGCAAGATCATTTTGCAAGAATATTTTTTATCCATTCAAAATTTTTACCGCGTTAAAGCCTTGAAAAATGTTTTTTGGCCCTCTTGATGGATTAAAAATTCACATGAATTTTATCAAATCAACTAGTCAAAATCACAAAAATATGCTATTCTAATGAAGAAATGAAGATTTTTGACCGTTTTCATCGTTTTTTGCATTAGAAAGCTTTTAAAGGAGTGTTTCATATGTACTGTAGACATTGCGGCACTGAAATGAGTTCCGACGCATCCGTCTGCCCGTCCTGCGGCGTATCTTCCGGTTCCGGAAGCACCTATTGCGCCAACTGCGGCGCTGAATGCCAGGTTGGGGCTGTCTTCTGTTCCCACTGCGGCTGTCAATTTGCGCCGGAGCAGGCACAACAGACTTATTATCAAGATCCTGCGCAGCAGGCGTATCAGAACCCTGGGCAGACCTATCAAAATGAGGCCCCGAATTATCAAGCCCCTGGTCCAGGCTATCAGCCTCCGGTTTATCCGCCAGTTGGCACGCCGCTAAAATCCAAAATGGCCGCTGGCCTGTTGGGCATCTTTTTAGGTGCATTCGGCGTACACAATTTCTATCTGGGATACACGACCAAAGCGGTGGTCCAGCTTTGCCTGACGATTTTGTCTTGTGGCATTTTGAGCTTTGCCTCCGGCATCTGGGGCTTTATCGAGGGCGTTATGCTGCTGACCGGAAGCATCAATGTGGATGGCAACGGCATGCCTTTGCAGCAATAATCATTCATTCGGATCTGCGAGTAGGCAGAACAGCAGCGTGTACAGCGCCGAAAGGCCGTGCATGAGGAAAGTCCGGGCTTCACAGGGTAAGGATAGCTGCTAACGGCAGCCGGAGGCGACTCTAGGGAAAGTGCAACAGAAAGAAACCGCCGTTTTTTGTAAACGGTAAGGATGGAAAGGCGAGGTAAGAGCTCACCAGCGCATGGGAGACTATGTGGCTCTGTAAACCCTATCCGAAGCAACACCGCAAAGGGGCATGTTACCGCTTACCCGGCGGGTCCCGCTTAGGTGGCTTGAGCCCTTTGGCGACGAAGGGCCTAGAAAGATTGCTGTTTTCAACAGAACTCGGCTTATATGCCTAGTCGCACCAATGCAAAATAAAACGCCCCGCTAAAAGGCAGGGCGTTTTTAAACAATAAAATTAAAAACGGTGAGAACCTTGTATTTTTAAGGGGATGCTGCGTGACCAAAGTCACGCAGCATCCCCTTAAATCAGTTCTTCCAGCCCCTCATACCTGATGTGGACATGTCGCCTGTACTTGCCATTGGACTTGTACGGCGAACAAAAGCCTACGATCATGCTCCAGTGCGGTAAGCTTTTGTTCGCCGTCCTCCTCGTGGTTGGTGACGGCAAATGGCGTCGCCGTTTTCACCTCCGGCAGGGAAAAGATATGCTCCGCCCAGTGTGCAGAACTTGGCATAGGTGGTCGTAGGGGAAAAGGTGGCGCCTCCCCTTCCTAACCACCTATCCCTTTTGGAATATGGACGTCATATCTTCAAAAAGAGTCCAGCGCTGAAAATCGATAAAGGGATTATCAAAACCTGTGCTGGGATTGCTCTTGTCGCTCCATTTGGCATAAATTGTTGTGTTCTTTGTCAACCGTATGCTTGTGATTTTTGCGGTCAAATTCTTGTTAGAATACCACCCTATAAACTCAAAGCCCGCACGGGTCGGGATATATTTTGAGAGCGTTAAATCGACGGTAGTGTACGCAGATGTTCTTACGAAAGGAATATCGCTGCCGCCATTTGTTTCAAAGGTGAGGCGGCAATCGTCTGTGTCGTCGCGGTTATCGCTCCAATTTGCTTTTACCGTTACATTGGTAGCCGGCATTGTGAAACTTGTCGTTGTGCTGGTTGGGTCGGAAAGGGTTACGCTGCCTTTCTCCACTGTCCATCCGACAAAGGCATCACTACTGCGGCTGCTTGCATGGATCGTTACAATATCGCCCGGCTTATAATCGCCCGCGCCGTTTGCTGCTGTATGGCTGCCATTTACGGTAACATGATAGGTTTGTATCGCCTCATAGGTAGCCGTTGCGGTCACATTCCTGGCGGGCATGTCAAACTTCGCCGTCTCCGATTTTGCCGAAGTGCCCTCTACAAAAGTTACAGCCGGGGTTATCACCCATTCCTTGAACTGCTGGCCCGCTGGCGCTGTTCCAGCCGTAATTTTAACGACGGCTCTCTGTGCATAGTTGCCGCCGCCCGTGCCGTTGTTCACTATCACAGCGTAGGTTTCGTCAGTAAAAACAGCCTCGATGGTTTGGCTGCCGGTCAGCGTATTGAAGGTGTAGCTGCCCACAGGGCCCACGCTTATCCCATCCACAAGAACATCGGCAACTGCGTAGTCGGCGGTTGGCGTTATGAAGAAAGCTGGATTTTCGTCAGAGGAAAACCGGTTTGCGCCTACAGGCGAAATTTCGCCGCCTGCGCCCGCTGTAGCGGTGACGAAGTAGGCCGGCGTGCGCACCCAGTTCTCTATCGGTGTGCCATCGCCAAATCCGGCATACCCTGTTGCGCCGGCAGGATAATACAGCATTCCCTGCCTAGAACAGTCAAGGAAGACTGCCCCTCCTAACGTCGGTGCATTCAGCCCCATAAAATTAAGCTCGACCAGATTTTTGCACCCATTAAAGGCCCGATTTCCGATGGAGGTCACGCCTGCTGGGATAGTTAGGCTGCGCAAAGAGATACAGTCCGTAAACAAACTATTTGGAATGGCGGACACACCCTGTGGGATGTTTATTTTGTCCAGCTTCTCACAGGCCCAAAACGCAGAATGTTCGATCGCGATCACGCTTTCCGGAAGGTTTATGCTTGTCAGCTGCCGGCAGAAGTAAAATGCATCGGAACCGATGCCAACCACGCCGGCGGGGACGGCAAACGCGCCGCTTTTGCCGCTTGGGCAGCAAAGCAGGACATCCCCCGCCTTGTTGTACAGCACGCCGTCCACGTCCTTGAAGTGCGCATTATTCGATTTCACCGTTATGCTGGTAAGCATATTACAGGCGGAAAATGCTCTTTCACCTATGCTGGAGACACTCGCCGGGAGGGTCACGCTCGTCAGTGCATCGCAGCTTAAAAAGGCTTCTGGCCCGATGTCGATCACACCTTCCGGGATGGTCACCACCTCCAAACAGGTGCACGCACAAAACGCAGCATTTCCGATCTTGGTCACCCCTGCCGGGATGGTCACGTCAGTCAACCCATCACAGTTGAAAAATGCTTTTTCCCCGATTGCAACGACGTTATAGGTGCCGCCGACGCTGTTGACACTCGCAGGTATGTCAAGCGAAGCGCTAAAGTTTGTATCAATTGCCGGATTTTTTCCGTCGCCCACCTGCACCGTGCCGGGCGTGGAGCCGGAAGGGGCGGTGAGTACCTTGTATGTAATATCGTCCACTACAAACGTTTCGTCCCCCGCAAACGCCGTTGTCGGAAAAAGTGCAAACGCCATGCAAAGGCATAAGAGCGCTGCCAAAAATCGTTTTTTCATTTCCTTTTCCTCCTATTCTCGCATATGCACCGGTCGGTATGTTTCGTGCCCTCGATTTTCACGAACCAATGGCAGTTGCCACATAAATTCGTATTCATCCGCCCGTAAGGCCCATTCCAAATCCCCGCACATAAGGTCGCGGCTTTGCACGATAGTACAGACCGCTGCGATCAAAGCGCCTTTCCCGTGTTTCCTGCGCTGCAATCATCGTTCATGCCATTCTCTCCCGGTCGTTCCCAATCGGATAAACCGGATAAAAGGGTATAAAAACCCTTTCCCTATTACAATTATAGGTTGGGGATTCATTTTGCGGTACAACCGTTTTCCGGACGATTTTGTTTCTTTTGGAAGGATCATGGATGTATGAACCAGCTGAGTTGGTGCCGTTTCTCAACGCTCAGCTTGTCATAGGCCGTATTCAAATACTTTTTTACGCTGTTTCTTGAAATGCCCATACGGTTTGCTATCTCGTTTATTTGCATGCCTCGCACAGCAAGCATGCAAGCCTCAAATTCCCGTGGCGTCAATTCGTCGGCCATCGGCTTTTCCCAAATGCCGTTATACACCCTCGTCCAATGATCCAGAAAGAGCGGCATTTTCTTTTTGATGATCGAAAGCATCTCAGGGTATTTCTCTTTTAATCGGGGATCCATGACGGAGAACAGTATGTGGCGGTATTCCACAAAGGGTGCAATCAGACCGAGCGGCTGCGCAAGAGCGGCAGCCTCATCGATATGCTCCTGCGCTCGCGCCACCTGCTCGTGGTCGTGGCAAGCAGCAGCGGCGATCAGCCGTAAATAGATTTCGCACAGGTCACTTTGCTCCCGGCGGCACTCGGCAATCATCGGCTCTGCCACGGCAAGCAAATCGACCTCCTTCCATTTTGTATAAAGTATGGAGGTATAGACCCACCTCGCGGCGGGAAAAAGCGCCGGCGAAAGCCCCGTAAAAGCGCCTATTTCAAGCCATTTCGGGTAAACGTTCTGCCCGTGAAGCCCCGCGTTGAGCGCGGCGATGACAAACTCCTTTTCTCTTTGCATAAAAGGCGGCACCGTCAACGCCGTTAATTCCTGCATGACCTCTTTCCATGCGAGCGCGTCCCCCAACCATAGGGCGGCTATTCCCCGCATCAGCTCGCTCCCTAACCTTAACTGCGGCGGCGTTGCCTCACCACATAGCGGCGTGGCAAGCCGCCGGACTTCTTCCGGCTCGCCACGCAAATGGGCAAGATTCGCTTCCAAAAGGGTGCGTTCTTCCTCTGATTTGCAGCGGTCAACAGCGGCAGTAAGGCTGCCGCCATGCAGATAAAGCGCAGGTAAAATAGAAAATTCCGGGTATAGCGGTACGGCGGTTTTCCGCGCCTTGCGCGGGTCAAGGGGCTTTTCGCTGTCGGCGGGGATTATCCAACTATGCCCCAACCTCTTTGCGCCAGGTATTCGCCCCCCCGCGATTAGACGCTGCACTTGGCGGGGTGTGATCCCCCATTTTTTGGCCATTTCCTGTGCTGTTAAAAAGTCCATGGTCCCGCCTCCTTTATACAAATAATTATAGTCGTTTCTGCGACGTTTTTCCAGAAGATACCGAACGGCGGTTCATTCGTGATCTGCGTTTCTGCTGGGGGTGTCGGAAAACAAAAATCACCCAAACACAAGCCCTGTAAAAGCTGCGTTTGAGTGGTGGCGCACAGCGGTCTTGAAAAGCGGCAAGCGAAATAACCGCCCATTGTGCAAGTTCGCTACCCACAAGGGCAGCGAGGACGAGAAAAGGCCCGCGTATCCCTTGTCCGGCTCGGCCATACCCCGCGATGCGTTGACAAAGGATGAATTTGTCGTGCTGATAAGCATCCTCAAAAAAACCGAACACATGCAAAGCCCTCTAAGCCCCGCTGCTGTCTGGCGCAGCGGCCTGCTCGCTTCTTTTGATCGATTTCAAGCGCCGGTCATCGCCATAGGATTTTTAAAAGCCAAAGGGCGCAAATTCCCGGCGCTCCCAGCAGCACCGCCGCAACGGCTGACGCCAAATTTAACGACAAAGCCACCCCTGTCAACCCGGAAACAAGGTTCAAAAGCCAAAAGGTCAGGCTTCCTCCAAAAGTGCTGGACAAAAGGCACCGCAACGGCCGCCCTGTTTTGATAAACAAAAGGCACATCAAGATTCCAAGGCCACATCCGGTCCAGATTAACATCTCCCATTCCCCCTGTCAAACTGATTGCGAAACACCGACGTGCCCCATCCTGGACTTTTGGGCCTTTGCCTGTCGCAACAAAAAGCGGTACCGCGCCGCCAACGCGTTGGATTCATAAATATAGCTTTCCACCAGGTCTTCATCCGTCGTCATATTAAAATTGGAATCAACCTGCTCGATTTGCATGCGCAAAATCTCCATGTCCCGCAAAAGCCCGCGGTACTGTTCGGCCGCTTCCCGATTCTCTTTCTCCCTGGCGAACAGCCGGATGCCCTTCAAAATACCCTCCATATCCATTTCCGCCTTTCTACAAGAGTCTATGCAAAAAGCTTGGGCATTTATGTCAGAGTTTATGCAGCCGTCAAAAAAGTGGTTATCGCTCGGATTTTAGCGCATACTAAGAACGCATTCCGATGGGAGGGATCTTCATGAAAAATTTGGGCACGGTTGGCGAACGCTATTGCCCCGCCCAGCAAAAAAACGTACCGGTGGAAATATGGTGGGATAGTGACGGCAGCCGCCAGGAACAATGCCTGCATCAAGACGGCTGCGCCCACAGGGAAAGCTATGCCGAAAGCTGCAGCGCCCCTTGTAAAAATAGCGCCGGCCTGGATTTTCACCCGTAAAAAAGCAGCTGCGATGCAGCTGCTTTTTTGTATGCTTTCCTATTTATACGTCTTGAAAGGAGTTGTCCCATCAAGCTCGCCGGCTGCACATCGCCAAGCATTTTCTGGATTTGTGCAGTTTAGCCCAACAAAATGCCCCCCTGCTGCAGCCATGCCGCAAGGGGGCGCCCATCAGATCAAAAGCCGCTTACACCTCTGCCTCTTCCAGCGTAAAGTCCACGTCGCCAGAGGAAACGTCCGCCCGGGCCACCTTCACCGGGATGCGATCGCCAATGCGGAAATGCCGTCCGCTGACCGTGTCCTTGACCTCGATTTTGCCGTCGTACTCAAAATTCCCGGGCATTTCGGAAATGCGGATCATCCCTTCCACCGTGTTGGGCAGCTCCACAAAAATGCCCCGCTCTATCACGCCGGAAACAATCCCCTCATAACATTCACCCAGATGGCCGGTCATATACTCCGCCTTATAGCAGTCCTCACAGCTGCGCTCTACCGACATGGCCCGTTGCTCAGTGGCGCTGGAATGGGCTGCCGCGTCCTGCACAAATTTGCCGAACCGCCGCTGGGCCTCCGGCGTGTCCATCCCCTTGAGTGCTTCGCTCATAATGCGGTGGATCGCCAGATCCGGATAGCGGCGGATTGGGGAGGTAAAGTGGGAATACTTGTCCAGCACCAGCCCAAAATGCCCTTTGTTCACTTCGGAATATTTGGCTTTTGCCATTGACCTTAACAGCTGGCTGTTGACCAGCATCTGCATGTCGGTCCCTTTGACCGCGTGTAAGATTTTTTGCAGCTGGGCCGGCCGAACACCCGGCTTCACCTCGGAGGTATCCAGGCCCAAAACTGTCAGCAGCGCGGATAACGCTTCCAACTTTTCCGCCGAAGGGTCTTCGTGGATGCGGAACAAAAACGGCAGTTCCCGCTCCAGACCGAAGGTCGCCGCCGCCTCGTTTGCTGTCAGCATAAACGATTCGATCATCCGCTCCGATTCTCCCGTCGCCCGAGGGAGGATGTCCTGCACGCGCCCGTCCTCGCCGATGACGATTTTCGCCTCGGTGGATTCCAGATCCAGGCTGCCCTGGGCCAGGCGGCGGCGGGCCAATAGCTCCGCCAACTCCTTCATAGCCAGCAACGTCGGCTCCAGGCCGTCGTACTTCTGGTGGATCGCTTCATCCGCAGTGCCGTCAAAAATCCGATTGACCTCGCTATACACGCCTTTGACCCGCGAACGGATCACGGTTTTATGAAATTCGTAGCTGCTCAACGCCCCCTCCTGATCCAGATGCATCAGCGCCGAAAAGGCCAGCCTTTCCTCCATGGGGTTTAGGGAGCAGATCCCGTTGGAAAGTTCTTGGGGCAGCATGGGGATCACCGAGTTGGCATAGTACACCGAGGTGCCGCGCCCAAAGGCTTCTTCGTCCAAAACCGACTGGGGCAGAACGTAGTGGCTCACGTCGGCGATATGCACCCCCAGCTCCCAGCCGTCCTCCAGCCGGGTCAAAGAGATGGCGTCGTCGATATCCTTGGTGTCCGCCCCGTCGATGGTAAAAATGATTTGATCGCGCAGATCCAGCCTTCCGTCCATCTCCTGCTGGGAAATTCCTTTTTCTTGAATCCGGCGTGCCTCTTCCAGCACCTGGGACGGAAATTCCTTCACGATCCCATTGTCCGCCAAAATCGCCTGGCAGCAGACATCCGCCCGCTGGCTGGAACCAAACACCGCCGTCACCGCCGCCCGATGGTCGAGATGGCCCCGGCCCCGCTTAACGATCCGGGCTGAAACCTTGTCGCCTTCCTTGGCGTCGCCGGTCTCGTTTTTCGCCACCGTCACCGGCCCCTTCAGCTGCGAGTCGGGATAGACCACCGCAAGCCCGTCCTCCACGCGGAAGACGCCGGTGAAATGGTAATCTATTTCCTCTAAAATCGCCAGAACCTCTCCCTCTTTGAGGTTGCCTCGGCCTTGGCGCACCGTAACCTTCACCCTGTCGCCCGGCAGCGCGCCCATCAGGTAACGGCCGGGGATAAACACATCCTCCTGGGCTTCGTCCGGCCGGACAAACCCGAACCGTTCGGCCACCTTGACCACCACGCCTTCAGCGGTTTGGGCCTGGGCGTCTTTATAATAGCGCTCCCGTTTTTGCTGTACTGTTCCGCTTTTCACCATTCCTGCCAGCGCCAGTAAAAACGCTTCTACCTGGTGGCGGCGGATACCTGCCTGCTCTTGCAGATATTTCATGGAAGCGCCCCGGCTTCCCGCCCGCTCCAAAACGCGGGTGATCTCCTTTTTAAAGTCCGGCCGTGCTGCCGGTCTCTGGCCCGGTCTGCGGGGCCGATTGTCCTGTTTTTTCATGTTTTGATCGTTCTTCATTCTGTTCCTTTCCAATCCTCTTTCTTTTCATTCTTCCACATTTTTATCAAAATAAAATCCGCCGCCCGAAAAGCAGACGGAATTTTTTGCTCGTTGGGAAAGGCGCAATAGAAAGGCCCTGCCATTGGCAGGGCCTTCGCCATTATTAGAAATAAATGCTTAAAATCCAAACCAGCAAGGTAACGGCAAGGAACACCGTGCCGAGCACCTTTGTGTATTTGGAAAGGAGCACATCCAGCGTTTTCGCTCTGTTCTTGCCATAGCTCTGGGGTTGAGCGCCGCCCAGTGCCGAAGCACCGCCGCCCTTTCCCTCCTGCATCAAAACCATGATGATAATGACAATGGCCATCAAGATCAGCAGGATACCGCCGATTATTTCAAATGCCTGCATAGCGCACCTCCGAGAATTTCTGTTTAACATTATTATCATAGCATAGCTTGTCATTGTTTGCAACATTTTTTGCGAAAAACTCAATCAAACTTTTACAAAGCGCATAAGCCAAACCCGCGTCGGGCATACTGCTATTGGTGATGCAGGGGCTCTTGATTCCTGTTGCGTTTGAAGGGGCGCCGGCAAAGCCATCTGGCTGCCGGCGCCCGCGCAGGCGGCCATTTTTTTGTCTTTTTCCCGAAAACGCCCTTTTACCCGCTGCCCTTTACAAAAAACTTTCCGTCTAGTCCAGCAGGCTCATCTGCTCGCCTAAATCCTCTGCCCTGGGAATCGCGCCTGCCGCGGGCAAGGACTTCGTCCGAAACCGGTGCTCATTATTGAGCATTTCGCCGGTAAATGGCACCGCTTGGTCCACCAGCGCATTTCTCTTTAAGGACATCACCGCCACACCCTGGGTATCCCGGGACTGCTTGGGATTGATCGCCCCCGTGTGGACGATCAGCATCCGCCCGCCGGTGGCCTTCAGCAAAAACTCCCGATCCTCCGGTACATAAAAAGCGCCGGCCAGCTCATCCCGGCCACTGTACGCGCCGGTCAGTTTTTTGCGGTTGGTCTTTGTCTCGTAGGAGGACATCTCCACCTTTGCCGCCTTGCCGCTTCGGAAAAAGAACATCATATAACCGGTATACTCCTGCACCGCCGCAAAGCAGACGATCCGCTCGCCCTCTTCAAATCCCAGTTTCGCCGGCACATAATCCCCTAAAACACTGGCCTTGGTGTCGTCGAAATCGTAGGCGTGGGACTTGTAGACCTGCTGATGGTCAGTAAAAAACAACAGATGCGCCCGGTTGGTGCTCTCCATGTTGGAAAGAATTTCGTCGCCCTCTTTGAGCTTTTGTTCCGAACTCATGCGCAGCGACTGAGGGGTGATTTTTTTAAAGTACCCCTCGCGTGTGAAAAACAGATTCACCGGATAATCGGGCGTCTCTTCTTCCTCGTCCTCCTGTACCGACTGCACATCGTACAGGATCAGGCTGCGGCGGGGCTGTGCATATTTTTTCTTGATCTGTTGCAGCTCCGACACGATGATTTCCCGCACCTTTTTCTGATCGCCCAGGATGCCCTCCATCCGGACGATTTCCTCTTTTAGGCTCTCGGTCTCCTCGATGCGCTTTAAAATATACTCTCTGTTTAAATGGCGCAGCTTGATCTCCGCCACATATTCCGCCTGGATCTCGTCTATACCAAAGCCGATCATCAGGTTCATGACCACCTCTGACTCTTCCTCCGTCTCCCGGACAATGCGGATGGCCTTATCGATGTCCAACAGGATTTTGGAAAGGCCCAGCAGCAAATGGAGCTTTTCCTTTTTCTTTTTCAGGTCAAAGTAAACCCGCCGCTTCACACATTCCTCCCGGAACGCAATCCACTCCTCCAACAGCTCCCGGGCACCCATCACCCGGGGATAGCCGCTGATGAGCACGTTAAAGTTGCAGGACATGGTGTCCTCCAGCGAAGTCATGCGGAACAGCTTTTGCATCAACTTGTCCGGATCGATGCCGCGCTTGAGGTCAATGGCAATTTTAAGGCCCGACAGGTCGGTTTCGTCCCGGATGTCAGCCACCTCCCGCACCTTGGCGCTTTTGACCAGCTCGACAATTTTATCGATGATGATCTCCACCGTAGTGGTCGGCGGGATTTCGGTAATCTCCAGGCAGTTGGCAGCCTTATCGTAATTGTACCGCGCCCGCACCCGGACGCCTCCCCGGCCGGTTTCGTAAATCCGCCGCAACTCCGCTTCGTTGTAAAGGATATATCCGCCCCCAGGAAAATCCGGCGCAGCCAGCGTGGTAAGCAGATCGTGCTTGGGGTTTTTCATCAGGGCGATCGTCGTATCGCACAGCTCCTCCAGATTAAACGGGCAGATGGCACTGGCCATCCCCACTGCGATTCCGATATTAGAGTTGAGCAAAATACTGGGAAACTGCACCGGTAGGAGGGTGGGTTCCTTCATGCTGCCGTCGTAGTTATCCTGAAAGTCAATGGTGTCCTTGTCAATGTCGGCGAACAGCTCGTTACAAATGGCATCCAGCTTGGCCTCTGTATAACGGGAAGCCGCATAGGCCATATCCCGGGAATAAGCTTTGCCAAAGTTTCCCTTGGAATCCACATATGGGTGCAGCAACGCCTGATTGCCCCTGGACAGGCGGACCATCGTCTCATAAATCGCCGCATCGCCATGAGGGTTTAGTCGCATGGTCTGGCCGACAATGTTGGCTGATTTGGTCCGGGCGCCGGTGAGTAGCCCCATTTTATACATTGTGTATAAAAGTTTGCGGTGCGCCGGTTTAAACCCGTCGATCTCCGGGATCGCCCGGGAGATGATGACGCTCATGGCGTAGGGCATATAGTTGGTCTCCAGCGTCTGGGTGATGGGCTGTTCCATCACCACGCCGGCGTTTTCAATCTCCGCTGTCGCGCCGGCCACCGGTCGCTTGGGCGGCGGCGCCTTTTTCTTTTTTGGAGCCATCGTTTTCCTCCCTTATTCATCCTGTGGGGACGCATCCGTCCCCGCGTTGCTCTTTCCTGCTCCGCACTGGATTAGGAAACGTCCGCCGCGTCCAGATATAGATGCCCGTTTTCCGTAATAAATTCTTTCCGCCCCGCCAGGTTTTCACCCAGCAGCAGGTCAAACATCCGTGCGGTGGCCTGGGCCTCCTCGGGGGTCACTTTAATAAGCCGGCGAGTTTCCGGATTCATGGTGGTCATCCACATCATGTCCGGCTCATTTTCACCAAGACCTTTGGAACGCTGGATGGTATATTTCCCCTTAATGCGGCCCAAAATTTCCGCTTTTTCCGTTTCATTGTAGGCAAAATAGGTTTTATCCCTGGCATTGATCTCGTACAATGGGGACTCGGCGATATACACATAGCCTTCCCGGATCAGGGTGGGCACTAGCCGGTACAGCATGGTCAAAATCAGCGTCCGGATCTGAAAGCCGTCTACGTCCGCATCAGTGCAGATGATAACCTTGTTCCAGCGCAGATTGCCCAAATCAAAATTGGAGATCTCCTTATTGGATTTGCTTTGCACCTCCACGCCGCAGCCCAGCACCTTGAGAATATCGATGATAATATCGTTTTTAAAAATTTTGTCGTACTCCGCCTTCAGGCAGTTTAAAATTTTCCCCCGCACCGGGATAATGGCCTGAAACTCCGCGTCCCGGGACAGCTTACAGGCGCCCAGGGCCGAATCGCCCTCTACAATAAAGATCTCCCGGCGGTTCACATCCTTGGTGCGGCAATCCACAAACTTCTGCACCCGGTTGGCAATATCCAGCGATCCCGCCAGCTTTTTTTTCAAATTCAGCCGCGTCTTTTCCGCATTTTCACGGCTGCGCTTGTTAACCAACACCTGGTCGGCGATTTTGGCCGCGTCCATGGGGTTTTCGATGAAGTAAACTTCCAGCGAATGCTTTAGGAAGTCGGTCATCGCCTCATATATGAATTTATTCGTAATGCTCTTTTTCGTCTGATTTTCGTAAGAAGTTTGGGTGGAAAAGGAGGAGGAAACCAAAACCAGGCAATCCTCCACATCCTGAAAGGTGATCTTGCTTTCGTTTTTCAGATACTTTCCCAGCTGCTTTAAAATCGCGTCGATCTGAGAGACAAACGCCGCCTTTACCGCCTTTTCCGGTGCGCCCCCATGTTCTAGGTGGCTGGAGTTATGGTAGTATTCCAACAGCTTGACCCGATTGGAAAAACAGCACGCCACCTGCATTTTGACCTTGTATTCTGGCTTGTCCTCCCGGTCCCGCCCCCGGCGCTGGGCCTCCCAGTACTGGGGGCTGGTCAGGGTCTCCTCCCCGGCCAATTCCTTTACATAGTCAACGATGCCGTTTTCATACTGAAATTCCTGCTCTTCAAAGGTTTTGCCCGTTTGGTTGCGGAACACGAACAGCAGCCCCGCGTTGACCACGGCTTGCCGTTTCAGCACCTCTGTATAATACTCTACTGGGATGTCAATATCGGTAAATACATCTAGGTCCGGCTTCCAGCGGATGCGGGTGCCAGTCTTTTTCTGGCTGGTCGGCTCCTTGTGCAGGCCGCCGACATTTTCACCTTTTTCAAAGCGGAGGGCGTATTTAAATCCATCTCGGAATATTTCAGCATCCATATACTCAGCGGCATACTGGGTGGCGCAAAGCCCCAGTCCATTGAGCCCTAAGGAATATTCGTAGCCCTCGCCCTCATTGGTTTTGTATTTGCCGCCAGCGTACAATTCACAAAAGCACAGCTCCCAGTTGTAGCAGCCTTCATTTTTGTTGAAATCCACCGGGATTCCAGCGCCGAAATCCTGTACCTCGGCGGCGCCGTCCTCAAAGCGGGTAATGATGATCTTGTCGCCCCGGCCCTCCCTGGCCTCGTCAATCGAGTTGGACAAGATCTCAAAAACCGAATGCTCGCAGCCTTCGATGCCGTCGGAGCCGAAAATAACGCCCGGGCGTTTCCGGACCCGGTCCGCGCCCTTCAGCGCCTGGATGCTCTCATTATCATATGCTGCTTTCTTTGCCATAGGCCCCTCCTCGGAATTTTTTCTTTTTTCGCTCCGTTTTTCCCTGCCAACGAATCCCAAACGGGTGCAAACGCTACGCCCGGCTCGCCGCGCCCCAAAGGGCTGGCAAGCCATGGCCATCCGCGGTTATCATACCATATTTTCCGCCGGTTTGCAAAGCCTGGCCCATTCCCTAGGAAAATCCCGTTTGATGCAGACAAAAAGATTCTCCGGGCCAGCCCGGAGAATCAAAATGCTTGTTTCCTCTTTCCTACAGATCAGAAAAGGGATTATTCTGCTCTTCCGGCACAACCTGTTGCGCCGGTTCTTCTTCGCCAGGCATTGGGGCCAAATCCGCCGGGCTCCATTCCATCTCACCGGTCATGACCTTGCGGAACTCCTCGCCGTCGATCTTTTCATGATGGTACACATACTGGGCCACCAAATGCAGCTGATCCATATGGCCGGTCAGGATGCTTTTGGCTGACTCATATGCGTTGTCCACCAGCTCCCGGACCTCCACATCAATTTCCGCCGCCACATTTTCCGAAAAATTGCGGTTTTGAGAGATATCGCGGCCCAGGAAAATTTCCCCTTCATCCTGCCCGTAGACCACCGGCCCTAGCTTTTCGCTAAAGCCATAACGGGTAACCATATTCCGGGCAATCTTGGAGGCCCGCTCCAAATCGTTGGAAGCACCGGTCGAAATATCGTCCAGCACCAATTTTTCTGCCATCCGGCCGCCGAGCAGCACAACCAGCGTTTCGCTCATATGCCGCTTGGTCTCATAGGAGGTCTCCACCACCGGCAAGGACATCGTAAACCCGCCTGCCATGCCGCGTGGGATAATGGACACCATGTGCACCGGATCCTGGGTCTGGCAATAGTAGGTGCAAACCGCATGGCCCGCCTCATGATACGCGGTGAGTTTTTTATCTTTGTCCGAGACCTTGTGGGATTTTTTCTCCGGCCCCGCAACGACCTTGATGGTCGCCTCCTCGATTTCCAGCATGGTGATGGCCTTGCGGCTACGGCGCGCAGCCAGCAGCGCCGCCTCGTTCATTAAGTTTTCCAAGTCCGCGCCGGTAAAGCCCACCGTCGTTTTGGCGATCACCGACAAATCCACGTCGGGGCCGATGGGCTTGTTGCGGGTGTGAACCTTTAAAATCGCTTCCCGTCCCGCAGAATCCGGATATCCCACCACAATCTGGCGGTCAAACCGGCCGGGACGCAGCAGCGCCGGGTCCAGAATGTCGATTCGGTTGGTCGCCGCAATGATGATGACCCCGGAGTTGTTGCCAAACCCGTCCATCTCCACCAGCAGCTGGTTCAACGTTTGTTCCCGCTCGTCATGCCCGCCACCAAGGCCAGCGCCTCTGTGACGGCCCACCGCGTCGATCTCGTCGATAAACACGATAGACGGGGCGTTCTTTTTTGCTTGTTCAAACAGGTCGCGAACGCGGGAAGCGCCCACGCCTACAAACATCTCCACAAAGTCCGAACCGGAAATGGAAAAGAAGGGAACGCCCGCTTCTCCTGCTACCGCCCGGGCCAGCAGGGTCTTGCCGGTACCGGGAGGGCCCATTAGCATTACGCCCTTGGGGATGCGCGCGCCCAATTCATTGAACTTTTTGGGATTCTTCAAAAATTCTACAATTTCGACCAGTTCGGCCTTTTCCTCTTCCGCGCCGGCTACGTCGGCAAAGGTGGTTTTCTTGCTGTCCTCCGCCGTCCGCACCTTGGCTTTGGCAAAGCTCATGGCCTTGCCCGCGCCGCCGCCGGCCTGGCGCATCATCATAAACCACAGGAAGACCATGGCGCCGATCAAAAGCAGGTATGGCAGCATACTCAACCACCACGGCGCGTCCTTGGGCCGGACAAAATCGGTTTTCATCACCGCGTCCGGATGGTGCTCGTTGTAGGTATCGATCAACTCCCGGGTATCCTCATAAAACATGTTAACGCTGGCGACCCGGTAATTGATGATCGCCGTCTGTCCGGCGTCGTTCTGGATCTGCATGCTCATTTCGCCGCTGCTGACGTCGAGGGAGAACTCCTGCACCTGTTCTTTTTCAAAGTAGGAGATGATTTCGTAATACTTGGGTTGTTCCTGCTCCGACATCATGGACACGGCAAAATAAATCGTCATCATCAGCATTGCCAGAATGATGATATATACGCCGATCCCTCTGGACGGTTTTCTGTTCAATCGCTTCCACTCCTTGCTCTTTCCTCCTGGAAAGGTTATTTCGTATAGATCTCAGGCTTCAAAACGCCAACATAAGGCAAGTTCCTGTATTTTTCCGCATAATCCAGCCCATACCCGACAATGAACTGATCCGGCACCACAAAGCCGCAGTAATCCGCCGTAATCGGCGCTTCCCGCCGGTCCGGCTTATCCAGCAGCGTAGCGATGCGGATGCTGTTGGGATGCCGTTCCTTGAGCATTCCCTTCAGATAGTGCAGCGTTTTTCCGCTGTCCAAAATATCTTCTACAATAATCAGGTCTCGTCCCTCCAAGGGAGAGTCCAAATCCTTCATTATTTTAACCACGCCGGAAGTTTTTACCCCCTCGCCGTAGCTCGAAACCATCATAAAATCGATCTGGCAGGGAATACGGATCGCCCGCATCAGGTCGCTCATAAAGACCACGGAACCTTTGAGCACGCTAACCAGCAGCGGATTTTTGCCCTCATAATCCTGGGAAATTTTCTCGCCCATCTGCCGCACCTTCTGCGCCAGCATTTCCTGCGAATACAAAATCGACTGGATATCTTCCTTCACTGTACATCCTCCTCTATGTCAATCACCAAAAAACGCGTTGTCGTGTCTGTTGGCAGAACCCGCTCGTCCGCCCCCAAACCAGCAGCCCAAACCAGCGACCTCTCATCCGCCAGAATCGGGATGCGCCCCCGCAGCTGCGGCGGCACCTTTTGTTCGTTAAACCATTTGCGCAGCGGTTTTCCCACCTTGCGCCGGGCCAAACGCAGATAATCCCCTTTTTGTTTCGGTCTTAGGAAAAGTCTACCGTATATTTTATCATAGTCAATCGTTTTTTTTAAGATGTTACATTCATGTTTCTGTAAATTTGTAAATTGTTCACAATTGATCAGCCGCAAGAAGCCGCTTGCCAATGGATTGTCCGGCAATTCCCCGGGGCCTACCGCCAGCGGCTCCATCTCCAGCTCTTCCGGATCCCGAAGGAGGAATACCTTCCCGCCGCCAAGCGCCAACCAGCAATCTTCCCGCAGCTGGATTCGCCCTGTTTTTTCCTGTAACATCCGCCGGGTTGCCGCCATATGGGCCGTATCCCACGGCAGCCCGTCCTGCTCCAAATACTGCCGCAGTACCCGGAACAAAACCGCCGGGTGCAGCCCCCGCAGAATCTGCGCGTCCAGCCCGGGCCCCCGTTTTGCCTTCTCCAGCGCCTCATCCGCCGCCTGCTTTAAAAAATCCTCGTCCTCCTCCAGATGCGCCAGCATCCGCCCATAAATCGGGTAAAAAGATGGCTGGATCCCCCGCAGAGCGGGTATGATCTCCAACCGGATGCGGTTACGGGTATAGTCGAGGGAAAAATTGCTTTTGTCCGTCACATAGTCAATGCCGTTGTCCCGGCAGTAGGCTTCAATCTCCTCCCGGGTACAAAAAATCAGCGGCCGGATGATCCGGCCCTGCACCGGCGAAATGGAACAAAGGCCCTTCAGCCCTGTCCCGCGCAACAGGTTGATAAAGGTGGTCTCCGCCCGGTCGCTCAACGTGTGGGCGGTGGCGGTCAGCCCGCCGTCCGCCGCCTGAGAAAGGCGCTCATACCGCACCCGGCGGCCAAACTGCTCCACCGATTCCCCTGCCCTTTTCGCGCCGGCGGCCACATCCTCCCGGAACACCGCCAACGGTACCTGCCAAGCCCGGCACAGCGCCCGGACAAACGTCTCGTCCCGCCCGCTATCCTCGCCACGCAGCAGGTGGTTGATGTGGCAGGCGCTAAGCTGTAGGGACCGTTCCTGCCGCAGCGAGCACAAAAAATGCAAAAGCGCCACCGAATCTGCCCCGCCGGACAGCGCGACGGTCACCCGGCTGCCAGTGGGCAGCATTCCATACTGTTCAACAGCCTGTAGCGCCTTATCCCTCATTGCGGTACATCTCCAGATTGCTAAAGCGGGTATACGCGCCGTCCCAAGCCAGCTTTACGGTATCGGTCTCCCCGTGGCGGTTTTTTGCCACAATGCACTCGGCAATATTCTGTTCTTCCGATTCCTTGTTATAGTAGGCATCCCGATACAAAAACCAAACCGCGTCGGCGTCCTGCTCAATGGAGCCGGATTCACGCAGATCGGACAGCATCGGCCGGTGGTTGTCCTTGCGGCTTTCCGGCCCGCGGGACAGCTGGGACAGGGTCATTACCGGCACCCGCAGCTCTTTGGCCATGACCTTGAGCGACCGGGTCATCTCCGACACTTCCTGCACGCGGTTGTCGATCCTACGCCCGGTGGTCATCAGCTGTAAATAGTCGATGATGACCAGATCCAGATCCTTCATCCGCCGCAGTCGCGCCTTCATTTCGCCCGGCGAAATGCCGGTGGCATCGTCAATATAGATCTGCGCCTGGGACAAATATCCCGCCGCCTCCGCCAATCGGTTCCAGTCGTCGCCGGATAGATCGCCGGTGCGCAGGGCGTTGCCGGGAATCCGCGCCTCCCCCGAAAGGATCCGTCCCACCAGCTGGTCCTTGGACATTTCCAGATTGAAAATGGCCACTTTTTTCCCCAGTTTGGCCACATGGGTGGCAATATTTAGCGCAAACGCAGTCTTGCCCATGCCGGGGCGGGCCGCCACAAAAATCAGGTCGGTTCTGTTTAGCCCCGTCGTGATCTGATCCAGCATGGTAAATCCGGTAGGGAGACCGAGGTACTGCTCCCGGTCGGCGCTGGAAAGCTTTTGCAACCGGTCATAGGTATCAATGATGATCTCGTCGATCCGCTGCAACCCGCGGCTCTCCCGCCCCTGCCGGATCTCAAAGATCTGCTGTTCCGCCGAATCCAAAAGGCTTTTGGCCTCGTTCTGGGGATCCCGGGCGTTTTCAATAATGCCCTGGGCCGTGCCGATCAGGCTGCGCAGATAATGCTTTTCCTGGATGATCCGGGCGTATGCTTCCACATTGGATACGGTGGGCACCACCTCCACCAGCCGGGCCAGATAGACCTTGGCGTCCTGCTCGGCGGAAAAGACCTCCTCGGAAATCACCCCGTCCAACACCGTCACAAAATCAATGGGCTGGCCAGCGCCAAAAAACCGCAGCATCACCGAAAAAATGCCCTGATGGCGCTTATCGTAAAAGCACTCTGGCTTTACATATTCCATAACCGTGGTCAGGCAGGAGGAATCGACTAATACGGCGCCCAGCACCGACTGCTCTGCCTCTAGGCTGAACGGCAACGGACCATTTTGTTCCAGATAGGGAATGTCCTGGGTTTGTGGCATATTGTTTCCTCCCGTCCACATCGTACTGCGTCTTTTGGTCAGCGCGAAAAAGACAGCCGCTTGGAGAAGCGGCCGTCTCGCTTATTCTTCCGTAATGGTCACATAAAAGCTAGCCTTGACTTCCGGGTGCAGGCGAACCTCCGCTTTATAGGTGCCAAACGCTTTGATCTCGCCTTCCAGCACAATCTTTTTCTTGTCGATAGCCGTACCAAACTGCTTTTGCAGATCCTCCGCAATTTCTTTGGTGGTCACCGCACCAAATAGCCTGCCGCCGGTGCCGGCCTTAGCCGTGCGCTTGATGGTCTTGCCCTCGATCTTTCCGCCCAGCTGCACCGCCGCTTCCTTTTCCACATCCGCTTTATGCTGCGCGGCGGACGCGCGGTTTTTCAGATCGTTCATCGCCTGGGCGCTGGCCTCAATGGCCAAACCCTTGGGCAGCAAAAAATTTCTGGCGTATCCATCCGACACATTGATTAACTGCCCCTTTTTGCCGGAGCCTTTGACATCCGCTTGCAAAATAACCTTCATAGCGCTTCTCCTTATGATGAATTTTTTAATCATGCGCGCCCGATTGCGGCCGCTGTTTATCCTTTTTCTTTGGGCTGCTGCTCAAAATACTGGTCGATGGCCTGCAGCAGTTTTTGGCGGGCCGCCTCCATGCCGATGTCGCTTAGCTGCGCGCCGGCCATGGTCATATGCCCGCCGCCGCCCAGCGCCTCCATCACCACCTGCACGTTCATCAATCCCATGCTTCTGGCCGAGAAGGAAACGCCGCCGTCGTACTCGTACATCACAAAAGAGGCCACCACGTCGTTGATCCCCAAAAGCTCATCCGCCGCCTGGGGCGCAATCAGCTTAATATCCTCGCTGTATTCCCCGCCGGCAATGGCGCATCCGCGGTAGATTTCCGCTGAGGAGACCAGCCGGGTCTTTTTCTGATAATCGTCCATCGAATTGGAAAACAACTTGCGCACCTCGATCGTATCCGCCCCCTGCTTGCGCAGATAGGCCGCCGCTTCAAAGGTCCGCACACCCGTCTTCATCACAAAATTTTTGGTATCCAGCATAATGCCGGACAAAAGGGCCTCCGCCTCAAACTTCCCGATTTTCACGTTGTCCCCAAAATACTGGGCCAATTCGGTCACCATCTCCGAGGCGGACGAAGCGTAGGGCTCATGGTAAAAAATCACCGCATTGTCAATATGCCCCACCATCTTCCGGTGATGGTCGATGACCACAACCGTTTTACAGGCGTTGTACACCTCTCTGGACTCTAGGATATGGGGCAGATGGGTGTCTACAACGATTAAAAGGGTCTTTTTCCCGATTAGGTCAATGGCCAGTTCCGGCTCCACAAACGCGTCCCCAAAGCCGTTCTGGATGAGGCGGTTATACAACGGGAACGCCAGATTCCGCTTCCGGTTTAGGACGATTGCCGCCGGTTTTCCCATCTGCAGAACCGACCGGTACATCCCCACCGCGGCGCCTAGGCAATCCAGGTCGGCGAACTGATGCCCCATGATCAGCACATTTTCAGCGGTCTCAATCAGCTCAGACAAAGCCGACGCCATGATCCGCGTTTTGACCTTGGTGCGTTTTTCCACACCCTTAGAGGTACCGCCGTAAAAAGCAAAGCCGTTGCCGGACTTGATCGCCACCTGATCGCCACCGCGGCCCAAGGCCATCTCCAGTGCCTGCCGCGCCATTTTTTCGCTCTCCTGCAAGCTTGGCGAGCCCTGGCCGATGCCAATCGACAGTGTCGAGGGCACATTGTCCCCCAAAGAAACTTGCCGCACCTGGTCAAGGATGTCAAACCGCCGTTCGATCATCCGGCGCAGCTGCCGCTCCTCGGCCACAATCAAAAACCGGTCCCGATCCAGCCGCCGCAGCAGGCAGTTGCCCTCGGCCATATAGTTTTCGATAATGGTCTCCAGCTGGCCGATGGTCTGCGCCTTTTCACTTTCCTTTGCGTCCTGCATGATCTCCTGGTAATTATCGATGACCACAATCCCCACCGACGGCCGGGATTCTTTATACTCGTACATGTATTTTTTCAAAACTGTATCGTCTATCAAAAAATAAACGCTCACCGGTACCCCGTCCTCTGCCGCCACGGAGGTCACATGGACGGTGTAGAGCTTCTCCTTGTAGCGGATCCCTCTGCCCTGGGATTTCGCCGGATCCGTCGGATCTGCTCCCGCCACCACGTCTGAAACCGGTAGGCCAAACAAATCCTCGCCCAAAAACACGTCGTCCTTACACATGCGGTTATACCAGGCGATTTCTCCGTTTTTGTCCGCTACAATCATGGGGAACGGGATGGTCTCCAGGTTTTCCCGCCTGGAAAGGGTCAGGCTATCGCTTAGATAGGACAAAAACGCGTACATATCCTGTTGAAACCCGCGCAGCTTAAACAGCACGTACATGGTCACGCAGATCAAAAGCAGCGCTTCCAGATAAAACAGGTAAATATTCACAAAAGCGGACAAGAGGGTCAACAGCGCGCCAAGGGCCAGCGGTGCCGCTAAAACCGGTCTAAGCCACCAATATTTTTTCTCCATTCCGCTTACTCCCTTCGTAAAAAACTGGCAATTCTCCGTTGCCGAACCTCGCAATCTCTTTACGGCTATATCCTCGCGCGCCGGGGGAATCATCGGCCATCGCCGTAGGCGGGCCATAGGAATTCCGGTATAATAGCCGCTTTGCGGCTATTATACCACAAGCGAAGGATAAATCTCAACCGCTGGCGGAAGATTTCTCGCCAAAACAACAAAGCCGCCCGGATTCGGGCGGCCGCTGATTCAAAATTTACTGCCGGATCTCCTGGATGATCGGCAGGATCATCGGGGAACGGCGGGTCTTTTGGAACAAAAAGCTCCCCACGTCGTCCCGCAACCGGTTCTTGATGGTGCCCCACTCGCGGATGTTGCCGGCACGGCATTCATCAATGGCCTTTTTGGCGATCCGGCGGGTCTCGTTCATCAGATCCTCCGCTTCACGCACATATACAAATCCCCGGGAGACAATATCCGGGCCTGAAATCAACGCGCCGGAGTTCCCGTCGATAGCGGCGACCAGGATGATCAAGCCGTCTTCGGCCAAATGTTTGCGGTCCCGCAGCACAATGCTGCCCACGTCGCCAACGCCCAGGCCATCCACCAGCACCTGGCCCGATGGCACGGTACCGACTGTCTTCAAACTGACGCCGTCCAGCTCCATCACTTCGCCGATTTCGCTGATGTGAACGTTCTTTTCCGGGATTCCCATGGAAATGGCCAGGTTGGCGTGCTTGCGCAGATGTTTGTACTCCCCGTGGACCGGGATAAAGAATTTCGGCCGGACCAGGTTCATCATCAATTTCAGCTCGTCCTGGCAGGCATGGCCGGATACGTGGACTTCGTACATCTTTTCATATACCACATCGGCGCCCAGCTTTAACAGCTCGTTGACCACCCGGCCCACCAGCTTTTCGTTCCCGGGAATCGGGGTTGCGGAAATGATAATCAGGTCGTTTTCCGTAACCTGCACCTGCCGGTGGTCGCCGCCGGCCATACGGGTCAGGGCGGACATGGGCTCGCCCTGACTGCCGGTGGTGATGATGGTCACCTTAGAGGCCGGATACCGCCGGATGGCGTCGATATCGATCAACAGCCCTTCCGGCATATGCAGATATCCCAGTTCAATGGCTTTGGTCACTACATTGATCATGCTGCGGCCGGACACCGCCACTTTCCGCCCCAGTTTGTCGCACAGATCCACGATCTGCTGGACGCGGTGGATGTTGGAAGAAAAGCTGGCTACAATAATTCGTTTGTTCTCGCCGCGGGCAAACAGTGTGCTAAAGGACTCGCCCACTTTGCTCTCGCTGGGGGTACTGCCGGGCTTTTCCGCATTGGTAGAGTCCTGCAGCAGCGCCAGTACGCCCTGTTTGCCCAATTCGCCAAAACGGCCCAGGTCGATTACGCCGCCTTCAATCGGGTTGTAGTCGATTTTAAAATCCCCTGTATGGATCACAACCCCTGCCGGCGTATGGATGGCAAAGGCCACCGCGTCGGGGATTGAATGGTTCACATGGATGGCCTCCACCGACATGCAGCCCATTTTCACCACGTCGCCCGCAGAAATAACGTTCAGCTTTGCCCGGGCCAAAAGGCCGTGCTCCTTGAGCTTGCCCTCCACCAGTCCCAGGGTCAGCCGGGTGCCATATAGCGGCACGCTCAGTTCTTTAAGCAGGTACGGCAGCGCGCCGATATGATCCTCATGGCCGTGGGTAATAACCACGCCGCGCAGCCGGTCCTTATTTTTAATCAGATAGGTGAAATCCGGGATAACCGAATCCACACCGGGCATATCCGCTTCCGGAAAGGCCAGTCCGCAATCCACAACGAACATATCGTTACCCGACTCGTAAACCGTGACGTTCTTGCCGATCTCCCCCAGTCCTCCCAGGGAAATGATCCGCAGCGGCTGCTTGCGCTCCCCTTTCGGAGCGGATCTGCGACCGCGGGAGCTGTTTTGCGTTTTGGCAACGCTCTTTTTATCGCTCGCCGGCTGTGGGGCCTTTGCAGGCGCCTTTTTGGGGGAGGGCTGGGTCGCGCCACCTTCTTTTTGTTTTTGCCCCTGGGCCGGCCTGCTGCTGGGATGTCTGGCCGATTGAGGCTTCTTTTTCGGCTCCTCTTTTGGCGTTGCCTTGGCCTCCGGGGTCTCCTTCGGGGCAGATGCTTGGGGTGCTGTTTGTTTCTGTGGATTTTTCGGTTTTCTACCAAAATTCATCGCCTTTTTTACCGTTTTTTCCAAAAGGCTCTCGCTTTTCTCCAACTGTTCATTTTCCTTCTTGATTTTTTCTTCTAAATTTGCTGACACAATTTTCCCTCCGAATTCTTCGTTGTTTTCCATTCCGCGCCCGAATCCCGCGGAATCGCCCGCCATACGGGCAGTTCTCGATTGTCGTTTTCCAGCGCGTTTTGCAAAAAACGCGCAAACCCTCTATCCCGGCTTTTTTTAAGCCGGGCGGGATGGTTCTTCCGCTGCCGGTCTTGCAGATTCTTTCCACAAAACCACCGGTTCCGGTACCGGTATTTGCAAAGCAGCCGTTTCTCTTTTTCCGTTTGGCGCCCGAATCGAGACGCCTGGTTCACCGAACCTGTTCTCCGCGCTTTTTTCCGCCCTCAAGCCCGAAGATTTTTCCGCAACACATCAAAAACGAGGCTGTCCATAAACTGTATTTAACGTGAGCAGCCTGCTCCTCCCCCGCAAGGGACGAGGCTTTAAAAAGGGAACCCGAACACAATCTTGACTCTAGTGTAACCGCTGTTGCAAAAACTGTCAAGCTTTTCCCGCGGCCCCGTGGCTCCCGCATGGGGAACCTTTTTCCTTTTTGTTATTCCTAGTATGACGCGCAAAGACCCCTTTTAAGCCGGAAAACGGGAAATTTTTCTTGTGGCATATCCCCTTTCATAGTATAATCAGTCCAAATGCATGAAAAAATAGCCGGTGGCGCGACCGGCAACAATCAAAAAGGATGGCCAAATATGAAACAGGTTGAAATTTTTACGGACGGCGCCTGCTCCGGCAATCCGGGGCCTGGGGGATGGGGGGCCGTACTCCGGTTCAGCGGCGTGGAAAAAGAGCTGTGTGGCGGCGAAGCGGACACCACCAACAACCGCATGGAACTTTCGGCAGTGATCGGTGCCTTATCTGCGCTCAAGGAGCCCTGTCGGGTGACCCTGACCACCGATTCCCAGTATGTGGTCAACGGCATTGAAAAGGGCTGGGCGAAAAAATGGCGCGCCAACGGCTGGCGCAAAAGCGACAAAAGCCCCGCCCTGAACGCCGACCTCTGGGCAACGCTTTTGAGTTTGTGCGAGCGGCACGACGTTTCCTTCCGCTGGGTCAAAGGCCACGCGGGGCACCCGGAAAACGAACGGTGCGACCAATTGGCGGTGGGCTATTACACCGCTCATTTCACTCGCTAAAACTCTATTTTTCCGCCAATTTACGGCGATTTGTCACACCGGATATAAAAAATTCTGCAAAGCTATTGCATTTCCTAGTAATTTACTATATTATAGGATCGGATCCGGCAAAGACAGCCGGTTTACCAACCTAACGTATGTTAAAAGAAAAAGGATGATACATCATGAATCGATTCGTTTACGCGGACAACGCAGCGACGACCCAGATCTCCCCAGAGGTCCTGGAAGCGATGATGCCCTGGCTCACCGACGGATACGGCAACGCCTCGAGCATCTATAAAAAAGGACGGGAAGCCCGCATCGCCATGGAGGAAGCCCGTCATAAAGTAGAAAAAGCTTTGGGTATTCCGCAGTCCCGGCCCGATTACCCGGTGGAGGTCTATTTCACCTCCGGCGGCTCGGAGGCAGACAACTGGGCGATCAAGGGCGCAGCCCATCTGATGGCTCCAAAGGGCAAAAAACACATTATTACCACTGTTTTTGAGCATCACGCCGTACTGCATACCTGCGCCACCCTGGAAAAAGAAGGCTTTGAGGTCACCTATCTGCCGGTCAGCGACAAGGGCCTCGTCACCGCCGAACAGGTGGAACAAGCCATCCGGCCGGATACTGCCCTGGTCACCATCATGTACGCCAATAACGAGATCGGCACCATCCAGCCCATTGCGGAAATCGGCGCAGTCTGCAAACGGCACGGGGTGCTGTTTCATACCGACGCGGTGCAGGCGGTTGGAAACGTCCCGATCAATGTAGTCGAACAGAACATCGATATGCTTTCTTTGTCCGGCCATAAAATTCACGCCCAAAAGGGGATCGGCGTGCTGTACTGCCGCAAAGGCATCCGCCTGCCCAACCTCATCGACGGCGGGGCTCAGGAGCGGGGCCGCCGGGCCGGCACCGAAAACATCGCCGCCATCGTGGGGCTGGGCGTGGCCATCGAAGCGGCCTGCGCCGACATTCCCGGCCGCGCGGCCAAACTGTCCGCCATGCGCGACCGGCTCATTGAGGGCATCTCCCCGATGGAGCGGGTTCGCCTCAATGGCGACGCTGTCCGCCGGTTGCCCGGCAACGTCAACTTCTCCTTCGAGGGGGTAGAGGGAGAGGCGCTGCTATTGACCCTAGATGCGCTGGGTATCTGCGCGTCCTCCGGTTCCGCCTGCACCTCCGGGTCGCTGGATCCCAGCCATGTGCTGCTGGGCATCGGTCTGGTACACGAGGTGGCCCACGGTTCTTTGCGGCTGACCTTTAGCGACTACAACACCATGGAAGATGTGGATTATATCCTGGAAGTGCTGCCCGGCGTCATCAGCCGGCTGCGCGCCATGTCCCCCCTGTGGGAACGGATCACCAAAGCATAAGGAGGCTTTTGCCATGTTATATTCTGAAAAAGTGATGGATCATTTCACCAATCCCCGCAATGTGGGCGAAATCGAAGACGCCAACGGCGTGGGCGAGGTGGGCAACGCCAAATGCGGCGATATCATGAAAATGTACCTGAAAATTGAAAACGGCGTCATTGAAGACGTCAAATTCAAAACCTTTGGCTGCGGCGCGGCGATTGCCACCAGCTCCATGGCCACCGAGATGATCAAAGGCAAAACCGTGGACGACGCGCTGAAACTGACCAACAGCGCCGTGGTTGAAGCTTTGGAAGGGCTGCCGCCGGTCAAAATCCATTGCTCGGTGCTGGCGGAACAGGCCATTAAAACCGCTTTGGCCGACTACTACACCCGCCAGGGCATTGACCCCACCCCCTTTGTAGGCGAGCTAAAAGACCCGGACGAGGAGCATTTGGCCTGTGAAATGTAAAAAAATCCTGGTGGCCCTTTCCGGCGGGGTGGATTCCTCCGTCTGCGTCCACCTGATGAAACAGCAGGGCCATGACGTAACCGGGCTGGTTCTTCGCCTCTCCCCCGCACACGAGGGCACCGTCCGGGCGGCGCAGGCCGCAGCGGACGCGATGGGCATCCCGTTGATCGTTGCCCGGGAGGAAGAATGGTTCCAGCGGGAGGTGGTTGCCCCCTGGGCCGAGGCTTACCGCCGGGGGGAAACGCCCAATCCCTGTATCCTCTGTAATCCCTCTACCAAATTTGCCATCCTCTGCCGGGAGGCAAAGGCCCGGGGCTTTGATACGATCGTCACCGGCCATTATGCGGGGATCGAGGAGCGGCAGGGCCGGTATCTTCTGAAAAAGGCGAAATGCCTTCCCCGGGATCAATCCTATATGCTTTATCGCCTGAGCCAGGCGCAGCTTTCCATGCTGTACCTGCCGCTGGAGGGCATGACCAAGGACGAGGTCCGCGCCATCGCCGCCACTGCCGGGCTGCCCTGCGCCACAGCGCCGGACAGCCAAGAGATCTGTTTCATCCCAGACAACGATTACCCGGCTTATATTGAATCCCAATTTGGGAAAATGCCCCCCGGTGCGTTCATCTCCCCGGAGGGGGCCGTCTGCGGGGAGCATAAAGGGCTTCTCCATTACACAGTGGGCCAGCGCAAAGGGCTTGGGATCGCGCTGGGCCGCCCGGTGTTCATTAAGTCTATGGATCCCCAGAGCAACCGCATCTATCTGGGGGACGCGGGCGAAGAGTTTGCCGCCGGCGTCCTGCTGCGGGATTGCCGCTGGATCCCTTTTGACCTGCCGGAAGCGCCGCTGTGTGCGGGCGTTAAGATCCGTTCGATGGCAAAAGAAGCGCCTGCCCAAATCACCCCCCTGGCCCATGGGGCCGCCCGCGTGCTGTTTGACACGCCCCAGCGCGCCCCGGCGCCGGGGCAGTCCTGCGTATTTTATCACGGGGACTATGTGGTAGGCGGCGGGTACATCGAAAATCAAATCCAATAAAAAGAAAAACCTGAGAAAAGTTTCTCAGGTTTTTCTTTTTATTGGAAACCCTTTGCCTTTTTATTTGGGCAGATACGGCGCCTCCAGCCCCAAAACAAAATCCGCCGAAACCCGATAGTAGCGACATAGCAAAATCAGATGGCGGATCGGCAGTTCACTGGCCCCCCGTTCATACCGGGCGTACATCGTTTGGGAGGTGCCCAATATCCGGGCGATCTGCTCCTGGGTCATATCGTGATCCTCCCGCAGATTTCGCAGCCGTTGCATATAGGATAGCATTTTCTTTCACCAACATTCTTTTTCAAAAATGTTAGCATAGTAAAGATATTTACTATTGCTTTTAGTAAATATCTTTACTATAATAAGAGAGAAAATACATGAAGCCATTGAAATTGCCCGCCTGCCGATGCTGTTCAGCCCGGCGGCTTCTTATACACGCCAGGTTCATCGCCAGGCTCAAAGCCGCTCTTTTCAAACTGCCTTTGCAGCCGTTCTCCCACGGCCGCGCATTTGAAAAGCGGCCTGCAATTTGCAAAAAGGCCGCCCCGGAAAACTCCGGAGGCGGCTTTTTGCATTGTCCGGCAGCAAGACGCCCCGCCGCTAAATATAATTCCGATCAAAGGTAATCACCGTAAAATAGGTCTTTCCCTCTTGTTGCAAGCGATTGTCGATCTCCCGCTTCAGTTCCATATTTTTACGCGTTTCTCCATGGGGGACCACCACATCGAAGATCAGGTTGGTGTGGGTCGTGCCCGGCACCATCCGGAAATCATGGATGGTAATCGCGCTGTTGATCTGATGAACGATCTCCTCCACATCCCGGCGCATGGACTGCGTTTCTTCGCAATCGTCAGCGATCGGGTCATAGTGGAGGACGAACGGCATATGCAGCACCGACTGCACGTGTTTCTCCGCGTTATCGATCATGTCATGGGCCTGCATGACGTCTATCGTGCGGGAAACCTCCACGTGGGCACTGCCCATGATGCGGCCGGGCCCATAATCGTGCAGCACCAGATCGTGCACGCCAGTGATGTTCGGATAGCTTAAAATAATGTCGTACAGCCGGTGTACCAGCTCCGGATCCGGCTTTTGCCCCAGCAGGGGGCTGATGGTATCCTTTGCCAGCCCATACCCAGAATAGAGGATAAAGCCCCCTACGATCAGTCCCAAAACCCCGTCGATGGAAAAAGGCAGGAAGCGGGCAATGATAATCCCCCCCAACGTAGCGCCGGTGGAAATACAATCGTTCAAGCTGTCCTGGGCCGCGGCCTTCAGGGTGCCAGAATCAATCTGCTTGCCCAGCTTGCGGTTAAACGCGCTCATCCATAGTTTGACCAGGATGGATAACAGCAGCCCCCCAATGACGACCAAGCTAGAGGACACCGGCTCCGGGTGGAGGATCTTGTCAATGGCGCTTTTTACCACGTCAAACCCAACCAGCAGTACAAAAAAGGTAATGACCAGTCCGCTGATATACTCGATCCGCCCATGTCCAAATGGATGGTCCTCATCCGCCGGTGCAGCCGCCGCCTTAAAGCCGATAAAGGTGACCACACCGCTGCCCACGTCCGAGAGGTTGTTAAATGCGTCGCCGGTAATGGCGATGGAGTTGGAAACAAGGCCCAAAATAAATTTTACAGCGAACAAAAGCAGATTGCAGACAATGGCTACCCAGCTGCTGAGCAGCCCGTATTTTTCCCGGATTTCGGGAGCGGCGGCTTTGTCCGGATTTTTAATAAAAAGCTTAATCAGAAGATTTGTCATTTTTCACCCTTCTCTCACCCTTACGGGCCATACGATGAAATTGTACCCCATCCCCAGCAGTTGGTCAAGGGGATCCGGCGGGTCTCCTACAGCCGTGCATTCCCGACAGGCTGGATTAAACCCGGCCTGCCCCATCCCCATCAAAAAGCGGCCGGCCCCTTAGGGTGGGGCGGCCGCTTTTGGGGATATCGAAACCGGGCGCCGCAGGCGTTCCCGGTAAAAAACAGCGTTCCGCTGTTTTTTACTTTGCGTGAATCTCACAAATGCGGGTAGCGATGCTGGTCAGCACCTCGATATTCTTCTCCATAGCCTGCACGCAGACGTACTCGTATTTGCCGTGGGCGCTGTGGCTGCCTGCACCCAGATTCGGGCAGGGCAGGCCCATAAAGGACAGACGCGCCCCGTCGGTACCGCCCCGCACCGGGCCGGTGATGACCTTGACGCCTACCCGCTCAATGGCCTCTTTCGCTGCGTCGACAATATACATATTGTCAAGGATCTGCTCTTTCATATTGCGGTAGGAATCGGCAATGGTCACCGTGACCGTATCTTCGCCGTATTTGTCGTTGAGGTACGCCGCAATTTTGCGGAAAGTCTCTTTCTTCTTTTCCAGCTTGGCTGAATCGTGGTCCCGCAGGATGTAGGACATATCCGCTTTCTCTACATTGCCCTTCATGGAATTTAAGTGGTTGAATCCCTCATGGCCTTCGGTGTAGGCGGGGTTCTCAAACACCGGCAGCATCCCCTGAAACTCCATGGCCACCAGCACTGCGCTGACCATTTTGCCTTTTGCGGAGCCGGGATGGACGCTCTGTCCGTTGATATGTACTTTGGCGGAGGAGGCGTTGAAGTTATCATACTCCAAGCTGCCGATGGTACCGCCGTCCACCGTATAGGCAAATTGAGCGCCAAACTTTTTGATGTCAAAGTGATCCACGCCGGTGCCCACTTCTTCATCGGGGGTAAAGCCGATCTTGATGGTACCGTGCTTTATCTCCGGGTGCTCCAGCAGGTACTCCACCATGCCGATGATAGCAGTGATGCCCGCCTTATTGTCGGCGCCCAGCAGGGTTGTGCCATCTGTGGTGATCAGGTCTTTGCCCTTGTACATGAGCATTTTGGGGAAATTTTTGGGGCTTAAAACAATCCCCAGTTCCTGATTGAGTACAACGTCGCCGCCATCATAGTTTTTCACCAGCTGGGGCTTGATGTTGTTGCCGGGCATATCCGGCGAGGTATCCATATGAGAGATAAAGCCAAACACCGGCACATCAAAATCCACATTAGACGGCAGGGTACCTGTGACGTAGCCGAATTCATCCATCGCCGCGTCGGCAATGCCAATACCCTTGAGCTCCTCCACCAGATACTGGGCGAGCACCTTTTGCTTTGCCGTACTGGGAAAGCAATCCATGCCGGGGGCGGACTCGGTGTCAAAGCTTACGTATTTTAAAAATCTGTCTAAAACCGGGGTCATGATAAATCCTCCTTGCGGTAAATAATTGATTTTAGTATACCATTGATCGGCGTGCAAAGAAACCCGGTTGCCAAATTTTCTTTTCCGGAGTATGATGAGACTAGAAAAAGCGAGGAGATAACGTTTATGAAATGGAACCCTTCCAATCCCAAAGGAGAAATAAAGCCAAAGTCCATCAAAAAGACCATCGTCATCAACTGTTTTACAGGCGAGGAGCGGGAGGTCGACCGGCGCCGGATCAAAATTATCGACGGCGTCGAGGTGGGCAACACCCGTGTTGAACTGGACAACGGCCTCAAGCTGGCTGTCGCCGGCGAAGGGAAATATCACACTTTGGGCAATCCCAAGGAGCGGTGGGGCGAGGTTGCCGAGGTCCGGGTCCTGCCGGACGGCGAATACGGTGATGGCGAACTGCTGGGCTGGACGCCTTTGTTCTCCCCTGCCAAGCCAAAATCCGCACCGGCCAAAAAAGGCGCGCCCCGCAAAGGCCAGTCCCCCTCTGCATCCCAATCTGGCAAAAAGCAGCCGTCAAAAGGACAGTCAATTGCCAAACCGGCAGCCAAAGCAAACCGTCCCGCGCCAGAAAAAGCAGCCGGTCAGGGCCCGTCACGCCAGCCGACGGCAGCCGGCAAACTGCCGCCCCGCCCCAAAAAGCCCAACCGCGATTGATGCGGCTGCCCTTTTGGCGGTCTGCCCCCATAAAAAGCCGCAAAAAGCCCCAGTGTGATTCACACTGGGGCTTTTCTGTTTCATAATCTGCTCAAAAGAACAGTCGTTTCGTCAACTCCAGATGGGAGGAGGCGTTGCCTGACTTTCCCCTCCGCCCTCTTGTGAACTGGAATCCGGCTGGCTTGACGCCGGGGAGGAAGACGGCTGCTCTGGCGCGGACGATGAGGAATCCGGCGCAGAAGAGGAAGGCGCGCTTGACGGGACGGAACTTGCGCTGGGCGTAACCCGAACGGTCAGAGTAACCGCCCCAGATCCATCCGAAAAGCTGCCCTGAATCTGAACGGTACCAGCCTTTACGCCTTGAATCACCAGGTCGCTTCCGTCCACGCTGATATTCGCCTGGCCGTCGCCACCGGTCACCGTCCAAACGACATTTTCGCCGTTGGAAGCGCTAAATTCAATGTAAACCCGTTTTCCAACGCCGATCTCCGCCTCGCTGGCCGCCAGTTCAATGGTCCCGCCTTTGGATACAGTCACAGCATATTGGGCGGTAAAATCCCCATTTACACTGTCATACAGCGACGCTGTGATGCGAACGCTACCCTCTTTCACACCCGTGACCTTCCCGGTGTTGTCCACTGTGGCGATCCGGTCGTCGCTGCTGGACCAGGTGACGGTCCGGGTGGTGGCGTCCGCCGGCTCAAACACTGCCTGCAGCTGGACGCTTTTCTTCGGGGCCACAACGGAGGGGCCGGAAATACTCAGCCCCGTAACAGGGATATAGGTTCCCACCTGTACGGCGATCGAGGCGGAAATCCCATTGGCCGTGGTGACAGTAATCGTTGCGGTGCCAATCTTTTTACCGGCGGCCAAACCGCCGGACACTTCTACTACTGACGCATCGCTGGAGGACCAGATCAGCCCCTCTTTGCTTGCGCCCTCCGGTTCAACGACCAACAGCCCGGACAGATCGGCAGACCCTTCCACTGGGATGCTGACCCCACCGCTGGAAAAGTGCATGGCGGTAATCGCCCCGGCGCCTACGGTCACCGTGGTAGAAGCGGTAAAACCGCTTTCCTGCGTGGTAACGGTAATCACCGCCGTACCGCTCTTATGGGCCGTTACGGTGCCGGACTGATCCACGCTGGCCACCGACGAATCGGACGAAGACCAACTGATATTGCGGTTCACCGCCGTATTGGGCAACACCGTCGCAGTCAAGGTTGCGGATTCGCCCGGTTTCAGCGACAAATTCTCCGGGGATAGGGAAACGCCAGCCACCAGCGCGGCGATCTTTTTGGCCTCATACCAGGCTTTGGGCATCACCGGGTTGGGATTGACGTATGCGGCGGAGGTGTCCACCGTTTCGGCTTCTCCCTCCCGCACCCGGCGGGCCACAATGGCAAAGCGGGCCTCTTTAAAATCATAAGTACAGGTGGACAAGGTCACCAGCTGATCGCCGGGCTGGATATCCACGCCGGTGACGATCAGGGAACGGGAGATCACCTCATTGGCAAAGCTCATCAATTCCTCATCGGTTTCCGCCTCGATAAAATTGTGATATTCAAAGTTCGGCGCATGCTCCGGCAGGGTGGACGCAAGGAAAATAGACACAATCTTGTACTTGCCTTCTTCGTACAGGCTGTCAAAATTGATAACTGGATGGGCTTGATAATAGGCCAGGCTCTCGTAATTGATCAGCTCGCCGAACATCTGGCCATCCTTCATATTATGGCTGTAAATCGGGATATTGGTGCTGGGTTTGGAGATATCCACCCGGCAGTCGGCAAACGGAATGCCATATTTGTTGTCCGCCTTGGAAAAGTCCTTATGCAGGTAATAGTCGTTGTCATCGGTCTGCACCACCGGGTAGTTGACCTGGGTCCCGTCGATGGACAGCCAGCCGACAATGTCCTCGTTCATCTCCCACAGGGAGGCAAATTTTGTCAAATAGGCCCTGGGGTAGTTCTCACTGACCTCTCCATTGCCCAGCATATCGGCTACGCCGTCATAAAACTTGGCGTTGTGATCCGAGTCGCCGTAGTAGCTGATCAAATAAGTGCAGGAGCCGATAAAAATCAAAATCGCCACATCAAAAATGATTTTGCGGATCTTATCGACCTTACTGTCCCGTTTGGTTGGCACCATCATCCGGATCAGTTTTTTATACCAGGGAAGCTTTTTTTTCCGCCGCCCAGGTACGGCGGGAGCCGCCGCATCCGCAGAAGATGCAGCCCTGACAGACGTATTTTTTGTTTTGCTGTAAGGTTTTCTATTATTTGGAAGCATATCTGCGTCCCCTTCTTTGTGTATTCCCCTATGCTTTTACATAAGTCCTGCATAATAAGTACCCGCCAAAACCCGATTTGTTGCAGGAGTCATCAGATTTTCATCATTTTGTTATCAATTGTTCATGACTGCGGCGAACCTTTTTCTATTGTAGCATCAACCGAAAAAAATGCCAAGAAAAATACAAAAATTTGTAAGGGGATTTTAAAAAGAATCCCCAGTCGTTTCCCGAATCCGCCGGTAAAACCAAAAGGCCACCGGCATTTTTTCTGGCCGGCAGCCTTTTGGGACTCGATTACGCTTCTTTTTCGCAGTATTCCACAATTTTCTGGCATGCCTCGGTCAAATAGGCCGCTTCCGCCTGCTCGATTTTCCCTTCGTCGCAAAGCTGGGCTAGCTGCGGGTCGATCGGCATCTTCGCCAACACCGGGAGGTGAAACTCCTCGCCGATCCGGTCAATGTGGCTTTCCCCGAAAATTTTGATCTGCTTGTGGCAGTCGGGGCATTCCACGTAACTCATATTTTCCACCAGGCCGATGACGTTGACCTGCATGGCGTTGGCCATATTCAGCGCCTTTCCCACCACCATGCCCACCAGCTCCTGGGGAGAGGCCACAACCACTACGCCGTCCACCGGAATGGACTGGAATACGGTAATCGGCACGTCGCCGGTTCCCGGAGGCATGTCCACAAACAAAAAGTCGATGTCGTTCCAGATCACATCGGTCCAAAACTGCTTGACCACACCTGCAATCATCGGGCCGCGCCAGATGACCGGGGCCGTCTCCTCTTCCAGCAGCATATTGGCGGAGATCACATGGATGCCCGCCTGAGTCTGTGCCGGATAGATCCCCGCCTCGTCGGATACCGCGCGGTCATGCACGCCGAATGCCCGGGGGATCGACGGGCCGGTAATATCCGAATCCAGAATCCCCACCCGGTAGCCCAGCCGGCTCATAGAAACCGCCAACAGGGAGGTGACCAGGGATTTTCCCACGCCGCCCTTGCCGCTGGCTACCGCAATAACCTTGCGGACCGAGCTCATCTCGTGGGGGGCTTCCAGAAAATCTTTTAAGCTTTTGGTCTTAGAAGGACAATTTTCCCCGCAGGTGCTGCAATCGTGGGTGCAGTTCTCCGGGATCTCCCGGGAAGCGCACTCCTCGCCGCAGGTGCCGCAGTCGTGATTACAATTTTCAGCCAAACCATTCACTCCTAAATAATTATGTTTCCACCTATTTTAATTATTGTAGCCCGCCGGTGCCAACCTGTCAACTAATCCTCGAACAGGCCCTTTTTCAGCACTTCCCGTTCTTCCATCAGCACCTTGCCCTTGGCCACCACCGTTTCAATCTCCATATCCGGCCCGATCATGACAAGATCCGCGTCGCTGTCCGGCGCCAAGCACCCTTTGCGCGGATAAACTTCCAGCGCCTGGGCCACATTTTGGGTCACAAAGCACAGCGCCCGCTCCAAGGGCATTCCCTTGACCAAAACAAGGGATTTGATGGTGTTGAACAAGCTGGTCATTTTGGCGTAGGTAATGCCAATCAGTTCTTTATTGGGTCCCCATTTGGGCATACTGCCGTTGGAGTCGGAGCTGAGGGTCAGATGATCCTCCGGGATGCCCCTGGCCAGTACGTCCAGGATCTCCTGGGCCTTTTCGTCTGGGGCCTCGCCGCTGGTGTAATCCACATACCCGCCCAAACCTGCAAATTCCACCACATCATCCTCCAGCATCTTCCGCATATGGGTGGGGCGAAAATGTTTGATTGGGATATCGGTGGTTTTGACGATATCGATGATCATTTTAAGCCCTTGGCGGCCTACGCCGGTGTGCATATGGACTACGCCGGGCTTTTTGCTCAGCAGTCCCGCGATCCGCGCCTCGCTTGCCAGCTTAATCATTTCCTCTTTTGTCAAATTGGAGCTGCGGTGGTCGGAAATGGCCACCTTCACCCCGATAACCTCCTGCAAAAACATGATGTCGTCCCCTACCGATCCAGTCAGAGTCGGCGACGGGATCTCATATGCGCCGGTCAGGCAGTAGGCGGTAATGCCCTCTTCGTTGAGCGCCTTGGTTTTCGCCAGCAGGTTCTGGACACTGCGGGTCCGGGAGTCGGTACCCAGCAGGCCCACCAGCGTGGTAACACCCGCCTTCACGCTGTCGGAAAAACGCAGCTCCGGCACCCGGCTGGTAAACCCGCTCTCCCCACCGCCGCCAGTAATATGCACATGCTGGTCGATCAGCCCTGGAATCACCCGGCGGCCGGCAGCGTCGATGACCCGGCAGCCCTCCGGCAGATCCTTCATCTGGGGCCGGATGGCGATGATCTTGTCGTTGCAGATCAAAATATCATTTTTGCCCAAATATGCCGGGCTGTAAACCGCCGCATTTTTTACGCACAAAAACATTTTTTCTCCCCCCGTTTATTTCAGTCCGCCAAAGTGATCCAGCGGCCACAGGGTAAACCTCGCCCTGGCTTTGATTTTTTCCGCCGGGATGAAAGGCTCGTCCCAACACCGGGCGTCCTCCGATCCGGCGCGGTTGTCGCCGAGAAACAGATACTGCCCCTCCGGGATCTCGAAGGACAGCTCTTCGTCCATCTTGGGATAGATCACATAAGCTTCGTCGATCGTCTGCCCGTCCACCGCAACGCTGCCGTCCTTCTGGATGGTCACCGTTTCGCCCGGCAGTCCAATCAGCCGCTTGATGAGGGTTTTGCCCAACTCATCCGATTCAAAGACTAATATTTCGCCCCGCTGCACCTTGCTGATATCGTGGATATAGGTGCAAAACAGCACGCTGTTTCGCTGGATGGTCGGCAGCATGGAGCCGGAGGGAACCAGCACCAGCATGAACACGACCTTCAATAAAAATACAATGACCAGAACCTCCGCCCCCAGCGGGAGGATCCATTCTTTTAAAAGCTTTTTCCATGTATTCACTGGTTGATATCCATCCTTTCCAAAAACCGGACCAATCCTTTGCGCACAATGGTCGCAGGCCGGCTAACTGATCATTATTATACACTCTTTTTTCCGGCCTTACAAGGAAAGGATACAAAATGGCTATGAGAAAAGGCCCGCAAAACGCTGCGGGCCTTTGGCAGGCAAAAAGAACTATTTTTTCAGTGCGACAGCCTCGATCTCCACCAAGCCACCCATCGGCAGGGCGCCTACGGCAAAGCAGCTTCTGGCCGGGCAGTCGGTCTTAAAATAGGTCGCATAGATGGAGTTGACCGACGCGAAGTCGCTCATGTTCTGCAAATAGACGGTGGTTTTCAAAACGGTGTCGTAATCCGCGCCGCCCTCTTTGAGCACTTCGCCCAAATTTTTCAGCGCCTGCATGGTCTGCTCCTCCACCGATTGGCCCGCCAATTTCCCTGTAGCCGGGTCGATGCCCAGCTGGCCGGAGGTAAACACCATCGTATCACAGCTGGTTCCCTGGGAATAAGGGCCGATGGCGCCGGGAGCCTTATTGGTTGCAATGATCTGTTTCATGAAATAAACTTCCCTTCTCTTTTCAAAAATTTTTATCTTTTGTGGTTCAAAAAAACAAAATTTTACCGTTTTTATCTTACCCTTTTCCCCTGTGGATGTCAAGGAACCGGCGGCTATTCCACCGGCAAATAAAGCGCCACATAATCCAGCGGCCGCGGCTGGCTGTAATCGGTGAAAACCCATAGCCCAAACACCTCGTTTTGTACCTTGAGCCCCTGCTGCGCCGCATAGCCCAGCGCCGGGGCCAGCATCTCCTCCATTGGAATGCCCCAGGGGGACCGCACCACCGTGTATACCGCCTTCGGCACGTTGACCATCCGGCCGCTTTCCGGCGGATTGGACGCTCCGTCCTTTTGCAAAAGCGCCGCCGTAAACATCCGGGTCATTTCCCATCCGGCGCCGCCCCGTGCGGCGATAAAGCCGGACTCGATCAGCGAACCCACCGTTTGCACTGGGTTTTGCCCCTCCTGCTCCATCATGCTGTTAAAATACGCCTGGCTGTCCGCCGGGGATTCATTAAACAACATCATAGACGGCATGGCCCGCACCTGGAACACGTCCAGGCTCTCATCCATGATCCGGTAATCCTCAATGGTGGCGCGGATCCGGTCCAGCAGCGCCTGCTGCTCCCGGATTTTGGCCTGCACCTGCTTTTCTTTCCCCTCCAGTAGCTTTTTCACATCCTGGTGCTGATAGGAATTCATAATATTACGCACTTCCTCTACCGGGATATCCATACCGCGGTAGAACAGCACGTCCAACAGGGCATAAATGTCCGCCGGCGTAAAAAAGCGGTATCCGTTGGCCCCGTCCTTTTTCGAGTAAAGAATGCCCATTTTTTCGTAATATCGGATGGTATCGGCGGAAATCCCCAGAATATTGGCCACCTCGCCGATCTTATAATTTTTTCGCATATTCCCCTCCTCTTTCCCCCTTTACGGGGCGTCCGGTGGCTTTTTCACCTTTAAAGCCGCCTGAAGCACCGCATATAATGCGTGGTTTTCCGCTAAATGGCGCACCCGTTCCCGCTCGTTTCCGCTACCCCGGGCCAGATGCAGTTCCTTTACGTCCTCCCACCAGGGGCTGGATATCCCCACATAGACCAACCCCACCGGCTTTCCCTCCGAGGGCTGTGGCCCCGCCACGCCAGTGACCGATACGCCAATCTGGGCGCCGGTGCGCCGCCGGGCGCCCTGAGCCATCTCCAGCGCCGTCTGGGCGCTGACCGCTCCATGCACTTCCAGCGTATTTGTGTCAACGCCCAGCAGCGCCGTTTTCATCTCGTTGGTGTAGGTGCAGATCCCCGCCTTGAGCGCCGCCGAGGAACCTGGCACCTCGGTTATCCGCTTCGCCACCCCGCCGCCGGTGCAGGATTCGGCGGTGGATACGGTCAGGCCCCTCTCCACCAGCGCCAATACCGCGGCTTTTTGCAGGGTACCCACGTCCACGCCGTAGACGTACTGCCCCAGCCGCTGCCGGATCTCCCGGATCATTGGGGTCAGCAGCGCCTGGGCCTGGGACTTGTCCGGTGCGGCGGCGGTCACGCGCAAAAGCACCTCGCCGGTTTTGGCATAGGGCGCCACCGTCGGATTGAGCGAAGCCTCCATCAGGTCCCGCAGCTTTTCCTCCGCCGCCGATTCGCCGATGCCAAACAAATGCACCGTCCTGGAAAAAAAGGTCTGCCCTGTCTTCCCCTCCAAATAAGGGCGTACCTGGCCGTAGAACATCGGCTCCATCTCGCTGGGCGGGCCCGGCAGTAGCACAACGATCTTGCCGCTGGACTCCATGGCAATCCCTGGCGCGGTACCGTTTTCGTTCTGGAATACGACAGCGCCCTCCGGGGCCGTCGCCTGCTTGCGATTGTTTTCGCTCATCACCCGGCCGGTGCAGTCAAAGTAGGCCGCCATCCGGTCATAAGCCTCCTGATTCCATACAAGCTTTTGTCCCAACGCCTCGGCAGCGGTCTCTTTCGTGATGTCATCGTAGGTGGGCCCCAGCCCGCCAGTCATCACCAGCAGGTCACAGCGGGAAAGGGCCAGCGCCACCGCTTCTTTCAGCCGTCCGCCGTTGTCCCCCACCACCGTCTGATGGTATACGCCAATGCCCAGTGCCGCCAGTTCCCGGGCCAAAAACGCCGCATTGGTATTGATGATGTCGCCGAGCAAAAGCTCGGTCCCCACACATAAAATTTCTCCTGTCATTCTTCTCGCCCACCCACTTTTTTCTAATGGTACCGCGCCTGCAAAAAAAAATCAAGGGAAAGCCCGGGCTGTCTTGCCACAAAAAGGCAAAAGGAGTAGAATAAAAACAGATTGTATCCAATTTTCGCAACGTTCAAAGGAGGAAACCTGAATGGAACAAATGGACCGGCGGCAGGTACTGCGCCATCTTTCCATGAAAGACTGCATCGAGCTGATGCGTGCTACCCTGCGCGACTACGCCCAGGGGAAAAGCCTGCAATATCTTCGCACCGTGACCCGGCTGCCGGCGGACAATCTATTCGGCTTTATGCCCGCCTACTTGGGCGACCACGACTATTTCGGCGCCAAGGTCATTACCGTTTTTCCCGGCAACCACCAGGCGGGGTTGCCCTCCCATCAGGGGGGCGTGCTGCTGTTTGACGCGGACCGCGGCACCCCTTGCTTCATGGCCGATGGCGATGCCATTACCCAGATCCGCACCGGGGCGGTCAGCGCCGTAGCCACTGATTTGTTGGCTTCTCTCGGCGCGAACCAACTGGCGATCCTCGGCGCCGGCGCCCAGGGCCGCTCCCATCTGGAGGCTGTCGCCCTGGTTCGGAAACTGGCGGCGGTCACCGTCTGGGACGCACGCTTGGAAAACGCCGAACGCTTCGCGACCGAAATGGCCGACCTCGTCGGCTGTCCCATCCTGGCCTGCGCCAGCGCAAAAGAGGCTGTGGAAAACGCGGACATCATCTGCACCCTCACCCCCTCACCCACACCGATTTTGGAAAGCGGCTGGGTCAAGTCCGGCGCCCATATTAACGCAGTAGGCGCTTGCGCTCCGGCGGCCCGGGAGCTGGATTCCGCCTTGGTGGCCCGCTGCCGCCTATACGGGGACAGCGTGGAATCGGTGGAACGAGAAAGCGGCGATTACCTGATCCCCCTGGCGGAAGGCGTTATCCCAAAAGAGCATCTGCTGGGCACCATCGGCCAGCTTTTGTGCGGGGAAATCGCCGGACGCACATCGCCGGAGGACGTGACCTTGTTCGATGCGCTGGGCCTCGCCATCGAGGACGTGGCCTGCGCCAAATATTTATATCTTGCCGGAAAGGAAGGAAAATAGCATGAAAAAAATCGGGCTAATCGGAGGACTCAGCTGGCAGTCCACCGTGGAATATTACCGGGTGATCAACGAGGAATCCAACCGCCGCTTGGGCGGTCTGGATACGGTCGAGTGCATCCTCTATTCGGTGAACCTGGCCACAAAACTGGGCCGGATGGCCCGCGGCGAGGAAAAACAGCTGGGCGAAGAGTTTTTGGGAATCGGCCAAAAGCTGGTAGGCGCCGGTGCAGACATGGTACTTTTGTGCACCAACACCATGCATGCCGTCTACAACGTGCTGGCCGACGGCCTGCCGGTGCCGGTCATCCATATTGCCGACGCCACAGCCGACGCCATCAAAAAGCAGGGCCTTACCAAAGTAGCGCTGTTGGGCACCCCCTTTACCATGACCCAGCCTTTTTATAAGGAGCGGCTCAAAAAGCTTCACGGCATCGACGTTATCACCCCTACCGAGGAGCAGGGCGAGGAGATTTACCGGGTCATCAATGAGGAATTGACCTTTCATATTTTAAAGGAGGAGTCCCGCCGGTATTTTCTCGGCGTCATTGACGAGCTGCGGGCCAAAGGCGCTCAGGGGGCCATTCTCGGCTGCACCGAGATTCCGCTTTTGATCCAGCAGGAGCACACGGACCTGCCGGTGTTTGACACCACCGTTCTGCACGCCACCGCCGCGGTAGACGCTGCAATGGAATAAATCGAGAGACACTCCCTTTTCCCTGAAAACAATAAAAAGACGGCTTACAAGCCGTCTTTTTTTATTCCATCCGCCCCTCGGAAAATCGTTCCGGTCAAAGCGCCGGGTGCAACGCCTGAATCAAGAAAACCGGGTTCTGGGCCATCAGCAGATGCAACCGCCCAGTGGAGCGGGTCCGGCTGACGGAAATCTGGGTGACCTGCACCTGATCCAGCCCCGTTTCCCGGCACCCGTCCAAAACCTCCTGCAGCGTTTCCAGCGCAATGGCAGTTGCCACAATCCGCACTCGGGGGTTTTTCCCGGCCACCGTTTGAAGGATCCTTTTCATCCGCCCCTTGCTGCCGCCGATGAACACCGCGTCCGGCGCGGGCAAAGAGCCTGCCGCCAACACGTCCGGCGCCGTTCCGGGGACCACCGACAGGTTATAAACCCCAAAGCGTTCCCGGTTGCACCGGATCAATTCCAGCGCCGCAGGGTCGTTTTCCACCGCGATCACCCGCACCAGTGGAGACAGGCGTGCCAGCTCCACGCTGACCGAACCGGTTCCCGCGCCGATGTCGTAGACCGTTTCCCCTGGTAGAACCGCTAGCTTGGCCAGCACCACCGCCCGGACCTCTTGTTTGGTCATGGGCGTTTCGCCGCGCAAAAAGGATTCGTCCGCCAAAGCGCCGCCCAACGGTAACGGCGGCACCGGCTCCCGCCGCACCCACACGGCGGACAGGGGGGCGAATGTCTGTCCCTGCAGCTGGCCCGCCGTCCCGGACGTGATTTTCTCTGCCGGATAGGACAGCTGCTCCCCCACCGTTACCTGCACATCGTCCAGTCCCGCGGCGCACAACCGCTGCAAAATCGTTTCCGGCGTGACTTTCCCACCGGTGAGAAAAAAGGTCTCCTCCCGGCACAGAACCTGCCCCACCACGTCGCATTCCATTCCATGGGCGCTGACCAAATGCACATCCTGCCAGGGCCGGTGCAGCTGCGCCGCCAGATACTGGATCGTGCTGATCCCGCAAAGGACCCGGATCTTATAGCCTTTTTCCTCCAAAAGGGGCGTCAGCTGGGTAGCGCCGCTGTAAAAGCCCGTGTCCCCGCTGAAAATCACGCAAACTGGCCGGCCCTGTGCCTGCTCGATCAGCTGCAGGATCTGCGCCGGCGCAATCGCCGCCAGCCGGTCAGCCTTCACGCTGTCGGGCAGCGCTTCCAGCAGCCGCTTGGCGCCGATGATCTGATCCGCTTTTTCCAATGCCGTCCACGCCCCGGCAGTCAGCGTATCGGGGTTCCCCATGCCCATTCCAATCAGGGTGATCTCCATTCTTTTTTCCTCCCGGCGGTTATTTTTCGCGGTAGCCCCGCGGCGTTACCATCCGTTCCCGGACGATCTTCGTATCCCGGTTGCCGATGAAAACGGTGCAGAACATGTCCAGGCTTTCCTCCTGCAGCTGCGCCAGGGTCAGAATTTTTTGCTCCTGCCCCGGGCGGCCGATGTTGCGCACCCAGCCACAGACGGTATTGGGATCCTTCTGTCGCAGCAGGATCTCGCAGGCCCGTCGCAGATGATCGGTGCGTTTGCGGCTGGCGGGGTTATACAGCGCAATGCAAAAGTCCGCCTGCGCCACCGCTGCCAGCCGCCGCTCAATGGTCTGCCAGCTGGTCAAAAGATCGCTCAGGGAGATGACCGCGAAATCGTGTCCCAACGGCGCGCCCAGCACCGCCGCACCGCAGGCGGCGGCAGTCACCCCGCCAACCACCTCGATCTCCACCGGCGGATATTCCTGCGCCAGCTCCAACACCGGCGCGGCCATCCCGTAAACGCCTGCGTCCCCGCTGCACACCATGGCCACCGTCACCCCGGCGGCCGCCTCCTCCAGCGCCTTGCGGCACCGCTCGATCTCCTGGGTCATCGGGGTGGTAAAAACCGGCGTGTCCGGGCAGACCGCCGCCGCCTGCTCCACATAAACGCCGTATCCGCAGATCAGCTGCGCTTCTTCCAGCGCCGATCTGGCCGCCAAGGTCATCCCCTGCGGGTTCCCGGGGCCAAGGCCCACGATCAAAAGCTTTTTCATCCTTCCAAACCTCCTGTCAGCCGGACGATGTAAGGCGCCACAGCCATGGCCATGGTCACACCGCTTCCGGCATTTTTCTTTACATGCAGCGTTCCGCCGCTGCCTAGCACCGCGCTGCGTTCGCAGACATTGTCGGTGCCGGTGATTTTCTGCACGAAAGCGGAAGCGGAAAAGCTCCCCTTGACCTCGTTGAGCTGTTGCGCCGTAAAGGTGCGCAGCGGGAAACCCTTTTCCTGGCAAAAGGCCAAAAGGCCCGCTTCCTCCGCCTTTAGGGAAATGCTGCACATCTCCCGCACCGCCTCGGGGCGGATATTTCCCTTAGCCAAAAGCATCTGATACGCCTGTGCCAGCGCCTGGCAGGAAATCCCTTTCCGGCATCCTGCGCCCACCACCGCCACCGGTGGCACCAGGCACAGGGCATTTTTTTTACAGTTTTCTTTTATGGTAATCCGCACGTCGTATGTTTTATCCGCCACCAGTATGACCCCCGGCGGCAGCGCCCCCTCCACCGGAAAGTCGCTTCTTAGCCGCACCTGCTTGCCCTGCAGCAACTTGCCGGAAACCCTCTTGACCGCCTGCAGGTTGCAGACTTTAAGGCCCCGCCGCGCCGCCCACTGGTCAAAAGCAAACACTCCATGCCGGTCGGTGGCCGTTGTAACAACCGGCTGCGCCCCGGTAAGGGCAGCTACCCTGCAAGCCAGATCGTTTGCGCCGCCGATATGCCCTGAAAGCAGGGGGATACAAAACCGCCCCGTGTCGTCCATGACCAGTACCGCCGGATCGGTGTCCTTGCCTGCCAGCAGGGGGGCCACCGCCCGAACCGCAATTCCCGCCGCGCCGATAAAAAGCAGGGCGTCCGCCGCGGCAAACGCCTGCCCGCACCATTGGGAAAGAGGCGTTTTTTCCTTCCCAAAACCGCGGGCAAGCTGCGTTTGATCCCCCTGGCCGGCCAAAAGGCCGGCCAGTTTTTGGCCCAGTGCAAAGCCGTCCGGCGTGAACGCAATCAGCTCAATTTGCATGTCTGCCCTCCCGGAATCCGGTGGTAAAATCCGGATCATACAATTTGGAGCGGGCATAATCCGCCCCCAGAAAATCCCCCACCACGATCAGTGCCGTCTTGGACACTTCGTTTTCCCGGGCAGTTTGAGCCAGTGTCCCCACAGTACAGCGCAGCACCTTTTCATCCGGCCAGCTGGCCTTGTAAACAATAGCCGCCGGCGTATTTTGGGTATAGGCGCCGGCAAGCAGCTCTTGGGTCAGCGGCTCCAGCAGCCCGGCGCTTAAGAAAATAACCATCGTGCAGCCGTGGGCGGCCAGTTTGGCCATCTTTTCCCCCTGGGGCACCGGCGTGCGGCCCTCCATCCGGGTGATGATGACGCTTTGGCTGACGTCCGGCAATGTGTATTCCGCTTTCAGCGCCGCCGCTGCCGCGCAAAAACTGGACACACCCGGCGTCACCTCATACGCAATCCCCGCGCTGTCCAGCAAATCCATCTGTTCCCGGATCGCCCCGTAAACGCTGGGGTCGCCGGTGTGCAGGCGAACGGTCGTCTGTCCCAGCCCTTCCGCCTCCCGCATCGACGAAAAGACCTGCTCTAGCGTCATTTTGGCACTGTTTTGGCAAACGCACCCCTCTTTTGCATAGGCCAGCAGCGCCGGATTGACAAGGCTGCCCGCATAGATAATCCGATCCGCCTGGGCCAAAAGCCGCGCGCCCCGCACGGTGATCAAATCCGGCGCGCCGCTGCCCGCTCCCACAAAATATACCATCAGCCGTTCCCTCCGTCCTTTTTTCTTCCCAGGATAATCCGCTGTGCCTCCTCGGTCACAAACAGCTCTCCTTCCCGTTGATTGTAAAAGACCAGCCCGATCTCATAAGCGCCGCCTGCCCGGCGGCTAATATGCCACTGGGCCCTCTGGGCCAAGCTTTTCACCACCGCCTGCTCCAGCCCCTGCTCCTCCAAAATTTCCAGGCAGGCGTCGGTCGTGACCGCCTGCATCAGCGCCTCCACCGTCTCCCGGCTAGCGCCGTGCAGCGCCGCATGGGCGGCGATCAGCTCCATCCGGCAATCGGCCCAGCGGGAATGGGTGTTCATAATCCCCCCCGCCAGCTTGACAAATTTGCCCATGTGGCCAACCAACAGCACCTGCGCAAATTGGAATTGTGCCGCGTCGTCCAGCGCGTCGCCAATAAAGTTGGCGCACTGGACTACCGGCATTCCCAAAAGCACCGGATGGGCGGCGATGAAATCCGCTCCATAATTGCCCGGGGTCAGCAACAGCTTTTTTTCGCCGTTTGCCGCCAGCTGCCGGATCTCCACCCGCATGGACTCCCGCAGCGCCTGCATACTTTTGGGCTCTACAATGCCGCTGGTCCCTAAAATTGAAATCCCGCCCTCGATCCCCAAATTTGGATTAAAGGTTTTTTTCGCCAATTCCTTACCCTGGGGCGCCGAAATGGTCACGGCAAGGCCACCTGTGTACCCCGCCTGCTCGCAAACCGCCAGCACCTCGGCTTCGATCATCTGGCGCGGCACCCGGTTGATGGCAGCGGCGCCCACCGGCTGCTCCAAGCCTTTACGGGTCACCCGGCCGACTCCCTCGCCCCCGTCAATGCGGATCCCCGGCTCCTGTGAAAACGCCACCGTCGCGCAGATCAGCGCCCCGTCGGTCACGTCGATATCGTCCCCCGCGTCCTTGTAAACCCCGCAGGAAACCGCATCCCCATTACAGGAAATTGTGCAGACGTCCACCTCCACCTGAATGCCGACGGGGGTCACAATAGTTGCCGTCCGGTCACTTTTGCCCAGCAGCAGGCGGCGGGCGGCGGCCTTTGCGGCCAGCGCCGCGCAGGAGCCGGTGGTATAACCGCAGCGCAGGCGAACCCCGCCCTGATATTGGTAATGCTCAAACTTTGCCATTTTGCCTGTCCCCTCCATTCGGCGGGGCAGGGACAAACACATACCCCATCTGCCCCGCCATACCGCCTGTGCCGATTTGCACCCCGAACACCCGCTCCAGCCAGCCGCTTTCCAAAATCTCCTGCGGCCCGCCGTCAGCCACCAACCTGCCGGACTGCATCACCGCTATCCGATCCGCGTAGGAAAGGGCCAGTCCCAGATCGTGCAGCACCATCACCACCGTTTTGCCTGCGTCCCGCAGCCGCCGGGTCAGCTCCATGATCTCGAACTGGCAGGACAGATCCAGATAGGTCGTAGGCTCGTCTAAAAACAGCACCTGGCTGTCCTGGGCCAGGCACATGGCAAAATAGACCTTTTGCCGCTCCCCGCCGGACAGCTGGGATAAATCCCGCCCGGCCAGATGGGCAATCCCCGCCCATTCCATAGCCCGCCGCACCATCTCGTGATCCTCCGGCCGGTAGCGCCGCGGGTAGCCCAAATAAGGGAATCTCCCGTGCCGCACCATGCTTTGCACCGGAATGTTTGGAACCGCACGGGCCTGGGGCAGATAAGAAACCATCTGCCCCAGCTTTTGCCGGGAAAAAGTCGAGACCGGTTTTCCCTCCAGCAGCACCTGCCCTGCGGATGGCGCCGCAATTCCCGCCGCCATCCGCAGCAGGGTAGATTTTCCGCATCCGTTGGGCCCTACCAGCGCCGTGATCGTCTTTTCCGCAAAACGGAGGGTAAAGTCGTGAACCATCATATCCCGGCCGTAGCCGCCGGTCACGCCGATCAACTCAACCATTGTCGCTCCTCCCCCCTTTGCGCCGAATAAGCAGATACAGGAAAAACGGGCCGCCTAAAAAGGACATCACAATCCCCACCGGCAGCTCAAAGGGGGCAAACAACATCCGGGCCAACACATCGCAAACGCAAACAAAGGCCGCCCCCACCAGTGCGGCCACCGGCAGCAGCCGGCGGCTTTCCGACCCTGTAAAAAAGCGCGCCCCGTGGGGGACGATTAACCCCACAAAGCCCAACAGCCCCGCAAAACTCACCGCCGCCCCCGCCAGGATCGCCGCGGTCAGCAACAGGCAAAACCGGTATCCCCCAACCCGCAGGCCCAGGCTTTTGGCCATGTCGTCCCCCAAGCTTAGGATATCCATCTCATACCGCAGCGAAAAGGCCAGCACCGCACCGATTAGGATATAGGCGCCTGGCACCGCCAGCGATTGCATTGCCACCCCGCTGACGCCGCCTATGCGAAAGCTGGCCGCGCCGGTGAGCGTGTCGGGAATCAAGGTCACCACCGCGTCGATCCCGGCGCTTAAAATGCTGCTCACCGCCACACCGGAAAGCACCAGTGTGATCCGGGAAGCCCGGGTCGCCCGGGCAATGCCGTACACCAGCAAAATCGCCGCCAGCGCCCCCAAAAAGGCCGCCGTCGGCACAGCGCCGGGCCAGGCGGGCAGCAGCGCCGTACACAGCACCGCAAAAAAGCCCGCCCCGGCGTTTACCCCGATGATGTTGGGCCCCGCCAGCGGGTTGCCCAGCACCGATTGGATAATGACCCCGGAGATGGATAAGGCGCTTCCCGCAAGAATGCAAGCGCAGGTCCGCGGCAGGCGCACATGCAGAAAAATCCGCAGTACCGCCGGGTCCCCCGCGCCGCTGGCGGCCTTCCACAGCTGGGCCGGCGAAAAAAAGGTCGAGCCCAGCGAAAGGCTCAAAGCTGCCGCCAGCAAAAAAAGGCCCACGCTCACCGGCAGGGCCGGAAAGCTATTCGGTTTTTTCTCCGTAAAGGTATTCGGCAAGGATTTCATAGCTCTCCCCCCAGCGGTTGTTGGGCTTGTTGTGGAACAGTTCCTTGGGCAGCAGGATATACCGCCCCTCTTTCACGGCGGTCAATTCCGCCCATGCCGGATTGGATTGAATCCCCTGGGCCAGCGCTTCCATGGCCTTTTCATCCGAGGCGCCCATGGTGGTGACAAAAATGAAATCCGGATCCTGGCGGATGATTTCCTCCATGCTCAGATCCTCCAGCAGGCCGGCATCCTGGTCGGCGATGTTCACGCACCCCAGCTCCTTGAGCATTGTGCCGGTCATGCTGTCACTACCCTTGGCCTTGGCTCCGGTGGAATAGGCCCGGATAAACAACACTTTCGGCTGCGGTTTGCCCTGGCTTTTCCCCACGGCCCGGTCAATCTGCTCCTGCACCGCCGTTCCGTTTTGTTCGTACAAATCCGCCCGCCCGGTGATGTCGGTGCAGATTTTAAGCATATCCAGATATTCGTCAAAGGTCTCCACGTCAAAGTATGCGGCGGCGATCCCGGCGGCCTCCAGCGTCTCTTGTAGCTTGACGTGCTCCGCCACGTTGGCGGAGAGGATCACAAAATCAACGTCCAGCGCCAGCATCTGTTCCACATCCGGCGATTTCATCGCCCCCAAATTGGCCGTCGATCCGTCCAGCTCCAGATCCCTTTCATCCAGCGCGTCCTGGGTGACCGCCGCCAGTTTTCCCCCTGCCAACAGCCAGGTTTGGGCAAAGCTGCCCATAACCGCGGCCACCCGCTGTGGCTGCTGGACCTCGACCTGGCGGCCCAGCCCGTCGGTAAAGCGCACCAGCGCCAAGTCCTGTTGTCCGCCGCTGATTTCGTCTCCATAGCTGCCCGCTCCATCTGCCGGCTCCGATACAGGCTGCCCGTTCTGCTGTCCGCAAGCAGGCAGCAAAATCAGTAGCCCTGCCAACAACAGGCAAAATCGCCTTTTCCTCATCTATAAAGCCCTCCTTTTTTGATCCAAACGCCCTGTCCCTTGTTCCGCCTGCGTGGCGGCCAACCGGGAAAACGGCATTTTGCTTTCCTATTCCCCTACGATCATCGTCGTAAAATACCCAGGCTGGTCGTCCGCTTCGTCCAGCGACCGGCAGACCTTTTCATCTGGCAGGCCGCAGTTTTGCACCAGCCCGGTCTTTTCGTACAGCCCTGCCTGCCGCAGCGCCTGCCGCACCTGGGGCATGGCCTTGCCGGTTTTCATCAGCACTTTGGTACCTGGCAGGGCCAGCGCCTCCTGCAAATGCCCGTGCCCCGCCGGGATAATCTGCACCGGCCGGTCCATCACTGTCAGGCTAGTCTGCAGCTTGGCTGCCACCGCACAGAAGCTGGGCACCCCGGGAATCCACTCCACCGGATACCCCGCCGCCTGGATTCGCCCTGAAAGGTAGCTGAAGGTGGAATAGACCGAAACATCCCCCAAATTGAGCATCGCCACACTTTTTCCCCGGCGCAGAAAGGCGGCAACCTGCCCTGCCAGCGCCTGGTGGCTTTGGGAAAGCAGCTGCGGATCCTTTGTCATCAAAAAGGGCAGGAGCAAAATTTCCTTTTCCTTTAGCGACACCGCCTGCCGGGCGATGTCCAAAGCCAGGGTCTTCTCCCCTTTGGTCTGGGGGGCGGCGATAACCGGGCAGGCTTCCATCACCCGGATCGCCTTAACCGTCAGAAGCGCCGGATCCCCGGGGCCGACGCTGACACCGTAAAAACAAGCTTTTTCCATCCAATCGCCCCTCCCTAACCAATCTCATTTGCTTCATGTAAATGACGCAGATAGATCTGTCGGATGCTCTCCAGTTCCCCTAGCCCGTTCAGGCAGCACTCCACCGAAAACCCCTCGCGGGTGAGAATGCTTTTCCAGCTGTCCGGCCCGTCGCCCGCCATGTCGTTGCAGGCGTGGTCCCCTGCCACCAGCATCATCGGCGCCAGCAGGATAGCCCGGCAGCTGGTGCGCCGCAGGGCGGGAAGCACATCTTCCAAAGCGGGATAGCCCTCCACCGTGCCCACAAAAAGGTCTTCCCTGCCCTGGTTGTGGCACAGGTGTTCAAAGGCCGCATACATCGCATTGGCGTAATGAGCGGTACCATGGCCCATCAGCAGCACCAGCCTCCCTGTTGTCGGGGGGAATTGGGCAAAAAGGGCGGCGGCCGTCTCTTTTAAATCCTCGGTGGAGGATAGAAGGGGCATCCCCAGCCTAAGCGACTCAACGCGCCCCCCAAAGCCCTTGACCGCCTCCCGCAGCCGGTCGAACTCTTCGCCGCAGATCAGGTGGGTGGGCTGCACTGTCAAATCGCGCACCCCAACAGCCAGCAGCTGCTCCAGCGCCTCCTCCGGCGAAAAGACCGTTTCGCCCCGCTTGCCCCAAATGCGGCGGATGATCCCGCTGGTGTAGGCAGACGCCACCTGCGCATCTGGATTTTCCGCCCGGATGGCCTGCTCCACCGCGCCGATGGTTTTTTGCCGGGTATCCTCATGGCTGGTGCCGAAACTGACCACCAAAACCCCTTTTTTTTGCATGATTTTTCTCCTTTTTTGAACGTTTTTTCCTTTAAAATCCGGAGAAAGGCGCAAAATTTACGCCTTTTTCCGGGTCAAAAAAGAACCTAGTGGGTTCCACGAACCGTCTGAATTCCTTTTTCTTCTATTTTCTGGAGGATCTGGGTGATCTTGGGGCATTCGGCGCCGTCACGCTTTTTGGTGCAAATACCGGCGTGGACAATCTCCACGCCGATTTGCTCCAAGCGGTCCAGTTTTTCCAAAAAACCGGGATCCGTATCGTAGTCGCAATCGCAGCCGTTGCAGTGCATAAAAGCCATCAGCTGTACCTCCTCCCCTGCATAAGGGGAAAAGGCGCGGATCCGCTCGTTCAAAGCCTTTAGGCAGCTGGCGCCGGTGCAGACGGAATTGCTTTTGATACAGGTTAAGATCGCAATCTTTTTCAAATGGAACCGCCTCCGATTTTCAATTGGCCGCAGCCGGCCGATTCATATAAAATGTGCAGCCGGCCCGTCTCCGGATCGGTGTAAAGCTTGGCGTCCACCTCGTAGACCCGGCGGATAAACTCCCGGGTCAGCACCTGCCGGGGCGGGCCAAAGGCGGTGATCTGGCCATTTTGCAGCACAAACAGCTTATCGCAGTACATGGCCGCGATGTTTAGATCGTGAACGGCTGAGATCACCGTCAGCTGTAAGGAACGGACAATATCCATCAACTGCAGCTGATACTTGATGTCCAGATGGTTGGTGGGCTCGTCCAAAACCAAGCATTCGGTCTGCTGGGCCAACGCCCGGGCCAGGATAACCCGCTGCTGCTCGCCGCCGGAAAGGGTGGAAAAACTGCGCTGGGCAAAATCGCCCATATTGACCTGATCCAGCGATTCCCGGACGATGCGGTAATCGTCGGCATTGTCCCGCTCCATGGCCTTTTTGTGCGGCGCGCGGCCCATTAGCACCACGTCCTGCACTGAAAAATCAAAATTGTAGTAGTTGTGCTGGGCCACCACTGCCATTTTTTTGGCCGATTCCTTGGGTTTATAGCTTTGCAGGGCCTTGCCGTCCAGATACACCGCGCCGCCCTGGGGAGAAAGCACCCGGTAGATGCATTTAAGCAGGGTGCTTTTCCCGCTGCCGTTGGGGCCGATGACCCCCACAAAATCTTTGTCCGACACCTCGATGGACACCCCTTTGAGGATGTGGCTGCCGCCGAGGACCGCCTGCAGATGCTCGGTCGTGATCTTCATGAGCGCCCTCCTCCGAATCCGTATTTCTTATGGGTCATGAGAAAGATAAAGCAGGGGCCGCCGATCATGGAGATCAAAATGCCGATGGGCAGCTCCGTGTTGGGGATGATGACCCGGCACAGCACATCCGCCCACACCAGAAAGATCGCGCCGGTCAAAGCCGACAAAGGCAGCAGCTTTTTGTGGTCGGTGCCAAACAACATCCGCACCAGGTGTGGGACCACCAGTCCCACAAAGCCGATCATCCCGGAGGCGTAGACCACAAAGCCGATGACCAGCGAGGTCAAAAGCAGGTAACCCTGCCGGCGGCGGTGCAGGTCGGTACCCAGGGTGATGGACACCTCGTCCCCCAAAAGCATCAGGTTCAAAGAGCGGTACTGGGTCCAGAAAAACAAAACGCTCAACAGCACAATGGGGAAGATAAACGACAGACTTTGCCATTTGGCCCCCGCAAGGCTGCCCATCAGCCAATAGGTCAGGGTCTGCATCCCCTCTTTATCGTTGGCAAAATAAACCACAAAGCTGGAGAATGCGGAGCAAACCGAGCTGAGGGCCATGCCCGCCAGCAGCAACTTGATGGAGTTGGAACGGCCGCCGACGTTGGACAGCAACAACACCAAAAGGGAAATGCCGAAGGCGCCGACAAACGCGCAGATCCCGATGGATCCGGCGCCCAAAAACGCGCCGACCCCCAGCATAATCGCCACCGTTGCCCCCAGCGACGCGCCGGAGGACACCCCCAGGATATACGGGTCCGCCAACGGGTTTTTTACAATGGCCTGCATGACCACGCCGCAGACCGAAAGGCCCATCCCCACTGCGATGGCCAAAATCAGCCGCGGCAGGCGGATCAGCCAGATCACGTCGTGCACCGAACCGGTCCCCAGATCGGGAGAGCCGGCGCCGAACAGCTCGTGCATAATGACCTGGTACACCTGCGAAACCGGGATCTTCACCGTGCCGAAGGTGACCGCAATGAGAACTGATACTGCCAGCACCGCTAGCAAAATCATGGTGGTTAACAGGTACAGGGGCGTGCTTTGAATGAGCCCCGATTCATCTGAAGATTTCTGTTTCATCTGCCGTGCCTATTTCGCCAGATCCGGGTACAGGCCGGCGGCAAAAATCTCCAATCCGTCTGTAGTGCGCATGGCGCTGGTGTACATATCGCCCAGGGGGATGGCATAAACGTCGCCGTTTTTCACCGCGGTCAGGCTGGCAAGCGCCTCGTTGCCGGTGACGTTTGCCACCGATTTTTCGGCCATGCCCTCTTCATCCCCGTCCATATAAACTACGAAAATAACCTGCGGATCCAAATTGATCAGATCCTCCAGACCGATGGTCTTTTCCGGGGTGCTTAACAGATCCGCGCCCACAGTGATGGCCATGTCGCCGCCCAGAGTGGTTTTATCATAGGTGTAAATGCTGTCGCCCAAAAACTCAACGATCAGGGCGGTGCGCTTTTCCAAATTTTTAGACTGGTCCACAATCTGCGCTACCTGATCCTTGATTTCGTCTACAATGGCCTGGGCCTTGTCTTCTACGTCAAAGATCTTGCCCAGGTCGAGGATATAATCATACTCGTTTTCCAGGGTGCGGTTCTCCACGATGGAGTTGGAGTTTTCGGCCATATAGGTCTTGACGCCCCGCTCGTTCCAAAAATCGGTACCGTCCAGGCGCTTTTCGCCGAAGGTGGACCACCAGCCCAGGATCATATCCGGTTCCAGCATCAGCACCGATTCCCGGGAAACAGTAAAGTCGGTCAAATAATTGATCTTCTCAAAATCCGCTTTGTACGCCTCTTTTACGGCGTGGTCCAAGCCGGCGGCGGCCACGATTTTGTCGCCCAGGCCCAGGGACAGCATGGTCTCAATATTGTTCTGATTGAGCACCAGCACCTTTTCCGGGCAGCTTTCAAACGTGATGTCTACCGGTTCCTTGGCATAGTTGTAATTGGAAATCGTCACCGGATAATGGGGCGCTTCCGGCTCCACGGCAGAGCTTTCCGGCGCGGTCTGCGATTCGGGCGTGGAGCCTTGGGTCCCGGCGCAGGCAGTCAGCGATAGCAGCATAACCGCCGCCAGCAACATACATAACCATTTTTTCATTTTCATGTCTCCTCTTTTTGTTTTGCGGACGGAAAAAGGGAAATCTCTGTTTCTGAAACCTCCGGCCGTTTTCGTTTCCTGTCCGGCGCTATCGAGCCCACTTTGGTTTCTTCCGGCGGGCACACGCTAAAAAAGCCCACGGCACAGCATTCACTGCGTCGCGGGCTTTTTCTGTTATTCCTGTAAAAAAGAAGACGGCTACCCCTGGCAAAACCCATTTTTCACGCTTTGCCGCTGCCAGATCTCCCCATTACCCATTGGAAACAACAAATTCCGTCCTCGCAGAATTGCTATAGCGGTACCGGCCCGCCACAAACGGGCCGATGCTCAACAAGGCAGGTATTCTGGCTTAGGGATCAACACGCGGTTTTCGTCTTCCCAGCGCGGAGCGCCAGTGACATGGTGAAAACAGCATTTCTCCAATACAGCAACGGGATTGCGCGGGATTCTCACCCGACTTCCCTCTTCATCCGGACAGGATCACCCGACCGGAACCTTATTGACCGTTTTTAGTATAGACGTGGCCGCGAAAAATGTCAATAGAGATCGATTTTCCTAGGCGGCGGGACAACAAAAACAGCACGGCACAAGGCCATGCTGTAGGCGCGCTCGATTCCTTTTTTCAATGTGAGGCGCTTTTTGTTCATTCCCCTGGCAAAACGGTTACCGACGAGATCTTTTCGGCGCAGACGCACAGGGTATAATCGCCGCGAAACGGCACAAATTGCAGCTGCAGCCCCCGGACTGCCGGAAGGATCCCCTCCGGCCCCGCAACGCTAAAGTGGGAAAAGCCGCCGTCGATCCCCTCGCCGGTGCATTTGACCACGCTTTCCTTGGCCGCCCAAACCCGGTAAAAATCCTCGTACCCGGCCTTTTCCAGATAGCGATCCTCCTCCGGGTGAAAAAAGCGGCGGGACAACGCCGCCAGCCGCCCCGGCTTATGAATCTGCAAATCGATTCCGACCGGCTCACGGGAAAAGGCGCCCAGCCAATAGTCCCCGCTGTGGGTGACCGAACAATGAAGCTGCGGCAGCAGCGGAAAAAACGGTTTTCCCCGCGCTTCCCGCTCCACCTCAAAGCAATCCCCCCCATCCGCGAGGGATCCGCCCCAAAAAGCGGCGGCACAGCGCACAAGGCACTGGTTGGAATCCGGGCGGCGCGGCCCATACCAATAAATTGTAACCTCTGCCATTTGCCTTATCCCTCTATGCCACGCTGCCGGGCGTATTCGATTACATCCCGCACCTGATGGAGCTGCCAGACATCCCGGGTGGGGATGGTGGTGTCAAAATATTCTTCAAACGCGCACACGATGTTCATAACGTCAAACGAATTCAGCTCCAAATCGCGCACAAAATCCGTATCAAAGGTCACCTCCGTCTTACCGGTCACTTCAAATATGATTTTGCGAATCGTTTCTAACATACCAATCCTCTTTCCAAATATCAGGTGAATTTCCTATAAATAACATTTTTAATCATACCACAGCCCGTCCGATTTGACAACTCTGGGCGCAAACGGGTATTGAGCCTCCCCTTTGCTATGCAGGCGGGGGGGTTATACGGTATGCCGTTTGAACTTTTTGGAAGCGGTTTTATCAAATTCCTTATCCCGGATATTGATCATCTGGATCTGTTGGAACAGCGGCAGCGCCGTGTTGATCTGGTCGACCTGCGCTTGCAGATGCTCCAAAATTTCATAGGAGGACATGCCCATAGACAGCTCCGGATCCGGATAAATGCTGGCGGCCACCACCACCGTATCCGCAGAGCTGCCGTTGGCCGCGCCATACACCATCACTTCTTTGACCATGGGGATCTGGCGCAGTTGCTCCTCCATCTTTTCGGGGGATACCTTTTTGCCGTTTTTAAATACGATCAGGTTCTTTTTCCGCCCGGTGATGTACAAAAATCCGTCTTTATCCAGATAGCCCAGATCGCCGGTTTTAAACCACCCGTCTTCCGACAGGGCCTCTTTCGTCGCCTCTGGCTGCTTGTAATAGCCATTCATCAACGAGATCCCTTTTACCCAGATTTCGTCCTCGACGATCTTCACCTGGTAATGGTCCATAACCGGGCCCACCGAGCCCATTTTACAATATTTGTTGCCGTTGGCGGAAACCATCGGCGCGCATTCTGTGATGCCATAACCCTGTAAGATCAAAATGCCAAACAGTTCAAAGTCCTCGCAGATCTTTTTTTCCAGATGGGCGCCGCCGCAGACGATTACCCGCAGGCTGCCCACCATCTTTTCCCGGATCTCGGCCAGGATCTTATTTTCCCACGGCAGATGCAGCTTTTTAAGCGCCCGGCACAGTTTTAGCAGGCTGCGCAGCTGCTGGGCCTTCCCTTCTTTTTCGGCGGTGAGCCAAAGCTGCTTGTAAAGCATTTCGACCACCAGCGGAACCGTAATCATCGAGTCCGGCTGGGACAGGTGCAGATCCCGCATCATTGTTTTTAAATCGCCGTTGATGCACAGCTCGGCGCCGCGCACCAGCGTATCCAGCACGGCCCCGGTCATCCCATAGGAGTGATAAAAAGGCAGCGCAGAAAACACCCGGGGGCCCGCGTTAACGTCCCGAATGGCGTCGCTCGCGTTATACAAAACCGCCCGGTGGCTGAGCATAACCGGTTTGGACAAGCTGGTGGTGCCCGACGTATAGACGATCGCCGCCGCCGCTGCTGGATCGGCGGCAAGATCCTGAATCCGGCTGGGCTTTTCCGCCATCAGAAGCCGCCCCTCCCGGCACAGATCCTGTATGCCTTCCCGGCCGGCCTCCGCCTCACCCAGCATAAACAGCGCCCAACCGGAGGGGGACTGCCCATCCGGCCCCTGGGCGCAGATGGATAAATAGGTCTGGGATGCAAACACGCCGGCAGCGTCTGCCTGGTCGATCATCTGCCGGATATTTTCATCCGACTGCTCCACGTCGATACACACTGCCACCGCGCCGGCGCTGGCGGCGGCCAGATAAGCCAGCAGCCAATCGTAACAGTTTTCCGCTACGATCGCCAGATGCTTGCCTGCGTATCCCCGCGCCTGCAGCGCATGGGCCGCAGACAGCGCCTGCTCGGCCAGCTGCGCATAACTGGCGGTGACCGGCTCCTTCTGGCGGGTGAAATAGGTGATTGCTGGCTTTTCGCCAAACTTTTGGGAAATCCCCTCCAGATACGCAGGGAACGTCTCGTAATAGTCGGCCTTGTTCAACGGGATTCTCTTCATAGTTGCTCCTCCTGTTTTCTAGGTGCTACAACCCGGACGGGGCCTATTCCTCCAGGCTTGCCAAATCTTTTTGCAAGGTCTCTTTGTCTTGCAGGACCTGTAGGAAAACATCCACCAGGCCGCTGTCAAACTGGGCGCCTTTTCCCGCGAGCAACTCGCTGACCGCCTTTTCCTCGCCTAAGCTGGAACGGTACCGCCGGTTCGAGGTCATCGCGTCGTAGGAATCGGCCACCGAAATGATCCTCGCTTCCAACGGGATCTGCTCATCCCGCAGCCCGTCGGGATATCCCTTTCCGTCTACCCGCTCATGATGCGCCCGGACAATGGGGACGATCGGCTGGAACTGGGTAATGGCAGAAAGGATCCGCGCGCCGTTGGCGGAATGCTCTTTCATCTGGGCATATTCCTGATCGGTCAGCCGGCTGTCTTTGAACAAAATTTCATCCGACACGCCGATCTTCCCGATATCATGGAACAAGCCCGCCACGCGCAGCCGCTCGCAGAAATCCTCGTCCTTGCCCATGGCGCGGGCGATCCGCACCGAGTAGTAGGAGACCCGGTCCGAATGGCCGCGGGTGTAGATATCCTTGGTATCCACCAACAGCCGCATCGCAGTGACGACTTCCTCATAATTTTCGCGTAGTACTTTGTTGGCCTCTACCAATTCCCCGTTTTTCTCGATCAGCAGCCGGCGCAGCATTGCGTTCCAAAGCGCTGACGACGCCTGCCGCGCAAAAATCCCCAACAGTTGCCGTTGATAGTATTGCGGCTCCTCCTGGGTTTGGATCCCCATGTAGCCGGCAACCTCCTGCTCGCTGATAATCGGGGCGACGATCCAGTTATCCTCCAACTGGACAATCCCCTCCTCTTGCAGCCGCCGGGATAACTGATCCAGCTCTTCCAAGGATGGCTCTGCTCCGATCGCATGGACAAGATACGGCTTCGCCTGCCAGTTTGCAGGCCGGTGATCCAAAAGGTGTTCCCAACACAGGGCCAAATAGCCCCCCCGGCCGTCTAAAAATCCCACAGCCGTTTCCAGCAGCTGCTGGGCAATCTCTTCCCTGCCGCGCAGGTTGTAGATTCGGGGCATGGTTTCCATCATTTCCGTCAGGCCCTGCTGGTAATTTTGAATGGTGCGCATCTGTTTGATGGATTTGATACAGGATTCCACCAGCAGTTCCAGCTGGTCGAACCGGTCGCTTTTTTCGTAATAGCCCTGAATATCCAAGTCCCGAATGGTTTTGATCGGCGGCGCCATGCTTTTGTGCCCGGTGAGCAGGATAATAAACAGATCTTGGTTGAAACTGCGGATCTGCTCCACCACCTGGTCGCCGCAGATGGGCGTCATCAAAAAGTCCAAAAGCAGGATGTCATACTGGCCGTCCCGGATCCGCTCGATGGCCCTGTAGGGGTCATTCTCCACGTCCACATGGTAGCCGGACCGCCTAAAATAGGTCTGCAAGGTCAAGGTCATCGTAGGGTCATCGTCCAGCGCCATGATCGAATAGCTGTTCGTGACCCCCGCCACACGCTGATGTTTTCTCATTGCCTGCTCCCCTCTTCCTCATTGGAATCATTGCTCGAAACCGCCGCCAACGGGATGGTCATACCAAAAATGGAGCCACCCCCCGGATTATCCTCTACCCACATGCTGCCGCCGAATTTGCCCCGAACCACCGTATTGGAAATGTAAAGCCCCAGCCCGGTCCCCATGGTCCCCTTGCTGGTGATCATCTCTTTGAACAGGCGGCTTCTAATTTGGGGCTTTACGCCGGGCCCTGTGTCCCTGACGTAGATTTTCAGGTTGTCCCCGTCCTGCCGGACGCCGACAGTGATCGCACCGCCGCCGGTTTGCTTTTGGGCATACACGGCGTTGGACAACAGATTGTTTAACACCTGCACCAGGTTATTGATATCGCCGTGAAGGGTAAAGTCTTTTTTACCCTCTTCATACTCTACCTCCAGCGAGCAATTGCCGCTTTGCAGCTCGTGGCGCATCAAAAGCCGAGACCGACCGACCAACTCGTCCACCGTAAAGGGCGTGTCCTCCGACAGGTTGACCGAGGCCGCCTGCCCTTTGATCGCCGTGATAATGTCCGACATATATGCGGTGGACTCCCGGATCCGCTGGAACCATTCGCCCATTTCGCTGTAAATTTCCTGATAGTCGCTTGGCACGACCTCCGGGTCGTCGAGACTGCTGACGCATTCCTCCACCAAATCCTCCGCGGCGGAAACACAGCCGGAAATGCTCATGATCGGCGTTTTCAGGTTGTGCGCCAGCCCGGCCATCATCTGGCCCAGGAACGCCATACGCTCCTGCTCCATCATGCGGGTTTGGCTATCCTGCAGCTGCTGCATGCTTTTCTTTAGCTGGGTAATATCCTTGTACAGCACCACAAACCCCGAAAGCTTATCGTTAATCACCAGCGGCGTTACGTCGGTGATGTAATAGTTCTTTTTGTAAAGGTCCCCTTCATATGTACCCACCGCCTGCTCATAGGAAATGGCCGACCCACTCTGCCGGCAGGATTCGATGGCGGTCATCAGATTATAAACCGCTGTCTTTTTGGCCACATCCTCCTCCTTGACGCTCTCGGAAAGATAATGGTTTAGCTTAATGCCAAAGCGGTCGGAAAACATCTCCTCAAACGGCTTGTTATAGGCAAGGGCCAGCCCCTCATCGCTCACGACCAGATAACAGTCGGTAATCCAGTTTAAGATGTGCTGGGTCGCGATTGGCTTAATATCCAGCAGGTGCAGCTGGTAAATGGCAATTCCGTTGCACACAACCGTGGCCACAAAGCTCAACGGCGTTGCCGTAATGGGAATGCTCGGCGGGCCGAAGGTGGCGATGGAACTGACCACCAGCGGAGCCAGGCCGCCCAAAGAGAACAAGATACACTGTTTTAGATACAGGCGGCTGTCGTTCTTGATCGCAAAACTGATCATCAAAACGATCCCGGTGACCAGACAAATATAAGTATACAGCCCCGAAACGTAGATGTAAGGGCCAAAGACGATCTCGCTTTTGACCACTGAAAACACCTTGTACTGCAAATGGTGGATGGGGTTGGTCCAGACGATGACATTTGTGGCCGCCGGGATGATAAACGCGGCCCAGCCCAGCGGTTTCATCCGCTCCCAGCCCTTGGTAAACACCAGCGCGATACAAAGGGTGAAAGCGGGCGAAAAGGCCACGCCGATGTAGGTAAAAGAATCCCACACCCAAAGCATCGTCGTATTGGCCGGGTCGGTGTATTTAATGCACAGCAGCGCGACCAGCCAGATGCCAAAGGAGATCGCAATGCCCAGATACAGCTTATGGATCAAGGGCAGGTGGCGGATCCGCAGGCTCCAGATAATAAAGAGCAAAATCGCCACCAAAATGATGGTAAATACCGTTGCGATCCAATCAGAAACCATCCTCTTTTTCCTCCTTTACTCTCCCCGCCGAAACGCCTGCAACAACACCGCAGGCGCCTCCGGTTCCGGGGCTATGCCCAGCGCGGCCAACTGCCGCCGGGTCTTGGTATCGCTTACCTTGATGCGGGCTGCCGGCCCCGCCTGGACTCGGTTCCACAAATCCACCAGAGAAGCCAGCTGCGCCGGGCCCTTTTCCTTTAGGCCCCGGGCCAGCACCGCGGAAAAATCCGCGTCCGGCACCGTCCGCAGCCAAGGCGAAACTGCGCGGACCGCCGTTTCCAGTGGGCAGGCGCGGCCCAGCAGGTGCCAGACCCGGCCTGCCCCTTGCCGAAGGGCCACGATTTCCCTCGCGCAAACGTCCACCGGCGTCAGATCCACCGGCGCTTTGGCCAGGGATTCGGGCAACGCGCCCAGCGCCGCCGCACCGCGAAGAAGCAGGAAAAAAGCGTTCTGCTCCGGATTTTTTTGGAACACGCCGTCGGCGGCGCGGCCCACCAGCCGGCCCACCCGGTAAACCCGGGCGTCCAACCCTTCTAAAACCGAACGGGACACCTCTTGTTCCGCCAAGAATTTACTTTTGATATATTGATTGTCCCGCCAGTTTTGGCCGATGTCCAGGTCCTCTTCGCCAAACTGGGCCGTGGACGCCGGCAGGGCGGGCAGATACTCGCCGCTGACACTCGCCGTTGAGATGTGATGCAACACCGCGCCGGCCTTTTGGGCGAACGCGATCATCTGCCCGGTACCGCCTACGTTGACGGCCATCAGGCTGTCCTCGTCCGCGGCGTAATGGCGCACATCCGCAGCGCTGTGGTATACATCCTGCACCCGGCGGGCCAACGTTTCGTAATCCGCCGGCGCCATGCCCAGGCCCGGCAAGGATACGTCGCCCCTGGCGATCTCGATTTTTCCGGTGTTTTCCTGCATCCAGGCGTATCCGAAATAATCGCACAGCGTTTGCAGCAGCCGGGCGCCGCTGCCGTCCCGCAGCAGGCAAACGACCGTTTGCGCGCCGCTTTGCAGCAGCTCCGCCAACAGGTGGGCGCCTAAAAAACCGGTTGCGCCGGTGAGCAGCACGGTATCCAGCGGGCGGGCCGCCGGCGGGCTGTTTGCGCTCTCCCGCGCCGGGGGCGAAGGAGGCGGCGCATCCGGGCCGGGGCCGCCTCCTAAAAGCAGCGCCTGCTGCCGGGCCGTCGGATGCTCATAAAACTGGGCCAACGTCATCGAATAGCCTTTATTAAAGTATCGGCTCAGCACATTCAAAGCCGCCAACGAGCTGCCCCCTTGTTCGAAGAAGGAACGGTCGGCCAGCAGCGTTTCGCCGCCGAGCACCTGGCGCCAAATGTCCAGCAGCGTTTCCTCCACCGGCAAATCCGCGGCTTTTGGCAGATCTGCCGGTTCCCTGGCCGGGTTAGGCGGATCTTCTCGCACCGGTTCTGCAAACGGCTCCGGCTCCCCAGATTCTTTTTCCGGAGCGGGCCCTTTTGCCGGGAGCACCTCCCCTGCCGCTTCTGTTTCGGGCAGCGGCTCCCTTTCCTGCGCCGCAGGATCCGGTAAATCCGCCAGCTGCCGCAGCCGGGGCAGATCTAATTTCCCGCTGGCTGTATAGGGCATTTGGGGCAGCTGCCGGAAGAAGGCCGGCACCATATAAGACGGCAGCTGATCCTGCAGCTGCCGCCGCAGTTTTTCCCTGTCTGGGGGATTGTCGCCGGCGCAGGTGAAAAACGCGATCAGCACGGTGGAGCCGTCCGCCTGTTTCAGCGGAAGTACTGCCGCTTCAGCCACCGATTCCGCTTTCAGGATCGTCTCGCTGATCTCGCCCAGCTCCACCCGCTGGCCGTTGATCTTGACCTGCGCGTCCCGCCGGCCCAGAAAATCCAGATTGCCATCGGGCCGCAGACGGCCGATGTCGCCGCTTTGGTACATTCTTTGCCCCGGGAAAAAGGGATCCGGCGGAAACAGCTGATCGGTCAGCTCATCCCGGCCGATGTACCCCTGGGCCAGGCAGTCCCCGGCCAAATAAAGCTCCCCCCGGGCGGTGGGCAGCACCGGCCGGCGGTTTTCATCCAGCACATAGATGCGGCAGTTTCGCAGCGCCTTGCCGATGTGCACCGGCTGACCGTCCTGTAAATCGGCCACCGTTACATAGACCGCCGCCTCGGTGGGCCCGTACATATTGAGTACCCGCGCCCGGCTGACCGCCCGAAAATCCCGGAACAGGCCGTCGGTCACCGCCTCGCCCACCAAAATGATCCGGTCCAAACCGGCGGCGGCGGTGCAAAATACGTCGCTGCCCAGACACAGCCGCAGCCGTGAAGGGGTAAATTGCGCCATCCGCACAGCGTATGTCTCGATCAACGCCGCTGTTTGCCAGGGCAGCAGCATTTGCTCGTCATCCGCCAGTACAACGGGGATCCCCAGCGCCAGCGGCAACAAGCTTTCGGTGATAAACGTATCGAATACCACATTGGTGATACACAAAATTGGCCCGTCCAGCCCCGCCATCAGCTCTTTCATGCTGCCCAGCAGATTGGACAGCGCCCGGTGGCGCAACATCACGCCCTTGGGCTGGCCGGTGGAGCCGGAGGTGAACAGCACATACATCAGATCCTCCCCGCCGGTCTCGCGAGGGGCGGTAAGCGCAGGCCCGTCAAATCCGAGGGCGACGCAGCGGCAGGGCAGCTGTTCTTTTTCCAGCCGGGGCCGCGCTTCTTTCCCACACAGGGCGATTTTCGCCCCGGCGGTTTCCATCATATAAGCAATCCGTTTGGTTGGATAAGAATACAAAAACGGCACATAGGCGCATCCTGCCATCAAAATCCCCAGTAGCCCTTCAAACAGGCCCTCGTCCCGGCGGCAGCACAGGCCGACCCGGTCTCCTTTGACCGCGCCCTCTTGCTCCAGCAGGCCGGCAACCCGGCGGGCCCGATTCAGCAGCTGCCGGTAGGAAACAGCCTTTCCATGGCAGAAATAGGCGGTTCCCTCCGGATTCAACAGCGCCCGTCTTTCAATCTGACAGTGCAGCGGCTGATTCAGATAAGGGGCGGCCAACAGGTTTGGTTCCTCCCAGTAAGTCAGCTGATCTTGAAGCGACAGCTTTGGTAGATCCCCCACCGTTTGGGCAGCACAGCCGGTGAGCCCCAGGAGAATCGCCTCATAGCTTCTGGCGTAGAGGCGGATTGTCTCGGGCGCAAACAGGCTCACGGCGTATTCAAAGGTAAAATGGTACCCATCCTCCTCCCCGGCTGCCTCCAAGCTCAAATCCAGCTTGGCGCTGTTCGTGGGGATCGGGCGGTACGCCATAGGCTCCCCGCCCAAGGTGAACCGGTCCGCCCGCAGGGGTCGCAGGGAAAAGAGCGCCTGATACAGCGGATTTTGGGACAGGGTGCGGGGAAGTTCCAGCATAGAAGCCAGCTCTTCCAGCGGCATTGCCTGATGGTCCAGCATCCCCGCCGTCTCCCGGCGCGCCTGCTCAAAACAGTCCGCCAACGGCATTTCTTCCGAAAACACCAGCCGCAGAGGCAGGGTGTTGAGAAACGGGCCGCAGATCTTCTGCAGTTCCGGGCGCTGGCGGCCCGCAACTGGGGTGCCCACCAACAAATCCCGCCTGCCGCTGACGGCAGACAGCAGGATTCCAAATGCGGTTAAAAACAACATGAACGGCGTGATCCCCTGTTGCTCGCACAAACGGTCGCACGCCCCGCTTAACTGCTGCGGTAGCACAAATGCCACCTGGCCGCCTTTGAAATCAAAGACGGGCGGGCGGGGATAGTCGGTGGGTAGATCCAATTCCTCCGGCAAGGGGGACAACCGATCGTTCCAATAGGCCCGATCCGCCGGAGAAGCGCTTTCCTGTCCAAGGCCAAACGCATAATCCAAATAGCCGGTTTCCGGCGCCGGCGCCGGTTCGCCCCGGTACAGGCGGTCCAGCCGGTCCATCATCAGCGGTGTGCTCATCCCATCGCCGATGATGTGGTGGCTGTCCAGCAGCAGATGCCAGCGGCCGGCGTTTTCTTGCCATAAAGCGGCCCGCATCAGCGGCGCCTGGGACAGCTCAAAAGGCCGCAGGAACCGGCCTGCCGCCTCGTCCAGATCCTGCCCTTCTAAAATGGGCAGCTCAAACGGAACCTGTTCCGCCACCTGGCAGTACAAGCCCTCCGGCCCCATATGAAACGATGTGCGGAAAATTGTATCCCCAGCAACCAGCGCTTGGAACGCCGCCTCCAGCCGGCGGATATCCGGTGCGGATGAAAGGGCGAACGCGCCGGGCATATGATAGGTATCGCCAATCTCCTCCCGGCAGGACTGCACATAAATGCTTTGCTGTACCGGGGACAGCGGGTAGTTTTGCCGTACCGGCGCTTTTTCAAGCCGTGCTGGCGCAGACGCCGATAATCCGTCCAGAAACTGGGCGATCCGCCGTGCGCAACGGCAGGCGTACAGATCCATTATCCGCAGCGTCCTGCCGGTTTGCCCGGTGATCTCTCCGATCGCCTCCATGGCGTTGAGTGAATTGCCCCCGTGGAGGAAATAATCGTCCTCTGCCCCCAGCTGCGGCCGGGACAAGACCCGGCGGAAAATCTCCAGGATCTCCCGTTCGCGCTGGCTTTGGGGCTGGCCCGCCCCCGCCGTGATCTGTGGGGCCGGCAGGCGTTTTTCGTCCACCTTGCCGTTGGCGGTCAATGGCATCCGCTCCAGGCGCGTGATATAGGAGGGGATCATATAACGGGGCAGGTATTCCCCGATAAAACCAAGCAGCTCATTTTGAGGGACCGGCTCGTCAGAAGTATAATAGGCGGCTAGGATCCCCTGCCCGTTCTGCTCAAACACGCTGGCCGCCGCCGCCTTAACCTGCGGATGGGCCGCCAGCCGCACAGCCACCTCCTGCGGCTCGATCCGCAGCCCTCGCAGCTTGACCTGCCGGTCGGTCCGGCCCGCCAAAATCAGCTCGCCATCCCCCGCCCAACAGGCCAAATCGCCGGTGCGGTAGATCCGCTCCCCCAATTCAAAGGGGCTGGGGAAAAAGCTTTGTTCTGTCAGCTGGGGCGCGCCGCGGTACCCTTGGCCCACGCAGACGCCGCCGATGTATAAATCCCCGTATACGCCCACCGGCAACGGCTGCATCCAGCGATCCAGCACGTACATCCGGCAGTTCTCCATCGGCCTGCCCACCGTAATAGAGGTGCAGCCGTTTAAACATTTGATGCTGACCCCCACCGTCGTTTCGGAGGGGCCATACTGATTGTAGATCCGCGCCGTTGTCAGCTGTTGCAAACGGTGCAGGAGAGTGGCAGGAAAAGCCTCTCCCCCGCAGACGATGCTGCGAAGGCCACCCACCGCGCGGGCAAAGTCCGGCTGCCGCAGAAAGACGGCCAATCTTGACGGAGTCAACGATAAAAAGCCCACGCCAAAAGAGAAAATCAGGCCAGCCAGTTCCTGGGGCGACTCCTGTTGCCGATCCCGGGGCAACACCACGGTCCGCCCATCCAGCATGGCGGCGGCGCTTTCCAGAACAAATGCGTCAAATCCCACGTTGCAGACGGAAAGCACCGCGCCGGTGGCATAAACCGGCTGCATGGCCTGGGACAAATTGAGCAGGCTCCGGCGGCTGATTTCCACCCCTTTGGGGGCGCCGGTACTGCCGGAGGTGTAGACCACATACGCCAGATCGTCCGGCCGCGCAGCGCCCACTGGCGCCTGCCGCTCTGGCAAATCCTCCATATTGATGACCGGGATGCCCAGATCCCGCAGACCCAGCTCATCTAAAACCGCGGGCACGGATACCAGCGCCTTGGCGCCGCTTTGGGCCAAAATTTCCCGGATCCGCCCGGCGGGCAGCTCGCAGGACAAAAGCAGATAGGGCGCGCCTGCGCGCATGGCGCCCATCATGGCGCCATACAGCAAGGAGGTGCGGTGCAAAAGGATGGCGACCAGAAAATCATTTTTCTTTTCACTGATGGCCAGCCCAGCATCCTCCAAAGCGGCGGCAGCCCGCGCTGCCTGCCGTTCCAGCGCCTGGTAATCGGTGCGTTCCCCATTTTGGATCAGCGCCGTCCGCGTCGGGTAGCTGGCGGCGAGCGCAGAAAATTTTTCGTACAAATCCAGCTCCGGCAAAGGCTTTTCCGTTTTATTAAAACGGTATAAAACCTGATCCCGCAGCGGCGGCGGCAAAACACCCAGCTCACCCACCGGCTTTTCCGGGTCGGCCAGGGCCCCGTCCAGAATTTGGGTCAGGCTCTGGTGCAGCACCGCAATCTCCTCCTCGGAGAACATCTGGGTCAGATAATCGTATTCCAATGTAAACTGGCGGCTGCCCGCAAGATCGCTCAAATGGATACACAACTGCTCCGCCTGAAACCCGCTGTAGTACCAGCAGCCGGAAAAGACCGCCGCATCGTCCTTTTTGGTGAAAATGTGGCTGTCCTGATAGGACAGGGCAATCTGGAACAGGCGCACGCCGCCCATTCCCTTTTCTTCCGCCAGCCGCTCGATCTGCCCAAAGGGCAGACGCTGGTGCCGCAGCAGGTCATACCAGCGTTCAATAAACAGCTCACTGAAGCGGGAAAGGCCCTCTGTCCCGTCCAGCGGGCACAAAAACGGCAGGGTACTAACAAACATGCCGGTGGTCTGTTTGGCGGAAAAGGTCGTCCTGTTTAACACCGGTACGCCGATTACCGGCTTTTCCAGCCGGGCGGCTTTTTTCAAATAGATCGCCAGCGCCATATAAAATACAGCGAACGGCGCTACCCGCCGCTGCTCACAAAAACGCATCATCCGGTCGCTAACGCTTTTGGGCAACAAATAGCGTTTCCGGCTCCCCACCGGGCTCACCGACGCGCCGCGGGAAGGCCGCAGCGCCGCAGAATCCCCGCCTTCGTCCAGCATCCCTGCCCAATAGGTCTCGTCTTTCGTCCGGGCGGCGCTTTGCAGATACCGTTCCTCCTCCTGGACGTGCAGCCCATATGCCGGCGCCTGCGGAAGCTGGGGATCGCGCCCCTGGACCAAATCCAGGTAGGTTTGTTGCAGTTTGTTGCAGAAAAGCACCTGAGACCAGCCGTCAGAAATCAGATGGTGCAGCTTGAACAGGATCCCCCCGTCGTTTTCGCCGGTTTTAAAAATCCAAAACCGGTACAAGGCGCTCTCCAGAACCGGTATCGGCTCCCGCGCCAGGGCCTGGGCCCAGCTTTCCACCCCTTCTTGCCCCGACAGGGAAAAGTCGAAAACCGGAACCGGCTCTTCCCCCGCCGGCGCCAGGTACTGAACCGGCTGGTCCCCCTGCATCCGGACGCGGGCGCGCAGGGACGGGTCGGACGCCAGGATCAGCCGGACGCACTTTTGCAAAAGCGCCGGGTGGAACTGCCCCTGGATCCGTACCGAAGTGGTAATGTGATTGATTGATGTCCCGGAATAAGCGCGCTCCAAATCCCAAATGTTTTTTTGACTGTGGGATAATGGAAAAGCGGCACTCCCCTCATGCACCCAATTTGCCACTGCGTCCTCCCTCTTTTTTTAGAATGCGCCGCTGCATCGGTAACAAAAGGCGCTTCTTCTAAAAATAGCACCAAAATCAGAATTTATTTTCTACAAAATATATGAAAATCTTACCTTTTATAATACCTTGCCTCAGGGGAAAAAGCAAGAAAATTGGCGTGAAATGGTGGAAAAATCGTATAAAGAGCGTTTTTAGTCACACGATTTATGTCGCTTGTATTTTTATTCTCGTTCTTGTAACTTTTCTTCCGCAAGCGCGGCGGTTTTTTGGGAATCGCCGCAAAAGGCCCGTTCGCGCAAATGTGCGAACGGGCCTTTGTAACATTTTTTAAGGGGCGCTGTGGTGGAAGGCGTCCGCCCCTTTACACTTTTCCCTTACCCCTTTTTGCGGCCTCCGGCGAAATAGACGTGGCAGCCAAAAGGAGAGAACTGCAGGCCGCTTACTGACGGGGCGGTGACATAATAGGAAGTCTCGTAAAACAGCGGCAGGACGATCCCGTTTTCGGTCAACATCCGCTCGGCGGCACGGTAGGCAAACAAAACGCCCGCCGCAGTAGAGGCGCTTTTGGCCTGGGCCATATAATCGGCCATCTGGTCGTTTTGCCAGCCGGTGAGAGAACCGGCGCCGTACAGCTGGGACAGGACCGCCTCGGGACTGTCGTAAGACGCTTTGACCGCGCAGAGGGCTAGATCATAATCTCCAGCGGCAATACGAGAAGCGAGTTCCGACTGCTCCAACGGCTCGATATTGATAAACACGCCCAGCGCATCCCACCACTGCCGCTGCAGCTGGCTAAGCAAAAGCGGTATCCCGCCGGTGTCGGGGCAGATCAGGGTCAAGGAAGGGGCGCTGTCCGCCGCCAGCTCCTTAAGGCCGATTTGATACAGCTCGGAAGCGGCATAGGGAAGATCGCCCAAGCCGTCGTCATCCCCGGCCTGTTCCCGGTAAGACCCGCCGTTTAAAGTCACCGCCGGGGGGACCGGGGCTGTGGAACGATTCTGGTTCTCCCCCAGATAGCCGGACAGCTCGCCCCTGTCCATGCCCGCAGCCAGCGCCTGGCGGATGGACAGGTTGGACAGGAATGGGTTGTCCAGGTTGGGCAGGATTGCCCACAGGATATTGGAAAACTGCGCTTGCCCGTAGTCTAGCCCCAGCTGCTCAAGCTCCCCGAAGGAAACCGCCGCCGCATCTACCGCGCCGCTTGTCAGCCGGGAAAGGTCGTTCGTTTCCTTGATGTACAACCTAAACGCAGCGGGGATCACCGCGTCCTCGTCATAATAATGAGGGTTCCTTCGCATATGGATATATTCGCCCTCTGTCCAGTTGTAAATATAAAACGGGCCGTTAAACAGCATGAATTCGTCCGACACACCGTATTTTCCCCGGGAAGCTGTGAAAAAGTCCTCGTTGCAGGGCAGCGCCGCCGGGGTTGCCAGCAGCGAAAGGAAGGAGGGGGTTGCGCTTTCCAGCTGGATGACCAGCGTGTGCGCGTCCCGGGCGGTAACGCCGATGTTTTGGACGGCGCCCTCCCCCGACAAGGCGGCTGCCGCGCCACGGATGCAGACAAAACCCGACGCCGCGGCCGATTGGGTCTGGGGATCCAGCAGCCGCCGGAAGGCGAACTGGAAATCATAAGCGGTGACCGGTGTTTCCCCGTCGGACCAGAACATCCCCTCCCGCAGATTAAAGGTGTAGGTCAGCCCGTCAGCGGAAACGGCATAGTCTTCGGCCGCGGCCGCCACTGGGGTTTGGGTCTCGTCCATCCGAAAAAGCCCCTCCATGGTGTTAAGCAGGATCAGATACTGCTCGTCGGCGGAGGCGGTCTGCGGATCGATAGAGGAGGGTTCCGATAAAATATCCAGCCGGAACACCTGCCCGGCGGTGCTATCGCCGCATCCGCCCAACAGCGACATGGCCAAGACCAATACGGCCAGCAGAACGCAAAAACGCTTTTTCATCCGGCTCCCCCCTCTCCGTTTAAATGCTTCGCCGATAAAACGAGCGCCGGGCCAAAAAGCCGTCAGCGCCCGCAAAAACTATTCTTATTATATCGGATCCGGCGTTGGAAAAAAAGACGCAGCCGGAAAAGTTCGCAATTTTATCACAATTTTTCCAAAAAACGCCTAAAATCGGCGAAAAAAATCCCTTTCGTGCGTTTTTTAAAGGGGCCTGATCCGCCGCGCCAAAAGAAAAAGCCCGTACAGCACCGGCTGATGGACAAGATAGATGGCAAAGCTGTGCTGTCCCAGAAGCGCCAACGGCCGGCTGCGGGAGCGGAGAAGGGCAGGCCGGTCCCCCTGCCGGACCAAAACCCGGCCCAACAGGTTCCCGCAAAAGAACAGGAAAATCCAGGGTAGAAGGGGGTAGTAATCGCTGGAAACAAAATTGTAGGGCGGAAAGCCCAGGATGGCGGTGGCAAAATTTTGATAGAAAAAGGAAGGCAGCTTTATCCAGGACAACGGCCAGCCCAGCGCGCCCTGATTGACCGGATAGGTAATCCAGAACAGCACCCCGCAAAAGACCGCGCCGGGAAGGGGCGAAACCCGCTCTAACAAAGGGCGGACGAGGGGGTATAGCAACATGGCACAGCCCAAAAAATGGAGCACCCCGAACCAGTCGGCCACGGTGGGAATTAGAAAAAAGGTGACAGCGGTGATCAAACAGGCGGCCCCCAAACAGCGCAACCCCCGTTTCAAATTGCTGCGGGTCAAAAGGCTCACACAGCCGGACAGCAGGATAAACAAAGCGCCGATGCTGTCCTGCCAGACCGAGAGGGGCGGCGAAAACAGCGGAATTTCCCATCCGGCGAACACAACGCCATCGTACAGGAAATGATACGCGATCATCATCATGATCGCCGCGCCGCGCAACTCGTCTAAAAAAGGATATCGCCTTGCAGCTTTTACAACGGTCGATTGGGTCAACAGGGTTCCTCCTCCGGATGAAAAGATACCAAAGCGCCACGGATTTTACCGCGGCAGGTTTTCTTCAGAATACTCCCCCAAGGGTGATTTGTAAAGTCAAACCCATCGGCAGAGGACCAGAAAAAAGAGGTAAAGAACCGGCTGATGGACAAGATAGATCCACAGGGACCTGCGCCCCGCCGCCGCCAGGAAAAGGCTGTGGGACCGGTATAGCCAGCGGGGGCCCCTCCCCAGACGCAGCCAGACTCCCAATCCGGTCCCTGCCCAGAAGAGAAACAGCCAGGGGATCAGCGGAAAATAGTCAGCGGAAAAATAGCCGGGGCCGGGAAAGCCAAAGGCGGCGGTGAACGCATCCCGGTACAAAAAAGCGGGAAGGGCCATCCCCACCGGACCAAAACCCACCCGGCCGGCCGGAACCCCAAATCCAACGAAAAAAAGTGTGCACCCGGCGACTGCGCTAAACGACGGGGGGATCCGGTCCAGCAGCGGCCGCAGGCAGGCGAAAAGCAGCATGGCGCAGCCCAGCAGGTGCAAAACGCCAAAGCGGATGGGCTGGGCGGGAAACAGCCACCCGGTGATCGCCCACAGGCCCGCCGCCAGCAACAGACATTTGGCCCCCCGACGCAGGTTGCTGCGGGACAGGCGGCAAGCCGCCCCGGAAATCAGCACGAACACCCCGGCAAAAAAGGCGCGGATTGCCCCGAACCAGTCGGCCCCGAGAAAGCCCAACGGGAAGATCTGCAAAAAAGCCGCGTCGTACGCGGCGTGGTGCAGCACCATCAGCAAAATAGAAAGCCCCCGGGCCTCGTCCAGAAAATAGATCCGACCGTGCCTGCCCAAACCGCCATCCCCTTTCTTGTCATCTCAGACAAAAGCTTGCCCGCGCAAAGGCGGTTCCATGCGGACAGCGGAACACAGGTTCGTTTTTTTGACTTTTTTCAGTTGTGAAACCCATTTGTTTTTGTTATAATGAATGCGTATGTGGGATATCCGCCTTTCTTTTCGGGCACAATAAGGAAAAATGCCCGGGAGGGAACGCGATGCCACAGGAAAAGGATCCCACAGAAGAAGAAAATCAGCAGCGCCAGATTATCCAAAACGGCGCGGTGACCACCGAGACCCACGGCAAGCACATCATCCACTGTCTGACCATCATCGGCCAGATCGAGGGGCATTACATCCTGCCCGCCCAAAACAAAACCACCAAATATGAGCATGTGATTCCCCAGCTGGTGGCCATTGAGCAGGATCCGGAGATCGAGGGGCTGATCGTGATTTTGAACACAGTAGGCGGCGACGTGGAGGCGGGGCTTGCCATCGCGGAGCTGATTGCCACCATGGAAACGCCGGTGGTATCGCTGGTGCTGGGCGGGGGCCATTCCATCGGCGTTCCTCTGGCCTGCAGTGCAAACTATTCTTTTATTGCCCCTTCAGCCACCATGACCATCCATCCGGTGCGGATGAGCGGCCTTGTGCTGGGGGTGCCGCAGACGTTGTCTTATTTTGACAAAATGCAGGAGCGGATCGTCCGCTTTGTCACCGAAAATTCCGGCGTGAGCGCCCAGCGGTTCCGGCAGCTGATGATGAATACCGGCGAACTGGTGATGGACGTGGGCACCGTACTGGACGGCGAGCGGGCGGTAGAAGAAGGGCTGATCGACGAGTTGGGCGGGCTGGCCCAGGCGGTGGGGAAACTCACCGAACTCATTGAATCCCGGCCCCGGGCAGAACAGCCGGCAAAGGAGGGGTGAAATGGTCATCCATTCGATCGTCGACCCACTGGAAATCATGGAGCGGCGGGACGAGCCTGGCGTTTGGGCGCAGGTCCCCGGCGGATTTTTACAGGGCGTACCGGCCGAAAATGGCTTGACAGTAACGCGCCTTGTCTCCACCGACCCCGCCATGTATTTAAATCCGCTCTATCAGCCGGGCACCCTGCACCGCGAGGCCCCCGGCAAGTAAGGATCAAAAGCCTTTGGCCGGGACTCCGGCCTTTACATAAGACAAAATCCAGTTGAAAAACGGCGCGCCGGATCCGGCGCACGACAGAATATGGAGGAGACAACATGAGTTTTTGGGACGCTATTTTACAGGGGATCATTCAGGGTTTGACCGAGTTTTTACCTGTGTCCAGCTCCGGGCATTTATCTTTGTATCAGCATTTTTCCGGCCAGTCAGGCGAAGCGGCGGGGCTTTTTTCCATCCTGCTGCATTTGGGCACGCTGGTCGCGGTATGCATCGCCTTTTGGGACACCATCTGGGGGATGATCGTGGAGTTTTTCCGCATGATCGGCGATATTTTTAAAGGGAAATTTACCTTTAAAACCACCGATCCCAACCGCCGGATGATCTTTATGCTGGTGGTGGCACTGGCGCCGCTGCTGGTATTTTTTTTCCTGCGGGATTGGTATACCTCCCTTTCCATCGACAACGACATCATTGTGGAGGGTCTGTGCTTTTTGGCCACTGCCGGCCTTTTGTACATGGCCGACCATCTGGTACCCGGCAAAAAGACCGCGTCCAATATGCGGGTGCGCGACGCGCTATTAGTCGGCACCATGCAGGGCATTGCGCCGCTGCCGGGCCTTTCCCGTTCCGGTTCCACCATCTCCGCAGGCATTTTTGCCGGGCTGAACCGGGAATTTGCGGTGGCATTTTCTTTTATCCTCGGCATTCCGGCGGTGCTGGGCGCCAACATCTTCGAAGTCAAGGACGCGCTGGCAGCCGGTACGGAAATGCAGGCTCTGCCCATGCTGGTAGGGATGATTGTAGCGGCGGTGGTGGGTTTCTTCGCCATCAAGCTGGTGCGCTGGCTGGCCCGGTCCGGCAATTTTAAAGTGTTCACCTGGTACACTGCGATTTTAGGTACCGTAACGGTCGTCATCGGCATTGTAGAAAAATTCATCTAACCGTCGGAGAACGACGAAAAAAATAGTTTTGGGGAGGGGACGGCATCCGTGGCAACACAGAGAAAAACACCGGCGGCGAAAAAGAAACCCGCCGCCAAAAAAAGCACAGGACGGCAGACCGCGGCGGAAAAACGCCTGGCGGAAGAACAGGCCCGTTCCCGCAAGCAGCTGTGGGCGGTGATCCTGTTCGCCGTGGGAATCTTCTTTCTGGCCGTATCGCTGATCCCGGGGCAGGGCTTTTGGAATTGGCTGCACACCCTTTGCTTCGGCTTGTTCGGCTGGTGCGCTTATCTGATTGCGCCGGCGCTGATTTACATTGCGGTGATGGCGGCCATGGACAAGCCTATGGGGGCGCTGGGGCACAAGGTCTGGCAGACCTTTGTGCTGGTGGCGCTGATCTGCGGCGCCGCCCAGATCTTTGCGAAAACGCCCATTACCGGTGAAAATTTCGTGGAAAAAGCCTCTTATTTATATGAAAGCGGCACCCAGCTCAAGGGCGGAGGGTTGGCCGCGGGGCTGATTGGCATCCCTCTTTTATCCTTTGGCAAGACCCCGGCGGCGGTGACGATTTTCCTTTTGATTTTTACCTTTGTCATGCTCATTACCGGTGCGACGCTGCTGGATCTGATCCGGTCGGCCTATAAGCCAGTCAAAAAGATCGGTGAGACCTATGTGGAACGGGTGGAGGAGCGCCGCCGGCCCCAATTTAACATCGACGTGCCGCTGGACGAGGAACCGATGCCCGCCCATCCAGTGCGAGTAGAGGAACAGTCGCCAGAGGCGAAGGAAACGGTCCAAAGGGCCAAGGAAAAACTGATGCGGGTAGCATCCGGGCAGGAAGCCACTTCGGCCACTTCGGCCACTCCGGCGACGGCAGCCGAAAAGCCGGAACCGAAATCCGCCTCGAACGAGCCGCCTCTTTTGGACGATTTGGTGGGGAAAATCGCCAAAAGCATTATGGCACCGACGCCCAACGCCCCGGCCGCCGAAAACAGCGAAGCACTCGCACCGCCGGATAAAGAACAAATGCCGGATGAATCCGGCCCCGACGGAAAGATCGCCGGCGAGCTGGACGCGGCCAAGCAGCTGCAGGCTACCGAAAGCTACATATTCCCCCCTGTGTACCTGTTAAAAGAAGGCGAAACGCCTGACGGACAGGATCTGGGCGAAGAGTTAAAGGCCAACGCCCAGCTTTTGGTGGACGCGCTGGCCAGTTTCGGCGTGCAGACCCGGATCATCGACATCGCCCGGGGGCCTGCGGTCACCCGGTACGAGCTGCAGCCGTCAGCTGGAGTCAAGATCAGCAAAATCACCAACCTTGCGGACGACATCGCTTTGAATTTGGCCACCAGCGGCGTGCGGATCGAAGCGCCTATCCCCAACAAAGCGGCGGTAGGCATTGAGGTGCCCAACCGGCAGACCAGCATTGTCCCCATCCGGGATATTGTGGATTCCAACACATTCCGCGAGGCCAAAAGCAAGGTGACCATGTGCCTGGGCAAGGACATCGGCGGCAGCGTTTGCGTGGCAGACATCTCCAAAATGCCCCACATGCTCATTGCCGGCGCCACCGGTTCCGGCAAATCGGTCTGTATCAACTCTATTATTATGAGCATTCTTTACAAAGCTTCCCCCGAAGAGGTCCGCCTTTTGATGGTGGATCCCAAGGTGGTGGAGCTGGGCGTTTACAACGGTATCCCCCACCTGTTGGTGCCGGTGGTTACCGACCCGCGCAAGGCGGCGGGCGCCTTGAACTGGGCGGTCAGCGAAATGTTGGGCCGCTATAAGCTGTTTGCGGACAACAGCGTCCGGGACATCGGCGGTTATAATCGTCTGGTGGAGGAACAGCCGGAACGTGGCCTTGCAAAAATGCCCCAGATCGTCATCATCATCGACGAGCTGGCCGACCTGATGATCGCCGCCCAAAACGAAGTGGAGGACGCGATCTGCCGCCTGGCCCAAATGGCCCGGGCCGCGGGGATGCATCTGGTCATCGCCACCCAGCGCCCATCGGTAGATGTGATCACCGGCGTCATCAAGGCGAATATTCCCAGCCGGATCGCGTTTGCGGTATCCTCTCAGGTGGATTCCCGGACGATTTTGGATTCCGGCGGCGCAGAAAAACTGCTGGGCAAGGGCGACATGCTCTTTTTCCCTGTGGGCGCGGCAAAACCGACCCGAATCCAGGGCTGCTTTGTCAGCGATAAAGAGGTCGAAAAAGTTGTGGCCTTTATCAAAGGCTCCCAGACCGCCGATTACGACAACCAGATTCTGGAAGAAATCGAGCGGCAAGCCGAAGCAGCGGGCAAATCCGGCAACGGAGGCCCTGGCGGTGGCGGCGGGTTCGACGCCGACGACGAAATGCTCCCGGCGGCCATCGAGTGCGTGGTGGAAACCGGTCAGGCATCTACCTCCCTGTTGCAGCGCAAGCTCAAACTTGGCTACGCCAGGGCGGCGCGGATCGTTGACGAAATGGAATCCCGCGGGATCGTGGGTCCTTTTGAGGGCAGCAAGCCCCGCCAGGTGCTGATCTCCCGCCAACAGTGGATCGAAATGAAAATGCAGGCGGATGGCGCGACGCCCCAAGGCGAGGAATAGCCCGCGTTTCCCCTGCCCATTGTAACGAGGAAAATCTTTGCCGCTTTTGACAGGATAAGCCAAAAGCGGCGTTTTGTTTCCGGAAAAATCCCGGTAGGAAGGAACTTCTATGAATCGGTTTTTACCCATCAGCAAAGCGGATATGGAGGAACGAGGCTGGGACCAGCTGGATTTTGTGCTGGTTTCGGCTGACGCATATGTGGACCATCCCAGTTTTGGGGCGGCGATCATCGCCCGGGTGCTGGAATCCCAGGGGTTCCGGGTAGGGGTATTGGCCCAGCCCGACTGGCGGCAGGAAAAAAGTTTTCTGGCACTGGGCCGGCCGCGGCTGGCTTTTATGGTATCCGGCGGGAATATCGACTCCATGGTGGCCCACTACACCGCGGCCAAACGCCGCCGCAGCGAGGACGAGTACAGTCCCGGCGGCAAAGCGGGATTCCGGCCGGACCGGCCCACCATCGTCTATACCCGGCAACTGAAAAAGCTCTGCCCCGAAATCCCGGTGATCATCGGTGGGCTGGAGGCTTCTTTGCGGCGCTTTGCCCATTACGATTATTGGGACGACGCGGTGCGGCCCTCGGTGCTGGTGGACGCGGGGGCGGACCTTTTGTCCTACGGCATGGGGGAAAACCAGACCATCCAGATTGCCAGGCGGCTTGGGGCGGGCAAACCGGTTTCGTCCCTGACCGATATCCCCGGCACCTGCTATCTGTCCGACGCCGCACCGGCCATCGCAGGGGCGGTATCCTGCGCGTCCTTTGAGAAAGTGGCCCAGGACAAGACGGCTTACGCCCGGGCGTTTAAAATTCAGTATGAGGAGCACGACGCGGTCTACGGCAAAACGATCATTCAAAAGCACGGGGATCGCTACCTAGTGCAGAATCCACCAATGCCGCCCCTGGAGCAGCAGGAGCTGGATTGGGTCTGGTCGCTGCCCTTTACGCGTTATTATCACCCTTCTTATGAGGAAAAAGGCGGTATCCCCGCCATTCAAGAGGTGGAGTTTTCTATCATGCACAACCGGGGCTGCTTTGGGGCGTGCAACTTTTGTTCCATCGCCACCCATCAGGGCCGCCGGGTCACCTGCCGCAGTGAGAAATCGGTGCTGGCAGAAGCACGGGAAATGGTCCAAAACCCCCGGTTCAAAGGATATATCCACGATGTGGGCGGGCCCACGGCCAATTTCCGTGTTCCCTCCTGCGCCCAGCAGCTGGAACACGGGTTGTGCCGGGGCCGCAAATGTCTGGCCCCCGTCCCCTGCAAAAATCTGCGGGCGGATCATCACGAATATCTGGACCTTTTGCGGAAATTGCGGGCGCTGCCTGGGGTCAAGCGGGTCTTTATCCGCTCTGGCATCCGGTTTGACTACCTGCTAGAGGACCAGGACGATTCTTTTTTCCAGGAACTGGTGGAGCACCATGTCAGCGGCCAACTGAAGGTGGCGCCGGAACATTGCTCCGCTGCGGTGCTGGACCGGATGGGCAAGCCCCATATTGAAACCTTTAACCGGTTTGTGAAAAAATTCTATCAGATCACCGAAAAGGTGGGCCGGGAACAGTACCTTGTCCCCTACCTCATGTCCTCCCACCCCGGCTCCACCTTAAAAGACGCGGTGCAGCTGGCGGTCTATTTGAAAAAAAACCGAATCCGCCCCGAACAGGTACAGGATTTTTACCCTACCCCAGGCACCGTATCCACCTGCATGTTTTACACCGGGATCGACCCGTTGAGTGGCAACCCGGTTTTCGTGCCCAAAAGCCCAAAGGAAAAAGCCATGCAGCGGGCGCTTTTGCAGTACTACCGGCCGGAAATGCGCCCGCAGATTATCGAAGCGTTGAAGCTGGCCGGCCGCGCCGACCTGATCGGCACGGGACCGGACTGCTTGGTGCCGCCGGCTGCCGGCGGCGGTACCGCGAACCGGCAAAGGCCGGAAAACAAGTCCACCGCCCAAAACGCCAGGCCAAAAACAGCCGGCCGCAACGATAGGCGGGCAGGCAAATCCCCTGTGGGAAAAGGAAAAAGCAAAGGGAGAAAAAGCAGATGAGCGGGAAAAAAAGCAATATCCGTATGATCCAAAAAATAATCGACCGGACGCCGACCTGGCTGTTTTTGATCGTGGCCATGCTGGTCATGGTGTTCTGTACGCTAATGACCATGAGCGAAATGGGCTGGCTGCCCTTTGACATGCCCAACTGGAGCGATCTGCTCAACATGAGCGATTCCAGCGCACCGTATGAACCGGCGGTACAGCTGTCTGGGGAGCAAACCGCCTGCGTCCACTTTATCGATGTAGGACAGGGGGACAGCATCTTGATCCAGACCCGGGAGCAGGCAGTGCTGATCGACGCAGGAGAACGGGACCAGGGGCCGGCGGTCTGCGATTATCTCAAGGCCGCCGGGGTGCAAAAGCTGGATCTGGTCATTGCTACCCACCCCCACTCGGACCACATCGGCGGCCTGGCCGACGTACTGGCGCAGTTTTCTGCCGAAGAAATCTTAATGCCGGCCCTCCCAGACGATATGGTTCCCACCACGTCGGTATTCCTGCGGCTGCTGGACGCGGTGGAAACTCAAAATATCCCCGTTACCGCCGCCAAGCCGGGGCTTTCTTATGATTTGGGAAGCGGCGTTGTATTGACGGTATTGGCTCCCGTGCAAGACTACAAGGACCTCAACAATTATTCGGTGGTATGCCGTCTCGACAGTGGCGAGACCTCCTTCCTCTTTACCGGGGACGCGGAAAAAGCGGCGGAGGCGGATTTGATCGCCGCCGGAGGCGACCTGCGGGCCGATGTGCTCAAGGCCGGGCACCACGGCAGCAGCACTTCCTCCAGCGACGCGTTTTTGAACGCTGTTTCCCCAAAAATCGTGGCCATCTCCTGTGGACAGAACAACGACTATGGCCATCCGCATAAAGAGGTTCTGGCCAGCTTGTCCCAGCGGGGCATAGCCGTCTACCGCACCGATTTGCAGGGGGCGGTCACCTTGACCACCGACGGGACGGATATCACGGTGCAAACGGGAAAGGAGGCGGCTCAATGACCTACTGGATTATCGACCGGATGGATGAGGGCTGGGCCGTCTGCGAAAAAGAGGACGGCGGCATGGCCCGGCTAGAAGTAGCTGCCCTTCCCCTGGATGTGCGGGAGGGTGACTGCCTGTTTTTAGGCGGGGATGGGCGCTGGCAGATCGACCAGGAAGAAACCTGCCGCCGCCGGCAGGAAACGGCCAGCCGGCTCCGGGCTCTTTTCCAAAAATCAGAAGATCCGCCGGAGGAATAACGGTAAACGCCCTTTGGGCAAAGGGAGATAAAAATGGGCTTCTCCCCTTTTGGGAGAAGCCCATGCGTTTTTACATTACTTTTAAGCCGTTGATAATCAGCCGAAAGCGGGATTCAAAGAAATCTGCTGCCCGCTTGCACAAAACCATCCGGCCTAGAAAGATCTCAAAATAATCCATTACCGGGCACAGCTCGCTGTCTATGGTCAAATTCAACGTCATAATCTTTTCAGCTGTATTCAGGGAAAATTCTGAATGCTCCACCGAGTAGTTGACCCGGTCGTGAATATCAAATGTGGCAATGTTGCGGTTGCGCACCCGAGAGCGGCGCACGTCGGTCTTATCCGCCAAAATCAGCGCGGCGGCCACGGAGCTGACCGGGACAGCGGAAGATTCGTCGTGGTTTCCGATGGCGGCGATGATTTTCGCAATCTCCTCCGGGGGCATCCCCAGGGCGGTTAGGATCTGAAAAGCCATCAGCGCACCGCTTTGGGCATGATCCACCCGGTTGATGCAGTTTCCGATATCGTGGAGGAATCCGGCGATCTGCGCCAACTCCACCTCCCGCCGGTCATATCCAAAATCTTCGAGGATCTGGGCCGCAATTTGGGCAGTGCGGGTCACGTGGGGAAAGGAATGCTCCGTGTAGCCATAAGCCTTCATGGCCACATCCGCCTGCCGGATATAGGTCGAGACCGTTGCATCATTTTTGATCTGTTCAAATGTGATATAAGCCATAATGCGCCTCGTTTCTTTATTCTCCCCTTAGTATACGCCGGATCGGGGGATTTGAACAGCACCTTCCTGTAAAATCCGCTGAAAATTCCTGTAAATGGGAATCTTGGGGAAAATCAGAATATTGCTTGACAAAGTACATAGAATATAGTATATTAGTTAAGCAGTAAAAATTGCATTTATATCGCGGAGTGGAGCAGTTCGGTAGCTCGTCGGGCTCATAACCCGAAGGTCGTAGGTTCAAATCCTGCCTCCGCAACCATGTTGTGCAAGCAAAAAAGATATTGCACCGAAAAACCCAGTAACCGCAACGGTTTCTGGGTTTTTTCGTGCCCTTTTTTTGAAGTGCAAAAAAAAGATATTTTCCTGTGTTACCCCCCGTTGGTAGGGACTTGAACTACATCACCACCGTTTTTCAGCCCAAATTCCGGTTGCTGACAGAGTATTTTCTCGAAAATCCAAAAAAATATTTGTTAATTTTTTGTGTCTTGGAAAAGTGGTCTGTATCAAAATATGATACAGACCAAAATATAGTCAATATATTTTTGAAGGCCGACATTCATCGTGAGTGTCGGCCTTTTTTACGTTTTGAACAGGAGGTAAACGCTATGAGTCAAGAGAAATCCGAACAGAACAATGCCTTTCTCCAGGAGATTCGTATAGCGCTACAGAATTGCGGGTTCAGCACTACTGAGCTGACCGACGATTTCTGCCAAGTATCACTTGAGGGTCATTCGCTTTGCAAAGTCATGAGTACTGGTAGCGTGAGATATAACAAATCAGATGTAATAACAGAAGGACAAAATGATGCTCTGCATCAAGTAATTAGCACGGCGTACACTGTTTCGGAATATATGCATCTCATGGAAGAAGCGCCTGTTCTCAAAGCGGACGGATTGGATGAACAATACAAGCTATTGGCAGACTACAACGGTACAGTTCTTGTTGGCCACCCTACTTCATTTGGTGTCCAGTTTGTCACATGGGATTGGTGTTACGGTCATACTGCCGTTACCCAGGGACATCAGATGGCTGGCAATTATGAGGCAGCGAAACAAGATTTTGCCGTTCGGAGTGGGCTCATCGATAAGAGATTGCTTTTTACTCCGGACCAACTGACGGAGATATATCGATGTATCCAAGATGCATTGGATCATCAGTACGACATCACTTTCGATCAAGAAAATATGCTGAAGGACACGCAAAAGCAGATTATTGATATTGTCCCGGATCTCGACCAGCGGGTGCAACGAGCAATGGATCAGGAAGAAACGACATTTTCGCATCCCATGATGTAAAGCGTTAATGCTGCAGGATACTTCGGCACTCATTTTTTGTAGAGGATATCGACATGAAGATACTCTATAACCAAGGAGGATGATCATGAACAATCAAGAACTTGAATACTGGCAGGCAGTCACGACCGGTAGCTCCTCTCAGTGGGTGGAGGATACCATCACCAGTCTCAACAGCAACGGAAAGCTGTATTACACCGGCGGAGAAAAAGGGCGCTATATGCGGATCACCCCGGACGCAGAGCTTCAGATCGGATCATACGAATATGCGTTTCCGCACATCGGCGAGGCGCTTTTCAAAATCGATGCCGTGCAGCAGTTTCCCGATAGCGACAAAGCCTTTGAAGCTGCCTGCGAAATTGGCGGCTCAAAATTTATGGAGGACTTGTTCTCTGGCGAACCGAGCCAGACCGAGGGCTTTGCCTTCGAGATGAAAATGTGAAGGAGGATGCAGATGCAATTTCAAGCAGTATTGTGTAACCGCCAGCATCCTGAATATGGCGTGGCGACGATCCCGTTCCCCGTCCCCGGCGAGGAATATGACAATGTGATTCGACTTTTGGAGCCTCTCGGCCTTGGGGACGAGGTCAAGCAGGACTGCCATATCGAAGAGATTCGCGGCGACATCCCTGCACTCAAGCAGATAGAAAGGACGAATGCCAATCTGGATGAACTGGACTACCTTGCCAAACGGCTGGACAGCTTCGATCCTTACGAGCTGACACAGTTTCAGGGGATGGCTTCCCGGCTCGACCTACACGGTGTGGATGAGCTCATTAACCTTACCTTCTGCTGTCAGGAGGTCACGGTCATCACGGACTTTAACGACCTCGACAGTCTTGGCCGTAAGCACTATCTGACCATGAATGGTGGAGGTGCATCGGCGGCAGCGCTGGAGAATGTGGACGGAAAGGATATTGCCACGGAACTGATTCTGTCCGAGATTGGCCGGGTCACACCGTATGGCGTAGTCTACGACAACGACATGAAGCTGTCACAGGCATACGATGGACGGCACTTTCCGGAATATCGCTATGCAGACAGCTTGATGGAGGTGGAACTGCGTTCCCGCTTCGCTCCCGCAGACAGCCCCGCAGCCTATTTGTTTCTTCCCATACCGCAGGCGCAGATCGAGCGCAACATGATTCGTGCCGGAATCAGTAATTACGGAGATATGTGCCTGCGCTTCATGGAGAGCGAACTGCCGGAAGAAATCGATGCGGCGCTGGATATGGAAAATGAGAGCCTGACGGATATCAATGAGATGTGCCGCGCCATTAAGTCGCTGACCGCTGTGGAGCGCTCTATGCTGGGCGGAGCCGTTTTGCTGGCACAGCCGGAAACCGCATCGCAGGTGCGGCAGCTCGCCGAAAACCTTGACCAGTTCGACTATGTTTATGGAGTCCAAACTCCGGGAGAATATGGGGAGTACATGATAAAGGAGTCTGGGAATTTTGAATATGATGAGAACCTTGGGGAGTATTACGACTTTGAAAAATACGGCCTCCAGCGTATGGAACAGGAGGGCGGCGTGTTCAATCAACGTGGCTATATCGCCTATCTGGGTACACTGAGCCTTGATGAACTGATGATGGATGATCCCGCACAGGAGCATGGAATGGAAATGGGAGGAATGGAATGATTGCACTTCATCTTACCCGCACAGATGACGATAAGGGCATCTATCTGAAGTTGCCCTCATCCCCAGCTGAGATCGGCGAGGTGTTTGCGGAGCTGGACGCCATCAGCACGGATACCTCCACCACGAAGATCACAGAGGTCATCAGCAATACGTGAGGATGGCGTGGTGCAAACCGAGTTCGGAATGACTCGCCGCCTACATGAACCATTTGAAACACAAAACTTCGGCGAGATGAAAATGGAGTGGCAATCCCTGCCACTCTGTGGTATGTTGTGCGCTTGAAAAATCAGAAAGGAGATGAGCGCCCATGAGCGTGAACGCCAGAGAAGAAGAATATGAGTATGTCGAACTGTTCGGCAAGCCAGCGCTTTTCACGAATTCCCGCATCGACAGGGATACCGTTCCGGAGGGCTGGCACGCCTACGATCTGCGCGGCAGCGACTATGACCCCGGCGAACCTGTGACCATAGAGCCGAGCGTTGCCGTCAATCACGTCGGCACCATCCTCATCCATGAGCCGATCACCATTCCCAGGGAGGGCTTCCGGAGGCTGAAAGGCAGGCTGGATTTTGCCGATGCCTACCACCTTTCCCTCAAGGATTTCTGCGAAGAACGAGGTCTCATCTATCCCGAACCGAAGCAATATCAAATGTGCGCCGCCTCAGAGGATGAGGGGGCGCTCTTTTTCAGCCAGGGCGCGGAGAAGGATGCAGAGCTGGGGTGCGTCGGCCACTTCCGTTTTTATTTCGACCAGAGCGGCCGCTTCACTGTGTCCTCATGGGATGACCACCGGCCGGAGCTGAAAACGCAGGCGTTCAAGGACGAATTCGAGGATGTGGTGAATGCCCTGCGGGAAAACGGGATGCTGAAAGATCTCCCATCGGCACGCTCCTTCTGCTATGGGCATGAGAGCGCAAGGATGGCGGATCGGTATCGCCCGGACACCTATGCTTTCAAACTGGAAACCGACGCCCACACCTACTGCATGAGGCTTTTCCCCAACGGCGGTGACTACTCGTACATCTACGCCTACGACAAGGCGCAGCTCCAGCAGGGCATGGCGCGAAGAAATGGAATCGTCGGCAAGGTGTCCTATCCCAGCGGAGAAGAAATCCTCTATACCAATGCCGACGAGTATATCGAAACGGTCAGGGATGAGCTGCCCTACCACGCCTCCTCCGGCTTTCGTTATACAACGCTGACGGACGATCCGCAGGTGCGAAAGGCTGTGGACGATATCCTCTATGACCTGTACGACGAGGAAAACCCAAGGCAGCTCGAGGATTACCAGCCCGAACAGGGCATGACGATGGGAGGCTTTTAGGTGGGAACGCGGAGCTTTATTGCCAAGCAGATCGGCGATGACCAATACCTGACCATCTTCTGCCACTTTGACGGGCACCCCGAAGATAACGGCGCAACGCTGGTGCAGCATTATAACACGCCGGAGCAGGTAGACGCGCTGCTGGCCCTTGGCGACCTGTACTATCTCCGGGAGGAAATCGCGCCCGCCCCTGGGGTTCCGCATGAGCATGACAGCGCCCAGCCGGGAGTGACCATCGCTTACCAAAGAGATGAGGGCTGGACAGGCTGTGAAGCCAAGATAATGGCTCTGGAGGAAATCGACGACCCGGGCTTGGACGGGGTCGAATTCACCTATATTTTCAGCTCGGATGGACAATGGCTCTATTTCCCGACAGGAGAGGCTGAATGCGGCATCCGCAATGTGAAAGCGGATCTCGACGCCGATACGGTTCAATATGGAGCGTTTTACACTGAGTTTGAAGAAAAGCTGGGCTTGGCGGATGACGAACCTGACGAACTACAGAAAGACATTACGCTTACTCAAATACAGGGAGGAATGATGTAAATGGCATTAGACGAGAGATGGCTGAAGTTTCTGCGGGAGCAATACCCCGTGGGAAGCAGAATCAAGCTCAGAGAGATGAAAGACCCTTACCACCCGGTGGAACCCGGCACCATGGGCACACTGGATTTTATCGATGATGCTGGTCAGCTTCATATGAAGTGGGACAATGGACGCAGCTTGGCTCTCGTAATCGGCGAGGACAGCTTTACCGTCCTGCCGCCCGAAACGCATCTGCTCAAGCTGTATATGCCCATGACCGCCGACGTCTATGAACGCAATCAGTGGGGCGATTTGGAGGATGAGCCGATGGAGCTGGACAGCCGTGCCGCAGTGGAATACGCCGACAATATCGCCGCCGCCATCCAGCGGGAGCGTCTGCCGAAGGAAACAGACCGCGGGCTCATGCACTACTACAACGAGGATGACAGCGTCAACCAGAAGGTGCAGGCATTCACCTTCTCCGTGGAAGCCCGTAATCACCGGCTGTGGGGCGTGGCCGAATGCAAGGTGATCGGCGAACTGGCTCCGGATGAACTGGAAACGCTCAAAGAATATGTCAGCGGTCAGGCTTCAGATGGCTTTGGCGAGGGCTTCGAGCAGCGTGAAATCCGGCTCAGCGGCGGTAGCGAACTCTATGCACACCTCTGGCAAAGCGACCACTGGAGCATCCAGACCGAGCAGGAGCGGTTTGGTCTCAAGGTGGCAGAGGGTTTGCCGGAGCTGTGCTTCTCCGTCCTTCCCTCCACCGGCGACCTCATCTGCATCAAGCGGGGCGAGGACGGCTATTACCCCTCGGATTGGAGTAGCGGCGACAAGGCGCACAATCAGGAGCTTGCCAACTATAACAATGAGAGCCTCGGAGTAACAGACGCCCAGCGGCAGGCCATGGAGTGCGGCAGTATGCATGGCTGGAACATACCCGGCGCTGACCCCAAGTTTTATGTGCAGGACGCTCCGCAGATGGGAGGTATGACTCTTGAATGAAATCATGGACGTCTACATCGCCAAAGCAAACGCGCCGGAGAGCGAGGCGTGTGCCACGCTGACGCTTCCCGCCATGCCCTTTGAGTTTTTCGACGCGTTGGACAAGGCGCGGGTGCAGCAGGGCGACGAGCTGTACTTTGAGGTCTCGGAATATCACGACTTTGAATTTATGGAGCCATACATCAGCGACGCAGACAACCTTGTGGAGCTGAACGCCCTGTGCCAAAAGCTCTCGGAGTTGGATGAGCGCCAGAGTGCGGTCTTTGAGGGGCTTCTGAAAATGGAGGTATCCAAGAAGGCCGGCTCCATCTCGCTTGGCAAGCTCATCGACCTCGCCTACAGCGCCGACTGCTGCCATGTGGTGGACACGGCGCTGAATGACTCCCAGCTTGGCCGGTTTTACGCAGAGAACGGCTTTGTGCCGGAGATAGACAACCTCTCTGACCGGCTCTTCGACCTGCTTGACTTTGAGCGTATCGGGCGGGAGCTGCGTCAGGGCGAGGGCGGCGTCTTTACGGAGCATGGCTATGTGGTACAGCACAGCGGGCTGAACGAGGTCTACGAGAATATGGACTTCCACATCAGAACGCCGGAGTATCAGATACTGCTGGAGCTGGCGGATGGAAGCCGCGTTGGACTGCCATGCGCGGAGTTGCCGGATACAGCCCATCACGCCTGCGTGGACTGCCGCATCCCGCAGCTCATAGCGGCCATAGATGTTGCTGACATCCAATCGGTTAACGATTTTGCAGAAATGCTCCAGGGCATGGGCGATAAGCCAGTTCGTAAGTACAAGGCAATCCTGCATGCTGTCGGGTGCAACGCATTGGAGGAAGCCGTGAAAATTGCGGCGCACACGGACGAGTTCACATTTGAAGAAAATATCAGCAGCTTCCGTGAGCTGGCGATGGACGAGCTGAAATTCACGATGCGGGACGAGGATGCGGAGCTTCTGGCACAGCACACCAATATGCACAGCTATGGCATGGCCTTGCAGAAGCGCGACAACTCCGTGATTTCGCAGTACGGCCTTGTGGAGCGAGGCGACAACCAGCCGATCCAGACCCCGCTCGAGGGGCAGAAGCAGCATGGAATGGAGATGATGTAATGGACGATTATCTGAAAACCCTGCGCCTCGACGAGATTACGCCCGCCGAGAAACGCTGGCTGGACGCGCGCCTGTCGGATATGTCGGTCAAGGAACGCCTGATCTTGAACGGCCTGACTGTCTACGCCCCGCCCAAGAACGGCATGGATGTGATAAACCTCGTACAAAACATCCATGACTGCGATATCTGCTTCGACGTCGGCAATGAGGACGGGCTCGGCTCGTTCGTGGCGAGAGAGGTCGAAGGAATATCTCAGGCATATATGAGCTTTATCGACACGACGAAGCTGGCGGAAAAGTACATGGAGCAGCACCCCGGCGAGTTCTCAGACGGGAACTACATCGAGATCTCCGAGGACGGGCTGTGGCCCTATTACGACGGCACAAACCTCGACCTGCTCACCGACGATAGTTGGAGCGTCAAGCTCAAGTTGGCCTCGTCCGTCCACCCGGAGGGCGTATGGCTACGCCTGCCGGATTATCAGGATGTGAATGACGGAAAGCCGGACGAAATCAAGATCGCTTTGACTGCGCTGGAAGCGGTGCGCGTGGACGAGTGTGTGCTCATGGATGCCAAATGCATCCTTCCGCACGCCGGCGACATACTCACCCAATACGACAGCATAGCGGAGCTTATCTATGACGGCAACAACCTCGGATTTTTTCTCGATGAGCGCGGCCAGGGGATGCAGATGTTTATGGAGCTGTATCAGGCTGCGTTGGAATACGAGGAATGCCTCTCCCTCTCCGAGGCGCTGGACATTGCCGAGAATCTGAGCCGATATGAGCGAGTGCCGTTGTCCGGGCTGAAGGACTACGCAATGGACGACCTGAAAAAGTGGGGCGTCAAGCTGTCCGACGCCGCGGCGTCCGCCTTCGACTTCGAGCGGTACGCCGTGGAAGAAACGGGGCTGATCCTCTCAGAGGACGGTCAGGTGTACATCGGCAAGATCGGAGCAGCTCCCCGGCAGACTATGGAGGCACTGCCCGGCATGCTGCTGGAGTAAAACATAGAAAGGCTTGTATCAGAGAACAGATTCAAGAAGAATAGTCCATAGACACAAGGGGCCGTTTTCCGAAAGGGATAACGGCCCTTCTTTTTTTGCGCTCTTTTTCGGGAAAACGGCTCCGAAAAGGAGGCATAAATGCTGAAAAGTGAACTTGCTGGATATATGGAGATCTTTCATTGTGGAGAGCAGTATGCAGCGGTAAGCCGAGAACTTGAAACCGCATTTGGAATCAAGGGTGCTGAACTGCGAGCTTTGGTCAATACACTCCGGCGTGAGGGCGTTCCTATCTGTAGTAACGCAAAAGGCTATTTCTTTGCCGAAACGGATGAAGAGTTGCTCCAGACAATACGCCATATGTCAAGTCGAATTGCTGGAATTAGCGGCGCAATTCGCGGGCTAAAAAAAGCACGATCCCGCTTTGATATCAATCAGACTTCTCTCCCCATGGAGGGAGGCGATGACCTCTGAATAGCTTTATGAGTTGGATCGGCGGGAAAAAGGCTTTGCGCGACACCATCCTGCCGATGTTCCCACTGTACTACGAACGGTATATCGAAGTATTCGGAGGGGGCGGTTGGATTTTATTTGCCAAACCACCCGGTAACGATTTTGAGGTTTATAACGACTTCAACAGCTTGTTAGTCAATTTATATCGCTGTGTCCGGGATAAGCCGCAGGAGCTGATGAGCGCCTTACAATATGTTCTTAATTCACGGGAGGATTTTGAGTTAGTGCGAGATGCGCTCGCTCGTGATAGTCCTAAAGATGATGTGCAAAAGGCAGCATGGTTTTATCAGCTTATTCGCTACTCCTATGCCAGCAGCCTCGACAGCTTTGGTAGCCAGCCCCATGATATGCGCGCAAACTTCCCTCTCATCGAGCAGGCGCATCGTCGTTTGGCAAAGGTTGTGATCGAGAACAAGGACTTTGAGAAGCTCATTCGGCAGTATGACCGACCGGTGAGCTTTTTCTATTGCGATCCACCCTATCATGCGACAGAAAGCTATTATAAGAATGTTGGAGAAGGTGGTTTCACGGAGAAAGACCACATCCGGCTAAGAGATGCACTTCTTCACATTGATGGGAAGTTCTTGCTCTCATATAACGACGATGACTTCATCAGAGAACTGTATGATGCTCCTGGTATTCACATCTTTGAAACCACCAGAATCAACAACATCAAGCAGAGGTATGACCCGAACAGTCAGTTCTCTGAACTGATTATTGGGAATTATGATCTCAGTGAAAGAGAAAGGCACGAACCAAGTCAGATGACACTATTCGACTTTTCCAGAAATACAAATGAAGAAGCTATGGAGGAAACAGAATGAAACACGAACTGACATTTAAAGAATCCACTCCTGATTCTCGCATGGTAATTCCGTCTGAAGTTTTGGAGGCAAGTGGGATCTCAGTTGACCAGTGTGTAGAATTGCATCAGCTCCGGCATTGTGTGGCAGTTCTCCATGGGAAATTGACCGCTTACGAGCTGATTGAAGTAATCCTCGACCTCAACAAGATGTCCGAGTTCCTTGTTGTCCAGCTGGCAAAAGCATGTGGTACTTGTGATGGTTGCGGCGACTGTGCCGATGAAAACAAGTGTGGCATAGTAGTTCCCCCCGAGCTGTTAGATGAACTCGGTCTACCCCGAAACACGAAACTCGAGGCTTGCGCTGACCACGATGACGGGTTGATTCTTGTGGGACCGGCCTGCTATGAACATGATTTGACAGATATCCCGGACGATTTTCTTGAAATGCTGTCTGATTCCGGCATCTGTCTCGATGTGCTGGAAGAACACCTGATGGCCGAGGATACCGTCTATGGCGAATGAAGCCTTCCTCTACCCATGGTCGCAGAAGGACGCGCAAGACCGGAATGAACAAGAACTGTGGCACGAAAGCCGCAGCGCCAACATCTCTTGCCGCAAGGCCATTGAGTCAGCAATCAATCAGGGGTTCGATGGTCAGAGTCTCGCCCCTGATTGCGCTGAAAGTGTCATCGGCGAATATGGGTATAAGCGCGTGCGGTTCGTGCTGGCAAACACAGTGGAGTATCGTAGGCATGAGGAAACCTTCTCATCCGATGATCTCTCATGGGCGAAGCAAGTCTATGTGCCGGAAGACTCCCTGCCAGAGATCAGTGCCGCAAATCCGCTCCCGGCACTGGAGACGTTTTTAGCACAGTATAAGAACGCATATCAGGCGCTGGGTATGTTCGACCACACCCACTGCGAAGCGGATGCCGGAGAGCTGGACTATACCGGCAAAGTCCTCGTTCTCTCGCCGGACATCCTCAAGGAAAGTTGCTGGCGGCAGGAGGATCAGCTCTGGTACGCCTATGACGGGTTCGGCTGCCGCCCTCACGCCCGCGGGCGCTCCATTCGCTGTGAGTGCCTCGGCGACGGAGAGCAGACGCGGTGGAACCGCACGGATTTCGTGGGCGTTCTCAAGGACGAGCATCTTCCTCAATGGGCGCGGGAGCGTTTGGAGCAGATCACAGCGCCGAAGCCGAGCGAAGCTCCCAAAATGGAGGGAATGAAAATGATTTAGACAGGAGGTGAGCCGCCATGCGTGGCATCGAGCAGAGAAACGGATGCATCTACTACTACGGAAGCCCCGCGGGGTATATCGAAAGCGGCGAACAGGCCGTGCTGGACGCCATGTTCCACTCGGACGAGCTGGAGTCCTTCGCCCATCGGAGCGGCCTCGCGGTGCAGTGGACGGACGGCGTGTACGACCGGCTCATCAGCGGCGCTGTGCTGACCCCGCAGGGAGAGGCCGCCGCGCCGCTCAAGTCCTGCCGCATCTGGCAGCTCAAGCCGGAGGCGGGAGCGTGGGCGGCGCTGGTCAATCCGGGCAAGCCCCTGCCCGAACCGAAGCCGGAGGATTACCGGCCCGTCTACGACGGACAGATCGAAACCAACGATTTGGAGGCAATCTACGACAAGTTCGGCGACCGGGCGCCGGCCGGATTTAAGGGGCATCCACTGGCAGTCTCGGACATTGTGGAGCTGTACGACAGCGGCGGCAGCTCCTTCTATCACCTCGGCCGCACACAGTTCAAGGAGATAGCCTTTGAACCGGAGGCTCCCGAGCAGGGCATGGCCCTGCGGCAAATCAGTTCCCCATGACAGTAGCGGCTGTCTTTTTTTCTATCCAAAATCGTATAAAGGAGGATATCAGCTATGGCAAAATCTCAGACCAAAGCGGCAGATCCCGCGCAGACGGAGGCCGCCACCGAGCAGACCGCGCCCGCTTACCCGATGAAGTACGACGTCAAGATCAACTCGTTTCGCGCCGAGGGTTCGCTGCGCGCCAACGCCTCGGTCAACATCAACGACGCCTTCGCCATTCGTGGCGTCAAGGTAATGGAGGGCAGCAACGGCCTGTTCGTATCCATGCCCAGCTATAAGGCGGGCAACGGCGAGTACAAGGACATCTGCTTCCCCTGTACCAAAGAGTCCCGCCTCGAGTTTGACAAGGCAGTGCTGGGCGAATACCAGCACCAGCTCTCGCAACTCCAGAGCCAGCGGCAGGAGGCTGCCCCGTTCCCCGAGCAGGCGCAGGGTATGTCCGCGCCCACCATGTAAACACCACACAATACATTTTAGGAGGATTTACTGTATGAAAAAGCTGTTTATCACCATGAAGAACACCGCCAAGACTGTGGCTGAGAAAGCCAAGATTGCTCTCTCCCGTTTCCTCGGCTTCTCCCGCCGCGCCGTGTACGGCAACGCCGGTGAAGGCTACATCGACACCGCCGTGAAGATCCTCATCGCCGTCGTCCTCGGCGCGCTCCTGCTGGCCGGCCTGTACGCCTTGTTCGGGGATGTGGTCATGCCCACCCTCAACCAGAAGATCAAGGATATGTTCAACTACGCCGGCGCTTTGAACTAAGATGCTGCCTGTCCTTCGGGCGGCATTATTTATCTCTCTGCTGTTGGCGGCCGCTGCGTCCGACCTCAAGAGCCGGACGATACCATACAGCGTCTGCATCCTCCTCACGCTGACGGGGCTGATCTATTTCAGCCCCGTCAGGCTTTGGGGGCTTATCCTCGCCGTGCCGTTTTTCCTCGCCTCGGGCTTCCAGAGAGGCGGCGCCGGCGATACCATGCTGGTCGCCGCCTCCTGCATGACGCTTGGACTCTTTTCCGGCGCGCTGGGGCTGATGCTGGGGCTGTCCGTGTTCTGCCTCTATTGGCTTGCGGAAGCCCTCGTCAGAAAACTCCGGCAGAAAGAGAAAAAAGCCAGCTATCCGCTGGCGCCGTTCCTCGCCATCGGCTTCATAGCCGCATATTTCATTTAGGAGGTCAACCAGCATGAGCATTTTTAAGAACCGCACGGTCATCGGCGTCATCTGCATCATCGTGGCGCTGGTGATCTGCTTCGGCGTCACGCCGCTTTTCAACCAGGTCATCAGCCAGAAAACAAATATCGTCCGCGTGGCCAAGGAAATCAAGGTCGGCGAGGAGATCACCAAGGATATGGTGCAGACCGTGGAGGTAGGAGGCTACAACCTGCCCGCCAACATCATCAGGGAAAAGGATGCCGTGGTCGGCAAGTATGCCACGGCGGATCTCTCGGCTGGGGATTATATCCTCTCCACCAAGCTCTCGGAAACGCCCGCCGCAGAGAACGCCTACCTATACAGCCTCGACGGTACCAAGCAGGCCATGTCGGTCACCATCAAGAGCTTCGCAAATGGACTCTCGGGAAAGCTCCAGAGCGGAGATATCGTGTCGGTGGTGGTAGCGGATTTCCACCAGACAGGCGAAACGATCATCCCGCCCGAGCTTCAGTATGTGGAAATCATCACCGTCACCGCCTCCTCCGGCTATGACGCCAACACCGGCGAGGCCGTGGAGGATGAAAAGGAGCTGCCCTCGACGGTCACCTTCCTCGTCTCGCCCGAGCAGGCCAAGGTGCTGGCCGCGCTGGAGCTGGACGCCAAGCTCCACCTCACTCTCGTCTACCGCGGCACGCCGGAGAGCGCCGCCGCCTTTACCGAGGCACAGGACGCGCTCATCGAGGAGCTGTATGCCGAGCCGGAGCCGGAAACGGAGGATAACGCTGAAAGCGAGGTCGACGCTCCCACTCCCACCCCGGAAGGCGAGGTGACGGCAGAGAATGAACTTTAAGAAAATGAGCATCTTTGGCCGCGGCGGCGCGGAAGATGCCTATGAACAGGAGGTACAGAGCAGCGGCGGCATCCTCGCCGTTTGGGGCTCTCCCGGCAGCGGAAAGACGGTCACCGCCGTGAAGCTCGCTAAAGCACTCGCGGATAAAAAGCGCAATGTGGCGCTCGTCCTCTGCGACATGACTGCGCCCATGCTGCCCTGCATCTGTCCCGCCTCCGAGCTGGAGTGTGAACGCTCCCTCGGCACTGTCCTCGCCGCCGCAAGGATCGGCGAGAACCTCATTAAGCACAACTGCGTCACCCACAAGCGGCTCGGGTATCTGACGATCCTCGGGATGCAGAAGGGGGAAAACGAGTACACCTACCCGCCCTATACGGAGAAGCAGGCGACGGAGCTGCTGGACGGACTGCGGGAGATTGTGCCCTATGTGGTCATCGACTGCGGCTCGTATATCGCCAACGACATCCTCTCCGCCGTGGCGCTGATGGAGGCCGACAGCGTTCTCCGTCTTGCCAACTGCGACCTTAAATCTGTCAGCTACCTCTCCAGCCAGCTCCCCCTGTTGGGGGACGCCAAATGGGATGCGGATAAGCAGTACAAGGTGGCGGCAAACATCAAACCCCAGCAGGCCGCCGAGCATATCGGCAAAGTGCTGGGCAGCGTGGCGTTCAAGCTGCCGTATTCGGCAGAGCTGGAGGAACAGTATCTCGCCGGAAACCTCCTCGCTGACCTGACCATGAAGGACAGCCGCCCGTTCCGAAAGGAACTCGAGAAAATCATCCGGGAGGTGTTCGGATGTTAGGAAAGAAACGAAGCGCCTCCATATTTGCCCCGGCAGCAGAATCGGAAACGCCCATGGTTCAGGCGGTGGAGGAAAGACGCCCTTCCGCACAGCCTCCCGTAATGGAAACCGTTCCCGAATCCAAGCCCAAGGTACTCCCCGAGTACGACGATGATCCCCGGAGGACGCTTGCGTCGGAAAGCGGCGCTTCCGCCCGTACCCATAACCTGTTCTTTACGCCGGAAGTCGGAGGGCGGGACTTTGCCTCCGTGCTTCGGGATGTGCAGGAGTACATCTCCAGCGAGTATTCCGGCCTCATCATCGAGGGCGGCGACGAGGCGAGGGATCAGCTCAAACGCTATATCGCCAAGTTCGTCCAGGATAAGCGCATCGCCGTGGCGGGTATGGATACGGATGAGCTTATCGCAGCCCTTTACTCCGAGATGGCCGAGTACGGTTTTTTGACCAAGTACATCTACGGCGAGGGCATTGAGGAAATCAACATCAATAGCTGGCGGGATGTGGAGGTGCAGTATTCGGACGGGCGCAGTGAGAAGCTCTCTGAGCATTTCGACTCGCCGGAACACGCCATCAATGTCATTCGCCGTATGCTGCACGCCTCCGGCATGGTGCTGGATAACGCCAGCCCCACCGTCACCGGCCACCTGACCCGCAACACTCGAATCGCCGCCGTGAAAACGCCAGTCGTGGACGCGGATGTTGGCGTGGCGGCGTCCATAAGAATCGTCAACCGCCAGACGCTCACAAGGGAGGATTTCACAGAGGGCGGCACAGCGACCCCGGAAATGCTGGATTTCCTCGCCGCCTGCCTGCGCTATGGCATATCCATCTGTGTGGCCGGCGCCACCTCCTCCGGCAAGACCACTGTGGCGGGCTGGCTCCTGACCACCATTCCCGACAACAAGCGTATCTTCACCATCGAAAACGGCTCCAGAGAGCTGCAGTTGGTGCGGGAGAAGGACGGGAAGGTGGTCAACTCCGTGGTGCATACTCTGACCCGCGACAGCGAGAACGAGCGCCAGCGGGTAGACCAGATCGCCCTTGTGGACATCTGCCTGCGCTTTAACCCGGATATTTTGGTGGTCGGCGAAATGCGAGGCGCGGAGGCAAACGCCGCGCAGGAGGCGGCCAGAATCGGCTTCGCCGTTTTGACCACCATCCACTCCAACTCCTGCGAAGCGACCTACCGGCGCATGGTTTCCCTGTGCAAGCGCGCCGTGGATATGTCGGACGAAACGCTTATGAGCTATGTCACCGAGGCGTACCCGCTGGTGGTTTTCTGTAAGCAGCTCGAAAACAAACAGCGCCGCATGATGGAGATCGCGGAATGTGAGATCCTGCCGGACGGGGCGCGGCGCTACAACACGCTTTTCAGATACCGCATCACGGATAACCGTCTGGAGGACGGTAAATTCATCATAGACGGGCATCACGAAAAGGTCTGTGAGCCGTCCAAAAGCCTGCAAAAGCGGCTCATTGAGAACGGTATGCCCACAACGCAGCTTGAAGCCCTGCTTCAGCCCAAGGAAACGGAGGTGAGCGCATGACGACGCTCCAGCTCATCGCCTGCATCGGCATGATCGCCGGTGCTTTTTTCATTCTCAGGCTTTCCCCCATGGAGCTGACCGACGCTGTGTTCAAGCGCCTGACCTCCGCTCCGAGAAGCATCCGCAGCGACATCAACAAGGCCACACGGCGCAAAAAGCTGTCCTTCCTCCGCAGGGAGATCGCCGAGGCGCAGGGCATCCTCAAGGCCACCGGCAAGGCGCAGAAGTTCCCGACGATCTGCGCCGCGTCCCTTCTGTTCTTCGCCATCGGCGCGTCCGCCGCCATCATGATGGGCAATGTGTTCCTTGTGCCCGTACTGGCCGTGGGGCTGGCGTTCGTCCCGTTTTGGTATGTGAAGCTCACGGCCGGCCATTACAAAAAGGATGTGTCCGCTGAGCTGGAAACGGCACTCTCCATTATCACGACCGCTTACCTCAGAAACGAGGACATCCAGACAGCAGTGCAGGAGAATATCTCCTATCTGAACCCGCCCGTGCGCGGCGTGTTCCAGAGCTTTCTTACACGCATCACGCATATAGACCCCGATGTGGACGCGGCGCTCTCCGAGCTGAAAGCCTCCATAGACAACGAGGTCTGGCGGGAGTGGTGCGACGCCATCGCAGCCTGTCAGTATGACCGCAGCCTCAAAACAACGCTCACGCCCATCGTCAGTAAGCTGTCGGATATGCGGGTAGTCAACGGCGAGCTGGAAAACCTCGTGTTCGGGCCCCGCAAGGAGTTTATAACCATGGCAGCGCTGGTGGTGCTGAACATCCCGCTTTTATACTTCATCAATAAGGACTGGTACGGGACGCTGATGCATACCCTCCCCGGACAGGCGGTGCTGGCGGTCTGCGCCGCCGCCATTTTTGTCTCATTCGCATTTGTGGTGAAGCTGACCCAGCCCATTGAATACAGGAGGTGACGGACATGACATTTTTGCTCTTTCTTTTTGGCGTGGCCGTTGCCTCCGGGCTGTTCTTCATCACAGCGGATATCCTCAAGCTGCCCCGGCTCTCTACGGAAAAGGCTCTTCTCTCGGCGGGCAGACGGGATAAGAAGTCGATGAAATCCATCGACGCGCTCCTGCTTGGCTGGTCGATCAAGCTCTCAAAGTATATCCGCATGGACGAGTACAAGCGGCACCGTTTGGAGCGGATGCTCTCCGCGGCGGGCATGGACATGACCCCGGAGGTCTACACGGCCTACACGTTGGTCAAACCCGGCGTGATCCTGCTCTGCGCGCTCCCGTGCCTCGCCATCCTGCCGCTCCTGGCCCCGGTGATGGTCATCCTCGCCATTCTGGTCTACTTCAAGGAGAGCCGGAAAGCGGAAGAAAAGGTGGGCGCC